>JAPOXA010000040.1 GCA_026707325.1 Acidobacteriota bacterium | reverse complement strand
TGCGGAACGGCGGCGTCTCCGGCAACTGGATGTGGTGGGCGTTCCTGATCACCGGCATGTGCACGACGTTCTTCTACGCGAAGCTGTGGCGGCGCTCGGGCGTCTTCACCGACATCGGCTTCTACGAGCTGCGTTACTCGGGGCGGGCAGCCGTGTTCCTGCGCGGCTTCCGCGCCGTGTACCTGGGCGTCTTCTTCAACGTGATGATCATGGCGGCGGTACTGCTCGCCGGCATCAAGATCGGCGGCGTCCTGCTCGGCGCCGACAAGTACACGACGGTGCTCGTGGCGGCCGCCGTCACGGCGGCGTACTCGGCGACCTCCGGGCTCTGGGGCGTCGTCGTCACGGACCTCATGCTGTTCGTGATCGCCATGGTTGGCTCCGTCGCCGCGGCCTGGTACGCGCTTGCGCATCCCGCCGTCGGCGGGCTTTCGGGGCTCGTCTCGAACCCGGACATCGCGGCGCGCCTCGCCCTGCTGCCCGACTTCGCCGACTGGGAGACGGCCGCCACCGTCTTCCTCATCCCGATCGCCGTCCAGTGGTGGTCCACCTGGTACCCGGGCGCCGAACCGGGCGGCGGCGGATACGCGGCCCAGCGCATGCTCGCCGCCAGGAGCGAGCGCGACTCGATGGGCGCCACCTTGTGGTTCAACATCGCCCACTACGCGCTACGGCCGTGGCCGTGGATCCTGGTCGCGCTGGCGTCGCTCGTCGTCTACCCGACCCTGGATTCGATCGCCGAGGCCTTTCCGCACCTCGACCCCTCGATCGTCCGGCATGACCTCGCCTATCCGGCGATGCTCGTCTTTCTGCCCCACGGCCTGCTCGGGCTGGTCGTCGCCTCGCTGGCGGCGGCGCTGATGTCGACGATCTCGACGCACCTCAACTGGGGCGCTTCCTACATCGTCGACGACGTGTACCGGCGCTTCGTTCGCCCGGGCCGTGGGGAGTCGCACTACGTCCTGGTCGCGCGGCTGTCGACGATCGGCCTCGTCGCCTTGGCGGCGGTGGTGGCGCTGTGGCTGGAGAACGCGATGCAAGCATTCCAGATCCTGCTGCAGATCGGCGCCGGCACGGGGCTCATCTTTCTGCTGCGGTGGTTCTGGTGGCGCATCAACGCCTGGTCGGAGATCTCGGCGATGGTCACTTCGTTCGGGATCGCCGTTTGGTTCCAGTTCGGCCATGAGGGTGTCGGACTGGCGTTGCCTTCCGCCGCCGCGCAGCTTCTGTTCGGCGTCGCTCTGACGACCGCGGTCTGGTTCGGCGTCACGATCGCGACCCGGCCGACCGAGACGGCGGTTCTGCAGTCGTTCTACGACCGCGTCCGTCCGTTCGCACGTGGCTGGCGGCGGGTCGTGGAGACACGGCCGGACGAACCCGGCGGCGCCACGGCGGCGCTGCTCGCCTGGATGCTCGGCTGTTCCGCGGTGTACGCCGCTCTGTTCGGGACTGGAATGGCGCTCTACGGCCGCGGGCTGGAGGCCTTCGCATGTGGCGTCGCGGTCCTGCTTGCCGCGTACGGAGTGTTCCGCCTCGCGCCCCGTACGACCGGCTAGCCGCTCACTGGGTGCGCCGGTGTCCCCGCCGGTCTTCGCGAGAAACGGTGATCGTCGGCTCGCGCCGGAGGCCGGCCAGAAGGCCGGCGCACCAAGTGGCGCCTTCCTATACTGACGGAATGCCACTTCCGGGCGATCTGCTGAGACGGGGCGCGGAGGAGGCTGTTCGGCTGATCGCGCTCGATCTTCTCTCGCACGCGCGTGAAACCGCGCCCCGTTGCCTCGATCCGGAGGACTCCGAGGGCCTCCACGACTTCAGGGTCTCGATCCGGCGGCTGCGGAGCACCTTGAGCGCGTGGAAGGGGCTGCTCCGAGCCCTGGTCGAGAAACGTGACCGGAAGACGCTCGCCGGGTTCCAGAAGCGGACGGGCGCCAGCCGCGATGCCGAAGTCGCGCTCGAGTGGCTGGAGACGCAAGTCGAGGAGTTGGAACCACGGCACCGGCCGGGCTACGAGTGGGTCGAGGCGCGGCTCCGTTCGGCGGCGCGCTCGCAATCAGGCGATTCGAACCGGGAAGTCTGTGCCGAGTTCGTCGAGTGGGCGGACGGCTTCGAGTCGCGCCTGGAGGACTCGGTGCCGACGGGGTGCGTTGGCCTGCCGTACCCGCACGTACTGGCCGACCGGCTGGAGCGGATCGCACACAGGCTGGAGCTTTGCGTCGACGGCCTTGGCGGTGACCGGAAGCGCGGCCCTCACAAGGTGCGCATCGCCGGCAAGCGCCTCCGCTACCTGGTCGAACCGGTACGAACGGAAGGCGAAGTCGCGGCCTCCCTGGTTGAGCGCTGCAAACGGCTCCAGGATGTGCTCGGCACTCTGAACGATGCGCACGTCCTCGACGATCTGCTGAAGTCCTGCATCGTCGGCGAGCCGTCCGAGGAAGAAGCCGGAGTGCTGGCGCTATGCCGCCTCAACGCGGCTCGCGCCCGCGTCAGCTACCGATCGTTCCGAGTTGACTGGCTGGACGGTGCCGGCATGCAGACACTGCTCGATGGAGCCGCCGAACTGGCACGGGAACTCCGCAGTTGACAGCCTGCCGATGCCTCTGTCGTCGCCCGCCGCTGCGATCATCGACGGCAAGCTCTACGCCGCCGGTGGCTCGGTGACGGGCCGCGGCGCGCAGGCGAAGATGTGGGTGGCTGACGTGCCTTGAGCGACTACTCGGCCTCCAGCGCCTGACGCGGGTCGGCGCGAGCGGCTCGGCGGGCCGGCAGGAACGAGGCCATCACCGCGATCGCCAGGAGCACCAGCGCCGCTGTGGCGAACGCCAGCGGGTCCCGTGGACTGCGGTCGTCGAAGAGCAGCGGCTCGACGAATCGGCCCGCCCAGAGCGCGGCGATCGTACCGGCCGCGACGCCGGCGGCCGCCAGGGCGAAGCCGCGTGCCAGCACCATGCGCAGGAGGTTGGACGCCTTGGCGCCCAGGGCACGCCGGATGCCGAACTCGTGCTCGCGTTGGCGCACTCCGAATGCGACGACGGCGTAGAGCCCGATGGCTGCCAGCAATACGGCGAGCATGGAGGAGGCGGCGAACAGGCGCGTTCCCGTTCTCCAGGTGCGAATCCGCGATGCGAACTGCGGGGAGAGGTTCCGGACGTGGTGTCCCGGCAGTTCGGGAAACAGCTCGGCCAGGGCGCCGAGTACCGGCGCCTCGACGCGCCCGGGGCTTCCGGCGGTGCGGACGATCAGCGAACGCTGGAGGCTCGCCCATCTCGCCAGGGCCGAGTCGGATGACGCCTGGGAGATGGGCAGGTAGTAGACGGGGTCGGCCTCGAGCACACCCCAGTTCACGGCGGGTTCCACCACGCCGACCACCGTTGTGCAGTCGGCGTCGATGCCGACGAACAGACAACGGCCGACAACGCTCCGGCCGGACCAGGCCTGCTGGGCGAACGACGTATCGACGACCGCGACCTTCCGCGTGCCTTCGCGGTCCCATTCCGTGAAGCCGCGGCCTTCCCGAATGTCCAGCCCCGCGACATCGAAGAAGTTGGGTGTAGTGAAGTTCACGTGGGGCCCGGAGCGGAACGGCAGGCGGTCGAGTCCCTCGATGCGCAGATCCGCGTACGCCGCACCGCTTCCCGACATCGGTGAGCTCGTACCTTGGGCAACGTCCAGCACGTCCGGCACATCGCGTACGCGGGCCTCCATGGCACGGATTGCGCTCTCGTCGAGCGGTGCGCCGTCCAGGCCATCCAGGCGGGTGTCGCCGTGAAAGCTCCCCAGTGTCACCGTGAGCAGGTGCTCCTTCGCGTAGCCGACGTCGACCTTGCGCGCCGCTTCGAACGAACGGTAGAACACGGCCGTTCCGCTGAGCAGGACGACCGACAGTGCGGCCTGAACCACGATCAGGCCGGTGCGAACGGGCGTTCCGAGCGCGCTGGCGCTCCGCGAGCTGTCGAGCTTCTCGATTCCCCGGCTGCGCGCCGCGTACACAGCGGGTGCCACGGCTGCCGCCAGGCCGACCCCGAGGACGGCGATCGCGGTGAAGCCGACTGCCGTGGCGCCCAGCGGATCGTCGGCCCACTGGTGACTCGGCAGGAGCGTGCGGCGAAGGGCGTCGCCGGTGGCTGCGGCAACGGCCAGGGCGACAACGCCGGAGAGGGCGGCGAGAGCCAAGCTCTCCGTCACCAGGAGACGTCCGATTCCCCATTTGCCCAGGCCGAGCGCATAGCGGACCGCCAACTCGCGTCGCCTGGAAGCGACCCGCAGCATCAGCAGGTTCGACATGTTGACGGCCGCGACGAGGAGCACGACGAAGGTGATCCCGCCCGCGATCAGCGGCAGACGCATGTGGCGCCGCAGCGTGACGGGGCCGCGGGTTCGGAGGATCGGCCCAAGAGCCACGGTCGCCTCCTGGTCCAGGGAGTCCGAGAACCGCGAGCCGGCACGCGCCGCCCGGACGGCGGCCGTCACGGCGGCGCCGGCGGCCTCCTCCGTCGCGCCGGGCGCCAGCCGTACGAATGGCGTGAGGTAGAACGTGCTTCCGTACCGTCTCCAGCTGTTCCCCCGGCTGGCCGTTGCCGCGTGTTCGAGGGGAAGCCAAACGTCGACCGCGTTCGAGCGGGGCCCGGAGAAGCCGGGCGGCAATACGCCGACGACGAGGTAGGTGACGTCGTCGAAGCTGAGCGTTGCGCCGAGCGCTTCCTCCGCGCTGTCGAATCGCTGTCGCCGGTAGCCGTCGCTGATCACGGCGACGGGCTGCGCGGCCAGGTCGTTGTCTTCGGCAGCGATCGACCTTCCGGCCGTTGGAGCCACGCCAAGGAAGTCGAAGAGCTCTCCCGTGACCCAGGAGACCGTGAGGTTCTCGGCGCGTTGACCGCGTCCGTTCGTACTGGACGACACTCTGTGGCCCGCGACGCCGTCGATGAGTGCGTTGTCGGCGACGCTCAGGGCCTGGAAGTCGAGCCACTGCATCGCATCGACGACCCAGGATCGTCCCGTGGAGCCGCTGCGGTTGCCTGGATCGACGCGCTCGCTGAGCCAGAGGCGATGAACGGCGTCCGGGTCCTCGATGTGCGGCGGCGGCCGGAGGAACAGGCGGGACAGCATCTCGTACATCGGGGCGTTCAGGCCGATGCCGAGTGCCAGGGTGAGGACCACGGCGCAGGTGTAGCCGGTGTTGCGCCGCATCATGCGGAATGCGGCGCGGATGTCCTTGAGGAGGCGCTCCGCGGGCGCCCAGCCCCAAGCCTCGCGGGTCAGCTCACGAGTCAGCAGGACGTTGCCGAATCTAAGCCGCGCCTCGGCATGGGCCCGTTCGGGAGGCAGGCCAGTCTCGATTCGTTCTTCCGCTTCTGCGGCGAGGTGGAAGCGGATCTCCTCGTCTAGCTCGACGTCCTTCTGTGGCCTATGCCAGATGGAGCGCAGACGGTTGTGGAGCAGCCGCAGCATCGCCTGGTCTTCCCCTTACTCCGCCGGACGAAGCACCCTCGTCACGGCCACCGAGAGCTGCTGCCACCTTGACTGCTCGACGACGAGCTGGCGCCGGCCAGTCCGAGTGAGCCGGTAGTACCTGGCGCGCTTGCCCTTGTCGGAGGTCTTCCACTCCGCCGCGATCCAGCCGCGGGCCTCCAGCCGGTGCAGGGCCGGGTACAGCGATCCGGTTTCGATGCGAAGTGCGTCCTCCGACACGCGCTGAATGTGTCCGGCGATCGCGTGGCCGTGCGCCGGGCCGTAGACCAGCGTGCGCAGGATGAGCAGGTCCAGGGTTCCGTAGAGAAGCTGATTGCGAGGACTTGCTGGCGTCATGGTATAGACAAGCTACTCCATATGACGTAGATTGTCTACACCATGAATACGCTGATTCACCTGGAGAACGTGTCCAAGGTCTTCTACACGGACGAGATCGAAACCCACGCCCTCGATGGAGTCACTCTCGACATCGACTCGGGCGAGTACGTGGCCGTGTCCGGCCCGTCCGGCTGCGGCAAGTCCACCCTGCTGTCGATCCTCGGTCTGCTCGATACGCCGACGGCCGGCGACTACACGCTGAACGGCTATCCGGTGGCGCAGCTCAAGCAGTCCGAGCGAGCGCGGATCCGCAACCGGGAGATCGGCTTCATCTTCCAGAACTTCAACCTGATCGGCGACCTGAGCGTCTACGAGAACGTCGAGCTTCCGCTCACCTATCGGGGGATTCGGTCAAGGGAGCGGCGGGAGCTGGTGGGCCAGGCATTGGAGAAGGTCGAGATGGCGCCACGCGCGAAGCACCTGCCGAGCCAGCTCTCCGGAGGGCAACAGCAGCGGGTCGCCGTCGCCCGTGCTGTTGCCGGACAGCCGTCGATCCTGCTTGCCGACGAGCCGACGGGTAACCTCGACTCGAAGAACGGCGGGGCGGTGATGGACCTGCTGTGGACCCTGCACGAGGAAGGATCGACGATCTGCATGGTGACCCACGATCCCCGCTATGCCGACTATGCCGAGCGGGAGATCCAGCTCTTCGACGGGCGGGCCACGGGCTGAACGACGTGCCCGATCCGGGTGTAGGAATGGACATTGCGCGGCCGGACCTGGCGCGAAAGAAGAAGGTCCGCCGGGTGACCTACTTCTCTCTCGGAGGCGTCCTGTTCGTGCTGGTCACGCTCGGCTTGCAGCAGGTCCAGCCGTCGGCGCCGCGCGTCGACCGCGACGCTCTCTATGTCGACACGGTGCGGCGCGGGCCGATGGTCCGGGAAGTCCGGGGCCGGGGAACGCTGGTGCCGGAGAAGATCAGGTGGATCCCGGCGACGACGGAGGGCACCGTCGAGAGGATCGTTCTCGATCCCGGCGCCGATGTCACGCCGGACTCGGTGATCGTCGAACTCAGCAACCCGGAACTTGAGCATCAGGCGCGGGAGGCCGAGTTGAGCCTGCGCGCGGCCGAGGCGCGTTACGAGAACCGGAAGGTGGAACTCGAGAGCGAGCTGCTGATGCAGAAGGCGGGGCTAGCGAGTGTGGAGGCCGCGCTCGTCGTGGCCCGGCTCGAGGCGGACGCCGACGCCGAACTGGCGAAGGACGGTCTGGCCTCGGCGATCGAACTCCAGCGGGCGCAGGCGTCGAAGCGGGAACATGAAACGCGCTTCGCGCTGGAGGAGGAGCGCCTCGGCATCGCGGAGACGACGAAGGCGGCCAAGCTCGCCGTCGAGCGGGCGGAGGTGGATCGTCTACGCGCTCTCTGGCAACTCCGGCTCGATCAGGTCGCGGCCCTTCAGGTCCGCGCCGGCATGCGCGGCGTCCTCCAGCAGGTGCCGGTCGAAGAGGGACAACGCGTCACGGCGGGCACGAGTCTGGCCCGGGTCGGCGACCCGACGGCGCTGAAGGCGGAGTTGCGGATCGCCGAGACGCAGGCGAAGGACGTTCAGATCGGGCAGGTCGCCTCGGTCGACACGCGAAACGGGATCGTCTCCGGCCGCGTGGTCCGGATCGATCCGGCGGTGGAAGAGGGGACCGTGACGGTCGATGTCGCGCTGGACGGTGAACTGCCGCGCGGTGCCCGGCCGGACTTGACCGTCGCCGGAACCATCGAACTCGAACGGCTGGAGGATGTGGTCTTCGTGGGTCGTCCGGTCGTCGGTCAGGAAGAGAGTGAGGTCGGCCTCTTCCGTCTGGAGGGCGAAGGGAACGGCGCCACCCGAACCCGTGTGCTCCTGGGCAGAATCTCGGCCAACACGATCGAGGTCGTCGAGGGTCTGGTTCCCGGCGATCAGGTCGTCCTGTCGGACATGTCCGCCTGGGATGAGTTCGACCGCCTCCGTATCGACTGAGCCGCAGGGAACGTCCGTCGGCCATGTTCGTCCGGGCCTTGCGTGTTGAGACTGTGCGTCCGCTAGAGTGCGCGCCCCCCAAGGCGATACGCCCGGTGCGAGCACCCGCGATGCCACAGATCACGCTCTACGAACATGCACCCACGCGGTCCGCGCGCTGCCGGTGGACCCTGCTCGAGGCCGGCCTGGCCTACGAGTCGGTGGGCTTCGGCGGCCAGGCCGGCCTCGCCGAGCTGCGCGCCGTCCACCCGTTGGGCAAGTTGCCGGTCGCGATCATCGACGGGCGTCCCCTGTTCGAATCCGCCGCCATCGCGACCGCCATCGCAGACCTGTCACCCGAGCGAGACTTGATCGCGAAGCCGGGCTCATGGTCGCGCGCGCTCCACGATCAGTGGGTCTCCTTCGCCTTGACCGAGATGGAACCGTGGCTGTGGAGTTCCGAGATCAACAGCGTCGACGTTCTGATGCCGAAGGAGCGTCAGGTTCCGGCCATCATCGAGCAGAACAACGCACTGTTCCGGCGCAGCGCGGCAGTACTGGATGCGGTACTCGGGGAGTCGCACTACCTTGTGGAAGACCGCTTCACCGTCACCGACATCATCGTCGGCTACACCGTGAGCTGGGGCGCCGACGACGGCCTACTGGGAGGATTCGGGAACCTGCAGTCCTACCTGGACCGTCTGCATGAACGGGAACATTGCACGTTGCCCCGACCAGGGTAGGTCGACACCGGCATCGTCACGGATTCAACCTACTGGACACGACTCTGCGGTGCTAACCCATGAAGAAGCCCTTGCGGTGCGACACGCCGAGCACCTTCTTGCACAGCGCGCAGAAGTAGACGTAGCGCTTGCCCAGGAATCCCGAGATCTCCCGGAAGTAGATGCTCACGGGATGCTCGCAGTGCGGGCAGAGCGGCGTGATGTCGCTGCGTTCTTCAGCCTGGATCATGGGTTGGTGTCCTCTTGCTTTGTCTTCGTCGATCGTTGCTTCGGTGGCCGGTAATCCCAGGCCTTGACGGCGAATCCCCAGTTCCGGTCGACGAGGTCGATCGTCTCCGGATCGATTCGGTAGGCGTTCTTGCGGTAACCCGACCGCAGCCACACCCCGAGCGGCGCCATCGAGAACACGTGCTGCCCGGCGGTCTTCGGGGTTTCCACGACGCTCATGCTAGCGGCGGGGAGAGGTCGGAAGCCGGCCCCTTTCAGCTCGCGCTCAGGCCCAGGCCGCGATCAGCCGGCGCTACGCCGGCGGTTCATAGCGGGCTAGGCGAGGACCTCCTTCACAACCCGCGCCTTCTCGACGCCGGTCAGCCGGGCGTCGAGGCCCTGGTGCCGGTACGTGAACCGTTCGTGGTCGATGCCGAACAGGTGCAGCACCGTGGCCTGCAGGTCGTGGACGTGTACCGGATCCTTGACGATGTTGTACGAGAAATCGTCCGTCTCGCCGTGGACGACGCCGCCTTTCACGCCGCCGCCGGCCATCCAGATGGTGAAGCAGCGGGGATGGTGGTCGCGGCCGTAGTCCGTCGCTGTGAGAGCTCCCTGGGAGTAGATCGTCCGGCCGAACTCGCCGCCCCAGATGACCAGGGTCTCGTCGAACAGGCCGCGTTCCTTGAGGTCCTGGATCAGCGCCCAGGCGGCCCGGTCGACGTCGCGGGCCTGCGCGGGAAGCACGGTCGGCAGGATGCGGTGGACGTCCCAGCCCCGGTGGTAGATCTGCACGAATCGAACGCCCCGCTCGACCAGCCGCCGGGCCATGAGCGCCGCGTTCTGGAACTTGCCGGGCTGCCGAGCTTCTTCGCCCCAGCGTTCCCAGGTGGCGTCGGGCTCGGCTGACAGGTCGGCCATTTCGGGCACCGAGGACTGCATGCGGAACGCCATCTCGTACTGCTCGATGCGGGCCAGCGTCTCCGGATCGCCGACCTGGGCGTGGCGCAGCCGGTTCAGCTCGCTCATGCCATCGAGCACTTGCCGGCGGACATCGGGCGAGACACCGTGCGGGTCCTTGAGATAGAGCACCGGTTCGTCGCCGGTCTGGAGGCCGACGCCGGCGTACTCGGGCGACAGGAAACCGGCACTCCAGAGCTTGGCCGAGATCGCCTGCAGGCCTGCCGACGGATGGCTGCGCTCCGCGTTCATCACGACGAAGGTCGGCAGATCCTCGTTCATGCTGCCGAGGCCGTATGCGAACCAGGAGCCGATGCAGGGCCGGCCCGGAATCTGCTGGCCGGTCTGGATGAAGGTGATGCCGGGCTCATGGTTGATCGCGTCGGTGTGCATCGAGCGGATGATCGCGATGTCGTCCGCCATGC
>JAPOXA010000124.1 GCA_026707325.1 Acidobacteriota bacterium | reverse complement strand
ACACGCGGTGGGACGCGGCGATCGAAGTGCCGGACGACCTGGGGCGAGTGGTCGGCCCGGGCATCCAGGAGCGCCATCTTCCCGGCGGCGCCTATGGCGTGGTGCACCACCGCGGCCCCGCTTCGGTGCGCGAGACCTACGAGGCCTGGTTTCGCGACTGGTTTCCGCGCTACGGCTGGAAGCCGGACGCCCGACCGATGATCGTCGAGTTCCGCGGCGGCGGGGACTGGTCGGTAGCGTCGCTCTACGTTGCCGTGACGCGGTAGTCGCTCGGCCGCCGCGCTACACTCCCGGATCATGTCCACGACGACGTGCATCGTGAAGCTCGGGGCCGACGGCGGAATCCAAGTGCCGCGGGGTCTGTTGAGAGCGGCGGATCTCGGCGAGAAAGTGAGAGTTCGTGCCGAGCCCGGCCGGCTCGTAGTGACGGCCGCTGAATCGGGCCGCGAGGCTCGTCGCGGTTGGACCGATGCAGCCCGGGAGATGCGCGCGGCTGGAGACGACCGGCTTCTCGATTGTCCTCAGGCCACTTCCTTCGACGATCAGGAGTGGGAGTGGTAGCACTCTGGCGAGTATGGAGCGGGGCGACGTCCATCTGGTCCGGTTGAGCCCCACGACTGGCAGTGAGATCCGGAAGACGCGGCCATGCCTGATCGTCTCGCCGGACGAGCTGAACCAGCAGCTTCGGACAGTGGTCGTTGCCCCGATGACCACCGGCGGACAGGCCTACCCGTGGCGACCGCCTTGCCGATTTCAAGGCCGGGCCGGTTTCATCGCCTTGGATCAGGTCCGGACTGTCGACAAGCACCGTCTTGTGCGGCGCCTTGGACGGCTGGAACCTCAGACCGTTGCGGACGCACTCCAGACCCTGAGGGTCATGTTTGCCGAGTAGTGGGGGCGCGCCTATGGAGAAACGCCGACTCACCAGCCGGGAGTCCACCTACAGCGCTGTCGTAGAACGCTGTCCCGACACCCGTCTCTACGTTGGCTACGTACCGGGTCTGTGCGGTGCCCACAGTCAGGCCGAGACGCTTGAAGAACTCAACGCGAATCTCCGTGAGGTCATCAGTCTGATCCTCGAGGACTGACCTCCTCCCATCACGGACGAGTTCGTCGCGCATCGACGGTAGGACGCTTCCCTGACTCCGTAGAACGTGCTCCGCGCATGTCCGGTTCCGGGCGGTGCTGTCCGAATACGGACGCCTGAAGTCGCCGTGGCGCGGCCGGCCCGCCAGCTATCTCCGACGTTTGGGGGTTGTGTTCCGGTCGGCACGGGGATTGCTCGCATGTGGTTTCGGGTTGCCTCCTTGAGGCGGTTCCGTTCCCGAAGGGCAGACATCGTTCATGACCACTCCTCTCCGTCTGAACCGCGACGTGCAGGGCGAGACTTCGGCAGACGGGCAGCCGAAGTCCGTCATGCGGAACTTTCCGCATGGAGATCCGTCGTCCATGGATGTGCCTCGGAGTCGGCGGAGAAGACGCGTCCTCCAGCTTGCGGGCATTGGTGTGGTGGCCGTTGTCCTGATCGCATCGTTCGTCTTCGTGGCGAGCCTGGAGCCTGCGCTGCCTGCTGTCGACGCGGACACGGTCTGGATCGGCACGGTGGAACGTGGCGAGTTCGTACGCGAGGTGCGGGGCCCCGGCAAGCTCGTGCCGATGCGACATCGCTGGATTACGGCGCTGACGCCGGGTCGGGTTGACGAGATCCTCCTTCAACCGGGAACCACCGTTTCCCCAGATACGCCCCTGTTCCGGCTGGCGAATCCAGACGTCGCGGTCGAGCTTCTCACCGTGCGGCAGCAGCTCTCCGACGCGGAGGCGGAGCTGGTTTCCCTGGATGCTTCTCTGGAATCTGAAGAGCTGGCGCAGCGTGCACTTGTCCTCCAGGTACGTACGCAGTACCTGGAAGCCAGACATCGGGACGCAACGAACCGCGAGCTGGAGACGAAGAGTCCCGGACTGGTGTCCAGCTTCGACATGGCGCGTGGCGTGGAGTTGGTAGCTGAGCTGGAAGATCGCGTGAGGATCGAGAGCCGGCGTCTGGCCTTGCTCGACGAATCGGCGGCGGAGCAGGTTGCGGCGCGGAGCATCCATGTGGACCGTCTGCGTTCGATCGTGCGCGCGAGCGAGCAGCGGGTCGATTCGCTGGTAGCGCGTGCCGGCGTAGCCGGTGTCATGGCCGAGATCGCGGTCGAGGAAGGCCAGTGGGTGCAAGCCGGCGACACCCTCGGTCGCGTGGTCCAGCCGGAGCGGCTGAAGGCGGAGCTCCGGGTCCCGCAGAACCAGGCGGAACAGGTCCTGATCGGTCAGCTGGCAGTGATCGATACCCGGGTGGACGTGATGGACGGGCGAGTAGCGCGAATTGACCCCGCCGTTCGTGACGGCGCAGTGACTGTGGATGTCTCCCTGACCGCCGAGCTTCCTGCCAGCGCGCGGCTCAACATGAGCGTCGACGGCACCGTGGTCATCGAACGAGTAGCCGACGCGACGTACATGACCCGGCCTGTGGCCGCGAGATCCGAGGAGAGGTTGGCGCTCTTTCGTCTCGACGACGGCGGGGACGTGGCAGAGCGAGTCAATGTGCTCGTAGGCCGGGTGTCGGTCAGGGAGGTCGAAGTTGTAGAGGGCTTAAGTCCTGGCGACCGCGTGATCCTGTCGGACATGTCCGCCTGGGACGACCACGAACGTCTTCTCCTGGAGTGGTGAAGGTGGCTGGAGCGGTTTCAAGGGAGAACGGAGAACGGAGAGGTGCCATGGCGGAGACGGTCCCACCCATCATTCACTTGCGGGATCTCGACAAGGTGTTCTACACCGACGAAGTCGAGACGCACGCACTCAGCAAGGTCCACCTGGACATAAAACGCGGAGAGTTCGTGGCCATCGCCGGGCCCTCGGGCTGCGGCAAATCGACGCTGCTCAGCATCATCGGCCTGCTCGACCTCGCCACCGAGGGCTGCTACGAACTCGACGGCAGATCCGTACGGAACTTCGGGCCGTCGGTACGTGCTCGCGTCCGCAATGAAGCGATCGGCTTCATCTTTCAGGCGTTCAATCTGATCGGTGACCTGACGGTCTACCAGAACGTCGAGCTGCCGTTGGTCTATCGGGGCACTCCCCGCAAGGAGCGCAGGCAGCGGGTCTTCGGTGCGCTGGAGCGCATTGGCATGACGCATCGCGCGAACCACTTCCCTGCGCAGCTTTCTGGAGGTCAGCAGCAGCGCGTCGCGGTATCCCGCGCGATTGTCGGCGACCCGCTCATCCTGCTGGCGGATGAGCCCACCGGCAACCTGGATTCGGCCAACGGCCAGGCCGTGATGCAACTCCTCGGCGAACTGCATGGCGCTGGAGCCACGGTCTGCATGGTGACGCACGACCCGCGCTACTCCGGGATAGCTGGTCGCACGGTGCACCTGCTCGATGGCCGCATCGTCGACGAGAACGAAACCTAGCCGGGGAGATCCACGAACGTGTTGACTGAACTCCATCATGCGGTCCGCAGCCTGGCCCGCACGCCCGCGTTCACCGCATTGGCGGTGCTGACGCTCGGCGTCGGCATAGGCGCCGCGACGGCGGCGTACACGGTGTTGAGACAAGTCGTGTTCGACCCGCTCGACTACCCGGAGGTCGACCGACTGCTGGTACTGCGTAGCGGTGTGCCGGGCGTCGGCCCCCAAGTGGAATGGGGGCTCTCGTCGGCCCAGTTCTTCCATCTGACTGGAAACGCCGATTCGCTCTCCGTCCTCGGCGCATACGCAACGGGTTCGCAGAACGTGCTGGCGGGAGACGGTTTCCATCGTGCCGTGGTCGCGGAGGCGACGGCCGGAGTTCTGCCGCTGGTCGGAGCACGTGCGCGGTTCGGTCGGCTCATCGACGAGGCTGACGACGACCCGGGCGCCCCCCTCGTGGCCGTGCTTTCCCACGGCTACTGGCAACAGCGCCTGAGTGCCGACCCCGACATCGTCGGAAAGACGATCCGGTTCGATCCCGGAATCGTCGGGCAGCCGCTCCCGGAGGCGATCATCCTGCAGAGGTTGACGTTCGAGGTCGTCGGCGTGCTTGAGCCCGGTGTCTCCATCCCGGGCACATCGACCGGCGTTGGCGCCGGACTCGAGCGTCCGGAGATCTGGATTCCCTACGTCCTCGATGCTTCCGGACCCTTCTTCAACGATCACGGTCTGAACGTGTTGGCGAGCCTCGCACCGGGCCACACCTTGAGGGAGGCGAGAGCGGAACTCGATCTCCTCACCGGCCAGCTCGAAGATGCCTATCCGCAGGTCTACGACAGGGACTTCGTGCAAGGGTTCGGTTTTCAGACGCGCGCCTACCGCGTGAAGGACTCGGTACTGGGAGACATCGCGCTGAGACTGTGGCTCCTGCAGGGAGCTGTCGCGCTCCTGCTGCTGATCGCGTGGGCGAACGCGGTCAACCTCGTGCTGGCGCGAGTCGAGACGAACCGTGCCCAACTGGCGGTTCGAACGTCTCTCGGCGCCACGCGGCTCCACATTGTGCGCTACCTGGCCGGGCAGAGTCTGCTGCTCGCTGCTGGCGGCGCGGTGACGGGTTGGCTTGCCTCCTGGCTCATCACAGGCTGGCTCGTTCGTGCCGCGCCGTCGCTTCCGCGGCTCGACGAGGTCACGATGGATGCCGGCGTGTTGAGTTTCGTCGTCGTTCTCTCTCTCGTAGCGGCTCTTGCTCTCGCGGTGTTCGCGGCGTGGCCGCTTGGAAGGGCTATCGACCTGGCGGGGGCCGGTCGCGGCGCCACGGAAGACCGGCGCCGCCGCCGGGCGCGCGCCGCGGTGCTCGTTGCTCAGGTCACGCTGTCACTGACGTTGGTCTTTGCGGCCGGGCTCGTGCTGACCAGCTTTCGGGCCCTGGCGGATGTGGATCCCGGAATCGACGCGGACGGGGTCCTCACCGCCTCCGTCTATCCGAACAGCGGTCACGTCGACGGGGCAAGCTGGTGGCGAGTCGTCCAGCAAATGCGAGAGGACCTCGAGGCCCTGCCCGCCGTCAGCGACGTCGGCGCATCTTCGGCTCTTCCCATGACGGGTCGGCTGGCTGGTTGTGTGGCCCAGGAGTTCGAAGACCCTGCAACGAGAGAACGGCTCAGCGCATCCGATCTGAACTCCTGTGCCGTCTTCGCGCTCGCCACCCCGGGCTGGTTCGATGCGATGGGTGTCCCGGTGTTGAGGGGCAGGGCGTTCGAGGAGTCCGACCTGAATGACCCGGCGGTTGGCGCCGTCGTCGTCAGTCGGGCCTTTGCCGAGCGCTTCTACCCGGGCGAGGATCCGCTGGGAAAGCGAATCGCTGCCTACGGTGCGCCATGGCACTCGATCGTGGGTGTCGTTGGAGACGTCTTCGGAGCTTCGGTCAACGGCGACCCGGCTCTCGTCGTGTACTACCCGTTGACACCGATACCTGGAGCGCGCTGGGGCAGCTATGACCTGAAACTGGCGGTCCGCACGGAACTCGCCCAGCCCGGGGCCCTGGTTCCAGAGATGGCGGCCGCGGTGGAAGCTGTGGATCCGGAGATCATCGTGCAGGACGTCGAGGCCATGGCGGCAGTCGTCCGGCGCTCGATGAGCGGCACGCGGTTTGCGCTTGCGTTGCTGGCCGGAATGGCCGCGGGCGCGCTGATCCTGGCCATGGTCGGGCTGTACGGTGTCGTTGTGTATCTCGCTGCCCGGCGAACGCGCGAAGTCGGCATACGTGTGGCCCTCGGCGCGAAGAGCGGGCAGATACGGCGGATGATGGTGGCTGAAATGTCAAGGCTCGTGGCCGCGGGACTGGTCCTTGGTTGCCTGGCCGGCTTTGCCGCCGAGACGGCTCTGCGCAGCCGGCTGTTCGGGATCGCTTCCACCGGCCCCGTGGTCCTGGTGCTGGCGGCGCTGGCGCTGACGCTTGCGGCGGGTCTGGCGACCTGGGTGGCGGCCGGGCGTGCTGCCCGCGTGTCGCCGGTGGAAGCCTTGCGAATCGAGTAACGGATGCCGATCGCAAGTCCACGCGTGCTGGTAGCCGACGATCAACCGGACGTCGTTGAAGCGTTGCGGATTCTGCTGAAGAACGCGGGCTTCGAGGTACTGACCGCCTGTTCGCCGAAAGCCGTTGTTTCGACGGTCGCTACCCGTGACCTCGACTGCGTGCTGATGGACCTCAACTACACGCGCGACACCACGTCGGGAAGCGAGGGGCTCGATCTGCTCCGGAACATCGCAAGCCAGGATCCGCACCTGCCCGTCGTCGTCATGACGGGCTGGGGGAGCGTTGACGGTGCGGTCGAAGCGATGCGACGAGGCGCGCGCGACTACATTGAGAAGCCCTGGAACAACGACCGTCTCCTGGCGACGCTGGCGACACAGGTGGAGTTCGGCAGGGCCAAGCGGCACGGAGAGCGACTCACCGGCGCCAACCGGCGAAACGCCGCCGGCATGGAGGACTTCATTGCTGAATCGGCGGCGATGAAGCCGGTGCTCGAGCTGATGGCCAAGGTCGGGCCTTCGGACGCCAATGTGCTCATCTGCGGAGAGCATGGCACCGGCAAGGATGTGGCTGCGCGTTGGCTGCACAATGTGTCCGACAGGTCAGGGGAGTCGTTCGTGGCCGTGAACGCCGGCGGCTTCGGCGAAGGGGTGTTCGAGAGCGAGGTTCTGGGCCACGTAAGAGGGGCTTTCACGGACGCCAGGAACGATCGCGCCGGGTGTTTCGAACTCGCCGACCGCGGCACCCTGTTTCTCGACGAGATCGCCAACGTTCCATATCGGCAGCAGGCGGTGCTTCTGCGGGTTCTCGAGACCGGTGAGATCCGGCGCGTCGGCTCAGCGAAGACCCAGCGTGTCGACGTCCGGGTGCTGTCGGCTACGAACGCGGACATCGGGGCGGCAGTCGCGAACAGCGAGTTCCGCGAGGACCTGCTCTATCGTCTGAACACGGTCGAGATACGTCTTCCCGCGCTGCGTGACAGGCGGGAGGACATTCCCATCCTCGCCCGGCACTTCCTCACACGCCAGTCCCGTCGCTACGACAAGAAGATCGACGCATTCGAAGACGAGACCCTGAAGGCGCTGCTGGGGCATCCCTGGCCAGGCAACGTTCGCGAACTGAAGCACGCCGTCGAGCGTGCGGTACTCGTTGCCTGTGGCGGGAGGATTGCCGCCGAGGACCTTGGCCTTCGGCCGGTAGTCGCCGGGCAGGAACGTCTTGCGACGATGACGTTGCATGAGGCCGAAGGCCTGCTGGTGGAGAAGGCTCTCGTCCGACACGGCGGCAACGTGACGCGAGCCGCAGAGGAGCTCGGCGTGAGCCGAGCTGCCCTTTACCGCAAGATGGAGCGTCATGGGCTGTGACCGGCGTGCGCGACGAAGAACGCTCTGTGCCTCCGCCGCATGAACCGTGACCGCCGCATCCTCGCGCTCGCGCTGCTGACCGGTGCCCCCGGCGTTGCGACGGCCATCGTTCTGCTTTGGTCCGTCGGTTACTCGGCTGTACTGCGCTGGTCACTGAGCGTGGTGATCGTGGGGCTGTGGATCCTGCTCGTTCTCTACCTGCGTCGTAGCGTGAACCGACAGTTGAGAGTTTTCGCGCGCTTGCTCGCTGCGCTCCGGGAGGGTGAGTACTCGGTACGCGTCCCCGTTGCCAACGGGACGGACCATACGGCCCGGAACGATCCCTGGACGCTCACGCTCATGGCAATCGGCCAGCTCGAAGAGCGTTTCCGCGACGAGCGTTGGGGCGAGGAGGAAGCGAGCAGCCTGCTGCAGCGGGTACTGGTCGAGATCGAAGTAGCGGTCTTCGCCTTCGACGTCGGCGGCTGTCTCCAGTTGGTGAACCGGGCTGGCGAGCAGTTCCTCGGGGGAGAGAGCGGGGAGCTGCTTGGCAGGACGGCGGCCGAGCTTGGTCTCGGTGACGCGCTGGTCGGCGCCGTACCCCGGACGATCGCTCGCCGGGATCCTGCCGGTTCGCGTCAATGGCAGGTACAGCGCAGCGTGATCCGCAGAGGCGGTGAACGGCTGACCCTGGTGGCGCTCACAGATCTCTCCGTTGCGCTGCGCGAGGAGGAGCGTCAGACCTGGAGGCGTCTGATACGCGTCCTGAGCCATGAGATCAACAACTCTCTGGCGCCGATCAGGTCGATCTCCGCGAGCCTGCGTGAGGTCATTCTCCGCCAACCGCTTCCGAGCGACTGGCGAGGCGACGTGGAGCGCGGACTCGAGATCGTGTCGTGCCGTTCAGAATCCCTGCAGCGCTTCTTGGCGGCATACTCGAATCTCGCGCGCCTACCGCCGCCGGAACTCAGGGAGGTCGAGATCGGACCCTTGGTGCGCCGCATCGCCGCGCTGGAGACCCGGCTGCCTGTCGCGGTTCGAGCCGGACCCGCGGTCACGCTCCGCGCCGATCCCGACCAGCTCGAGCAGGCGCTCGTCAACGTGATCCGCAACGCCGCCGATGCGGCGATCGAGACGGGCGGCAGCGTCGAGGTGGGGTGGGAACGCCGCGCCGACCGCGTGAGGATGGTCGTCGAGGATGAGGGGCCGGGGCTCGCAGAAACGGAGAACCTGTTCGTCCCGTTCTACTCGACGAAGGTTGGGGGGGCGGGGATCGGCCTGGTGTTGAGTCAGCACATTGCGCAGAACCACGACGGGTCGCTGGTGCTACAGAACCGACCGGAGGGCGGCGGCGCCCGAGCGTCCTTCGAACTGCCGATCGGTCGTGCCTGAGCGTTGGACGGTTGCACGCGGAGAGCCGTAGAACCAGGTATGCCGCACGAAGTCACGCTTGTCCGGCGCCCGGTGAACCCTGGCAAGGGAAGTAGCGTCGAACTCCTGATCGTCTTGCTGTTGGCCAGCCTGACGTTTGGTGCGGCATCTGCCGCGGCCATCGCGCAACAGGGTCAAGGGAGGACCGCGACGGCGGTGCCTTTTACGCCTACGCCGGAGACCACGCGACGGAGCGCCCCGGACCGTTCAGGTACGTCGTTGGCGACGGCATTCCCACCTGGCTCGTTGACGCGATTCGAACGGCAGCGTCGAGCGCGCTGGAGGAGTACTCGGCGAAGCTGGATCGTGGACTTGACGGCACGCCCACGCTCTTTCTCTCGGAAACCCGCGGCCCCGGGATAGCCGGTTCGTGGCGGGGAGACGTCTCGAGCGACTTCACCGTGTCTCTGCGCTTCCATGTCTCTGCGCTTCCATCCCGGCTTCTATGAAGAGAATCGGGATGCCGCTATCGAACAGGTCCGGTACTTCGTGCGCCACGAGGTCCTTCACTCCTGGAACAGCGGTTCGAAGATCAACAGTTCGGACCCTTGGCTGCACGAAGGTACGGCGGACTACTTCGCCAGCCTCGGCGACGCGGAACTCGAACCCACCATTCGTAGTTGTTGGCGGAGCTCAAGCCCCTACGCCTGCGGCCACGCGGCGAACCTGGTGGGCGACGAGCTTCTCGCTGAGTCCGGCGACATCTCGATGACGGACGTTTGGCGAGCCGTTCTCATGGATGCGCCGGAGTACGACCTGGACGACGTGTTCGGCCACGCCGCGGCACTCGGCGCGCCTGCGGACTTTCGGGAGATGGTGCTCGCAGCAGCGGGGCCTGGTGACGACGAGACCCGACG
The DNA here is from genome assembly GCA_026707325.1 of Acidobacteriota bacterium. Taxonomy (GTDB): domain Bacteria; phylum Acidobacteriota; class Thermoanaerobaculia; order Multivoradales; family Multivoraceae; genus Multivorans. The sequence continues at coordinate 511 of JAPOXA010000124.1, read as the reverse complement.
TGCGTTGATCGAACGGCTCGCCCTGGATCCGACGCTGGCCGAAGCCGTTGAGGTCGCACGAATGCACGGCGCCCTCAGGCACGTCCTGGAGTCCAACTGTCTGGGTGCGGTTGGCTTCTGGATACTCGACGACGGTTTACGGCTGGACGCAACCTGGTGCAAGGGTGGACTCGTGGACCGAGCGCATGTCGTTGCCATCGATGACTTCTCGCTGGTCGACAGCCCGGCCGACGTCACCGCCGCGGTCACGAGAAAGTGCGGAACCGAAGGCGCACTACGGTTCGAGACGCTGGACGGGCAGTCGTTCGAAGTCTCCTGCGGTGAGGCGTTTGCTCCCTAACCGACCAGGCCGGAATGGCGGCCTTGCTCGAAGTGCCCGCGACTCTCTACGAACCCTCACCCGGGAAGTAGTACTTCATCTCGTCGAAGTCGATCGTCCACGACCCCTTGGGCCACAGGTACTGGTGCGAGATCAGGACGTCCGCCATGAAGCCGAACCGCCAGAAGAAGT
>JAPOXA010000154.1 GCA_026707325.1 Acidobacteriota bacterium | reverse complement strand
CTGCAGAGCGTGAAGGGCAGCCGTTCGGTCATGGGCGGCGCCAGACTGTCCGCGATGGTGTCCACGCCGTCGAGGCGCTCCGGTCGACCGGACCGGAAGCTCCTGTGCATGGCGTCGGCGCCCACGGGTTCCACGCCGACGACGAGGCACTCGGGGTTCAATCGCTTCGTGACCGCCGACACGCCCCCAGCCAGACCGCCACCGCCGATGGCGACGATCAGCACGTCGAGGTCTCCAAGCTGCCGATACATCTCAAGACCGAGCGTCGCCGCGCCGAGGGCCGTCGCCAGGCCGTCGAATGGATGGATCACTGCCCGGCCCTCCGCGGCCGCGATCCCGGCCACCATCTCGAAGCCGCTCGGGCCGTCCTCGGCCATCAGGACCTCGGCGCCAAGCGCCCTGGCCAGGTCGACGCGCGCCGGATTGGCCGATCGCTGCATGACGACCTTCGCGCTGGTCCCCGCCGCCTTCGCCGCATACGCCACGGCGATCGCGTGATTGCCCGCGCTCATGGCCGTCACGCCGGCCCGCAGTTGTTCGGCGCTCAATCGCAGGACGTTCGACAGCGCCCCCCGCGCCTTGAACGTACCGGAGCGCTGAAAGAGCTCCAGCTTGGCGTGGACACGGCTGTTCCCCGGCAGGATCGCCCGCATCTCGGGGCCTTCCCACTCGACGACCGGCGTTTCAACGATGTGAGGAGCGATCAGCGCAAGCGTCTCTTCGACTGCCTCCAGCGTGATGCCATGCTCGTCGTTGCTCACCGCCGTGGACTCTACCGGCGGGAACAGGCGAGCCGGGCAACCCAGGTGGCCCCGCGGGCCGGATGCGGGCACAGGTCCGAGATCCCTGAGTTCCGCCCTCGAAATCCCGGAGCCCGATCCATGAAATATCGGAGTCTACAGACGGAAATCCCGGAGTATAGACATTGAAATCTCGGAGTCCAGGGCAAATCCCGGCTACAATGGCAGCCCGATGATCGAACGTCGCCGTTACCTCGACCGCATCGCTGCCGCCACCGGGCGGGCGCCCGTGACTTCGCTCCTCGGCCCTCGCCAGTGCGGAAAAACGACCCTGGCCAGAGAGTTCGCGTCCACGCGGGAGTCGACCCGGTTCGATCTGGGATCCGAAGCGGACGTGCGCCAGCTCGCCAACCCGGAGCTCGTCCTGGGCGAGTTGCGGGGACTCGTCGTCCTGGACGAGATTCAGATTCTGCCGAGGCTGTTCAACGTTCTTCGCGTCCTGGTCGACCGGCCGGACGCGGACACGCGCTTCCTCATCCTCGGCAGCGCCTCTCCAACGATCGTGCGGGGCGTCTCGCAGTCCCTGGCGGGCCGCGTCGAGTTCATCGACATGAGCGGCTTCGACCTGGAGGAAACCGGCGCAGCCGACATGAGGAAGCTGTGGCGACGCGGCGGCTTTCCGCGTTCCTGGCTCGCGGACTCAGAGGCCGAGAGCGGCGCGTGGCGCCACGGCTTCATCCGCACGTTCCTCGAACGCGACCTGCCTCAGCTTGGCGTCCCCGTGCCAGCGATCGCCATGCGGCGCTTCTGGAACACGCTGGCCCACCACCACGGTCAGACTGCGAACGCGGCGAATCTAGGCCGGTCCATCGGCGTCTCGGACAAGACGGCCCGCCGCTACCTGGACCTTCTGACCGGCGCCTGGATGGTCCGCCAGGTTCAACCCTGGTTCGAGAACCTCGGCAAGCGTCAAGTCAAGGCGCCGAAGGTCTACGTCCGCGACACGGGGCTCCTCCACTCCCTGCTGGGCATCGCCAACGACCGGGAACTCCTCGGCCATCGGTGCGTCGGCGCGTCCTGGGAGGGCTTCGCGATGGAGCAGATCCTGAGCGCCCTGGGCCAACCGACCCCCTGGTTCTGGTCCGCGCACGGGCTGGGTGAGATTGACCTTCTTCTCCTCCTGCGGGGCCGCCGGATCGGTTTCGAGATGAAGTTCAGCGAGGCGCCCCAAGTTCGCGCCTCGACCCGCGAGATCGCCAGCGCCCTCGGTCTCGACCACCTCTTCGTCGTCTGCCCGACCAGACAGGCCTACCCGGCGGCGCGCGACATCACCGTCCTGCCCGCGACCGCGATCCCGTCGCTACCGGAGCGCATCGAGGGTTTGTAGGACTGCTCAACCGGCCCTCTGCCCCCCAGCCGCGCCCCTTCGCCTCAGCCACTCCACCGTGCTCAACGCCAGCAACGCGAAGACGATCAGGAAGGTGGCGACGGCCAGGATCGTCGGACTGATCTCCTCGCGGATGCCGGACCACATCTGGCGCGGCAGGGTGCGCTGTTCGAGGCCGCCCATGAACAGGACGATGACGAGCTCGTCGAAGGACGCCGCGAAGGCGAACAGGGCGCCCGAGATGACGCCGGGCAGGATGAGCGGCAGTTGCACCCGGCGGAAGGCGACGAGCGGGTTCGCGCCCAGGTTGGCGGCCGCGCGCATGACCGTCCAGTCGAAGCCGGCCAGCGTCGCGCTGACCGTGATCACGACAAAGGGCGCGCCGAAGACGGCGTGAGCGAGGATGATCCCGATGTGGGTCTGCGCCAGGCCGAGGTTCGAGTAGAAGAAGAACATGCCGACGCCAGCGATGATGACCGGCGTGATCATCGGCGAGATGAGGAGCGCCGTGACGATCTTGCGGCCCGGCATCGCCGGGTGGGCGAGCCCCAGCGCCGCGGCCGCCCCGAGCACGGTGGCGACGACGGTCGCCGAGATGCCGATGATCAGGCTGTTCAGAAGCGGGCGCGTCCATTCGTCGCCGTCGAAGACGCTGCGGTACCAGCGGAGCGAGTAGGCCTCCGGGTCGAACCGCAGCATTCCCTCCGTGAACGTGAAGTAGGGCTCCGCGTTGAAGCTGAGCGGCACCAGGACCAGGATCGGCGCGATCAGAAAGACGAACGCGGCGATGCAGAACGCCAGGTAGCCCCAGCGGGCGACCCGATAGCCGGGGCTGACTGCCGTTCCGGCCATCAGCCGAGCCCGATCCGGTCGATGCCGACCAGGCGGTCGTACACCACGTAGAGCAGGGTCACGCCGCCCAGCAGCAGGGCCGCAAGCGCGGCCGCCAGACCCCAGTTGAGCGAGGTCTGGACGTGGTAGGCGATCATGTTCGAGATCAACTGGCCGCTCTGGCCGCCGACCAGGGCCGGGGTGATGTAGTAGCCGATCGCCAGGATGAAGGTGAGCAGGCAGCCGGCGCCGACACCGGGCAGCGTCTGCGGCCAGTACACCCGGCGCAGCGCCTGGAACGGCGTCGCCCCGAGCGACACGGCCGCGTTCATGTAGGCGGGCGGGATGGCCCGCATCACCGAGTAGAGCGGCAGCACCAGGAACGGCAGCAACACGTGGGTCATCGCCACGAAGGTGCCCGTCATGTTGTAGATCATCGCGATCCGGCCGTCGTCGCCGATCAGCCCGATCGCGACCAGGAAGTCGTTCACGATGCCCTGGTTCTGGAGCAGCACGATCCACGAGGTGGTCCGTACGAGGAGCGAGGTCCAGAACGGCAGCAGGACGAGCAGCAGCAGGACGTTGGCGCGCTTCGGCGGCGAGTTGGCGATCATGTGCGCCACCGGATAGCCGATGACCAGGCACAGCAGGGTGACGCCGAGGCTGACCAGGAACGTGCGCCAGAACAGGGGCACGTAGATCCGCCAAACCTCCGGTGCGCGCACGTAGCCGCCGTCGGGACCGCGCTCGAAGTCGAGGGCCTTGAGGTAGTGGCGGGCCGTGAACCGCTGGCCGGCCGCCTCGAGCGCCCGCCACGGTTCCGGGCCACCCCAGCGTGTGTCGATGGCGATCATCGTCTCTCGCCAGAAGGCGCCGTCCGTCGCCGCGCCGGCCGCTTCGGCGGCAGCCTGGGCCTCGACCATCTCCCGAGAGCTGCCCATGATCACGCTGCGCATGCCGCTTGCGACCCGGTTGACGCGGTTCGCGGTCCGCCCGAGGTTGCGCTCCGTCCGCGCCGCGACGAACTCACGGGCGACGGCCGCGAAGGCCTCGTCGGGCGGCGTCTCCTGGCCGTCCCAGCCGCGCAACGCGGCCATCGTCTCGGGCAGCGCGTCGGCGACCTCGGGATCGTGGAAGCTCTTCGTCAGCAGGCTGAGCATGGGGCCGAGGAACGTCACGCTGACGAACGCGACCAGCGGAAGGGCGAGACCGGCTGCGCGCAGCCGAGGCCCGAGCGCGCGGCGCCAAAGCGGCCGCGGAACCGGCTGGCTGACACTTGAGGATTCCCGGGACGTCACGGCTCGACCCCTCAACCTCAGCGCGCCAGCCAGGCGGTGAAACGCTCAAGCATCTCGTCGCCGTGGTCCGCCCACCACCGCCAGTCGGTCATCAGGTAGTTCTTCATGTTCGCCGGGTTCGTCGGCATGTGCGGCCACATCTCCGTGCCCGTCTCGAAGTGCCGGTCGATCAGCCTCTCCGCCGAGTAGCGTGCCGGACTGTAGGCAATGTAGCGCCCGACTCCCGCCATCGACTCGGCGCGGGCTGCGTGCCGGACAAATCGGATCGCGTCGTCGAGCCGCGGCGTACCCGCGACGATCGCGAGCTGGCCCCGGTTCAGGACCTGGCCGTCCCACACGATGACGAAGGGCTGCTTCTCGAGAACCTGGGCATTGAAGATGCGTCCGTTCGCGGCCGTCGTCATGACCACCTCGCCGTCCGCCAGCAACTGCGGCGCCTGGGCGGACGTGTCCCACCACACGACCTGGTCCTTGATCGTGTCGAGCTTCCGGAACACCCGCTCGAGACCCTCGGGCGTACTCAGCACGTCGTAGACCCGCTCCTTGGGAACCCCGTCCGCCATCAGCGCCATCTCCAGAATCGCCTCCGGCGACCGCCTCACGCCACGCCGCCCGGGAAACCGCTCCAGGTCGAAGAAGTCGGCGAGCCGGGTCGGCGGCGGCCCCGTCAGGATCTCCCGGTTGTACGCGAAGATCGAGGAGAACAGCAGGTTGCCCACGCCGCACTCCGTGTTCATCTCGGGCAGAAAGTCGTCCTCCGGAAGCTCCCCGCCGGGACCCGTCGGCAGGATCGAGGGATCGATCAACTCCAGGACGCCTTCGTCGCAGCCGTTGACCGTCTCGGCCACGGAGAGATCGACGACGTCCCAGTGAACCACGCCGGCTTCGACCTGGGCCCGGACCTGGGCCAGTCCTCCCTGGAAGTCGGCGAGATCCACCCGCACCCCGGTCTCCTCCGTGAAGGACTCGTGGTAGCCCTTGACGCAGGCGCGGGCGTAAGAGCCTCCGTAGGAAACGGCAGTGATCGAGCGCTCACCCGCCTCGCTGCCCGGCGCCGAACCCGGAGGCGGGTCCGCGGCCAGCCGGCAGCCGGCGACCAGGACAACGCTCAGGACGACTGCGACCGAACTCCTCATCGCGCCAGCCAGGCGGCGAACCGCTCCTGCATCTCGTCCCTGTGGTCGGCCCACCACTCCCAGTCGCTCATCAGGAAGTTCTTCATGTTCGCGGGGTTCGTCGGCATGTGCGGCCACATGTCCGTGCCCGTCTCCGCGTGGCGGTCGATCAGCGCCTGGCCGGAACGACGGGCCGGGCTGTAGGCGATGTACTTGCCGACGCCCGCAATCGACTCGGCGCGGGCAGCGTGGCGCATGAAGCGCAGCGCGCCCTGAAGGTTCGGAGTGCCGGCGACGACCACGAGCTGGCCCCGGTCCATGATCTGTCCGTCCCAGACGATGACGAAGGGCTGATTTTCCAGGACCTGGGCGTTGAAGATCCGCCCGTTCCAGGCCGTGCTCATGATGACCTCGCCGTCAGCGAGGAGCTGCGGCGGTTGCGCGCCGGCCTCCCACCACACGACTTCGTCCTTGATCGTGTCCAGCTTCCGGAACGCGCGATCGAGACCCTCCGCCGTGCCGAGCAACTCGTAGATCCGTTCCTTCGACACGCCGTCGGCCATCAGCGCGAACTCCAGGTTGGCCTCCGGCTTCCGCTGCATGCCGCGGCGACCGGGGAAGCGTTCCAGGTCGAAGAAGTCGGCGATCGTGGTCGGCGCGGGACCGGGCAGGGTCTCCGGGTTGTAGGCGTAGATCGTGGAATAGAGCAGCGTGCCCACGCCACACTCCGTGCTCGTCTCGGGCAGAAAGTCGTCCGCCGCCGCCTCGCCGTTCGGCCCCGGCGGCAACAGCTCGGGGCCGATCAGCTCCAGGATGCCCTCATCGCAACCGGTCACGGTATCGGCGACGCCCAGATCGACGACGTCCCAGTGAACAGCGCCGGCCTCGACCTGGGCGCGAATCTGCGCCAAGCCGCCGTTGTAGTCCTCCAGATCGACCTGGATGCCGGTCTCGGCGGTGAAGGACTCGTGGTAGCCGAGAACGCAGGCGCGGGCGTACGAACCGCCGAACGACACGACCGTGATTGCTCCTTCGTTTGCGTCCGAACCCGAGGAGTCGAGCTCCGTCCCATCTCCCGCCTGCTGCGCGCAGCCGACCAGCAGCGCGGCGACCGCGACGGCGGCCGCCCTCACCACTCTTCTTCGCCTTCCGCCAGTTCCTCGGGCACGAGCGCCCGGCAGTCGAGCGCCGCCCAGCCCACGCGCACCGTGTCGCCCGGCAGCACGGCCCCGTGACCCACGACGTTCGGGATCTTCGCGATGAAGTCGGAGGCGCCGCCGACCGTCATGTGAAGGCGCAAGTGGTCACCGAGGAAGATCATGTCGTCGATCCGCGTCTCGATCTCGTTCCGGTAGCGGCCGTCCGGCGGGGCCACCGCGACGCGCTCGGGCCGGATCACGACCGTGGTTCGAGCGCCCGGAGGGCACAGGCCCAGGCTCATCGCGCGGACCTTCTGGCCGCCGATGTCCACTTCACACACGCCGTCCTCGTCGCTGACCACGACGCCGTCGAGCCGGTTGTTCTCGCCAATGAACCGGGCCACGAAGGCCTTCTCGGGTTCCTCGTACAGGACCTCAGGCGACGCCGCCTGCTCGATGACGCCGTTGTGGAACACCGCCACCCGGTCGGAGAGCGTCATCGCCTCCTGCTGGTCGTGCGTCACGTAGACGACCGTCACTCCCAGAGTGGAGTGGATGCGCCGGATCTCGTACTGCATCTCCTCGCGCAGACGCCGGTCGAGAGCGCCGAGCGGCTCGTCCATCAGGACGATCTCCGGCTCGAACACCAGCGCGCGGGCGATCGCCACCCGCTGCTGCTGGCCGCCCGAGAGCTGGGCCGGTCGCCGGTCCTCCAACCCCTCCAGTTGCACCAGGCTGAGCGCCCGCTTGACCCGCTCCCGCCGCAGGGCCGGCTCGACGCCGCGGACCTCGAGCGGGAAGGCCAGGTTGCCTCCAACCGTCATGTGGGGGAACAGGGCGTAGTTCTGAAACACCATGCCGATCCCGCGCCTGTGGGGCGGCAGATCCTGGATCGGCCGGCCGGCAATGCGGATCGTCCCCGCGGTCGGCGCCTCGAAGCCCGCGAGCATCATCAGGCAGGTCGTCTTGCCCGAGCCGGAAGGCCCCAGCAGGGTCAGAAACTCGCCACGCTCCACGGCGAGATCGAGCCCACGCACGACGAGGTTCTCACCGTCGTAGCTCTTGTCTACGCCAACGAACTCGACGTGCGGAACGCGGCTCTCGCCGCGATCGTCAGGGGACGGGACGCTCACGAAGCGTGACTATACTCACGAACCGGCAAGGGCCTCTCGAACAGGAACAGGGCTCCCCTACCAACCAGATGTCCAAGCAGGCCACCGCGGACGGACCTTCCGGGCACCCGGCCGGTGAGACCGCCGCGGCAGAGCCCATCGACTTCCGCACCCACCCGGACCGCTACCGGCACTGGCAACTCAGGATCGAGCCGCCTCTCGCCTTCCTGACCCTGGAGGTCGACGAGCAGGCGGGGCTTCGGCCGGGCTATCAGCTCAAGCAGAACTCCTACGACCTCGGCGTCGACTTCGAGCTCTACGACGCCACACAACGACTGCGGTTCGGCCATCCGGAGGTTCACGCCGTCGTGCTCCGCTCCGATCGCGACCGGATCTTCTGCGCTGGCGCCAACATCGGCATGCTCGGTGCTTCGTCGCACCAGTTGAAGGTGAACTTCTGCAAGTTCACGAACGAGACCCGGCTGGCGATCGAGGACGCCTGTCAGCACTCCGGCCAGCGCTACCTCTGCGCGGTCCGCGGCACGGCGGCGGGCGGCGGCTACGAGCTGGCGCTCGCCTGCGACCGCATCCTCCTCGCCGACGACGGGACTTCGGCCGTCTCGCTCCCCGAGGTGCCGCTGCTCGGCGTCCTGCCAGGCACCGGCGGACTGACCCGGCTGCTCGACAAGCGCCGCGTTCGCCGCGACCGGGCCGACCTCTTCTGCACCCTGGAGGAGGGAGTCAAGGGCCGGCGGGCGGTCGACTGGAACCTGGTCGACGAACTGCTGCCGCGATCGTCCTTCGACGACGGCGCGAAGGCGCGGGCGCTGGAACTCGTCGCCTCGAGCGACCGTCCCGCGGGAGACGGCGGCGCGGCCTGGCCCCAGCTCGAACCGAGGCTGGAGGGAGACTCGATCCTCTACACAACGCTACGCATCGAGTTCGACCGCGAGCTGGGCGCCGCCCGTCTGACCGTGCTCGGTCCGTCCGAACCGCCGCCGGGCGACGCGCCGGAAGCACTCGCCGGGAGCGCCGCCTTCTGGCCCCTCGTCCTCGCTCGCGAACTCGACGACGCCCTGCTCCACCTGCGCCTGAACGAAACCCGGATCGGGCAGCTCGTCATCGAGTCCGTAGGCGACCTGGGCGCGGTTGCCGCCTTCGACGCGTTCCTCCACCGGGAGCACGCGCACTGGTTCGTGCGCGAGGTGCTGCTGTACTGGAAGCGGGTTCTCAAGCGCCTCGACCTGACCGCGCGCAGCGTGTTCACGCTGATCGCGCCGGGGAGCTGCTTCGCCGGCCTGCTGCTCGAACTCCCGCTGGCCTCGGACCGCTCCTACATGTTCGAGGGTGAGAGCGAGGACGGCGCACCGCCGCCCTCCATCCAGCTAGGCGAACTGAACTTCGGAGCGTTTCCCACGCCGAACGGGCTCTCCCGCCTCAAGACCCGGTTCCTCGGCGAGGAGGATGCGACGGAACCGCTCCGTGCGCTCGTCGGCGCCCCTCTCGAAGCCGAGGAGGCCGAGGCAGCCGGCCTGGTCACCGAGATACTCGACGACCTGGACTGGGAGGACGAGGTGCGCATCGCGCTCGAGGAGCGGGCCAGCTTCTCGCCCGACGCGCTGACCGCGCTGGAGGCCAACCTCCGCTTCCCCGGGCCGGAGACGCTCGAGAGCAAGATTTTCGGACGCCTCAGCGCCTGGCAGAACTGGATCTTCCAGCGTCCCAACGCGGTCGGCGAGGAGGGGGCGCTCCGCCTCTACGGCACCGGCCGGCGCCCCCGATTCGACAGCGAACGCATCTGACGGAGCACACGATGACCACGCTAGACAGCACCGTCGACTACGACGTCCTGATCCCCAACAACGTCGCGCTGGCGTCGGACGCCCGCGTCCGCCGCGGCCTGGAACGCTGGCACCCCGGCTACATCGACTGGTGGATGGACATGGGGCCCGACGGCTTTCAGACATCGGACGTCTATCTCCGCACCGCGGTACGCGTCGAGTCGAAGGGCGCGGACAAGTGGGCCGTCTTCGACTACGTGAAGATGCCCGACTACCGCTGGGGCATCCTGCTCGCACCGCAGGACCCGGACCGGAAGATCCCCTTCGGCCGCCACGTCGGCGAGCCCGCCTGGCAGGAGGTTCCGGGCGAGTACCGGGCGATGCTCCGGCGCCTGATCGTCATCCAGGGCGACACGGAGCCGGCTTCCGTCGAGCAGCAGCGCTTCCTCGGCAAGACCGCTCCCTCGCTCTACGACATGCGGAACCTGTTCCAGGTCAACGTCGAGGAGGGGCGCCACCTCTGGGCAATGGTCTACCTGCTCCAGAAGTACTTCGGCCGCGACGGCCGGGAGGAGGCCGGCGAGCTGCTGCGCCGCCGCTCCGGCTCCGACGACGCCCCGCGCATGCTCGGCGCGTTCAACGAGGAGACGCCGGACTGGCTGTCCTTCTTCCTGTTCACCTTCTTCACGGACCGCGACGGCAAGATGCAGCTCGAGTCGCTGGCCCAGTCCGGCTTCGATCCGCTGTCGCGCACCTGCCGCTTCATGCTGACGGAAGAGGCCTTCCACATGTTCGTCGGCGAGAGCGGCGT
>JAPOXA010000077.1 GCA_026707325.1 Acidobacteriota bacterium | reverse complement strand
CGGTCGTCGAACGCAACACATACTCGCCGGTCCAGGGCGCTGTCCACGATGAGGGATCGTCCACCGTGAAGCGGTAGAGCACGTCGCCGTCCTCGAGCTTGGTAAAGCGCTCGACTACGTGCATCTCCGTGGAGCCACCATGGAGAAACGCCTTGGGATGGAAGTTCGTCGTGTCGACGACCAACGTGTCGCCCTCCCACCACCCGATCGAATCGCCGGCCCACTTCTTGATCTCCGACGGCAGATGCGCCACGGCGCGCCCCTCAACCTTCATCCGCACCACCCGCGCGTCGTGGACCATCTCGATCAGGATCATGACGTGGTCCTCGGTCTGGACGATCGTCTTGTAGTTGTTGTAACCGCTCGGGAGCGTCGGCGTGGCGCCGGTAAACCCCACGATGCAGCGCTCCTGGGCCAGCAGCGTCTCCGGACCGTCGAAGGGTCCGGGCTCGTCGCTGTCGAGCCAGAATGCCGTGCCGTCGTTGTCGCCGCGCACGATCTTGGCATTGGTCGCGGCCGCACGCCTGGCCGCGCTCTCGGTCATCGGTGGAAGACGACCGTTCGGTGGATCGATCAGAATCGAAGTACGAAACCTGCCGTCCACCGCGAAGGCCTCGGTGCCCGGGTCGAGCCAGAAGAAGTTGTAGCCGCCGACGTTACCGGCACCGCCGTCCGATCCGTCGCCACCCTCGGGTGGCGCCTCGCGATCCGGATCGCTGGCCTGGGATGTCTCCTCGATTCGCCCAGCCATGTTGCCCTCGATCCGCGCGGCCTCCTCCTTGCTGAGATAGAGGTTGTCGCCGTAGCGTTCCGGCCGCTGGAGCGGGGTAACGGTCGCGGCGTTGTAGTTACCCGTGAGATCGGGGCGGCCGCTGGCTGTGCGCGGTATCCCGTCGCCGGCGGCGGCGATTCCGGGATGGAGGCCGAGCAGGAGCGCGACGGTCCACAGGGATCGGATGACTCTCTTCATAACGTCCTCCGAGTAGTCCTCGAGATTCAGAATTCTGGAGTATAGTCGTACAGTTGTCTTCGAGAAGTCAGACCCAGCTTCTCGCCAGCTCGGTACGGAGAATCGCCATGAAAGAGAACTCGACCCGCTCGGGTATCAACCTGTCCCCCGTCTACGGCCCCTCCGATTCCAACGGGGACTACAGCAAGCGCTTCGGCAATCCGGGGGAGTACCCGTTTACGCGCGGAACCCGTGCCTATTCCGGGCGGGGCTGGATTCAGCGCGAGTTGTCAGGCGAAGGCGATCCCAAACGCTCGAATGAGCAGTTCAAGTATCTGATGACTCTCGGCCAGACCGGTCTCGACGTGATCGGTGACAGTCCAACGATGTCGCTGATGGATCCCGATCACCCACTCGCGCAATACACGGTCGGCACGCAGGGCGTCTCGCTCTGTCGTCATGATGACTACCGCGAACTGCTCGACGGCATCCCGCTCGACCAGATGTCGATTTCGAGTTCCTCTCCGTCGATGTTCATGGTGGCGAGCCTCTATCTGCTGGCGAAGGAGCGCGGTGTCTCGCCGGGCGTGCTCCGCGGTTCCGTGATCGAGTGGCCGTTCTATTCCGAACACTGCTCCTATGCGTACAAGATGGCCTTCGATCTTCACCTGCGGATGTCCTGCGACGTCATCGAGTTCTGCAGCAGGGAGATGCCGAAGTTCCACGGCTATCTCGAAGACACCTATTTCTTCAGCGAAGCGGGCCTGAACGCGGTCGAGGAGGCGGCCCTCGGCTTTGTCGAAATCCGCCACATCGTGCGCACGCTTCTCGCGCGCGGTCTCGATATCGACAGCTTCGCCCCCCGCATCGCCATCCTCACGAACTGCTCGATGGACTTCTACGAGGAGATCGCGAAGATCCGCGCCATGCGTCGCATCTTCGCGCGCATGATGAAAGAGGAATTCGGCGCCAAGGACCCGCGTTCGCAGGCGGTCAACATCGCGGTGCACACCTCGGGACTTTCGCTGACGACCGAGCAGCCGGCCAACAACATCGTGCGTGGCGCGGTGCAGACGGTCGCACTCGGCCTGGCCGGGGTCAGCGCGCTCGAGATCTCGACCTTCGACGAGGGCTACCGGACCCCCAGCAAGGAGGCGCATCTGGTCGGACTACGCACGCAGCAGGTGATCGACCTCGAGACGAACATCAACAGCGTACAGGATCCCTTCGGCGGATCGTGGTTCATGGAGTCGCTCACCGACGAGGTCGAGGCCAGGATCCTGGACATGGTCAACGACATCGAGTCGCGCGGCGATCCGGCCGAGCTGGTCAGCAGCGGGTACTTCAAGCAGTTCTTCCACGGCACGATGGGCCGCTACCACCGCCAGGTGCACGACGGGGACGTGCTGAAGGTCGGAATGAATGTGCACCAGATGCCCGCGGAGCAGGACACGCTGCTGCGCGACATCAGCGAAGAGAAGATCGAACCGCTGTTCGATCGAGTCAAGGAGATATCGGCCTACCGCGAGAGGCGCGATCAGAAACCGTTGCTGGACTCGTTTCAGCGATTGCACGACGTCGTGCAGACCGACGAGAACATGCTTGACGCGGTGCTCGAGTGCACGCTGGCCGGGGCAACCATGGGTGAGATTGCCGGCATTCTCCGTCAGGCCTGGGGCACACCCTACGACCCCTACGGTCATCTCGAGTCGCCCCTCGGAAGGACGCAGTGAAACCGATTCGCGTGCTGGTGGGCGTGCTGGGCATGGACCAACACGAACTGGGCGCCATCGGCATCGCCAGGATGCTCCGCGACCAGGGTATGGAGGTGATCTACACGGGTTGCTTCAATACGCCGGAGACCATCGTGCAGGCTGCCATGCAGGAAGACGCGGATGTCATCGGCATCAGCTCTCACTCCTGGGAGTATCTGTACTACACACCCGAACTACTCGACCTGCTGAAGCAGAACGACCTCGACGTGCCCGTGGTTCTCGGTGGTTCGGTCATTACCGATGAGGACGCCGGGAAGATGCTCGACAAGGGTGTCGCGGCCGTATTCGGATCTGGAAGCATAGTGACCGACATGATCGAGACCGTCAGGAATCTGGCGGACGGTGCCGCGACGTCCTGAGCGCACAGTCGACGAATTGGTCGCCGGCAGGATTCGCGGCGACCTACCTTGATGCCGCCAACGCCGCCTCTTCTGCCCGCGCCCCGGCGAGGATCCCCTCCAGGCCGTAGTTGCCCTCGTGACAGGCGAACTCGAAGAGATCGTCGGGCGACTTCTTGAGCGGGATCATCACGGTCCACGGCTCCGTCCAGGTCTTTGGATCGTCGAGCGTGACCACGTACTCCAGGGTCTCGGGCCCCACCCGAGTCAGCCGTTCCACAAGCTGCAAGTTGCCGGTCGCTCCCCGGTAGCCACCGGCGTCCGAGAAGTTGCGGGTCTCGATGACCAGAGTCTCACCTTCCCAGTGACCCCTCGAGTCGCCGTGCCAAAGCCGGACGTCCTCCGGCAGGTGGGGCCTGCCGTCGATCGGGACGACGCGCGCGTCGTGGATCATCTCCATGAGCAGGACGACATGGTCCTCGCCCTGAAAGATCTGGGTGTAGCTGTTGTAGGCGGCGCGGAGGCGAGGTACGCCGAAGGAGATGCAGCGCTCGGTGAGGCTGCGATCCTCCGGACCCGCTGCCCGTGCGTTTCTGGCCGCACGGAACGCGGCGGCACGCTTCTCGCCTTCGTCCGTCAGGGGGGGCAGACGGCCGTTCGGAGGGTCGACGATCAGCGACGTGCGGTTGTCCCAGTCGCGCTCGGCGACCCAGAACTGGTTGTAGTTGCCGGTGGCGGCGTCCGTCGACGTGAACGACTCTGCCTCGTTCAGAGCTAGGTTGAAGACGCTGTCGCCAAACGCGGCATCGTCACTATCGAGACCGAAGAGCGACTCCGCCCTCTGCCGGATCGCGGCCAGCTCGGCGTCGGTAAGGGTCTCCCGACCGGCCAGGGCCTCGGGCCGCTCGAGCGGAGTCGCGATGTTGTTGGCCCAGACCCCCTGGAGATCAGGCTGACCGAAGGCGTTGCGCGGCGCCTTCCAGGCGCTGTCGGCGGCCGACCCGTGCGTGGCGACCTCCGGCACAACGCGAGCCAGAAAGCCGCGGATCACCTCGTAGGCCGCCCGCGTCTGCTCGGCGCTGAAACGGCCGTGGCCGCCTCCGGGGATGGTGTGCAGCTTGTTCGCGATTCCGGCTTCCTCGAGCTTTGCGTGCAGCCGGACGGCGTGGTCGTAAGGCACGTTCGGGTCGGCGTCGCCGTGAATGGTGAGGATCGGCGGCAGGTCGTCGCGCACCATGTTGAGCGGCGAGAGCTGTTCGCCGAGCTCGCTTCTGTTCGGCAGACTTCCCATCCACGCCACCCCGTAGGTCCTGGCGTTCTCCCCCTCGACCAGGTCCGGCACGTCGGTGATGCCGTACCAATTGACGATCGCCGCGACAGGCATCTCCTCCACCACCGCCTTGGGGGAGGTGGGGGAGCGCTGCGGGCATCGATTGTCGAAGCCCTCGCCGGCGGTCAGCATGCCGGTGGTCAGCGATAGATGGCCTCCAGCCGAATGGCCGGTAACGACGAGTCGATCGACGTCGAGGTCGTACTGCTCGGCGTTGTTGCGGATCCATCGCAGCGCGCAGCGGCAGTCCTCTACCGCAGCGGGAGCGAGAGCGACGCGCGCAAGCCGGTACTCGACGTTGACCACGGCCCACCCCATACTGAGATAGGGCATGAGACGCATGAGGTTGCTCTCCTTCGTGCCGCTGACCCAGCCACCGCCGTGGATGTACACCAACGTCGGGCTGGGCGACGCATCTTCTCCCTGAAGCGGGAGAATCAGATCGAGCTTCAACTCGTAGCCGTCGGCAACCAGGTAGGTCTGGTTCGGGATCACTCGGAAGTAACTCTCGGCCTCCGCCGCCCAGTTGGCGGGAACGCTCGGCTGCGCCGTTACACCTCCTGCCGAGAGCGCCAGGACAAGTAGTGGCAAGAAAGCGCTTCGCATGGGTCCTTCCTTCGCTGCTGCGGCAGCGGTTCTCGATCGTGCTTTCTACGAGAATGCGTGGAGCCTACACCCCTCATCGGGATGGATACCGTGTACCAGGTTGCTTGAACGAGATCGGCGTAGTTCTCTAGCGCCATGCCCTTCTCCTGGATTGAACGACGTGTAGAGTCATCGCTGGAGGTTGACATGAAGGGTCGCGCATTGGTCACAGCCTGCATATGCGCCGCCTTCGTCATGGCGACGGCGAGTCTCGCCCAGGCCCAGGGCCGGGACTTCACCCCGGTCACCGATGCGATGCTCCAGAATCCCGACCCGGCGGACTGGTTGAACTGGCGGCGCACCCTGAATGCATGGGGGTACAGCCCGCTTGAACAGATCGACCGGAGCAATGTCGGGGAGCTCCGGCTCGCCTGGTCCTGGGGCCTCGAACGCGGAGTGTCGCAGACGACGCCGATCGTGCACGACGGCGTCATGTATGTCGCAAACCCAGGCAACGTGGTCCAGGCGCTCGACGCGCGCACCGGCGACTTCATGTGGGAGTACCGCCGTGAGCTGGACGTGCGACGCCGAAGCGCGGCGCAGACGCGCAGCATGGCCGTCTACCAGGATCTGGTGATCCTGAACACGGTCGATGCGCACATCGTCGCGCTCGATGCCCGGACGGGCGAGGCGCGCTGGGATACGCCGGTCGGGGGGGATCAGGAGGGCTTTACCTTTTCGAACGGACCGATCGTCGCCGATGGCACGGTCGTCTCCGGGCTGACAGGCTGCGGGCGTTACCGTGACGACACCTGCTACATCGTCGGCGTCGACGGCCGCACCGGCCGGTTGCTCTGGCGAACCTCGACCATCGCCCGGCCCGGCGAGAGCGGCGGCGACACCTGGGGCGATTTACCGCTCATGTTTCGCGCGGGCAGCGACGCCTGGATGACCGGGAGCTATGACCCGGTCACCGGACTCGTCTACTGGGGTACGTCGCAGCCCAAGCCGCATAACCGCGACGCACGCGGGACCGACGGCGCCGCCCTCTACAGCAACTCGACGCTCGCGCTCGACCCCGCGACCGGTGAGATGAGGTGGTACTACCAGCACATCCCGGGCGATGCGCACGACATGGACGAGTCGTTCGAGCGCATCCTGATCGATTACGACGGCAAGCGTTCGCTGTTCACGATGGGCAAGCTCGGGATTCTCTGGGAAGTCGACCGGGTCACCGGCGAGTTCGGGCGCGCGATCGACCTCGGCTATCAGAACATCCTGGATGTCGACTCGCGGACCGGAGAGGTGACTTACCGGGACGGAATGCTGACTGACGTCGGCGAAGAGCTCTCCTTCTGCCCCAGTACTGCTGGCTTGAAGAGCCTACGGGCGATGGCCTATCACCCCGGGACCGAGACGTTCTACGTGCCGCTCAATCTGAGCTGTCAGACCGTCACCTTCGGCCCGGTCGAGAAACGCGCGGGGGGCGGCGGCGGGGGCAGCAGACCCGGACGGACGAATCACTTTCATCCGCAGGCGCCGAACCAACTGGGCGAGTTTCGAGCGCTGGACTTGCGGACCGGCGAGACCCTCTGGCGCCATCGCCTCCAGGTGCCCTACAACACGGCGGCGCTGACGACCGGCGGGGACCTGGTGTTCATCGGCGACTGGGGCCGGCACGTCTACGCCTACGACGTGCGGAACGGCGAGCCGCTCTGGCAGAGCCGGCTCCCGACGATGGCGAACGGGTTCCCGATCACTTACGCCGTCGACGGCAAGCAGTTCGTCGCGTTCGTGGCGGGCCCCTCGATCAGCCGCTCGAGCTGGGCCACACTTCTCCCGGCCGACCTCATACCCGACGAACACAACCCGCAGGGCGGTAGCGGCGTCTTCGTGTTCGCGTTGCCCTAGCCTGGTCGGAGGACACCGCCATGCCGAGACTCCTTCGTGTTTCGTTGATGACGGCTGTGATCCTGACGCCCGTGACTGGATGGGCCCAGCCAGGCGGCTCATTGTTCGAGGAGCACTGCGCACCCTGTCATGGAAACCCGGAGCCCGACTCCCGAGCCCCGGATCGGGAGGCGCTGCGGCAGTTCACCCCCGAGCGGGTGCTCGAGTCGCTGACGACCGGCGCGATGTCGGTGGAGGTGCCCGGACTGACCGACGAGGAGAGGCGGCAGGTGGCTCAGTGGGCCGCGGGCCGTGCGCTTGGGACGACTGGAGGGGATGCCTCATCGATGCCCAATCCGTGTCCGAGCAAACCGTTCGACGACCCGTTCGCCGGCGCGGGGTGGAACGGCTGGAGCCCGGACGTCGGCAACTCGCGCTTCCAGCCGGCCGCGGCCGCCGGGTTGACCCCGGACCAGGTCCCGCGCCTGACGTTGAAGTGGGCGTTCGGATACCCGGGCGGGGTCAGAGCCGCCGCCGGTTCGCCGACGGTCGTGGGGGGAAGGCTCTACGCGGGATCCGACACGGGCTATGTCTACTCCCTGGATGCAGCGACCGGCTGTGTCTACTGGTCCTTCGAATCGCAATGGGTCGTCCGCTCCTCCGTCACCATTGGACCCGTCACGGGCGCGGGGACGGCGCGCTACGCCGCGTACTTCGGGGACGCCAGGGCGAACGTGTACGCCGTCAATGCCGAAACCGGTGAGTTGCTGTGGAAGCAACGTGCCGACACCCATCCGATCGCGCGCATCACCGCCGCCCCCAAGCTGCACGCCGGCCGGCTCTACGTGCCCGTTTCCTCACTGGAAGAACTGGCAGGCCGCCACCTCTGGTACGAGTGCTGCACGTTCCGGGGCAGCGTGGTGGCGTATGACGCGAGCACCGGCGAGCAGATCTGGAAGAGCTACGCGATTGCCGAAGAACCCAGGCCCACGACGAAGAACGCGCAGGGCACTCAACAGTGGGCCCCGGCCGGGGGGGCGGTCTGGGGCGCGCCGGTCATCGATGCTGCTCGAGGGGCCTTGTACATCGGTAGTGGAAACGGCTACACCGCGCCCGCGGCCAATGACACCGACGCCGTCATCGCCTTCGATCTCGAGACCGGGAAGCGGCTGTGGCTGAACCAGTTGACGGCCCTGGATGCCTACCTCAGCAGGTGTCCCGGCCGGATCGATGTGCAAGGCCGCCCGAGGGATCCCAAGCGAGCGGATCCCCAGCGCATCGCATCCCTCAACTGCCCCGACCCCGAGAAAGTTGCCGAGAACGTCGATGTCGATGTGGTGGCGGTCATGCTTCACATGCTGCCGGACGGGCGGACGATTCTCGTCGTCGGGCAGCAGAATGGCCGGGTCTATGCGCTCGACCCTGACCGCGAGGGGGCGGTGCTGTGGGAACTCTACGCGGGCGCGGACACGGAGAAGCGCGCGAACATCACGTTCGGTGGCGCCACCGACGGGCGGCTGGCCTACTTCCCCCTCCTGTATCAACCGTCGGAGCACCGCGGAATCGCTGCGCCGTCGCGGTCGAAGGGCGGCCTGGCCGCGATTCGCGTGGAGACGGGCGAGCTGGTGTGGCACACGCCGACGCCGGCGGCCGACTGTTCCGACTCCTCCCCGCAACGGTGCGGCTCCGGGCAGGACGCGGCGGCGACGGCGATCCCGGGCGTGGTCTTCGCCGGCGCGATGGACGGCATGCTTCGCGCGTACTCGACCGCCGACGGCCGCGTCATCTGGGAGTACGACACGGCCCAGGAGTTCGAGACCGTCAACGATGTGCCGGCCAGGGGCGGCATGCTGAACGGCCCGGGGCCAACCGTAGTCGACGGCATGCTGTTCACGGGGTCGGGCTACGCGTCAGGGACGGGCAACGTGCTGCTGGCGTTCGGACTCGAATAGGGCGATGCGAGCGAGCTAGGGGACGTACCAGATGGGCGACGACCAGGCACGCTCCTGGATGGTGGGAGGCAGACCGGGATTCGGCGGCGTTCCCGCCCGGATCGCGTCCCAGGTCGACCAGCGGCAGGTCGGATTCTGCAGCACGCGAACGTAGTAGAAGGCGCGTTGGCCAGGATCGAAGGCGGGGTCCCGCCATAGGGCCTCGAGTTCCGAAGCCCCTCGGCCTTCCGTCGTCGCGCAGGTGCTCAGATCGACCCTGGCCCCGTTGTCGGGGCAGCGGTGGGCGCCGTCCGGGGTCGAGCCATCGGAGCAGGCTGCGTCGTAGACCCGCTCATGCTTCGCGCCGTCCGCCGTCCATCCCTTGATCACCTGCAGTCGAGCAAGGGGAGCGGCGGTGGGATCCCTGGTCGCCCACAGCAGAAAGCGGGGAGCGCGTTGCTCGCCATCGGCCATCAGGTCCCCTCCCATGGGGACGCCGTCGGCGTAGGCCCTGGTGAGCCTGTCCGATCCAGCCAGCGTCGTCTCGTCGAGGTCATAGCCGGCGAAGAAGCGGACCCGCATGCGAGGGCCGGTGGTGGCAAAGGCCTCCTTCCGCTGGAGGGCGCGAAAGATGTCCTCCCTGGTGTTCGATTCGGCCCACACGGCGGCCAGGCCCGAGGCGCCCCAGTACTGAGTGGACCCCTCGTTGTACTCGCCGGTTTCGGCCCGGGGAACCGACCCTCGCTGCTCCGGCGTTATGTCCAGCAGGCCGGCCTTGCTCCAGTAATCCTCTTCCCGAAACGATCCCGCGGCATTGTGGGTATCCGAGGAGCCGACGAGGCCGAAGCGATAGGGATTGAAGCCCTGCTCCTCTTCCATGGCCAGGCCGTTCAGGTAGGCATCGCGTACGTAGCTGCCCTGGGGCTCGCTCCGAGAGTCATTGCCGATGGTCCCTTCGATGATCCCGAAGTCAGCCCACTCGTCGTTCGGAGACAGGAGCGGATGCGTGTCGGAGGTGCCCTTGACCTGGGTGACCTCGACCAGCGGCTCGTTTCGCAGCCGCCGCTCGGCGTAGGCGCGGTCGATGGCATTGCCTTCCCTGTCGGTCAACTGGAACATCCATCCGTCCGAGCCGTTGGAGTTGTGGGGGATCGCCAGAGACTCGATGCCCCGCGCGCGCTGCTGGTCCATCCAGTCCCACAGCTTCTCCGGGTTGTTCCCGGCGTCCACGCGACTGAAAGGAATGCTCGGCACGTTCGAGTCACGGAAGATAACGTTTCGATGCAGGTTCTCCCCTCCGGGACCGGCGGCAGTGAACTCGTAGGCGATGAGGGTGGTGAAGGTGCCTGGATCGTTGTGGCGCTCAGCGGCCGCGATGATCTCCCGCCATGCGCTCCCTACGATGCCGAGATCGAGCAGGTCGTCCGAGTCGACATAGCCTCTCTGACGCGGCAGCACTTCCCGGAAAACGGCGACGCGATCGTCGGTCGTTTCGGCGCTTCGGAGTGCGATCGACAGCGGATGCCGGCCGACCTGGGAATCGGGGTTGTCCATCTGCTCGAACATGCCCAGGTAGGTGGCATGGTCGGCGACCGCGAGGAAGTCGAGCGGGGC
>JAPOXA010000048.1 GCA_026707325.1 Acidobacteriota bacterium | reverse complement strand
AGTGCGCCGTTGGTGCTCCTGGCTGCCCGCCGACTCCTCGAAACTCCGATCAGCGGCGCGGAAGCGCCCGCCGCGGCGCGGGCCGCGGAAGCCGCCGGTCCAGCGGAAAACGGCAAGCCGTTTCCCGCCGGACCTTGGAAAACCGGCGAACCGGTTTCCCACAGCTACCGCAGCCTCGGCGGCTACGGCGGATCGGTACAAGACGGTGACCGGAATCAACACCGGAAAGGTACAGGTGCGCCGGCGTCCTCGCCGGCTGCCGCCGCAGGCGGCCAAGGAGGCGCGCCGCGAAGCGGCGACCCTACGCGTCTTCGACCCGCGGCAGCACCTCGGTCTTGAACCGTTCGATGGTCGACATCAGCCGCGCATGCGGCAAGAGCCCGTTGTAGGCCCAGAAGTAGAGCCAGGTCACCGGCAGACGCTCGCGGAGCGTCTGGAGCTGCCGCGTCACCGTGTCGACGGTGCCGACGAGGGCCATCCCGGACCCCATCATGTCGTCGAACTCTTCCCCGGTGTCCGGGTCCGCCATGCCTCGGCTGAAGCCGAACGGATCGAACCAGGCGGCGCCGCAAAAGGCGCCGCTCGCCTTCCACAGGCGTTCCGCCTCGGTGTCCGTGTCGGCGATCACCACATCGCGCAGGACGCCGATCCCCTCGCCGAGCGGGCGGCCGGACTCCTCGGCGAACAGCTCGAACAGCGCTCGCTCCCGCTTCGGGTGAAGCGGCGGCAGGATCGCCGTCACGCCTTCCCGCGCGCACCAGCGAATGCTCGCCTCCGACGACGCGAAGGGCTGGAAGATCGGCGGATGGGGCTTCTGCACCGGCTTCGGCACCACGCCCACCTGGCGCAGCACCCCGTCCTCCACTCCGGCGCCCCACTGCTCCGTCGCCTCGAGCGTCCACGGCGTGCCGCCCTCCGCACCGCCCACGGGCACCTTCCAGAACCGGCCGTCGTAGTCGAGCATCGGTTCGGCCCAGGCCTTCCTGACGATCCGGAAACACTCCTCGAAGGCGGCCCGGTTCGTCGCGTCGATCTCGTCGTGCCGGTGCGGAAGGGCGCCGGAGATGCCGTGCGTCTGCTGCGCCATCACGTCGACCCAGCGCCGCTGGTAGCCGCGGGCGAAGCCGGCGTTCGCCCGTCCCCCGGTCATGCGGTCGAGCATGGCGATGTCCTCGGCGACCCGGATCGGGTTCCTCGCCGGCAGCACGATGCCCAACTGCCCTACCCGGATGTTCTTCGTCTGCATGCCGACGAACAGGTCGAGGAGCACGGGGTTGTTCGACAGTTCGAAACCCTCGATGTGGAAGTGGTGCTCGGTGAAGCTGATCGAGTCGTAGCCGAGGTCGTCCGCAAGCCGGGCCTGCTCCGAGACCTCGGCCAGCATCCGGTCGTAGAGATCGCCGCGCAAGCCGGCCATGCCCCGCTTGATGTCGGCCCGCGAGCCGATCGAGGGCAGGTAGAAGAGGGAGATCTTCAAGAGAGTAGGACTACCGCAGCCTCAGCCGCCGCTGTCGTAGCCCGGAAGCTCCCGAATCCAGACGTTGCGGAATCGGGTCGGGTTGCGGTGATCCTGGAGGCCGATCCAGCCCCGCGGCTCGTGCGGCCGGTCGTAGACGCCGACCCGGCGGTGGATCGTCCGGCCGATGTACTCCTTCTTGTGATGGATGACCACGCCGTTGTGGATCACGGTGACGTTCGCCTTCTTGACGAGCTCGCCATCCTTCCAGCGCGGCGCCTCGAAGATGATGTCGTATGTCTGCCAGACGCCCGGGGCCCTCGAGGAGTTGACCATCGGCGGCGTCTGGCCGTAGAGCGCGCCCGCCTGGCCGTCGGCGTAGGACCGGTTCTCGTACGAGTCGAGGATCTGGACCTCGTAGTCGCCGTAGATCATCACGCCGCTGTTGCCGCGGCCCTGGCTGTTGCTCTCGACCTTGCCCGGCGTCGCGAACTCCAGGTGGAGCTGGAAGTCGCCGAACTCGTCCCGGGTGCGGATCGACCCGGTCGAGGTGACCTCCATGTACCCGTTCTCGACCTTCCACTCGGGTTCGTCGCCGTTCGGCTTCTGCCACTTGGAGAGGTCCGTGCCGTCGAACAGCACCACCGCGTCGCCCGGAGCAGCCGCCATGTCGCTGAACGAGGCGCCCGGAGCGACCACCGGCGGCACCGGCCGGTTCGGGTCGTGCACTTTCCACGGCAATCCCGGCAGTTTCGGGGTGTCTTCGTAGCCGACCGGCTGCTGCTGGGCGGCGGCGGCCGCGGTCAGCAGCAGGCCCGCCGCCAGGGTGGCGCACGACGTTCTCTTGTTTCGGTTCACAGACATTCCGGCCTCCTTGGGAATCCTCACCGCACCCGCGACGCGAGCAACGGCTCCGACAGCTTCAGCCACTTGACCACCTCGGCGCGCGTGCCGCGGGGGTCGATCAGGTCATGGACCGAGAAACCCTCGGCCCGCGGGAAAGGCGTTCGTCGCTTGGCGAACTCGGCCTCCAGTTCGGCCCGCTTCTTGTCCGGGTCGGGCGCCGCGGCGATCTCTCGCCGGAAGGCGACCGCCACGCCGCCCTCGATCGGCAGCGCCCCGCTCTCGGCCGAGGGCCAGATCAGCACCCGGCCGCCCGGGCCGTAGTGCGCCGCCGCCGCCACGCCGTAGGCCTTGCGGATCTGCACGGCGCACCAGGGCACGGTGGACCGCACGGTCGCGGCGATCGCCTCCATGCCGTAGCGGATCGTGCCGGACGCCTCCGACTCCGAGCCGATCATGAAACCGGGCTCGTCGACCAGGCTGAGGATCGGCAGGTGGAAGGTCTCGCAGAACTCGATGAAGCGCCGGAACTTCTGCGCCCCGGCGGCGTCCATCGCGCCGCCGATGTGCTTGCAGTCGTTCGCGACCACGCCGACCGTGTGGCCGTCGACCCGGGCCAGACCGGTGATCTGGGACGGGCCGTAGCCCGCCGTCATCTCGAAGAAGCTGTCCCGGTCGACGACGAGCGCAATCAGTTCGCGCATGTCGTAGACGAAGCGTCGGTCCCGCGGCACGATCGAGAGCAGGCGCTCTTCGCGCCGGTCCGCCGGATCGCCCGATTTCCGCGGCGGCGGCAACGAGTCGACACTGGAGGGCAGGTAGCTCAGGAAGCGGCGCACCTGGGCCATCGCGTCGTCCTCGTCCTCGGCCACGTTGTCGACGACGCCGCTGCGACTGTGGACCTGCCAGCCCCCAAGTTCCTCCTTCGTCTTCTTTTCGCCCAGCGCCCGCTCGACCAGCGCCGGGCCGCCGATCAGGATCTGAGCGGTGTGCCGGGTCATCACGGAGAAGTGGGAGGCCACCAGGCGCGCCGCGGGAAACCCCGCCACCGCTCCGACCCCGATCGAGGCCACCGGCACGGTCCGCAGGATCTCGGCGATCGACCAGAAGCGCGCCCGCGAGTAGACCGGCTCGCCCATCGGTCGCGGCGGCGTCTTCGGCGCCCCTTTCTGGCGGCCGGCGCTGCCGCGCACGCTGCCGCCGCCGCCTTCGAGGAAGCGCACCAGGGGCAGCCGGTACTTGAGGGCGAGTTCCTCGGAGTAGATGCTCTTGCGCAACCCGGCCGGCGACGGCGAACCCCCGGCCTGGGTGAAGTCCTCGCCGGCCACGATCGCCTGCCGTCCGTCGACATCGGCGAAGCCAACGACGTAGTTCGCCGGCGTGAACGCGACGACGCGGCCCTCCTCGTCCACCTCGGCGGCGCCTGCCTGGCGGCCCTCCTCGACGAAGGAGCCCGGGTCGGCGACACGCTCGATCCGCTCGCGCACCGTGAGGCGTCCGCGCTCGTGCTGGCGCTCCACCGCCTCCTCGCCGCCCATTTCCAGCGCCAGGCGCCGGCGGCGTTCGATCTCGTCGACTTCGGGCTGCCAGGACATGGCCGGGGATTCTAGATGGTCGCCGTCACCGCAGGACACGGAGGACCCTCTCAAGGGCCAGACGTACAAGGGCTGCCCGACCCCGCAGGGAAGGGCAGCCCTTCTCAGGTTCGACCGCTGCCAAACGGCCCTAGCGAAGTGCTTCGGAGCGATAGCGCCGATGGCGCCGCTCTTCTCGTATCTCCTTCACAGCCTGGACAACGAGACGCCCGGTGAGACCGAGGAGCACGGCGAAGGTGCCAAGCGAGATCGTCGCGAATACGATGAAGCTCGTCGTTACTTCGCTAGCTCCGTCGGCGAGCCATTGGTAGAAGGCCATTGCGAATCCCGGCTAGATCGGGGGCGGCCCGTCGAGGCACAAGTCATACCGCTCCCCGGCCGCATCAAGGCAAGCGTCAAGCATCACGTTGCACCAGGACTGATCGGGCGCACATCCGCCACGATACTGCAGGCTGGCAACGGACCGCAACGCGACCTGCCGCCGTGCGTTTTGGCATGTCTTCCGCCACCCCTGTGTTCGGGCGGCTCCGGGGAACCAGAGCCGAGATCAGGCGAACACCCGCTACTCGACACGTCTCCTCCGCTATCCTGCGCCGTCCGGGAGGTTCACTGCGGTGGAAGCTAGGCGAAAGCTCTGTGGTTGGGGGTACGAAGGTCAGGGACTGACCGCAGCCGAGGCGGCCGCCTTCCGCGACCGCACCGCGGAACGCTTCAGCGTCCCGCTCGAACCTCGAGCAACCGTGCCCAAGGTCGGCGACTTCGACCTCCGCGATCCCCGCCTGGCGCCGCCGGCATCGCTCGAGGACCTGTTCCGAAGCGACCCGTACGAACGCCTGCTCCACGCCTACGGCAAGTCCTTCCCGGACGCCGTGCGGATGTTCCGCCGCGACATTCCCGAACCGCCCGATCTCGTCGCCTACCCCGAGACGACGGACGATGTCGTCCGCATCCTGGACTGGGCCGGCGACGCCGGCGCGGCGGTGATCCCCTTCGGCGGCGGTTCGAGCGTGGTCGGCGGCGTCGAGCCGGCGGTGGGCGACAGCTACGCCGGCGCGGTCACGATCGACCTGCTGAAGCTCGACCGAGTGCTCGAGGTCGATCGCGCGAGCCGGACCGCACGCATCCAGGGCGGCGCTCGGGGGCCTCACATCGAGGCCCAGCTCCGTGAGCACACGCTGACGCTGCGTCACTTCCCGCAGAGCTTCGAGCACTCGACCCTGGGCGGCTGGATCGCGACCCGCTCGGGCGGCCATTTCGCCAGCCTCTACACCCACATCGACGACTTCGTCGAGGCGACGACGACCGTGACGCCCGGTGGCGTCATGGAGACCCGGCGGTTGCCCGGCTCCGGCGCCGGACCGTCACCCGACCGCATGGTCATCGGCTCGGAGGGGATCCTGGGGGTCATCACGGAGGCCTGGATGCGGCTCCAGAACCGGCCTACGTATCGCGGCTCGGCGGCGGTCCACTTCGCCGACTACGCGAGTGCGGCCGAGGCCGTGCGGATGCTGGCCCAGAGCGGGCTCTACCCCTCGAACTGCCGCCTGATCGACGCCCAGGAAACCGCCACCGCGGGCGCCGGCGACGGGTCCACCTCGCTGCTCGTCCTCGGCTTCGAGTCCGGCGACCACCCGGTAGAGCCGTGGATGAAGCGGGCGCTTGAGCTGACCGCGGACTGCGGCGGGGACCACAGCGCCTCGGCCGGGCGGTCCCACCGCGAGGGCGCCGCCGGGGCCTGGCGCGACGCCTTCATCAAGGGGCCCTACTTCCGGGAGGTCGGCGTGCCGCTAGGGGTGATCGGCGACACCTTCGAGACCGCGATCACCTGGGACCGCTTCGCCGACTTCCACGCCAGGATCATGGCCCGGACCGCCGGGATCCTCGAGCAGGCGACCGGCCGGACCGGCAGCGTCACCTGCCGCTTCACCCACGTCTACCCTGACGGACCCGCGCCCTACTTCACGTTCTCGGCGCTTGGCGACTGGGAGCGGCTCGCGGAGCAGTGGCGCGAGATCAAGCTCGCCGCCAACGAAGCGGTCGTCGACGCCGGCGGCACGGTGACCCACCACCACGCCGTCGGCCGCGACCACCGACCGGCCGGCTACGACCGCCAGCGCCCCGAGGTGTTCGCCCGGGCCCTGGCGGGCGCCAAGGCCGCGGTCGACCCGGACGGCCTGATGAACCCTGGCGTGTTGATCGATCCGCTGGACCGTGACGTCGGCGTCACCGGCGCGATGGCGCCTTAGCGCGGCACCCGCCAACCGGAGGGCCGGGGGGGGCGGCTTGGGGTGATCTACCCTCCCAAACCTGCGACCAGAGCCGCGACGTGGGCGTCCTCGACGGCTAGAGCGTTGAGTGCGGCGTCCAGATCGCGAACGTAGTCGGCGTTGGCGCCGCTCGGGCCTGTTGCCTGTATGACCTGGGACGCAATCTCGTCGATTGGCGCTGGACCCGCGTAGTTCCGGTTGCCGGGCCATCCCTGGTAAGTGAGGCCCGCCACGACTCGCGATGAGGCCACCAAAGTGTCCGGCGCCTGCCCGGCGGGCGCGTGCAGTTCGAGTTCGATCTCCATGCGGACGTAGCCGCCGCGTTCGCGCATGTCCAGGTCGGCGAGGATGGCGGCGGCGTCCGTCTCGGCGAGCCGGTAGGCGATCCCCCAGCAGCAATCGTCCGGAGCCGGCGCGAGGGTGACCACACGCCCGGGACGCCAGGGCTCGCCTCGATGGTCCGTCGACCACTGCCAAAACCGCCGGGTCCAGGCCCGGACGCGGGCGGGCCGGCGCTCCACGAAGGGGATCGCCGGGCGGAAGATCAGCGAGCCGTAGCCGAAGAGCCAGCATGGATCGGTTCGGTCCACGGCGCAGGATTGTACGGCTGCGGGCGGGAGAAGGGTCGGCCTTCGGCGGCAGCGGGTCAGACGACCCGCGCACCCAACAGAGGGCGAGCTGGCGGCGGCACCGCGTGATAACTTGCGCCGCCCGTTTCTTCCCCACCAACCGCCGATGCGCCATCTTTTCGTCATCGATCCGATCGAGCGTCTCGATCCCGAGAAGGACACGACGATCGCCTTCCTGCGCGAGGCGGACGGCCGGGGCCACGAGCTCGCCGTCTGCACGATCGACACGCTGGAACTCGGGCCTGACGGACGGCCGAAGGCGGAGGCGATTCCCGCCCGCACCACCGATCCGGACGGCGGCAACGACTGGTACGAAGTTGGCGCGGGCCGGACCACCTACCTGGACGAGTTCGACGTCGTCTGGATGCGGAAGGACCCGCCCTTCGACATGGCCTTCTTCTACGCCACGCACCTGCTGTCCATGGTGGCGAGAAGCACGCTGGTCGTGAACGATCCGCTGTCGCTCCGCGATGCGAACGAGAAGCTCTTCGCCCTCCGCTTCCCCGAGGTCTGCCCGCCGGCGCGGGTCAGCCGCCGGATCGGGGAGTTGCTTGCCTTCCAAGAGAAAATGGGCGGCGAGATGATCGTCAAGCCGCTCGACGGCGCCGGCGGCGAGGGCATCTTCCATCTGAAGGCCGGCGACCGGAACACCAGCGCCATCCTCGAGGCCGCGACCGCGCACGAAAGCCGCTACATCATGGCGCAGCGTTACCTGCCGGAGATCCGGGAAGGCGACAAGCGGGTCATCCTGGTCGAAGGTGAAGCACTCGGCGCGGTACTGCGAGTGCCCGCCGAGGGCGAGTCGCGGGCCAACTTCCACGTCGGCGGTCAGCCCGCGGCCGCGGACGTCGACGAACGCGACCACGAGATCGCTGCAGCGGTCGGGCCTGAACTCGTGCGGCTCGGCATCGTCTTCGCCGGCATCGACGTGATCGGCGGCTGGCTCACCGAGGTCAACGTGACGAGCCCCACCGGCCTGAGGGAGATCGCCGACCTCGGCGGTCCGCACCTCGAGGTCGACGTGCTCGACGCAGTGGAAGCGCGCCGGAACGCCGAGTGAACCATGGACGGAGCCGGCTCGGACGGAGCCGCCAGTCGCCTGACGCCGGCCAGAGGGCCGGCGCACCGACATTGTGGACTCAGCGGAGGGTGACGAACTCCTCGGCCGAGGTCGGGTGGATCGCCATCGCGGCGTCGAAGTCGTCCTTCGTGGCGCCCATCTTCACCGCGATCGCAAGGCCCTGGATGATCTCGGGCGCGTCCGCGCCGAGCATGTGGGCGCCCAGCACCCGACCGCTCGCACGGTCGACGATCAGCTTGACCAAGGTGCGTTCCTGGTTGTCGGTCAGCGTCAGCTTGAGCGGGCGGAACCGGCTCCGGTAGACGTCGACCTCGCCGTACCGGGTCCGCGCCTCCTCTTCGGTCAGACCCACTGCGGCGAGGGGCGGCTGGCTGAACACGGCGGTGGCGACACTCTCGTGGTCAACCGGAGTCGGCTCGCCGCCGTACAGGGTCCGGCTCAGACACATCGCCTCGTGAATCGCCACCGGGGTCAGGTTCAGGCGGTCCGTCACGTCGCCGATCGCCCAGATGTTCGGCACGTTGCTGCGCGAGTACTCGTCGACGAGGACTTCGCCCAACTCGCCCTGCGCCACGCCGCAATTCTCCAGTCCCAGGTCGGTGACCAGGGGCCGCCGGCCGGTGGCGTAGAGCACTTCGCCGCATCGGATCGCTTCGCCGTTGTCGAGATGCAGCCGCAGCCGATCGCCACTGCCGGCTGTTTCCTCGATCGACTCCACGCGGCTGTCGAAGCGGAGCTCGATGCCACGCGACCTCATCTCCTCGGCCAGGTAAGTGCGGATCTCTTCGTCGAAACCGCGCAGGAACAGCGGACCGCGATAGACCAGGGTCACGTCGCAACCAAGTCCCGCGAAGATGCCCGCGAACTCGACCCCGATGTAGCCGCCGCCGACGACCGCGAACCGCTCCGGCAGGCGCTCCAGGTAGAAGGCCTCGTTCGAGCTGATCGCGTGCTCGATCCCGGGAATGGGTGGCATGTCCGGCCAACTGCCGACGGCGACCAGGACCTGGTCTGCCGTGACCCGTCGGCGGCCTGCGTCTCCCCCATCGATCTCCACTGTGTGCGGATCGAGCAGCCCCGCCCGACCTTCGACCAGCTCGACGCCGGCTGAATCGAGCAGGCCGCGGTAGATCCCGTTGAGGCGCTCGATCTCCCGGTTCTTGTTCGCGATCAGCCGTGCCCAGTCGAAGGCGGGTTGCTCCGCCGCCCAACCGAAGCCCGCCGCCTCGCGGTAGTGGTCCGCGAAGGCCGAGGCGCAGACGAGTAGCTTCTTCGGCACGCAGCCGACGTTGACGCAGGTGCCGCCGAGGTACCGCTCCTCGGCCACCGCCACCCGCGCGCCGTGACCGGCCGCCATCCGGCTGGCGCGAACGCCGCCCGAACCCGCGCCGATCACGAAGAGGTCGTAGTCGTAGTCCGTCATGGGCGCAACGCTAGACCAATCGGGCGCGGAATCGCCACGCGCCCTTAGACTCGACTCAATGGCCGACAGCAAGACCGGGCCCGGAGCCCCCGGAGTCCCCGGAGCCGCCTCCTGGGCGCCGCGCGCGGTCGCTGGCGGCGTCTTGATGGGCCTCGCGAACCTGGTGCCCGGAATCAGCGGCGGCACGATGCTGCTGGCCGTCGGCATCTACCCGCGCTTCATCGAGGCGGTGGCGGATACGACCCGGCTGCGGCTGCGCCTCCAGCCGCTGCTGCTCCTGTCCGTCGTAGCCGTTGCAGGCGGCTTGGCAATTCTACTCCTGGCGGGCCTCCTGCGCGACCTGGTGGTTCACCAGCGCTGGATGATGTACAGCGCCTTCATCGGTCTGACCCTGGGGGGCGCGCCACTAGTGTGGCGCCTCGCCCAACCGGCCGACCGGAGCTTCTGGGGCGGCACGACAGGCGGTTTCGCGGCGATGGCGGCGCTCGTGATCGCCCAGAGCACCCCAGCCTCCGAAGGACTGGCCGGCAGCGGGCCGTTCCTCCTCGCCGTCGCCGGAGCGGCAGGCGCCGCGGCGATGATCCTGCCGGGTCTGAGCGGCGCCTACCTGCTCCTCGTCCTGGGCCAGTACGAGACGGTCCTCGGCGCCGTCGATCTTCTCTTCCAGGGGCTCAGAGGACTCGATGCGGCGGACCTGCTCCAGGCGGGCGCCGTTCTGCTCCCGGTCCTGATCGGCATCGCCCTCGGCGCGACGGTGATCAGCAACGCGGTGCAGCTCGCGCTGCGACGCTTCCGACAGGCGACCCTGGGTGTGCTGCTGGGCCTTCTGCTGGGCGCCGTCGTCGGCCTCTGGCCCTTCGAGGCTTCCCCGCCAGGCGCCGTCCAGCTCGGATCGGCGGTGGTCCTGGCCGCCGCCGGCTTCGTCCTGACCTGGGGCGTGGGCCGGCTCGGACGGGTCCCAGCCGAAACGACCACATAGTCGCCGGAGGAATCGTCGTTGGCACGCGGCGCGTCTTTCCCGGAAGCCGGCGGGGACGCCGGCGCACCTGTACCTTTCCGGTGTTGATTCCGGTCACCGTCTTGTACCGATCCGCCGTAGCCGCCGAGGCTGCGGTAGCTGTGGGAAACCGGTTCGCCGGTTTTCCAAGGTCCGGCGGGAAACGGCTTGCCGTTTTCCGCTGGACCGGCGGCTTCCGCGGCCCGCGCCGCGGCGGGCGCTTCCGCGCCGCTGATCGGAGTTTCGAGGAGTCGGCGGGCAGCCAGGAGCACCAACGGCGCACT
>JAPOXA010000131.1 GCA_026707325.1 Acidobacteriota bacterium | reverse complement strand
TGAGCGTCGAGCGCGGCAAGCGCGCGTCCATCTGGTCGCCAGTACACGGCGCCGACAACGGCTGCCATAGGCGCAGCTCCTACCGGATCGCCTCGTCCGTTGCGGCCAAGTGACCACACGACGACCGCGCCATCTCGAGCTCCGGAGGCGAGACGCCTCCCTCCGCGAGCGAAGGCGAGCGTTGTAACGGCCTGAACGTGAAGCTCCAGAACGCCGGGCCGCGTGCCTTCGGGACCCGTTCCCTGGAAGCTCCAGACCGTGATCGCGTCGCCTCCGCCTGTGGCCAGGAGGGTGCCGGTGTCATTGAAGGCCAGGGCCGACGGTTTGCCGGGATAGCCCGACATCATCGAGTCCTGCTCCGTGGAGCGACGCCAGAAGTGCACCGAGTTGTCCTGGCTGCCGCAGGCCACGATATCCCCGTCCGGGCTCAGTACCATCGACACCAGGGAGCCCTTCCACTCCAGCTTCTGGCGAACCGTCCCGGTGGACGCGTCGAAGAACGTCACCCGGCCGTAGCAGGCGGTCGCCAGTTCTTCCGCGCTGGACCACGCGATCGCGCTGACGGTGCTCGGATGAGTGTTGAATCGCCGGATCTCCGTTCCATCGGCGCTGTACGCATGAACCTCCCGGGAGCAGGATGCGGCCAGGGACTGGCCGTCCGGCGACCACGCGACGTTCTCCACCCAGCCGCTCCCGACGTCGATCGTCTGGATGATCCGGCCTTCGGCGGCACTCCAGACCAGGACTCGGCCGTCCTGGCCGGCCGTTGCGAACGCGGCTCGGTTCGGCTGCATTGCCAGCGCGAGCACTCCACCCTCATGGGCTTCGCGCTGCGCCCAGATGGTGGCGCCGGACCTGCCGTCGAACGCGTAGACGCCACCCGCGGCATCTCCGACCACCAGCGCCTCACCGCGTGGGGTCCACCCACCGGCGATGGCGTAGTCACCGACCTCGGCGGCCCAACCCGGGCGAAGAACGCCCTTCGGACTGCCGTCGTTCAGATCAGGCATGCCTCGAATCCCAGCCGCATCGACCGCTCGTCGAGGTTGCGGCCAATGAAGATGAGCTGATTGCGGCGGGGCGCGTCACCCCATGGACGATCCGGCTGTCCGTCGAAGAGCATGTGAACTCCCTGGAAGACGAAGCGACGCGACTCGCCTGCGAGGCTGATGAACCCCTTCATTCGAAAGATGTCCACGCCGCGTTCACGGAGCAGTTCGCCCAGCCACGCGTTGAGCCTGCCGGGGTCGACGTCGCCCTCCGTCTCGATTGCGATCGAGCCCACTTCGTCGTCGTGCTCATGCTGTGCGACCCAGGTTCGCTCGACCTCGGCGGGAATCACTCCGTTGACGTGGGGAGCGCCGTTCCCCGTGGGGGTCGCCAGCCCGGAGGGCGGACTGTCGTTTGGCCTGACTGTCGCTCCATTCGCACTCGTCAGCTGCAGGTCGAACTCCTCCGCGGTGTGCTGGGCGTAGAGGCCGACCCTCACCTGCGTATCGACTTCCAGGAAGAACGACTTGCGTCCCGGGGAGTCAAGCAGGAGGTTCAGGTGCTTTCCGACTGGAATCTCGTCCCCCGGACGAATGTCGTCCGCGGGTTCGGCGTACCGACGCACACACCACTCCGCGCCTTCACGAAGTGCGGAGTCATCCGTACCCTGGTCCGGCACGATGACGAGAGACATCGCCGGATCAGGTCCCTCGGCCAGGCTGAGTTCGTAGCGGCCGATGTCGAGCGAATAGACGCCAGTCCATTCGAACGGGTACTCCGGCTCGAGAAAGGTGGGACGACGCTCGAGCGCCTGGTCCAGGTCGAAGGCGGCGAGGTTGAGCACCGTCTCGACGGAGACGTCCGCCATCTCGCTGCGGATGACTCGCGCCATCCGGTTCATGTCCCGGAGCCGGACCTCGATCTTGTCGAGCGCGTCGTCGACGACGAGATCCGTCTTGTTGAGAACGAGGACATCCGCGAACGCGACCTGTTCCGTGCTCTCGTCGCTTCGGCCGAGCTGCTGCTCGATGTGTGCAGCGTCGACGAGCGTGACGATCCCGTCCAGCTCGAACTCCGCGCGAATCTCGTCGTCCATGAAGAAGGTCTGGGCGACCGGACCGGGATCCGCGAGCCCCGTGGTCTCCACCAGCACGTAGTCGAACTTGTCCCTGCGCTTCATGAGGTTGCCAAGCACGCGAATCAGGTCTCCGCGCACCGTGCAGCAGATGCAGCCGTTCGACATCTCGAAGATCTCCTCGTCAGCGTTGATGACGAGCGCCTGGTCGATGCCGACCTCTCCGAACTCATTTTCGATTACGGCGATGCGTTTGCCGTGTTCCTCCCTCAGGATCCGGTTCAGCAGGGTCGTCTTGCCGGAGCCGAGGAAGCCGGTGAGGATCGTGACGGGGATTTTCTGGGGTACGTTCATCTAGTCCTCCTGAAGCATCGGTGCGAGCACCGGAATCTCTACGTCGAATCCCCACGCCGTGCAGACCTCGATCAGGTCCTTGGCGTCAACGGCATCCATGGGTTTGTGCAGCTTGTGCTGAAGCTGTGGCGCATCGGGCCGAAGCAGGCCGATCGCGGTTTCGAGGGGGGCGCAGTCTTCTTCGAGACAAGCCAGCTCTGTGACCGTGACCGTCACGTCATCGGAGAGGCTCGGCGCTTCGCGCAGTGCTCTCTTGATGCGTCGAGCCTGTTCGAGGTTCGGGGAGCGTGGTGATGTCCTGATCAACATAGGCTCTGTTCTCCTTCCAGACGGCGAGACCAGCCCGGATGAGCCACGGTTTCGACAGCCCTTCCGCCGTGGACCCATCGAAGAGCACCCGCCGGTTTCGCAGCAGGATGACGCGCGTTGCCTGGGACGGCAGTGAGTGAAGACAGTGGGTTGCCCAGACGCACGTAGCGTTCGTTCGGCGAACGGCCTCAGCAACGAGCGTGCGCAGCTCAAGGGCCGCGACGGGATCGAGCCCGGCCGTGGGCTCGTCGAGGAGCAGCAACTCGGGCTCGAGAACGAGGAGACCGGCGAGCGCAACGCGGCGCTGCTCCCCGAAGCTGAGCTGATGACACGGACGCTGCAGCAGATGGTCTATGCGCAAGGCCGTCGCCACCTCGCGGGATCGACGTCGCGCCTCGCCTGGCTCGACGCCACGGCGAAGCAGGCCCCAGGCAATGTCCTCGGCAACCGTGCTTGCGATGAAGTGGTGCTCCGGGTTCTGGCCGAGAAGGGCCACGCGTCCGTGGAGCCGGGCGCGGAGCGTCGTATCGGGCGACACATGGCGTCCCAGGCGCGTCATGGTCCCTTGCGCGGGTCCGTCGAGCCCCGCGAGCAGGCGCAGCAAGCTCGACTTCCCGGCTCCACTTGGCCCAAGCACGAGCAGCCACTCCGCTCTTGCCAGGCGAAGTTCGAGTTGCCGGAGCACGAGGTGTCCACCACGTTCGACGTCGATGGCATCGAGGTGGACGCCGTCATGAGCCCGAACGTCCTCCCAGGAGGCGCTGCGCAGCAGGCCGTTCTCCTCGGCGCGTTCGAGGCGTGTGAAGGCATGCAGGGCGCCTTCGCCGAGCAGCGGTCCCCAGGCGGCTATCGGCAAACGCGGCGACCCCAGGCGGAGACGGCCCGCGTCGCGCCGCTGGACCCACTCACGCTGCGCGAGGACACCGTGCATGAGCGCGTGGTCGAGACTGGCCACGATGCTCTCGGGAATCCGAAGCCGGAGCAGGAGTTGTCGCAGCGACGCCCAGTCGACCTGGGTGCCCAGCCAGAGGATCCAGATGGCCCCGCACACGATTCTGAGACCCGTCTGGACGATGACGTCCGTGCTGGAATTCAGGGCGACCCCAGCAAGCAGGGCGAGCGCAACGAGGGCCAGGGTCCACGCGAGGGCAGGCCTGATCCTCCGGCGTCCACGCGCACATGCGAGAAGAAGCACCGCCCCGGCTCCCGAGGCGATCAGGGACACGGCCGGACTGCGGGCGCCTGCGTTGAGGATCAGTACGCCGACGGTCAGCGCGAGACCCAATGGGGCAACCCATAGCGGCTGGCGGCGCTCGAAGAACAGGGAGTGCTCAGCGTGGAGGTGCATCGCGCCTTCTTCCGAGCACCCATTCCCAGGCGCGTCCCGCGATGAATCCCATTCCGAAGAGGATGAGGACGGACATCGCGAGCCCGACCTCCCCCTGGCTCAGGTCGAAGATGCTCCCTGTAGGCGGCCGCCCCGCAGCCTCCGCGGTCGCACCGAACACGGTTCCGTCGATGCCTTCATAGGCACATCCCGACAGGCCGATCACGAGCAACGAAATCAGGACGGGCGAGGCGGGCGCGGAGACGGTGCGGAGCCTCCTCAGCGAGTTCGGCAGGAGGTCAGGCCGACGCGTGGCCAACAGCCGTACGATGCCGACGGAGACGACGGCTTCGAGAACCGCCAGCGGGATCTGGACGGGGGCGAATCCGATCAGCACCGCGCCGAAGGTCGTCGCGGGCGCCACCACGTTGGACAACGCCACGGCTAGCACCGCGGCGTCCGCCACGTACACGCTCAGGCCGCCGACGCCACAGGCGAGCGCGACGCGGAGAGCCCCGTCCACGCCGAGCCGCTGGAGCAGAGCCCAAAGTCCCACGGTCGTCAGGGGGCCCAGCAGTCCGAGCATCAGCATGTTGACCCCCAGCGTCGTGAGCCCGCCGTGAGCGAAGAAGACGGCCTGCAGCAGGAGCACGAAGAACGTGGGCCACACAATGCGACGGACGCCGACGACCAGGGCGAGCACCGGCGTAAGGCAGATGTGACTGGTTGCGCCCAAGACCGGGACCGGCAGCGGCAGCAGAGTGCCGGCGAAGAGCAGGCTCGTGACGCCCGCCATGACGACCGAGGACGACGGTGTGTCGCGTCGCGTTCGTTGCTCGCCGCGAAGGCTCCAATAGACAGCGGGCGCGGCCAGGGCACTCCACGGAAGAGCCTGGCTGAGCGGTAGCACACCTTCCGCCAGGTGCATCAGCGTCCTCCCGATTCCACCGCTCGTGGGCGACCGTCATCCCGCATTGGCACACGCATCGCAGGTACCGAGCAACACCACCTCGTGTCTCGTCATCTGAAACCCGTCGGGAACCAGGGACTCGAGGCCCTCGACGCAGCCGAAGAGGTCGAACGCGTGGTCGCAGCTCGAGCAGAGAAAGTAGTGGTGATGCTCGCGGTTCCTGGGCTCGTACCGAACACCGCCGCCCAGCAGCTCGACCGACTCCAGCATGCCTTCCTCGACACCCCGTTGGAGGGCGCGGTAGACCGTGGCGAGACCGACACCCGTTCCGCTCAGGCGGCTCCAAAGCTCCCTGGCGGACAGGGGGCCGTCCGCGGCGTCAAGGGCTTGCAGGACGGTCAACTGCTGCTTGGCTCTCTGCACGGAGAGATGATACTCGATTCTCAGTTATCGTCTACGCTCGCTGCCCACAGCGGGTTCTCCGACCTGTCATCTACCGTGCCGGCCCGCCTGCACCACGATCTCGCCGACGCTGAGTCCTTCCGCTAGGGGGAATCCAGGGCGAACTCAACCGGCTGCGGCCGTTCAGGGCTGTAGAGCTTGCCGTCGACCTCGAGTTCCCAGTCCAGCATGCGGTCGCCGTCGAAGACGTATCGGCCCTGGGGCGCCAGGCCGGCCAGGGAGTGGGGTAGCCAGAGCCGGTCGTCTTCCCACATCTCGTCGTAGGGAATGGAGTCCAGGTCCGTCCACATGGGCGCGGCCTCCTCGGTTTCGCGGAGTTCTCCCCGATACCCGGAAGCCGTGAACGCGTAGACGTGGATGGAGTAGCCGTCCACGAACTGGAACAGGTTCTCGCCCCGGTACTCGAGTCCGAGCGGCGTGATGCCGACCTCCTCCTCGACTTCGCGGACCGCGCAGGCGAGTGGCTCTTCGCCCGGTTCGAGGCGACCGCCGGGGCCGTTGACCTTGCCCGCTCCTAGGCCCCGCTTCTTGCGGATCAGGAGGATGCGATCCTCATCGAAGACGAATGTCAGAGTTGCCTTGTCGACGGCGCGCCACGATCGCCAATCGATGTCGGCCACCCTGGTCTTGCCCTCGGCCTCACGCACCGACGGGATCGTAGCGGAGGGCACCGTCGGCGGTCCGGCCTTCGGCGCGTACCGCTAGCGCCCCAAGACTCCTCGCCTACGGCTCGGCGTCTTGGCCCATCCCACCGCGTCTAGCGGTCCGGCCTTCGGCGCGTACCGCTAGCGCCCCAAGACTCCTCGCCTACGGCTCGGCGTCTTGGCCCATCCCACCGCGTCTAGCGGTCCGGCCTTCGGCGCGTACCGCTAGACTGCGCCAGTCGTGAAGTTCGGACTCAGGTACTGCAACACCGGCCGCTTCGTCGATCCCGGCCTGGCGGTGGAGTTGGCGCAGGCCGCGGACGCGGCGGGCTTCGAGTCGATCTGGACGGTCGAACACACCGTCGTTCCCGGCGGCTACGAGTCGGCCTATCCCTACTCGCCGGACGGCAAGATGGCCGGCGGCCGGGACGATTTCGACCTGCCCGACCCGTTGATCTGGATGGCTTACGTCGCCTCGCAGACAGAACGGATCCGATTCGCCACCGGGATTCTCATCGTGCCTCAGCACAATCCGGTGGTCGCGGCCAAGCAGGTCGCGACCCTCGATCACCTGACCGGAGGAAGGCTCCTGCTGGGGATTGGCGTCGGCTGGCTGAAGGAGGAGTTCGACGCCATCGGCGCCTCCTTTGGTGACCGCGGGCGCCGCACCGACGAGTACATCGAGGCGATGCGAGAACTCTGGGGCGCCGAACGTCCGACCTACCACGGTGACTTCGTCCACTTCGACGCCGCCTACTGCCGCCCGCAGCCGGTGGGTGGCAACGTCCCGATCATCGTCGGCGGCCACTCGAAGCCGGCGGCGCGACGCGCGGGCCGGCTGGGAGACGGGTTCTTCCCCGCGCGGGGCGCCTCGGCCGAACTGATCGGCCTCGCGCGAGACGTGGCCGCCGAGCATGGCCGCGACCCGGACGCGCTCGAGATCACCACGGGCATCGGCGAGGATCTGTCGAGTTTGCGTTCGCTGGCCGAGCTGGGTGTCGCTCGCGTTCTCGTGCCGGTGGCGCCGATGCCCGGGATGGGACTGCACCTCGGGCGGCCGGAGAACGCGCGGGCCGTGATGGAGCAACTCCGTGAAGCCGCACCGTAGCTTCTTTCGCGCTAGTGTTCGAGGTCTGCGACTCTCAACGCCATCGACCGTCCTTCTCGCGGCGCTCCTCGTTGCGGGATGCTTCGCCCCCGGCGGCGAGCCGCCCTGGCACTCGGTCCACCTGACCTGGCAGGGCGACACGTCAACGACGATGACCGTCAACCTGGTCGTCGAGGCGGACGGCTCGGACCAGAGATTGCCACGATCGGCAAGCGTCGAATGGCGCCCTTCGGGGACGGAGGGTCAGGCCTCTTCGGTTGCGGCGACAGCCGTCGAGATGGAAGGCGTCCCGGGCGTTCGCGTGTTCCACTTTGAGCTGCGCGACCTGGAACCCGGCGCCAGCTACGACTTCACGACAACGGCCGAGGGCCGGCCCCTTGGCAACGTGCGCAGCTTCCGTACCGTGCCGCGCGATGGTCCGGTCCGTATGGCGGCGGGCGGCGACGTTGGCACGGAACCGCTTTCGCTGGCGCTTCTGGCTGAGGCGTCGCGGCGGTCGCCGCACATGCTCGTCATCGGCGGCGACCTGGCGTACGCGAACGGGCTCGTTTCGAGGTGGCCGCGCTGGCGGACGTGGCTCGAGTACGTCACCGAGGCGTTGGTCACGCCGGAAGGCCACACGGTTCCGATGGTGCTGGCGATCGGCAACCACGAGGTGAACGTCGGCCGCGAGGGCGGGGTTCCCGCATCGGCGCCGGCGGAGCAGAAGGCGCCGTTCTTCTTCGGGCTGTTCGCCCAGAACCAGGGCGTCGAAGGTGCGCCGGCCGATGGTGGAGCAACGTA
Organism: Acidobacteriota bacterium; assembly: GCA_026707325.1. Lineage (GTDB taxonomy): Bacteria > Acidobacteriota > Thermoanaerobaculia > Multivoradales > Multivoraceae > Multivorans. The sequence continues at coordinate 2,820 of JAPOXA010000131.1, read as the reverse complement.
CTTCCGGCGCGGCCTGGGCTCGGTTGGCGTTCTCTACGTGCTGGACAGTGGGCACCTGGTGTCCCACGAGGAGCAGGCTCCCTGGCTGGCGGCGCACATGGAGGCCGACGCCGAGCTGCCGAACCGACTCGGCCTGTACCACGTTCCCCTCTACCCGGCACATCGCTCGTACGAGGCTTCGGCCGAGGGTCGGGACGCCTGGGAGGAGGTCTTCCACCAGGGTCGGCTGACCGCGGCGTTCGAGAACCACGACCATGTGCTCAAGCGCAGCCATCCGATCCGGCTCGGCGAAGTCGTTGGGGAGGGCGAGGGTGTGCTTTACCTCGGCGACGGCTGCATGGGCATGGACGCACGGACCGTCGACGCCGAGGAACGCTGGTACATCGAGCGCTCGGCGAGCGAGCCGCACTTCTGGATGGCCGAGCTGTCCGGCGAGGGAGCGATCTACCGTGCCTTCGACGAGGAGGGCCGGTTGCTCGACCTCGTGACGACGGGCGAGGTCGAGACGCCGCCCGACGCGGGGAGTGTCGAGCTGGAGCTCGACCGGGTCATCGAGGAATCCGCCGACGCGGCCCTGCTCCCCGGTTCTGCTTCAGTGCCCCTTACGCAGGTAGCGGTCGCACCAGTTCAGCATTTCGGCTACGACATGTAACACCGACTCCCGGGCCGCGTAGCCGTGGGACTCGTGGGGCATGGTGACGTAGCGCACCGTGGCGCCGTGGCCCTTGAGCGCCTGGTAGAAGCGCTCGGACTGGATCGGGAAGGTGCCGGAGTTGTTGTCGATCTCGCCGTGGGTGAGCAGGATCGGCTCGTTCACCTTCTCGGCGTGGAAGAACGGCGACATCGCGGCGTAGATGTGCTGGGCTTCCCAGAAGGTGCGGCGTTCGTTCTGGAAGCCGAACGGCGTGAGTGACCGGTTGTAGGCGCCGCTGCGGGCGATGCCGGCCGCGAACAGGTCGGAGTGGGCGAGCAGGTTGGCGGTCATGAAGGCGCCGTAGCTGTGGCCGCCAACGGCGATCCGGTCGGGGTCGGCGACGCCGAGCTCGACGACCTTGTCGATCGCCGCCTTCGCGCTCGAGACGAGCTGCTCGACGTAGTTGTCGTTCGCCGTCTCGCCCTCGCCGACGATCGGCATCGCCGGTCCGTCCAGGATCGCGTAGCCCTGGGTCAGTAGCAGCAGATGCGAGGCGCCGCGCAGGGTGGTGAAACGGTGGGGCGAGCCGGTCACCTGGCTCGCCGCGTTGACGTTCGTGAACTCGCGGGGATAGGCTCAGAGCAGCATGGGCGGCCGGTCGCCCTCCTGGTAGCCGGGCGGCAGGTAGAGAGTCGCCGACAGGCCGACGCCGTCCTCCCGCTCGTAGGTCAGCAGCCGCTTCTCGACCTGCCGGAGGATGGGCGCCGGGTCGCTGAAGCCGGTCAGGGCGCGCCGGTCGCCTGTCGAGAGGTTCGTCGCGAAGTAGTTGGGCGGCTCGGTCGCGCTCTCGCGGCGGGTCAGGAGCGAGCCGCCGTCCGCCGCAAGCACGGCAACCGCCGTTTCGTAGGTCCCGGATTCGCTGCGGAACAGGCGCTCGGTGGCCAGGGTGTCGAGATTCAGACGGTCGACGAAGGGCAGGTCGCCCTCGGGTGAGGCGCCGCGGCCCACGAGGTAGATGCTGTCGCCGTCCTGCAGTACCACGGAGCTGGCGGTGCCGCCTCCGGGCCGCTGCCACGGGAAGCCCGGATCGCCGTAGCGGTCCTCGGCGCTGCGGTCGAACAGCGTCCGCGGCTCGTCGCCGCCCACATCGAGCAGCGACGTGCGGAACCACCGCGTCTCGCGGTCGTACTCGTTGACCAGGGCGGTGCCGTCGGCAGTCCAGCCGATCCCCGTGAAGCGGTACTCCGTGCGGGTCAGCTCCCGCGGTTCGCCTTCGAACGGCGCGTCAAGCGCGAACAGATGGTCACGGTGCGGCACCTCGGCCTTCGGGTCGCCGCCGTCCTGGGCCTCGCTCCAGACGAGCGTGGCCGGCGCCGTGGGATTCCAGCGGTGACCTCGCGGCCCCGTCGGAACGCCGCCGATCGGCACGGCGTCGGCCAGCGGCAGGGTCGCCACGGTCGCGACCTCGCCGTCGTCCCGGGTCCACACCTCGACCGAACGTGGGAAGCGGCTCGCCGGGTGCAGCCACGAGAAGGGATGCTCGAGCCGCTCCACGAGCAGGTGCCGGCTGTCCGGAGCGCCGGAGACGCGCATGAAGAGCCCGGGTTCGCCGATCGGGGTCCGTTTCCCGGTGGCCAGGTCGACGGTTTCGATCCGGCTCGTGAACTGGTACTCGAACAGCGCCTCGTCGTAGGGGTTGGCGAGCAGATCCTGGTAGGTGCGCACCGGCGACAGGCGCCCGTCGTGCTCCTGGATGTTCGGTCCGTCGGGCTGCCGCGGCGGCGAAGGTGGCGCGCCCCTTCCGGGCATTCGGAAGCGGCAGAGCACGCCGCTTGAGTCGAACAGCCACTGGCACGGGTTCCCCCACGTCGCGTTGAGCGACGCCGAAGTCAGCGCTCGCTGCTTGCCGCTCCCAATGTCGATGACCCAGAGCTCGATCCCCGTGTCGCGGAGGACGGCATAGGAGAGGTGGGAGCCGTCGGGCGAGAACTGCGGCCAGCCGAGCGTCGTTCCGTGGGGCGCGTCGATGCGCATGCCTTCGGCGCTCGCGTCCTCTTCGACCCGGCGGATCGTCAGTGCCGCGGTCTCGGGCGCTCGCCAGGGCCCGCTGTTACGCGGGTCGATCCGGTAGCCCGCCAGACGCTCCAGCGGCCGCGCCTGCCAGGAGATCGGCGGCATGCTCCGTC
>JAPOXA010000010.1 GCA_026707325.1 Acidobacteriota bacterium | reverse complement strand
CCACTTCGTGCAGGAGGACGCGGCCGACCTCGTCTCGACGACGATGAAGTGGTGGCTGCTGTCGCGGGTGGAGTAGGGCGGCCGGCGAAAGGCGCCGGCTGGCCCTAACCGCCCGCTGTGGCACAGTGTACCGGCATGCGGTACACTGACTAGTGATCCGGGGATTTCGCCATCGCGGCCTCAAGCGGATGTACGAGCGAGGCGATCCGAGCCGGGTCGGCGCCAATCTCGCCTCCCGCGTGGCACTCGCTTTGGCGGACTTGGACGATGCCCGCAAGCCCTCGGACCTCAACCTACCTGGCTATCGGCTCCATCCGTTGAAGGGCGATCTCGGGGGCTACTGGAGCATCTCCGTCTCGGGCAACTGGCGGATCATCTTCCGATTTGCCGACGGCGACGCGTTCGATGTCGACCTGGTCGACTACCACTAACCGGACCCACAGGAGACGGCTTCATGGCGATGATCAACCCTCCCCATCCCGGCCACAGCATCCGGGAGAACTGCCTGGCACCGCTCGGGCTGAACGTGACCGATGCAGCACAGGTGCTGGGAGTGGCGCGACACACGCTGTCCCGGGTCCTGAACGGCCACGCGGCAATCTCCCCGGAGATGGCCATTCGGCTGGAGAAGGCCGGTTGGTCCAACGCCGAGTTCTGGCTGCGGCGGCAGGCGACCTGGGATCTCGTCCAGGCACGTAAGCGGGAGGACCGTATCCGCGTCGAACCCTATCGACCGCAGGCTACGCCGTGAGGCAACCGAGCGAGTAGTTGAATCCCAAGGAGGTCGACGAGCGTGAACGGCACTCGCACCTAGAGCCCCTATCCCGTCCGAGATCGCACGGCATCCCCTCTCGCGAGCCGACAACCGCCTGGGAGCGTGGGCAACACAGCGTTCCAGGGAAGTCAGGTTGGCAAAGCCAACATCGCCATCTCCTGTTCGCCGGCCCGCCAGCCGCATCGACCCGCCAACACTAGACCGCCCCACATGATGCGCACAACGATAAGCCTCGTTCGCCTCTGGATCGCGCCGCTGCTGCGGCCGGGCAACAGGTGGATCCGAAAGGCCGCCCGGCGACAGGGTCCCGATTTCTGGCGTGCCCGGGAACGGCTCGAACGGCTGCGGTTCAAGCGCTTGAGAACACTCGTGGCGCGCCGGCGCTCCCTCAGCGAGGGCGCAGAGGCCGTGGCCGTCGCCTGGGAGCTCGCCAAGGCCATCTTGCTACCGGTTCTCTACGCCTTCGCGTTCGTCGGGTTCCTCGTCTGGTTCGACCAGTCCGACTGGGGAAGCGCCCCGCGCCGTTGGGCGGGAGCGCTGCCGCTCGGCGAGCCGTCCGCGCAGACGCTCCGAGCGCTCCTGGCTACCGGTGCGCAGGTCACGGGCGTGTTTATCGGCCTCTACTTCACCGCGATCAGTGTCGTCGCCAGTACCGCGTACGACAACGTACCGCCCGAACTCCGCTCGGTCCTCATCGCCGATCGCGTCGGGACCTTCTACCTACGCGTGGTCGGTTTCACAGGAGCGGCATGTCTGTTCGCCCTCGGGGCATTGGCGCTGGGCTACTCGCTCGGGGCCGGTTCCGCCGCGGCGTTCACGCTTCTCGGGGGTGGCTCGATTCTGAGCTTCCTCCCGCTCGGGAGGCGAGTGTTCCGTTTCTTCGACCCGGACACCGTCACGGCCCTGCTCGAACGGGACATCGTGGCCGCCGTCGACACCGTGGCCGGCGCCGGGACCCTCGCCAGCGACCGGTCGTTTCAGGCGCACCACCAGAAGGTTGCCGCCGGCAAGCTCGCAGCCTGGGAGGAGCTCGTCTCGGTCACTGCCAGGCGCTCGGCCAGAACGCTGCACGGCTCCTGCTTCGCTACTCGAGGAAGAAGCTCGCGATATCGAGGACGAGCCGGTGGTTTCAGCAGACGCTCGCGCACCCTTCGTATCTCCTGGCCGGCGCCAGTGAACTGAGCCTGGCTCTCAAGACGGGCGGAGCGATGGTGCCGAGAGTCGAGCCGGACGAGATGTGGATGGAGAAACGGCTTGGCGAGATTCTCCGGAGGGTGGTAGGGGCGCTCTTGGAGCAGGGTGGCGAAAGACCCTCGGCTGAAGTGCTGGGGTCGTTTCAGATCTGGATCGCCGAGGCGGCGTATCGCCTGAACACTGACCAACTGGAACTCGGCCTCAAGATCGTCGACGAGCACTTCGACTCTCGTGACTGGGCATCGCCCGAAGCTCACGAGCGAGCGGAACGGGACCGATTCGACCGACTCGCGCTTCTGGACTGCGTTGCGGCGAACATACCCGACACTGCAGGAGCGTTGAACCGGCGCCTCGCCACGCTATGCAGCGAAGCTATGACGGCCCTCGAAGACATCGACGCGGCAACGTTCGAGCAGGTGTACAAGGCCCTCGTCCCGGCCGCCTTCCGGGCTCAGGACCGGGTCGTGGAGGAGCTTGCCGAGGCCGCGGCCGACAGCACCCTACTCGCTTCGTCGGACCTGATGATGGAACTCTTGGAGATATCAGGCTACGCCTATCTGTGGAAGTTCGCGCTCGGCGAAGACCGCTTCTGGGACTGCGTAACGACCGTCTGGGACGAAGAACTCTCCTCGCCGGCCGGCTCCGTCAAGTCGATCTTTCTGTCGATCTTCGGGGAGATCTTCCGTGCGGGAGTTCCCGGCCTTTCGCCGAGAGGGGAAATCCGCTGGCAGTGGAAGGCGCGAGCCCGACACGTGCTCGAGGAGCGGGGCTTCGCGCCACGAACACTTGTCTCTCAAGGAGATGCCACGATCGTCGCGCTCGATCCACTCAGCGACTATTGTGTCCGCAACTGGGACATGGCGAACGCTCGAGACCTGATGCTCTCGGAGTACATCCTGAACAGGCCGGAGGCCGAGGGACTACAGATGCCGAGGAACGTCAAGGATCTCCGGAGCGGAGCGGGGAGGCTCTTGAAGAGGCGCGCCCAAGACACGGCGCGCGTGTGGTGAACGGGTTCTCGGAGATGGCACGAACAAGGCAAGGGGCGCTGAGGGGATCGGAGCTGCGGCGGGCGAGCGTCCGCTACCACCTTCCGAACGGCTCAGCCTCTGCCGAGCCGGAGCACCTCTACGCCGAGCTGTTTGCTCGGGACGCGGCTGAGTTCCTCTTCCCCGTGGACGGACGAGTGCAGCGCCAAGAGATCTTCCGGTTGTCACCCCGGGATGAAGGCGTCGCGAGGTTGGTGGCGGCGGGCTTCGGTGGCGAAAGACGACTTGCCTCGGCGCTCTCCAGGTTCGCGATTCGCGCCGCGCACAGGTTGGTGCTGAGGGGCCGCGTCACATTCGAGGTCGCGCCCTTTAGTGGACGGGAGCGGTCGGGCCGTCGGGTTCTCGGTCGAGCCGGTGGAGTCCGCTCGGAGCTTCTCCAGAGGGCTCTTCCGGGTTGATGGTGGAGATGCCGTAGTGTGGCGCGAAGCGCGACACAGAGTTGTACGGTCAGATTCTTGGTATCGAGAGTCCCTGGGAGGTGACGGACGTCGAGCTGCGGCTTGACTCCGGCGAGACGGCCAGTCGGCCAGTGCTCTGTCTACGTCCTCGCTGGTGATGGCCTCCGCGTCGGCACGGGCGGCGAAGGCCGTGTCGTCTCCGTCCTTTCGGACGGGAGTAACGTTGCTGTAGCCGCGCCGAGCGAGTTCCGACAGGACGCTGCCCAGGCTGCTGCCCCTTCGTGAAGCCAGGGCCTTGGCCGCGGCCAGCACGTCGCCGTCTATGGTCACCGTAACGCGCACGCAGCGCATCATGACATCAGGGAGTGGTTCGCGGTCCGGCTGCGAATCGTCGCAGGATGTGAGACACTTGGGACGGTGGAAATTCGGCACAAGGGCCTGCGCCAGTTTGCTCTGACGGGCTCGCGTCGCGGGATTCCGGCGGCAATGGCGAGCAAGTTGCGGCGCAGGAGGAAGCATGACAACGATGGTTGATCCGGCCCATCCGGGGGAGACGCTGCGCGAGTGCATCGCCGGCGAGGGCCTCACCGTAACGGGCGCTGCGGAGAGGCTTGCCATATCGCGCGCGACCCTCCATCGTCTGCTCGCGGGCCAGACGGGCATCACCGCCGCGCACGCGCTGTCGTTCGAGCGTTGCGGCTGGTCGAACGCCGAGTTCTGGATGCGCCGCCAAGCCGCCTATGATCTTGCGCTGGCTCGCCGCGAGTCGGCCGCCTGAGATAGCGGGCCTGGACCGTGCTTCTGAATGAGTGACGGGAGCTCGTACCGTCCCAGCTTCCCGGGAGTGCTGGCGTTTCTGCGGAGAAACCTGCCCTACCAGCGTGGCCGCGTGCTGACGTAGGCCGGGTCGTCCGTCAGTTGGACGACCTGGCCCGTCTCGATCTCGATCTTCCAGATCTCCCAGTTTCCGGAGCGGTCCGACTCGAAGACGATCCAGCGGCCGTCGCGGGAGAACCAGGGGTGGCCGTCGTTGGCGTCGGACTGAGTGAGACGGCGCTGGTTGGAGCCGTCGATCTCGGCGAGGAAGATGTCGTCCGTCGGACCGGTCAGGTTCGTCTGCCACGCGATCGTCTGGCCGTCGGGTGAGACGGCGGGCCGGCGGTGACGGTGTTCGCGGTCGGTAAGCGCCGTGTAGGTGCCCTGGCCGTAGCCGTCGAAGCGGATGATCGCGATCTCCATCCGGCGTTCGCCGTTCTCGGGCTCGTCTTCGGCCTGGAACAGGACGGCGCGGCCGAGGCCGACACCGTTGCCGACCCCGAGCGTCGTCGTGTTCGAGGCGTCGATTTGGCGCCGGTCGCTCAGCTCGAGGATCAGGCCCTTGTTGAAGCCGTCACCTTCGGGACAGTTGCGGGCGTAGACGAGCTGCCGGGTGATCGGCGAGATGCTGGCGTGGTGGACGGCGCAGCCCTCGACCTCCCGCAGCACTTTCCGCTCGCCGGTCGCGAGATCCTCGCTGAAGATGCGGGCCCCGGCCTCGACGCCGGCTTCGGCGTCGGTGAACTCGGCGTAGACCACGTTCTTGAGGTCGAACGTGAGGGATGGGTGGTCCAGGTGCTGTGGGACGCCCTTCCGCACCAGACGCACGCCGCTGCCGTCGCCCTCCATGATCCAGATGTCGGCCCCGCCGTAGAAGCCGGGGATCGTGGGCGTGGCGCCGGTGTTGGCGAAGCGCTGGAAGACGATCGGGGCTGTGAACTCCGGCGCCGTTTCGGGGGCCGCACTGTCGGTGGCGGCGGTCGCGTCTTGCGGCGCGTCGCCGCCGCAGGAGAGCAGAACCACCAGAGCGACGGCCCCGGCCGCCTGGAAGACGGCTGGGGCAAACCTCTTGCCGGCGGTGCGTCTCGTCACGCGGCGGAGGCTCCTAGCCGGTCGGCAGCGTCGACGGCGTCTCGGCCTCGGCCGGTGTACCGACCAACTCGCCCGGTCCCATGTGCATCCGCAGCGTGCCGTCTTCCTGGACGGAGCCCTTGAGGTCCATCGTGTTGCCGGGCGTCTGGGCGGTGGCCGTTACGTTGTTGCCGTCCCAGACAATGTCGACGACCGGCGCCGGCAGGGCCAGGGTGCCGAACTGGACGTACCAGCCACCCTGACTTCCGTCGCGCGGCAGCAGCATGGCGGTGGGCTCGGGCCCCGATCCCGGCTGCCGGGTGATGTCGAAGCGCCAGGCCTGTCCGGGATGGGTCTGGGCCAACTCGGCCAGCTTGGAGATCACGGCGCCGGCCGGCTGCGGGCTGAGGCCTTCGGCGGCCACGTAGTCGACAAAGCCGATCAGCATCTCGTCGGTCGATTCGTTCCCCCATGTGACGTCCACGGTCGGGTCCGGGTTGAACGGGTTGTCCTCCGAGTTGTCCCAGTGCGCCGTGACCTCGATCCTGGTGCCGGCCGGAAGCTCGACCGGCTCCTCGAACTCGTAGAACGTCTGCCAGTTGAAGTCGTAGCGGCTGACGCTGAGCAGTTCCCGCTCCTCGCCGTCGGGGAGGTACGCGATGTACTTCATGTCCTTGCCGCGGTAGTGCATGTGCGGAGCCAGCGAGCGTACGACGACGTCCTGGGAGAAGACGTGGCTGGCGCGCGCCTCGTGGTTGGGATCGCCGGCCGGGATCCTGAAGCCGGCGTTCATCACCCAGAGATTGATCAGTTCCTTCTCGACCTCTTCGGGCTTGGCGAACCAGACCCCGACCCGGGTCTTGTCGGTCGAGGCCGTGCCGTTCGGGTGGTAGTGGAAGTCGCCGAGCAGTCCGCGTCCCTTGGGCAGGAAGCGCGCGGTACCGGCAGGGAGTTCGTTGGCTCCGATGCCGGCCGCCCAGGCGTCGATCCAGGCGTCCTGGACCTCGGCGCTGGCCTCGGAAGCCCGCCACAGGATGAAGTGGTGGAGCACCTCGCGGTCGCCTGGCTGGACTTCGACGGCACGAATCCAGCGGTCTTCCTCGAAGCCGGGCGCGATCGGGATCATGGCGAACAGGTCGGGGCCGTCGGCCGCAACGTCGAAGGGGTCGAACTCATAGACCCAGTCCGGTTCCCCGAACTGCCATTCGCCCTGCTCGGCGGGGTGTTCGTAGACCGGCTCGTCGCCGTCGCCCCGCGGCGCGCCGGTGGAGACCCACCGCGTGATCGCGGCGATCTCGTCGTCGCTCAGGCTGATGTCGTTCTTCCAGGGTCCGTAGCCGGGATCCGCGTCCCAGGGCGGCATGTCGCGGTTCTCCACCGCGCGAGCGATCGAGCGCGCCCAGGGCCGCACCTCGCGGTAGGTGCGAAGCGCCATCGGCGCGAGCTCGTCGGGCCGGTGGCAGGAGGCGCAATTCTCATGGAGGATCGGCGCGATGTCCTCGACGAAGGTGGGCTGGTCCACGTTCAGGGCCAGGCCGGCCGCCGGCAGGACGAACAATCCGAGGGCGGTGGTCGTTGCCGCGAGCGCGCGGCAGGGGATCCGGTTCATGTCGTGTCCTTGAGAGTCGGATGGAGGGCTCATGCAACCTTGCGGTTGCCGGATGCGTCTACGACTTGGAGCGTTGGTGCGTCCGATGTGGCTTACACAGTATCCGACTATACGGCGCTCCGGCACTCGGGTTTCGCCGTTCGCCGTCAGTCCGGGTGCTACGCTCACCGCCATGTTTCCGGTCGAATCGACACGCACCAGGAGCGACTTGGCAGGGCCTCCGCGGTGGCCTTTCGGCCGGCGTTGGCGGGATCTTCCCGCCCTGCGGTTCCGGGTCTTGCTCACGGCAGCGGTCGCCTTCGCGTCGGTCCTTCTCTGGGGCGAAGAACTGGCCGCCCAGAATGTGCTCTCCAAGGCGCTACAGGACCGCGTCCAGGAGAATCCCCACACCACCGAGGCCGATGTCGAGGCCGGCGCCAAGGTGTTCCGCCGCAGTTGCTCCCTCTGCCACGGCGCCGACGGCACCGGAGGCGACGGACCCGACTTGACCCGCGGCGTGTTCCGCCACGGCAGCAGCGATGCCGCTCTGTTCCGGAACATCCTGACCGGGATCCCGAACAGCGGCATGGGCGGCATCTACCAACCGGACAAGTCGATCTGGCAGGTCGTGTCCTACGTGCGGTCGCTCAGCCGGGGCGGCGGCGAGGAAGAGGTGCCGGGCGATCCGCGACGCGGCGGGATGCTGTACAGAAGCCGCGGCTCATGCTCCGATTGCCATCGGCTGAACGGCTCGGGCGGCCGGCTCGGACCCGACCTCAGCGATCTGGGCTGGCGGCGCGCGCCGGCTCACATCCGTGCCTCGATCACGGATCCCGCGGAGTCGGTGGCGAGTGACTACCGTACCGTCGAAGTCAGGACGAACGAGGGAGGCATCGTCCGGGGCGTGCTGCGCAACGAGGACCGCTTCTCGATTCAGCTCTTCGACGAGTTCGAGAACCTGAGGTCCTTCCAGAAAACGGACCTGGCAGCCATCGACAAACCGGAAGAGTCGCTGATGCCGCCGCTCGGCAGCTTCTTCCGCGGCCGCGACCTGGACGATCTCGTGGCCTATCTCTACTCGCTCAGGCCGGAGTAAACCGTGATGACGAACACTGAGTGCGCCGGCGTCCTCGCCACAGCACCACACACTGGGTGCGCTGGCGCCCTCGCCGGCATCCGGCGCGAAGCGCCGGTTCTGAGGAAGCCGACGCGCGTTCTCGCCGCGTTGCCGCTCCTGTTCGTTGCATTGGGCGTCTCCGCCCAGGGCGGCGTGTCCTACGAACGGCTCGAGGCGGCGGCGGACGAGCCGGGCAACTGGCTCATGTACTCGGGCGAGTTCAACAGCCAGCGCTTCAGCGGCCTCGACGAGATCGATCGCTCGAACGCGGGGGATCTCCAGCTTCGCTGGGTCCGACAGCTTCCCACCCTCGGCCGCGTCGAGACGACGCCGCTGGTGATCGACGAAGTGATGTACGCGACGACGGCGGACAACGTCGTCATGGCACTCGACGCGCGCACCGGCCAGCGGTACTGGTCCTACGTTCACGAACTGCCGGATCAACTCGCGCTCTGCTGCGGCAAGCAGAACCGGGGAGTCGCGGTTCGCGGTGAGCGGCTCTACATGGGCACGATCGACGGCCGCCTGGTGTCCCTGGACGCGAAGACGGGCGCCGCGATCTGGAATACCGCGGTTGGCAGCCCCCGCTCGGGGCACTCGATCACGGCGGCGCCGATGATCATCCGCGACTTGGTGATCACCGGGATCGGCGGCGGCGAGTACGGCATCCGGGGTTTCCTCGACGCCTACGACGCGGACACCGGAGAACTTCGGTGGCGCACCTACACGATTCCGGGACCGGGCGAACCAGGCAACGAGACCTGGGAGGGCGACTCCTGGAAGACGGGCGGCGCGCCGACCTGGATGACCGGCTCCTACGACCCCGAACTCGATCTCCTCTACTGGGGCACCGGCAATCCGGGGCCGGACTGGAACGGAGAGGTCCGCGAGGGCGACAACCTGCACTCGGATTCCGTGCTGGCGATCCGTCCGGACACGGGCGAGATCGTCTGGACCTTCCAGTTCACGCCGCATGACGTCCACGACTGGGACGCCTGCCAGGTGCCGATCCTGTTCGACGCGGAGTACCAGGGCGAGCAGCGCAAGCTGATGGCCTTCGCCAACCGGAACGCCTTCTTCTACCTGCTGGACCGCGAGACCGGCGAGTTCCTGTTCGCGCGCGAGTTCGCCCGGCAGACCTGGGCCGAGGGAATCGACCAGGAGACCGGCCGGCCGATCCGCGTGCCGAACATGTTCCCCAGCGAGGAGGGCACCCTCGTCGCGCCGACGATCGGCGGCGCCGCGAACTGGTTCTCGCCCACCTACAGCCCCGACACCGGCCTGTTCTACATCCAGGCCTACGACGCCGAGATGCTCTACTACATGGCCGAGGCCGAGTACGAAGAGGGCGAGCTCTTCGTCGGCGGCTACGGCAAGCCGGCCGGGCCGGCCGACCAGTACGTGAGCGCGGTGCGCGCGATCGATCCGCTGACCGGCGACAGGAAGTGGGAGTACCAGGTCCAGCCCCGGTCCACCTCGGGCCTGCTCGCGACGAAGGGCGGCCTGGTGTTCGGCGGCAGCGTCGCGGGCATCTTCTACGCCCTCGACGCAGAGAGCGGCGAGGAGCTCTGGCACCGTCGGCTCGGCGGCAACGTCTTCGCGGCGCCGATCAGCTACGAGGCGGGCGGGCAGCAGCACGTGACGATCGCCGCCGGCCGGGCGCTGTTCACGTTCGCGTTGCCTGCGGAGTGAGGGCTTCGGAGGAACCCCTCGGCAGGGTGTCGCACGGAGCACGCCTGTTGCGCCTCGCTGTTCGCTATCATTCGCGGGTTTGCCCTCCTTCGCTGACTGCAGACCTCGCGTGACTCTCGCCCTCCGGTCCCTGAGTTCGAGGTGGGGGTGAGCAGCACCATGCCTGTACTCAGAGAGCACCGAATCGACGATCTGCGCCGCGAACTCCAGCCGGATCGGATCGGTCGCCGCATTGGGGACCGGGGCGACCCGCCACTCGCGGCCTCGGAGGATCCCGCGCAGAACCAGATCGCGGAGCATATGGAGTCACTGCGGGCCGAGGCGGAGCGGAACGTCAGCGACCTTTTCGAGCAGTCTCGAAAGCACTGGGAGCAGCTCGAGCAGAGCGAGCCGACGAGCGACTTCAATGCTGCCGTCAACGCGGCCCGTACCGGGTTCGACGAGATTGCTCAGCAGGAGCGGGATGGCCTGAACGACGCCCGCGTCCTCTACCAACAACTCCGCCGCGAGTTCTACGACTTCCGGGATGCGAACGACATTGATCGGCAGCCTGCAGGACCCAACGTTCCTTGGCGTTGGGTGATGATCGCCATTCTGGTCGCGATCTTCTTGGTGGAGAGCTTGCTGAACGCGACCTTCCTCGCGGTCGGCAGTGAGACTGGCCTCCTTGGCGGCTACGGCATTGCCTTTGGTTTCAGCTTGATCAACGTGGGGGCACCGTTCCTGGTGTTCGGCAACGTGCATCGTTGGGTGCACCACACGGTGTTCTGGAAGCAGTTGATGGCGGGGTCGTCAACGGTCATCTATGTCGCGTTAGCCTTCGGCTGTAACTTAGCCTTAGCGCACTGGAGGGAGGCCTCCGCCGACCTGAGCGAGGACGTGGGCGCGGAGGCTCGGCGACGCCTCTTGGAGTCGCCGTTCGGCTTGCACGATCTCGAATCCTGGCTTCTCGTGGCGATGGGGCTGTTCTTCTCGGGCGTCGCTTTCCTGGAGGGATACAAGTTTCGCGACGCGTATCCGGGATACGGCCGCAAGGACCAGAAGATGCGGGAGGCGCGCAACGTCTACTACGACCGGCGGGAGGAGGTCGTCGATCAGTTGGCGGAACTGCGCGACGAGAGTCTCGACCGGATCCGGCAGATCGCGCTGGGAGCGAGGCGCAAGCCGAAGGAACTGCAACGGGTCC
>JAPOXA010000120.1 GCA_026707325.1 Acidobacteriota bacterium | reverse complement strand
TCAGCTTCTTCGAGGGCGGCATCCACGTGCCGTTCCTCCTGAAGTGGCCGGCTCGTCTCAGCGCAGGTCAGGTCTACGAAGACCCGGTCCACGGCTTCGACATCTTCTCGACCGCGGCGGCCGCGGCCGGAGTCGACCTGCCCGGCGACCGGGAGATCGACGGCGTGGACCTGGTGCCGCACGTCCTGGGTGAGGTCGAAGGCGCGCCGCACGACCGTCTCTTCTGGCGCACCGGCGACTATCAGGTCGTCCTCGCCGACGGCTGGAAACTCCAGGTCAGCGAACCCCCCGGGGGGTTATGGCTCTTCAACATGAAGAAGGACCCCACCGAGCAGCACAATCTCGCCGACTCCGAGCCGGAGCGGGTCGCGGCCCTGAAGAAGCTCCTCGCCGCACACAACGAGGAGCAGGCGCCGCCGATCTGGCCCTGGGCCACCCGAAGCCCGGTCAACGTCGACAAGACGCTGCTCGAGCCGGACGCTCCGGACGACGAGCACATCTACTGGTACAACTGAGCGGGGCCGAGGCCCGCGGGACGACGCCGATGCTGTGGGTACGCGGGTCTGTAGCCGGGGGTCTTCTGACCCCCGGTGAACACGCGCCGCAGGCAGCCAGGTAGACGCGCCGCCAGGTCGCTACAGCTTCCGCGGCCAATCCCCGAATCGTGCAACCGGCGCCGAATTCCGTCCATGTCCTTGAGGACCGGCGTCAGGCCGGGTCTCTGGGGCCCGGCGCCGGGGCCTGTAGTACGCTTTCTCCCGCCGTCGCGGACGCCCGGCGCGGGACGACTGAAAGGCTCGGGGCGGACGATGACGAGACCGGAGAGTTCGGAAACGGAGACAGCGTGGACAAGCGGACAGGCGGCTGCCCGGCGCAAGGCACTGACCGACGCGGGGATGGAGCGCCCGGTGGCCGAGGTGCTTGTCGACCTGCTGGATGAACAGGCGACGCCGATGATGACGAGAGCGGAAGCCGACGCCCGGTTCGCGGCGATGCTGGATCGTCTCGATGCGCAGCGGGCACGGGACCGGGCGGAGATCGACGCGCGCTTCGCTCAGGTCGATGCCCGCTTCGTGGAGTTGAAGGGCGAACTCCACGCCCGGTTCGCTCAGATCGATGCCCGCTTCACGGAGTTGGAGGGCGAGTTCGACGCCCGGTTCGGCTCGATAGACGCCCGGTTCGGCTCCATCGATGGACGGTTCGGCTCCATCGATGGACGGTTCGGCTCCATCGATGGCCAGATGACGGGGCTGGGGGGTCAGATCGCCGGGTTGGCGGGCCAGTTGAGCACACTGAAGTGGACCTTCGGCAGCATCATGGCCTTCAACACTCTGCTTCTCGGCGTGCTCACGTACACGGTGGCCTCCTGAAGCGAAGCGTCGCCGGCGAGCGAGGGGCCCCCGGCGCTACTGCTCGACCGCGTCGAGCGCCGCGCCAACGTGTTCGAGCAGTTCGGCAACCAACGCGATGGCAGCGTTCCGGTCGATCGGTTCGACCCACTCGGCCACTCCTTCGTAGCGGTACCCGACGGCGTACGGCGTGAACCGGGCAAGGGCCCGGAAGCGGTCGAGGTCCCCCGGGTGGGCACCGCAGTCGTCAAGCTGCTGGAGCAGCTCGTCCAGGTCGTGGGTCAATTCGTACAGGCCGCCCAGGACCGCGATCCATCCCTTGAACGCTTTCTCCACGGCTTGCTGCAGGTGGAATCCGAACACCTCTTCGGTCACCTCATCCGGATCGCGCATGACCTTGAGCGCCCTGGCGTCGCCAGCCGCCAGCCTGAGCACCATCCGCGCGCACTTCGGGTCGGTCATCCGACCGTTCCTTCCGGGATCGTCGAAGAACCCCCCATCACCGGATCGGCGCCGTCACCGGCGGGTCGCTCGTAGAGCACCCTCCCCTCCCGCAGCGCCCGCGCCAGGACGTGGTTCAGCGAATCGCGCCAGTACTCCACCTCTTCGTTCGAGAACACCAGGAGGTCTTTCGGCACCCGGAAGTCACGGAGCGCGCGGTTGAGGCGAAGCATCTCCCGGTGCTTGCTCCGGTCGGGACCGAAAGGCTCGGCTTCGACGACCAGCAGGTCGATGTCCGAGTCCGTCTCGGCGTCGCCGCGCCCGCGCGACCCGAAGAGGATGACCTTCTCCGGGTCGACCTCGTCGACGATGGCGCGGGTCATCTGGCGGAGGAGTTCGGGGGTGACGGGCGGCAGCGGACGGCGTCGCGGCGTCGCGGTTCGCGGAGCACTGGCGCCCTCCTGGCGATGACTTGCACCAGTCACGGCAACATGAACTTGAGCCTGAGCTTGTGGCGTCCGCTCGCCTCGTCGAACTCTCGCTGAATGTCGTCCCGCGAGTCGCGTCCGAGGCGGCTCCAGGTCGTCTGTTCCCCGGGCCGCGTATCGAAGCCGTTCTCCAACAAGATCCCCACGACATTGCTGAGGAGGTAGCGGGCGTGGAAGTCGTCCCAGACGAAAACCCTGGCAGTCAGACCGGCAATACGAAGCGTCTCTGTAAGTTCTTCGCGGAAGACGCGTTCGATGTGATCAAGGTTCTGGGGGATACGGTCGTGATCGTCTGGGCACTTGCGGTGAATCTCGATGAGGGGAGCAGGCCTGCGGCCTCCGGCACCCGCGAGCAGGTCCAGGAACGCCCGATACCTGCCCTGCTCCGGATCGATGTATGCATCGATGAACTGGAGTGAGTTAGCGTGGCAAAGGACCAGGTCCAGGTGCTGTCGGTAGTCGGCAAGCTCCCGATTCAGGCGAACTGCCGGGTCTTCCGTCCACCAGGTTGCCCCCGCCAGCCTGTCGATTCGTTCGATCGCACTCTCGTCGGGGAAGGCGTCCTTCACGTGGCCGGTTACGATGACGCCGCCCCTTAGAGGACTTCGTCTGTGGCTGGCCAAGGCCTCGGCACACCATTCCCGGTCGGAGCTTGGGGACGGGCATTCGGGGGGAAACCCAATCAGCCGTCCGTCGCGCGCCAGCTTCTTGACGACCTCCTTCGCCCGCCTGTGCCAAGGTCGGGAGGGCTCCCGAAACAACTCTCGCCACTGGCCATCACGAAGATCCCTGACAAGCCCCCCAGTCAGCAGCGGCTCGCGAATCCGGTCAAGCCCGAGACCGCAGGCGTCTTGCCCCGAGTAGCGGGTGATGTCGAAGACGTCCGGCGTAATCGCGTAGTCGGCTAGAAGGGCCATCAGAAGATCTCCTTCATCGCTTCATCGAAGAAGCCGCCGGGCCAAGCCTTGACTAGTTCCCCGCGCTCGTTGAGCGGCATCTCTCGCACCAAGCTCTGGCTGCCGTCAGGCTCCACGAAGAGAACCGCTACGTCCTCGGGCTTGACCGGGGCCATCCCGTCCGGCAAGCCACCGTCGTAGGTCTCGCGCATCCGGCGCATGATCCGGAGGAGCAGATGCTCGCTGTGGGTCTCGATGAGAAATCGGTTGTTACGGCCGCCCAGGGCGGACTCAAGGAACACGTCCCCGAGTTCGGCCTGAAGCGCGGGGTGGAGGTGAATCTCCGGCTGCTCGATCGCGATGAGCGCCTCGTCCTCTCCGTAGGCCGAAACCAGCACGGGCAATACCTGGCTGACGCCGACACCCACGTCGCGATGACTCACGAGGGTTTCGGATCGCTTGTCTACCAGCACAAGGTCCTCGAGTGCGTCGCCACCATGTGCTTCGGCTATCTTCCGCACCCACTCTTCGGCGACCACTCCGGCATCGAAGATGGCGTCAACGACATCTCCAACGGCCATGAAGGCCTCGGCTGCGGCGTCCGACTCCAAATCGGCGTTCCGGCGTACCAGTTCCAGAGCGGAAGCGAGCTCGGGAGAGTGTTCGCTTCGGCCAGCTTGTTCGAGCAGGCAGAACCCCAGTTCGTAGAGTTTGGGGCCAAGTTCGTCCGCCAGTTCGGACTGGAGAAGGTCCGAGGGCAGCAGATGGCGCACCTTCAGTTCATAGGGTGTCTTCAGTCGGTTGGGATCACCCAGCCAGTCGTTGACGCGCTGCCGTATGGCCCGGTTGCTGCGCAGAATGTCCCATGCGTAGGCCCCTCCTGAATGCCTGTTCGGATCCTGTTCCGAGGGTGGAGCCGGATGGCGTGGCGGAACGGAGCGGAGAGGACCCAGGTACGGCATGTCGCCGAGGTCTTCGGTGAGGACCTTGGTGATCCGGTCGATCAGGGCCTTCAGCACGTCCGAAAGAGCGATACGGGCTAGCTCGAAGTGTCGGGCAGCGATCCCGCCTTGGGGAAGCGCAGAGTGCGAACGGAAGTGCCACTCGTCAGGGCGAAGGCCGGAGGGGAAGATCAGGATTTCCGGCTGGGTTACCCAAGCGCCCAGCAGGCTGTCTATTCCGCACTCCCGGATCTCTCTGGCCGTATCAGGCAGGGCCCGGAACTTCGCCAGCACTTGCAGCAAGCTTGGGTGAGTCACGTCAAGCTGACTGAGGGTCATGAACCCGTCACGGCGCGCACTCAGAGAGAGCAGCGGTGCACCGTCGACTTCGAGTGCCCAGCGCTCCAACCGGACCCGACGGCGATTCTCCTCGCCAGGTTGCTTCGTGCCAGCTTGGACGCTGGTCCCGATTCGGATCTCCAGGAGCGCCTGTGGCAACGTTGCAAAGTGCTCGTCTTCGTCTTCGGGATGTGGCAGCACGCCGACATCGCCGAGTTCGAACGCGAGGGTCACGAGCCGCTCGCGATCCCTCCGATGCACGTACTGAGCGAAACCACCGAGGTCGATCGAGTCTCCGCCGACACCCGTGCGGTGCACGTCCAGAGTGCCCATCTTGAGCGCTTCGTGCGTGAGCGCCAGGGCATGGATGACACTGGACTTTCCGGCGCTGTTCGCACCGTAGAGAAGCGTGATCGGGCGAAGCGGCACGCGCTGAGTGGTGCCGAAGGCCTTGAAGTTGGCGACGCGGATGGCTTCGAGACTCACTTGACGGTCCTCGAGTTCTCCGCGATTGTGGCACGATCCGGTGCCCCACCCCGGCTTGTAGGCGACGCGCCTCGGTGGGCAAGGTGATCCCGGGCCTCGGGCTTGGTCGCTGTGCGGGAGAAGGCGCGCAGGGCCAGCAAGCGGGCAAGATCTTCCCGGCGCTTTCCGGCGGCGAGTGCTCGCCGCCGGAGCGGCCGGAGTTGCTCCAGAACGGACCGGAATCGACGCTGTTCGTCGACGGGAGGAACCGGCAGCTTGATCTCCCCGACTGCCTGAGTCGACAGTGGTTCGCGGCGAACGTCTCCGAGGGACTGGAGGAAGCGCCGTCGCAACCGGCACCAGGCGAACAGATACCACGGGTCCAGGCGCACCCCGCAGACGAGGCCGACGACTCCCTGGCCGATGCGGACGGGAGTGCCCACAATAGCCGTGCGCCCGATGGGCGGCCGCGACGAGAGAAGGACGGCGTTTTGCGGGAGCCATGGCGGGCCGCCTGGGCGCCGCCCCGCAGCATGGTCAGGAGTCGCTAGGTCAGCGCCCCGGCCGGCCCCGGAAGCGGGCGGGAAGGGTTGAACCCGCGACGATGCCGCGCGGGAACGGCCCGCCTCCCGAACCTGCGTACCAGGTGCTTTGGCGAGTACCCAGTCGCCGAGGGGCGACAGGTCCCGATGAGTGACCAAGGGGGTACGAGGCTCGGCCTCGCCCGGCCCGGTGCCCACGCCGCGACCCTGAGGCGCCGCTTGGGGCGGTGGGAGCTCCGCTAGCCGCGCGTGGTGCCGAACAGACGGGGCGCCGACCACGTCGCAGAGGTCGGCAAGCCGGGCCGTCGGCCAGCCCTTCCGGTTGAGGGCCGGATCGCCGAAGTGAGCGAGGAACAGGGCGGGAATGAGACGGTTGATTCTCGCTCCGAGCTGGGCGTGGAGTCGGCGAAGCCGGTCGACGTTGTCCAGAACGCCAGCGATGCGGCGCTGCTCGACGAGCGGTGGAAGCGGAATGGGAAAGCGCTCAAGAGCGTCGCCGCTGATCTCTCCAAGAACGCCTGGGCCGGCGAGCGCGGCGACCTGACCTCTGAAGTGGTTGAGGCACCAGCCGAGGAACCGTGGTTCGACGCCTTCTCCGGGGATCAGGCCGATGACGCCAGGCTGGACTTCCGTGGGAGCGCCAGCGATGGTGGACCCGCCGATGCGGCGACGCGAGGAGAAGAGCACGGCGCCGGCGGGCACGGGCTCGGTAGCTTCCCGTTCCGCAGCGGCCGGAAGCGGCCTTCGTGCGCCTGCCCTACGCGACGCGCCGGCACGGACCTCGGCGACTTCCCCAAGGGGAACGATCGGCCAACTCATGGGGAACCCTTCAGGTCGTCAAGCAGAGCCTCGAACCCGGCTGTGATCTCGCGCTCCAGCTCCAGGATTTCCCTGATCAGGCTGGCCGGGTCTTCCTCCGGAATCGGCTCATCCACGAAGGGACGGTAGCGCGATCCCGTCAGGTCGCACTCTGCTTCGGCCACCATCTCGAACGGCGCCCACCAGCATCGAGGCTCTTCGCTTCCAGCCTCGAGGAAGCTGCCGCCTTCGACGCCCGGGGGCGTTTCGAACCGAGACGCCTCGTAGTCCGCCCACGCTTCAAGCAGCCCCGGGGTGTCGTTCTGGTCCGGCGTCTCGCGGTGGCCGCTCGGTCCGGCGCCCTCCTCATCGAATCCGTCGTTCTGGACCTCGTAGAACCAGACACGCCGTGTGGCGGGAGCGTCGTCCCGAGCTTCGCCGAAAGGCCGGCGGAAGACAACGACGGATGTCCTGACCCTCGCGAAGGGGCCGAACACTCCGATGGGGAGGGAAACCACGGCCTGAACCTCGAACCGGCGGAGTAGTGTTGCGCGCAGTTCCCGGTGAACCTTCGTGGCGCCAGACAACAACGAGTCAGGCAGTATGACGGCGCAGCGGCCGCCAGGGGCAAGCGACTGCATCGCCAGCGCGAGGAAGAGAATCTCACCTCTTCTTCCCGTCGCCGGAAGATCTCGTCGAACGGGGCCGCGCGGCGGTTGGGCCAGGAGGGGTGGGTTCGAGAGCACGACGTCGTGACGGCGTTGGAGTTCCGCCTCCGTGAAGACGTCGGGGCCGGCCAGCGCGTTGGCCGACCGCAGCTTCGCATCCGGCACTCCATGGAGCAGCAGGTTGATTGCCGCTATGCGCACCAGGTTCGGCGACACGTCCGTTCCGTAGATCGTCACGTCGACCCGTTCGCTCCCGGACTGACGCTCGCGGATCCAGTTCACTGCGTCGATGAGGAAACCGGCCGTACCGCAAGCCGGGTCGTAGACCGAGTCCCCCTCGTCGGGATCGGTCATCCGGACCATGAGCGCACGGATGCGGGGTGGCGTACGGAACACACCAACGGGTCGTCTGAACTCTCCGCGACCGGGACTCCGTCCGGCAGGTTCGGCGCTACCGGTTGGTAGGCCGAGGCGCGCGAGCAGATACTCGAAGAGTCCGCCCCGGACCTCGGCGGCAATCTCGCTGAACTCGATCTTGTCGAGTTCGTCGACCAATCGTTCAAGGACGTCCGGATCCGCGATATCGAGGGAGGCGCCCCGAAAATGCCGCGCCACCCCGGGAGCTTCGTTGCTCAACGAGGCCATGTAGTAGAAGACCTCGTCGGCAAGGAACCCGCGCAGGTCCTCGCCGCGGCTGTCTCGCCAGCCCTTCCAACGAAAGCGTTGTGCCTGGAGAGGGAACAGGCCGGCGTCGCGGCCGCGCCCCGCGCCTTCCCGGGTCTCACGCTTCGCTTCCTGTTCGTCCACCAGCTTCAGCAGGATGAGATGGGAAACCTGCTCGATCGGGTTCGGGACCGCCTCGGTTTCGAGGGTGTCCACGATGCGATCGAGTCTGCGTTGCAGATCCTGGTTTACGCTCATTGCACCGGAGTCGTGTTCGTTCTGCATTCCGCCATCGTCGTCGCCGCACCCCAGTGGAGCGACCTCGAACGCCGTGATCGTCGGCAGACTGCTGACGGTGTCGACCGGTTGCGGCGATCCTGTTGTCTCATGGTGTGGAGCGACCTTTCTCGAGTTGGGGTGTTGGGGAGCAAAGCGCGTGCCATTACGGCTCCAGTCGAAAACGGTGCATCCAGTTGCTGAACGTCTGGTAGCTCGGCAGGCCGACGAGCCGAGCGGCTTCCGTCTTGTTGCCCCCCGCCTGTTCCAAGGCGCGGGCTAGATAGTGGCGCGCCACTTCGGCGAGAACCTCCCGCACGTCCAGGCCTTGGCCTAGCGAACGTCCGAGGATGGCGTCCTTGCCGTTGCTAGCCTTCGCCGGCAAGAGGGCCTCGCGGACGTCGTCCCGGGTCAAGAGGTCGCCGGGCGACCACAAGGCAAGTCGGCGCAACGTGTTCTGGAGCTCACGCACGTTACCGGGCCACGAGTGCGAGAGCAGGAGGTTTTTTGCGCCAGCGGACAACTTCTTGTGCACATGGCCTGGTTGCCGTTCGCCTTCTCGATTGACTCGCTCCAGGAGCCGGTCGATCAGCAACGCCAAGTCGCTGGCGCGCTCGCGGAGCGGCGGTAACCGGAGGACAGCTACGGCCAGACGGTAGAACAGATCCTCGCGGAAGCGACCGGCCTCCACTTCGGAGGGCAGCGAACGATTGGTCGCTGCGATCGGCCTCACGTTCACGGTACGGGGTCGAGAGCTTCCGACGGGCAGGACCTCCCCCTCCTGCAAGGCGCGAAGGAGCTTCACCTGAGCGGACAACGGAAGCTCGCCGATCTCGTCGAGAAAGAGCGTGCCGCCGTCCGCCGCGACGAAGTGGCCGTCGCGACGTGTCGAGGCGCCGGTGAAGGCGCCCTTCTCGTGGCCGAAGAGTTCGGACTCGACCAGTTCGGGCGAGAGGGCACCGCAGTTTACGGCCACGAAGAGCCGGTCGCGGCGGGGACTGGCACGGTGAATCGCTCTAGCCAGAAGTTCCTTCCCCGTGCCGGTCTCCCCCTCGATCACGACGGGCACGGAGCGGGGAGCGACCCGTCGAGCACGCAGGATGATCCGTTTCATTGCCGCGCTTCGATGCAGGATCTCGTCGAACTCCGGGGCTTCCGGTGGCAGCCCGGCGGACAGGCGCTCGAGTTCGCGGTCGGGCTGCCGAAGAAGATCGGGGAGGAAGTCCGCACTGATGTCGAACGGCACGGAAGCGGTGCGGACCCCGTGTTGACGGGAGGACTCGATGAGTTCCGCGGGGAAGCGTGTCTTGGCCAGAATGATCCAGATCGCGGCCATCGCCGGTGTGCCGGGGCTCAAGTGGAAGGCGAGGGAGGTTTCGACGTCGTCGTCGACCGCTCCCTCGCACGCACGGACCGCGGCGGCGTAGATCTCTCCGAAGTCCGTGGGGCTACTCAGGGTCTCCTGGACTACGTGGAGTGGGACATTGGGGACCCGGGCCTGGAGCCACGAGCGGTACGGCTCGACCGTGGTCGGCCCATGGTTCGTCAGCAGGCACGCCTCGTCGAAGCGCAGCTCTTCGAGGGCCTGGGCCACGGGCCCCCTGCCGACCTCGGCGCTCTCCTCAGGTGCGCGAAGATCGGTGGTGCCGATCCATGAGACAAGAACCCTGAGCATCCGTTGAGGGTACAAGGATCGTTGTTGCTTCCGCAAGATGTCTTAGGATGGGAGAATCTCGACTGGAACAGGCTACAGACACGGACTCCGCCCCCTGCTACGGTTCGAGAGCCTGGAGAAAATCTCGGCCGCGAGGCCGTCTGCCGCAAGCTGAAGCAGGCCGCAAACAGGTGACTGGTCGGGCGCACCTCGACCCGCTTTCCACGTCGTCCGAACATGAAGCTGCCGAACGCCGATCAGGCAACCGTCGATGAATCGAAGGTGGTCGAGTACCTTCTCTCTACAAGCCACCCCGAGGGCCAAAGCAAGGCGGCGTTCTTCTCGATGTTCGGGTTCCGCGCGCATCGTTGGCAGACCCTCGCACGGGCGCTGTGCGACCACGGGAGCACCGGCGAGGTCGCCGAGATGTCAAGATCGCGCTACGGAACGAGGTACAGCGTGGACGGCCCTATCGAGACCCCGAGCGGTCGCAGCCCGCGAGTGCGGACCGTGTGGATCGTTGAACAGCAGCGGAAGCGCTCCGCGCCTCGTCACCGCCTATCCGTTGAGGAGACGAAATGCTCGCAGAACATGACCGGATCGTACTCACGGAGGACCTTCGGGACGGCCGCTTGAAGGGCGGAGACGTCGGCACGATCGTGCACGTTCACCGCGACGGCGAGGCCTTCGAAGTGGAGTTCCTGGCCCTGGACGGCAACACCGCGGCGGTGGCGACTGTGCCGGCATCGAGGCTCCGCCCCGTGACGGGTACGGACCTCACCCACGCGCGAGTGTTGAAGAAGGTCGGCTGAAGGCGCGCCCCCACGTTGTATGCCGGCCGCGAGATCGCGCTTGTAGTCGCGCTTGAACCGAGTGGTCCGCTCAATCCTCCGCATGCAGATCGTCGAGGAGTTCTTCGACGCCGGCGAACCGGGGAAGTCCGCCTCGACAGGCTTCCTTCATCGCTTCGATGGTGGCGGCGTAGCCAACCGCGATGTTCAGGTTCGTGACGTAGACCTCGCGTCGGTTCCGCCGCTCCTGTTCTTCGGGAGACGCCTGCTCGAAGAACAGCTCCAGCGCCTCCCGCAGGTTCTCTCGCGCTTCACGTACCGTGGCGCCTTGGCTGACTACGTCGAACTCTGGGCAGAGGGCGACGTAGATGTCATCTTCCCGTTCGATGATTGCGGTCAACGTCGTGTTCATGATCTCGCCCTACCGGGACAGGTGCCGGTCGAAGAAGCGCACGATCACGTTGTGCACTTCGTCCGACTCAGGGAGGCGGGGGTTGAACGCGAAGGTCGCGTGGCCGAGGCCTTCCCAAACGTGCAGGTCGGCCTCGACGCCGAGGCTGACCAGCTTGTTGTGGCTGGCCAGTACGCCGCCGAGCGCGA
>JAPOXA010000137.1 GCA_026707325.1 Acidobacteriota bacterium | reverse complement strand
TTCGTCGTCTTCGTGCTCATCGTCGATGCACTGCGATAGTGTGAACAGGCCCTAGCCTCCGCCGCCATGTCGCAACCGCTTACACTCGTCATCGGCAACAAGAACTACTCGTCCTGGTCGCTCCGGCCGTGGGCGCTCATGACCGAACTCGGCATCCCGTTCGCCGAACGGATGCTGAAGTTCGACTCGGAGGACTGGGAGGCGAACATCGACGCCCTGTCCCCCGCGCGGCTGGTGCCGGTGCTCTGGGAGGGCGAGCCGCGCGAGGGTTTCGCGACGTTCGACACGGTCGCGATCGTGGAGAGGCTCAACGACCTCTATCCCGACCGCGGCATCTGGCCCGCCAACGACCGGGCTCGGGCGCGCGCCCGGTCCCTGGTCGCGAACTTTCACTCCGGCTACGCGGCACTGCGCTCGGCGATGCCGATGAACATCCGCTCGCATCATCCGGGGAAGGGGCACGAGCCGGACGTCATGGTTGACATCGAGCGGCTGACCGCCTTCTGGCGCGATACGCGCGCCGAGTTCGGGACGCGAAGCCCTTTTCTGTTCGGCACCTTCTCGGCCGCGGACGCCTACTTCCTGCCGGTCGCGTCTCGCTTCGCCACCTACGATCCTCCTTTGGGCAGCGAAACCGAGGAGTACTGCCGTGCCCTGCTCGACACGATGGCGATGCGCGAATGGAGTCGGGCGGCCCGGCTGGAGACGGAGTTCGTGCCCGAGGACGAGCCGTACGCCGATCCGCGCTGATCCGCGGTCACGGCAGAACCAGGGGTCCGAGGGCCGAGCCCCACAGGGCGATTCCCAGGGCCACTCCGAGCAGCGGCGGGACGATGGCGGGCCGGCGGATGGCGGAGGTCTCGTCCGGCGTCAGCGGCACGGCTTGCGGCGGTGGAAATCGGTGTGATCCCCAAGCTGACCGCTACTCCGAAGCTCCGCCCACGATCACGTCCACCTGGTCGGTTGGCGCGTAGAAGTACGACCCCGGCCGGAAATCGTAACCGAGGTCGCCGAGCAGGCGGCGCTGCCGCGGCGTGCAGCGCTCGAGGACTTCGGGCGTGGGCTCCGGATCGTAGGTGCGCAGAAACAACTGGCAGTAGTTGTAGAGGATCGTCTTGCGGGCGCGGGGCGAGGCGTTCATCGAAGGACCGTGCCAGAGCGAATGCGGAAACAGGATGCAGTCGCCGGCCTTGCCCTTGAGCTGCACCGCGCCCGGCGTCTTCGGACCCGGCGCCGGGTAGGGACGGTCGGGGAACGGGCGCATGTGGCTGCCGGGGAACACGGTGAAGTTGCCGCAGTCTTCGTCCGTGATGTCGGAGAGCAGGTACATCCCCTTCATCGCCAGCGGCAGGCTGGTTTCGGTGACGCGGATGCGGCGCAGCGCCTCGCCGCCGTCGGTGTGGGTGTAGCCGGGCCACTTCGGGTTGGACGGACGGACGATCGCCTGGGTCATGCTGAGCACGACGTAGGGGCCCATGATGTCGGTGATCAGGTCGAAGACGGGCGAGGCGTCCATCAGGTCGAGGAATGGCTGGTCGTAGTGGAGCAGAACCCGGCGGTCCATGAAGCCCTCGGGGTCGCGGTCGACGGCGTGGTCGAGCCAGGCGTAGTGGCCGAGCGGTCCGTCGGGGTTCGGCTCCCAGCCGGGAAGCTGCCGAATGCGGTCGAGTTCGGCGTCGAAGAACGCGACCTGCTCGGGTGACAGGGCCTGCTCGACGCGGATGTAGCCGTCGATCGCCCACTGTTCGCGCTGGGCCTGGGTCAGTTTCTGCATGCTGGTTGCCTCCTCCTGCGGACCTGGCTGCCCGCGGGGCCGCCCGTAGCGGTCGTGTCGATCGTGACGCTAGAGAGTATGCCTGTGGTTCACGGCGGTCACTCGAGGGCTTCCAGGCTGTCGCGGACGCGTTCGGCGGCGTCCCGAGCCTCCCGCCGGCGCTCCTCGGTGCCCGGGTGGCTCGCCAGCCAGTTCGGAACGCCGGAGTCGGCGTGGGCCTCTTCAAGGCGCTGGAGGACGTCTCCGAGTCGAGTCGGCGGGATGTCGTTCCGAAGCAGGTACTCGATGGCGAACTGGTCGGCCTGGCGTTCGAACGTGCGCGAGTAGCGCTGGGCGAGCAGGCGGTCCGGTCCCAGGATGGACAGAGCCGCGACCGACGCATCGCCGGTGAAGGCGGTCCAGATGATGAGCATCGAGGAAGTCTGGGCGAGTCCGCGCATCACGTGCCGGCCGGCCACGTGACCCACTTCGTGGGCGAGTACCGCGATGATCTCCTCGTCGTGTTCGGCAAGCGCGACCAGTTCATCCGTGAGAACGACGATGTTCCCTGGCAAAGCGAAGGCGTTTGGCCCCAGACCGGGCGCGGAGTGGAACTGGAGATCCAGGTCTTCCAGCCCTGTCTCCCGACCCATCGCTTCTGCAACGGCCCGGAGTTCGTCTTGGCGGCTTGACTCGAGTTCCGACGAATCGAGGACTCCGAGCAGGGGGAGCATCGCCAGAAGGTTGTCGCCGATGACCGCCTCGGCCTCGGGAGGTGTGATCGCGACCACGCCCGTCGCCACGGCCGGTGCTCCCCATTCCGTGAACGAGTAGAGGATCGCGGCGGTGACGGCGAGGGCGGCAGCGGCTCCGCGCCAGGTACTGTCTAGCCGCTGCACGAGACGTTCGAAGCGGCGGGCACGAGAAGGTGGCTGGCCTTCCGCAAGATCACGCATCGCGTCCAGTCCGTCGTTGTCACGGACTTCGCAAAACGCTCCGTCGGGAAGGAGCAGATGCCGGGGCGTGTTGGCGATGCGACTGGGAATTCGGATCTCGGTCATGGGGTAGAGAAGACGCGACTCGATGCCGTCGACCGCGACGATCAGGAGCCCATCGGGAGTGATCATCAACTCGGCTTCCCTTCGGGCGGAGGTGCGTCCGTCGTAGTAGTGGCAGGGAACGGAAGTCATATCCCGATCTCCAGGCCGAACTCGCCGGCCGCCTCCGCGCCGGTGGCGGCGACGCGCTGCGTCTCGCCCGCCTCGAAGGTCTCCTCGCCTCCCTCCCGCATCACGCGGCACTGATCCACGACGTACCGCAGTACCCGGATCCGCGCGAAGGGCACGAAGAGCCCGAACGTGGCGACGATCAGCGCGGCGTTGCTCGCATACAGCCAGAGCATCGTCGGAAAGGGGAGGTCGAGCCGGAACTCGTTCTCGCGGAGGCGCGTGTTGCTCCAGCGGTAGCTGAGCAGGCGGGTTCGCAGATAGGCGAGGATGAACAGAGTGGCGGCTGCCGCAATGGCAAGCGAGCCTGCAAAGAACAACCTCATGTCGAAGGCCGGGGGGCCGGCATCCGGACTTGCGCCGAGACTGGTGGCGGCCATCACGAGGAGGAGGCCGACGACGCCACCAACGTAGAGGAAGAAGAGGACGACCACGGTTGCGAGGTACGCCTTGTAGTAGGGGCGGACCTGTCCAACGAAGGTGAACGGCGTACTGCCGAACCTGGACTCGGTGACCAGGAAGTCGTCACGTTGCCGCACGGTAAAGGGTCTCGCCAGACCGAGGGTCACGATCGAAGCGGCCCAGGACAGCGGATACCAGACGGCGGCGTCCCAGTACTTGCCATGAAAGTCAAAGGCGATGCCCTGGTATCTGGAGTTGCGCATGTGGAAGGAGCGGGCCCGGACCACGACCCACGGCACCACCGGCATGAGAAGGAGGAGGGCGGCGTAGTAGTACGCGAGGGAGATGCGCTGGGCCAGTGAGACGGGCACCAGGACGAGGAGGAGCAGCAGCCGGCCCCGCAGGATGGCAACCGGGTTCGCCGTGTAGTCGAAGGCGTCGTCGCCAAGCCAGACGTTGCCGTACAGGTAGCGTCGCGCCCGCACCTTCGCCCAGGCCGAGTAGATGCCGAGTGTGAGCAGGGTCAGGGCGACGTTGACGATCCAGATGCGGAAGTACTCCTGGCCGCTGCCCGTGAAGCGCAACCGGCGGGCCTGGGAAGAGGTTGCAGCTTCGCCCTCGGCGGCCGGCTCCGTCGGCGAAGCGGCGGAATCGCCGCCCGGGACGACGGCTCCAGCGTCCTCGCTCATCCGGCGCAGGTTACTAGCTGTCGCCCGGGGTCCGAGGCCCTCGGCCGCCGGCGACCGCCCGCCGCTTCGACCGTTCGACGTAACTCCTTTGTTCTTGGGAGTTTGCGAGAACCTGACGAACGGGTATGCTGTCTCCCGGAGGCCACTCCTGCAACGCTATTCGCAAGTTCGTTCGGGTATCATGCCGGCACAGTTTGGTGTAGCGAGCCGGCTTGGCGGTCACCGGCGGGCTTCGCGGCGGACGGCCAGCGGAGGATGAGATGAAGGGACCTGCACCGATCGGCTCAGCGGCTTGTGCACGGACGGGGCGCGGCGTACGAGCCGGGAAGCAATCTGACCGCGTTTGTGCGTTTCTGGTCGTCATGGCACTGGCTGCCGGGTTCGGCTGGGCTCAGGAGGCGGAGGAGCCCAGCGAACTCGACCGGGTGCTGGCGATGCACTACGAGGCGCGGGGCGGCCTTGAGAAGCTGCGCTCGATTCAGGGAGCGCGAGCCACCGGGACGATGTCGGTGCAGGGCATGGAGGCCCCCTTCACGATTCACGTGCGTCGACCGAACCAGGTTCGGGTGGAAGGCGACTTCGGCGGCATGGCCCGGATCCAGGCGTTCGACGGCGAGCAGGCGTGGGGTCAGGCGCCCGGCCAGCCCAGGCCGGTTGCCTTCGAAGGAGAGGTGGCGGCCGCGCAGGCCGCGGACGCCACGCTGAGCAGCCCGTGGTTCGAGTACACGGAGTTGGGCTACGAGGTGGAACTCGACGGCCGCGAGGAGATCGAGGGCGGCGAAGCCTGGAAGCTCGTCGTCACCGCGCCCGGCGGCGTGACGCACCAGGTCTTCATCGGCACGGAAGACGGGTTGGAGAAGAAGAGGATCTCCAGGGCGGATTTCGGATTCGGGCTGGAGGATTCGGAAACCCGGTTCGAGGACTACCGGGACGTCGATGGCCTGATGCTGGCGCACCGGCAGATCCTCGTTTCTTCGATCGGTGAGATGCCGTTGACCCTGGATTCGTACGAGATCAACCCCGAGATCGATCCGGACATCTTCTTCATGCCGGGGCAGATGGCGGACGGCGCGCTGGACCTTGCCGGCGTGCTGGAGCGCCATCGGACCGCGCGCGGAAGCTCGGCCGCCGAGGTCGAGACGGTGAGCGCCGCCGGCACCGTCGTCCTGCTCGGCTTCGAGGTGCCGATGACGGTGGCCTTCGCGCGGCCCGGTTCTTTCCGCATCGACATCGACATGCAGGGCCTGCCGATGGTCCTCGCCTACGACGGCGAGACCGCCTGGAACGTGTCGCCGATGCAGGGCGTCATCGAGCCGTCGCCGCTGCCGGAGGAGATGGTCGGAGCGGTGGGGATCCTCTCCGACTTCCTGTGGGGCGGGCTCGCGAGTACCGGGGAGGCGTCGCTGGCGGGTATCGAGAAGGTCGAGCGCGACGAGACCTACCGGCTGGACATCCTGACCGCGGACGGCGAAGCCCGCGCCCTCTACCTGGGCGGCGAGGACTTCCTGGAGCGCCGGGTTGTCTTCGACGGGGCGTTCCTGCAGTCGGCGGGAGAGATCGATGTGACGATCGCCGACTACATGGACGCGGGTGGACTCAAGGTGCCGGGCAGGATCCGGATCGCCGTAGAGGGCGCGGTCGCCGTCGAACTGAGGATCCAGGAGGCTGAAGCCGGGGCCGAGATCGATCCCGCATCGTTTACCATGCCCGCTCCCGCCGACCCGGAGACGCCGGGTCCGGCTCTCTAGGAGCTTGCGCATGCCGATCCTGTCTGCCGCCTCGACGACCCGAAGGTCCGCCGGTCGTCTTCGCGATCACCTCCTCCTCTTCGCGTCCGCGTTCGCCGTGGCGCTCCTCGCCTCGGCGTCGTTCGCGGGAACGGACGGTTCGAACGATGACGGCGCCGAGCCGGTCGAGGACCCCGCCCTCGCCGAGACGATCGTCGTCACCGCCTCCCGGGCCGAGCAGGAACTCGGGCAGGTGACCGCCAGCGTGTCCCTGTTGACCGGCGACGAACTCCGGGCCAGCGCTTCGCTTGCCCTGGACGACACGATGCGCCGCGTGCCCGGTTTCAGCCTCTTTCGCCGCAACAGCTCGATGGTCGCCCACCCGACCAGCCAGGGGGTCTCGCTGCGCGGCATCGGCCCCAGCGGCGTCAGCCGCACCCTGGTGCTGCTCGATGGCCTTCCGCTCAACGACCCCTTCGGCGGCTGGATCTACTGGGGCCGCGTGGGCCGCGAGAGCCTGGACCGGATCGAGGTCGTGCGCGGCGGCGGCTCGAGTCTCTGGGGCAACTCCGCCCTGGGCGGCGTGATCCACCTGGTCACGGCGACCCCTTCGGAATCGGGGCCCGGGTTGAGCCTCTCGGCGCTGGCCGGCGACCACGGCGTGCTCTCGGGCGACGCCTGGTTCGGGCAGGGCTTTGAGAACGCCTCGTTGACCCTCTCGGCGAGGACCTTCGACATGGACGGCTATCCGGTCGTGCGTGACGATCAGCGTGGCCCGATCGATGTCGACGCGTTCTCCGAGCAGGCGAGCGTCGGCGGCCGGCTGGCGTTCTCCGCGGGCGAGTCCGTTCAGGTCAGCATCGGCGGCGACAACCTCTCGGAAGACCGCGGCAACGGCACGCCGCTTACCGGCAACGACACGGACCTCACCTCGTTTCGCGTGAGCGCGGACATCGTCAGCGGACGGGGCGATACGTGGACGGTCCGCGGCTTCACTCACGAGCAGGAGTTCGCCAGCCGGTTCAGCGCCCAGCAGGTTGATCGGTCGTCCGAGCGACCGGCCCTCGACCAGTTCCTCGTCGACTCCGAGGCCACGGGCCTCGGTGCGCAGTGGGAGGGTGAGGTCGGTTCCGGCCTGTGGGTCGCCGGTGCCGAGTGGCGCACCGTCGACGGCGCGACGAACGAGGACTTCTTCTACACGACGCAGTTCAACCGGCGCCGCATGGCGGGAGGCGACCAGTCGATCACGGGCGCCTACGTGCAGCGCCGGGCGGACTTCGGCGACCGCCTGACGCTGGAGCTCGGCGCCCGTATCGACCGTTGGAGCACGGGATCGGGCAGCCGGCTGGAGATCAACAAGGCGGACGGCTCGATCCGCCACGACGACATGTTCGAGGATCGGGACGAGACGGCGGCGTCACCGCGGATCGGCTTCCTCTACGCCCTCGACCTTGGCTGGAGCCTTCGCGGCTCGGTGTACGGGTCGTTCCGGGCGCCGACCGTCAACGAACTGTACCGTCCGTTCCGGGTCCGCAACGACATCACGGAAGCGAACGAGGCGCTCGAGCCGGAGCGGCTCTCGGGCATCGAGTTCGGTGCCGTGCGTTACCAGGGCGGTTCCCGGCTGTCGTTCAACGGCTTCATCAACAGGGTCGAGAACCCGATCGCCAACGTGACGCTCGCCTCGATCGCGAGCAGCCGGTTCTTCGCGCCCTGCGGCTTCGTGCCGGGCGGCGGTTCGTGCCGGCAGCGGCTGAACCTGGACCGCACCCGCATCCACGGTCTGGAAGCAGAGCTTCGCCAGCGCTTCGGCGACGACTGGCGGCTCGATCTCTCCTACCTCTACAGCAACGCCGAGGTCGACAGCGCCGCGGACTTCCCCGAACTCGAGGGGAAGCGTCTGGCGCAGACGCCCGAGCAGTCGGCGAGCCTGGGCCTCGAGTACTCGAACCCCGACATTCTCCAGGCGCGTCTCGGACTTCGGTTCGTCGGCGAGCAGTACGAGGACGATCTGAACACGAGGCCGCTGTCCAGTTTCGCCGTCGTGGACCTGAGCGCCGCCCGTGCGCTCAGTGACCGTTGGCATGTCTTCGCCGGTCTCGAGAACCTGCTCGACGAGGAAGTGCAGGTCGGTATCTCCGGTACCGGGCTGGTCACGATCGGCGCCCCCCGCATGGTGCATGTCGGAGTGCGCCACGTTCTGAACCCCTGAACCGAAAGGGGGGTTAGCCTTGGCGAAGCGAGTCACAGCCGAGACCCTCTCCCGCCGCCAGCGGGAAATCTCGGTCTCGGAGTTCTTCGCCAAGAACCGCCACCTTCTCGGCTTCGATTCGCTCCGCAAGGCTCTCCTGACGACGGTCAAGGAGGCGGTCGACAACTCGCTGGACGCTTGCGAGGAGGCGGGAATCCTGCCCGAGATCCGGGTCGAGCTCGAAGCGGCCGAAGGAAACAACCGGTACGTCGTGCGTGTGACCGACAACGGCCCGGGGATCGTCGAAACGCAGGCGCCGAGGATCTTCGGACAACTGCTCTACGGATCGAAGTTCCACAGCCTGAAGCAGAGCCGCGGCCAGCAGGGGATCGGCATCTCGGCGGCGGCGATGTACGGCCAATTGACGACCGGCAAGCCGGTGTCGATCGTGTCGCGCACCGGCCCCCGGTCGCCCGCCTACGCGATGCAGGTCGTCATCGACACGAACACGAACAAGCCGAAGGCGGTCGGGAAGCGGAAGCTCGCCGAATGGGATCTCGACCACGGCACACGCGTCGAGCTCGAGCTGGAGGCGCAGTACCTGAAGGGCCGTCAGTCGGTGGAGGAATTCCTGCACCAGGTGGCGGTGGCGAACCCACACGCGACGCTGCACTACAGGGATCCGCACGGTCAGGAGACGGACTACGTCCGGGGCGTCCAGTCGAACCCGGAGCCGCCTCGCGAGATCAAGCCGCATCCGCATGGCGTCGAGCTCGGCGTGCTGATGAAGATGCTGCAATCGACCAGGCATGCGACGATCAGCCAGTGCCTGTCCCGGGACTTCAGCCGGGTGTCGCCGCAGATGGCGGTGGGGCTCGCCAAACGGGCCGGCATCGACCCGAAGGCGCGCCCGAACACGGTCGTGCGCAAGGCTGCCGACCAGCTCTACCAGGCCCTGAACGACTCCGCGACCCGCATCCGGCCGCCGTCGACCGACTGCCTGTCGCCGATCGGCGTGCAGGAGCTGCTGGCCGGGCTGACCAGGGGCATCCGGGCGGAGTTCTACGGCGTCGAGACGCGCCGGCCGGCGGTCTACCGTGGCAACCCGTTCCAGGTCGAGGTCGGCCTGGCCTGGGGCGGCGACCTGCCAGCCGACGACCTGGCCAAGGTGCTCCGTTTCGCGAACCGCGTCCCGCTCCAGTACCTCGCCGGCTCGTGCTGCATCACGAAGGCGGTGATGGACGTCTCCTGGCGCAACTACGGCCTGACCCAGTCGCGGGGCGCGCTGCCGTCCGGTCCGCTGATCGTGCTCGTGCATCTCGCGTCGGTGTGGGTGCCCTTCAGTTCCGAGAGCAAGGTCGCGGTGGCGGACTACGACGAGATCCGCAAGGAGATCAAGCTCGCCGTGCAGACCTGCGGTCGCCGGCTTGGCCAGTACGTCAAGCGCAAGGCCAGGGCCAGGAGCGAGGCGCGGCGCCGGGAGGTGTTCAACCTCTACATCGAGGAGGTCGTCAGCTCGGTGGAGGCGATCACCGGCAAGGACCAGAAGCTGTTCCGCGATCGACTGCTTGCGATCAGCCGCAAGAAGACGGAGCTGGCGGGAATGCTCGAGGAGCAGAGCGTCGCCGCCGACGAACTGGAAAGCTGCGAGAACGTGATCGTGGTCGATCCGGACGCGGAACCGGAACCGGAACCGGAACTGGAGCCGGAGCCGGAATCGGAGCCGGCGGCGGAACCCGCAGTGCCTCCGATACCCGTCGAAGCCGAGCGCCTCCGCAGTTCGCAATTGGAGCTGGTGTGACTCCGGTGGAAGAAGAGCGACTCAGGATCCCGGCCAGACTCGACGCCAGGGCCAAGATCGAACACCTGGCGAAGAAGACGATCGCGATGGCTCGCCGCGAGGTCGACCCTTACGTCGACATCCCCTCGCGAACCCTCTCGAACGTCACCTTCTCGAAGCGCAAGAAGATCATCGAGATGGGCGACGCGACCCAGCGGCGCTCGCTCTTCAACCTGAACCAGGCGCGCAAGTACATGCAGACGCTCCTGGTCGCCCGTGGTTGCACCCAGCTCCTCGACGAACAGAAGACGACCAGCATCCGCGACCTCTACTACATGAGCAAGCACACCCTGGCCGACGGCAAGGAGAACACCTTCGAGGGCCAGGAGGAATCCGACCCGATCATCGAGGACCTGGAGGTTACCCTCGGCGCCCTGCGCGAGGAGCTCCACCTGTTCGCCGCCAAGCGCGGCTCTGTCGTCGGTCCGCTTACCCTGGTCGACGCCGGCGACGTGATCGATCTGTCCCGGATGGGCTCAGGGGGCTGGTCGGTCCCCGGCATCGTCGAACCGGAGACGATCCGCTTCGTCGGCCACGGCGCGAAGTTCATCCTGCTGGTGGAGAAGGAGGCCGTCTGGGCGCGGCTCAACGAGGACAAGTTCTGGAAGCGGCACAACTGCATCCTGGTCACGGGCCAGGGACAGCCCCCGCGCGGTGTCCGGCGCCTGCTCTACCGCATGGTTCACGAGCTGAACCTGCCGCTCTATGTCTTCGTCGACAACGACCCCTGGGGCTACTACATCCACTCGGTGGTCAAACAGGGTTCCATCGGCCTCGCCTTCGAGTCGAAGCGGATGGCGGTGCCCAAGGCCCGCTTCATCGGCCTCTCCAGCTTCGATCCCGCCGCCTACGACCTCTCCGAGGACGTCAGCATCCGCCTGAACGACCAGGACCGCTCCCGCGCGAAGGAGATCCTGAACTACGAGTGGTTCAGGGCAAAGCCCTGGCAGCGAGAGATCAAGAACATGCTTCGCGCCGGCGTCAAGTGGGAACTCGAAGCCCTCTCCAGCAAGGGCCTCTCCTTCGTCACCGAGGAGTTCCTGCCGAAGAAGATCGCCGACCGCGACTGGCTCTAGCGGCTCAGATCGGCTGTGTCGCCCACTGGGTGCGCCGGCGTCCCCGCCGGCATCCGGCCGCTTGGCGGCCGGCCTCCGGGCTGCTACCACTGCCCCTGTTCCACCTCCGGCGTCTCCGGCAACTCGTCGGCCAGCAGCCAGCGCGCAAACAGAACGCCCTCGTTGTAGCCGGCGGTGCTGATCCAGTTCTTCGGCGCTTCCCGGT
>JAPOXA010000156.1 GCA_026707325.1 Acidobacteriota bacterium | reverse complement strand
TCGCTGCTGCCGGTCGTCATCGCCCGCGCTCCAGTGCGCTCCGGATCGCCGCGACCTCGCGGGCGATCTCCCGCAGAGTCGAGGCGAGAGCGGCGGCATCGTCGCCGGCAGGGGGAACGGGAAGCCCGCCGGCGGCGGCCGGCACGGCCGTCCGGGCGCCCCGCATCCGGCTGTACATGAAGTTGCGAACCGCCGACAGTTCCAGCAGGCCCTCGACCTTCATCTCGGCCTTCGCCGAACCGCTCGCGGTCTGAACCAGCAGGCGCGAGAGACCGAGCCAGCGCTCGACCGCGTTGCTCTGCACATGGATGTCCTGGATGCGGCTGTAGGTGAGGCTGATCTCGCGCTTGAACACGGCGCCCCAGCTCATCGTCACGCCTTCGTCGTCGAAGCGATAGGACAGCGTGCGATATCGCAGGAAGAGGATCGTGAAGACGACGGGGAACGCCGGCCCGGTGATCAGCGAGAAGAGAAAGTAGTACCGCAGCAGCTTCGGATGGGGCCGGCGGATCGCCCGCACCCGGTCGTCGGCGGTCTCGGGCCGAGGCGAGGCCGCGACCGGCGGCGGGCTCGCGGCCCCGGCCATCATGCCGTCAGCACTTTCTCGATGCGGTCCAGCGCCCAGTCCAGTTCCTCCCGTCCGATCACCAGCGGCGGCGCGAAGCGGATGACGTGGTCATGCGTCTCCTTGCACAGCAGTCCCTGCCTCGCCAGTTTCTCGCAATACGGACGGGCCCCGCCCGCGGATTCATGGAGTTCGATTCCGATCCACAGTCCGCGCCCACGGACCTCGCGCACCAGCGGTGAGCGGACGCCCCTCAGCCGCCCCAGAGCGTGCTCGCCGAGCCGGGCCGAGTTCTCGACCAATCCCTCGTCCTGCAGCACCGCCAGCGCGGCGCGCGCCACCGCCGCCCCCACGGGATTGCCGCCGTAGGTAGAACCGTGGTCGCCTGGCTGGAACACGTCCATGATCTCCGCGTCCGCCACGACCACCGACACGGGATACAGACCCCCGGAGAGCGCCTTGCCGAGCAGCATCACATCCGGCCGGATGCCGTCGTGCTCATGCGCGAACATCCGCCCCGTCCGTCCCAGGCCGGACTGGATCTCATCGACGATCAGAAGCGCGTTCCGCTCGCTGCACACGTCGCGCAGTTCGGCAAGGAAACCGTCCGGCGGCACGACGATGCCGCCCTCGCCCTGGATCGGCTCGACCAGCACGGCCGCCGTGTTCGGACCCACCGCCGCCCTTGCCGCGGAGGCGTCGCCGAACGGCAGCAGCTCGAAACCGGGCGTGAATGGACCGAAACCATCGCGGTACTGCGCTTCACTCGAAAAGCCCACGATCGTCGTCGTGCGACCGTGGAAGTTGTTGGCGAACGCCAGGATCTCGGCCTCGCCGGGAGGCACGCCCTTGCGCGTGTAGGCCCACTTTCTGGCCAGCTTGATCGCGGTCTCGACCGCCTCGGCGCCGGTGTTCATCGGCAAGGCCCGCTCGAAGCCGGTCAGTTCGCAGACATCCCGAAAGAACGCCCCGAGTTCGGCGTTGTGGAAGGCCCGCGAAGTGACCGCCACCTTCCGGCTCTGCCGGATCAGGGCCTCGACGATCCGCGGATGGCAGTGCCCCTGGTTGACCGCCGAGTAGGCGGCGAGGCAGTCGAGGTAGCGGCGACCGTCGATGTCCCAGACCCAAACGCCCTCGGCGCGGTCGATCACTATGTCCAGCGGCGCGTAGTTCCGGGCGCCGTATCTTTCTTCCAGTTCCGTCGGCTTCACGGCAGGATCCCCGCTCGGATGTAATGTAGCGCGACTTCCGCCGCGAATCTGCAAGGAACTGGCCGCCAATCGGAGCCGCTTCGCGGCGCGACTCTCTGGCCGCCTTCGGCGGCAGCGGGTCAGAAGACCCGCGCACCGACAGGCGGACCAGTTCCTTGCGCGACACCGCAGCCTCGCGGCTGCGGACGCTGCTGGAACCGTCAGAACTCGATCGAGATTCCAGCGCTCACGTACACCGGCGTCTTGCGCAGCTCGAACGCGGGCGCGAGCGCCCCGTCCTCGCCGCGGATCTCGGAGCTCTTCGCCTTCATCGAGGAGTCGAACCAGAAGGCGCCGAGATACAGGCCGACCGGACAATCCGTCTTGAAGGGGATCTTCAGTCCCATGTTGGCACCGAGAACGGTCTCGCCGGGCCACTCGGGACGATAGACGGCGTCCACCGACGCGCCATCCATTCCGGTCGGCACGAGGGAGGACGAGCTGTAGTCGAGCTGGGCGATCACGGGACCGAGCCACCAGTCCACGCGGCTGCCAGGACGGGTCAGGTGGAAGTTCAGCCCGACGAAGAACTTCTTCATCTCTATGTCCGCGCCGGCGTAACCGGTCCGGCCGCCCGGGTGCAGCCACCAGTCGACCTCGCAGTTGATCGTGTTCGCCCCGAACATGAATCCCACGGGATAGCTCAGGCGGTACTCGGCGGCAAGCCCGACACCGACTCCGTCCACGCAGGCCTTGAGCCTGTCGCGCGTATCCGGACCGAGCACCGAAATGTGCACGTCGTCTCCGCTGAGAGAACTGAGCGTCGGCAGCAGGGTCCATCGCCGATCGACCTTCATCGTCGCGGACGCTTCGTTGCTGCCGCCGGCGTTCTCCACCATCGCCGTGTGGGTGAACTCGCCGTCGGTCGCGTGAACGACCGCACGCTCGTAGGGCTCCGCCAGCGGCTGGCCGTCGAGCGCGACCGTCACCGGCGCCCCGTTGCCATTCTCCGGCGCCACCGTGACGACCGCCGTCTGTCCCGTGAG
The DNA here is from genome assembly GCA_026707325.1 of Acidobacteriota bacterium. GTDB lineage: Bacteria > Acidobacteriota > Thermoanaerobaculia > Multivoradales > Multivoraceae > Multivorans. Next base: position 8,403 of record JAPOXA010000156.1, on the reverse strand, counting down.
CACCCGGTCCGGCTCGATCGACATCGTCACCGTCGGTGCAACCTTCATCCCGGTCGAACACAGGGCGCTCTGGCCGGTGCTCGTCTCGACCATCACCGTGTGCGTGAACGCGTCCGCTCCGTCGTGCGTCATCTCCTTCGTGTACGGCGAAGCAAGCGGCTCACCATCGAGGGTGACCCGGGCCACCTCGGCGCCGTGCCCTGCCCTGGGAACGACCGTCAGAACCGATGACTGTCCCAGATCGACTTCCTCCGGGGCAGCGGCGACCAGGCAACTCGGACAGCCGACCGCGATGGCGCTGCTCATCGAGTCCTCGAGCGGGTCGCCGCGCGGCGACATCGCCGTACAACTCGCCGTGACCGTGTAGTCGCCCTGGTCCGCGAAGGGGAAGGAGACGCTGCCGTCGCCTGCCGTCCTCTCGCTACCGTCCGGCATCCTCACCGTCACCGAAGCGTCGCCGTCGGCGCATGAACTCCGGAAGTCGAAGGTCTGGTCCGCGCAGGAGAGGCCCCCGATGTCCAGGTCGAGCGTGACCTCCGGCAGCGGCTGCTCGGCGAGGAGCGCGAGGTTGCCGCAGGACTCGGGAACGATCATCGAGTACCAGCGCCCGTTCGAGTTGAAGCGGACCTCCCAGGCCGAGAACGCCTCGTCACCGGCCCAGCAGAGGTTCGTGCTCACCGTTGGCGTCTGGCCGCGGTCGCGGAAGAACATCCACTGGACCCGCTGGCCGGGGTCGAACGTAGTCGACGTGACGCCTCGCCACGCGGCGACGGCGGCAAACAGATCGTCCGGGTCGCCCGACCAGTTCGCCTGTCCCAGAAGCTCGAGGATCTCCTCACGCTGGTTCACGAACAGCGCCTGCAGCGATTCCTGGTCTTCGACCGGCGCCGAGAACCTGTTGGCGCCTCCCAGACGGGTGATCGAAGACGCACCCTCGCACAACTGGGCGGCGGCCGGGGCAGCCAGGATCAGGCCGGCGAGCAGGAACAGGACAGAGGTCGTCCGCGCCGAACTGCGGACGGCGGCGTACTCAACGAGCCAACGGCGATGGGACATGGCATTCTCCCCCAGAGTTTGCCCACCGCAGTCCGCTTGACCGAGCGGGCCGGAGGGGCGTATGTCTAATCATGTCAACACTTAGCCACATTGACAAGTGCCGCCCACCAGCCTTGCCAAGCGCTGGAACGGCGCTGGCTGGCGCGACGCTATGATTCCCGACCGATCGAAGACTACCGACACCGGAACGAAGACCGCGTCTGCCGGGCGCGGAGGCGAGGAACAAGTGCACGAGACCTCAGGAAACTGGCCTCTCGGCAGCGTTGAACGACCGCTGCGGGTTGCCGTGATCGGCTCCGGTCCCAGCGGCTTCTATGCGATCGCCGCGCTGTTCAAGACGGACGGCGTCACCGCGGACGTCGACCTGTTCGACCGTCTTCCCACGCCCTTTGGTCTGGTACGCGGCGGTGTCGCGCCCGACCATCAGAAGATCAAGAACGTCATCCGGGTCTACAACCGCACCGCACAGCATGACCGCTTCCGCTTCTTCGGCAACGTCGAACTCGGCCGCGATATTTCGGTTGACGACCTCCGCCGGCACTACGACCACATCGTCTACGCCACCGGCAACGAGTCGGACCGCAAGATGGGGATCCCGGGCGAGGAACTCCCCGGCGTCCACTCGGCGACCGAGTTCGTCGGCTGGTACAACGGCCACCCCGACTTCCAGGATCGCAGCTTCGACCTGGCCTCGGCACGGCGCGTCGCCGTTGTCGGCAACGGGAACGTGGCGATGGACGTGACCCGGGTCCTGGTGCGCGACCCGGACGAACTCGCGCCGACCGACATCACCGCCGAGTCGCTCGAGGTACTGCGCGAGAGCCGGGTCGAGGAGGTCGTCCTGCTCGGCCGCCGGGGACCGGCGCAGGCAGCATTCTCGCCCCAGGAGATCAAGGAGATCGGCTCGCTCGAAGGCGCCAGCCTGCTCATCACAAAGGACGAGATGGACCTCGACGAGATCAGCAGCACCTGGCTGGAAGAGGCAGCCGCACCCAGCGCCCGCCGCAACGTCACCTATCTGAGCGAGACCGCCGGCGCCGGAGCCGGCGACGGCGACCGTCTCGTCACCTGCAGGTTCCTCGTCTCACCGATTGAACTCGTGGCCGGGAACGACGGCCGGGTCGCCCAGGTCGTGATCGAGAAGAACGAGCTCTACGCCGCCGACGACGGCACGCCGAGACCACGAGGCACCGGCGAAACCGAAACCCTGGATGTCGACCTCGTGTTCAAGGCGGTCGGCTACCGCGGCGTTCCCCTTCCGGGCGTGCCGTTCCACGAGCGCTGGGGCATCCTGCCCAACGACGAAGGCCGCCTGCAGACCGAACCGGACGGCGACGTCGTGCCTGGCCAGTACGTCGTCGGCTGGGCCAAGCGCGGCCCGACCGGACTAATCGGCACGAACAGCCCCGACTCCACCGCCACCGTCAAGAAGATGCTCGAGGACATCGACGGGGCGACGGCCCCGGCCGACCCGGCCAAGGCTCCCGAGAGGATCGTCGAACTGCTCCGTGAACGGGGCGTCGACTTCGTGAGCTTCGACGACTGGAACCGCCTCGACGAGGACGAGGTTCGGCTCGGACAGGAGCAGAACAAGGTCCGCGAGAAGTACACCGACCTCGAGTCGATGATGGCGGCTGTAAACCGGCTACGCTAGCGTGGCACCCTACCCAACGAAGTCGGCAGCCCCCCTGCTTCACCTTGCCCGACCCTGAACTGAAGGTCGGCGCACGCTGTCGACTCAAGCACGACCCCGGTCGCATCGGGGTCCTGACGGGTAGATCGCGCTCACCCGGAGCGTTCACGAAGCTGCAGATCCAGTTCCCGGAGGGCGCGCAGTTCGTGCCCGAGGACCAACTCGAAGCGCTGCCGGACGAAGAAGACGCTCTGGACCTCCTGCAGCGTGGTCGCCTCGGCGACGAACTCGATCTGCGACTCACTCTCGCCCACGCACGCCTTACCGGGAGACTGGCCGACGTCATCTACAGCATGGATGTCACCGGAACGGACTTCTACGCCCACCAGTTCAAGCCCGTTGTCCGACTGCTGAACTCCGTGGCGCGCGGAATCCTGATCGCCGACGAGGTCGGGCTCGGGAAGACAATCGAGGCGGGTCTGCTCTGGACCGAGCTCCGCACGAGATACGACTTTCGACGCCTGCTCGTCCTTTGTCCCGCGGTGTTACGCGAGAAGTGGCAGCGCGAACTGAAGAACCGCTTTGGCGTCGACGCGGAGATTCTCGATGCGAGAGGAACGCTGAACCGGCTGCGCCAGGCAGCGAACGACGAGACTCCAAGTTTCGCGATCATCGCCAGCCTCCAAGGCCTCCGACCCAGGAAGAGATGGCGAGAAACCACCGATCACGTGGCGGCGTCCAAACTGGCACGGTTCCTGATGGAGCGGGAACACGCCGACCCGTTGATCGACATGTGTGTTGTGGACGAGGCCCACCACCTCCGAAACCGGGAAACGACGACCTCTCAGCTCGCCCGGCTCGCCAGGACAGTCTCCGACTACATCGTCCTGCTCACGGCGACCCCGATTCACCTCCGAAGTAACGATCTCCACGAGCTTCTCCGTCTAGTGGACGAGGGCATGTTTGACCGAGGCCAGTCGTTCTCGGAGCTGCTTGAGGCCAACGCCCCACTCGTCAGAGCCCGCGAACTCGTTGTCGGGGGAGCGCCTTCAGCGGCAGCCTCTCTCCCCGAGCACCTGGAACTGGAATTACGGAACGCCAATCGCAATCCCCTGCTCCAGGACAACCGTCAACTGAAGCGCCTCCTCGACGAGAGAGTCTGGACTACTGACTTCTCGACCGGCTAAACCTGCTCGGCCACACCGTCACTCGCACGCGCCGACGGGAAGTCCAGGAACGATGACTTTCGAGTCGGGTTCATTGTTGAACCAGTCCGACAGGATTGCGGAGAGACGCTCGTACTTGCTGTCCTCGGCCCATAGTGCGTTCAGGTCTCCAAGTCGCCGCGCCTGAGCGGTCAGCTCAGACTTCAGTGGTCCTTCCTCCTCAGTCCATTCTACAAGGACACGATCGACGCGCGAATCTACGAGCGGCTGATGGACCGCCTCGGCATCTTCAAGGGCGCCCTCGGAGGCCTCGAACCCATCTTGGGTGAGGTCGTCAGAAACCTGCGCCAGCAGCTCTTCACGACTCATCTCACCCCGGAACAAGAAAACCAGCAAATCGAACAGGCCCGTATCGCCCTGGAGAATCGACGGCGCGCCGAAGAGGAGCTTGAGAGGGAGGCTGCCCATCTCACCGCCTACGGGGACTATGTTCTCCGGCAGATTGGAGCGGCGAAAGAACTTCACCGATCCATATCGGCGGCCGATCTGGTCAAGTACGTCACCGACTACATGCGTGTGCACTATCGAGGCTCGCTCTTTCGACAGGTCCCCGGAGACGACCTGCTGTTCGACATCGATCTCTCAAACGAGGCCCGATTCGAGCTAGCCAACTTCATTCGCCGACAGAATCTGGATGGAGACTCACGACTGACACAGGGTTCGCTTCGCGAGGTCAGATGCCGCTTCGAGAATTCGACCGTTCCCCGGATCCGGCGCGGGGAGGAAGCGATCAATCAGTTCCACCCTCTGGTCCGCTTCGTGTCCTCCCGCCTGGAGGCATCCGACGAGCGGCGACGGCCCGCGGTCGCGGTAGGGCTAAAGGCCGGTCAACTCCTTGGCAAGGTAGAACCAGGAATCTATGGATTTTCCGTGCAACGCTGGTCGGTACGCGGCCTGCGGCACGCCGAAAAGCTGTCCTACGCTGCGCTACCCGTTGACCCTGCCGGCGACCCGCTTCGCTCTGGCGACGCGGAGCTTCTCATCGGGACGGCCTCAAGCGAAGGAGCAGCCTGGCTGAGCGCCCAAGGGGTAGTCGATATCCGCACCGTGACCGAGCAGGTCGAGCAAGGCTGCGTCGAGCCATCCGACAGAGCCTTTGATGCCTACGTCGAAGAGCTTGAGGCCGAGAATGAAGACCGTGCCGACATGCTCCAGCGGATGGCGGAGCGCAGATTCGGGACCCAGAGGCAACGGTTGGAGGAACAACTATGGATCTACGAGACGACCGGTCCAGCCCGGCTGGTCCCTCCGACCAGGGGACGCCTTCGCGCTCTCGAAGCAAGGGCCGACTTCCGACGGCGCGAGATCCAGAGAGACCGTGAACTGAAGCACAGTCCTGCCGAAACGGTCTGCGTAGGGTTGATTCGCGTAGAGGCCGACTGCGTAAGGAGACGGTGGACTTGTTGATCGGACTCGACTTCGGCACGTCAAGCGCCAAGGTGGCAGTCCGAAGTCCCTACCTCGGCCGAGGGAACGTCACTGCCGTGACATGGCCCGATGGCAATGGAGGACGTTCCTTCCTCCTGCCGACCAACCTGTCGGAGCCGACGGCAAGTGGCCGTATCGCAGTGGAGACGAAACCAAGTCCCGCGGATCGCAGCCTCAAAGTCGACCTCATGGAACGCCCGGACTCGGTAGAAGCCCGCACCAATGCCGCCTGCTATCTCGCGTGGGTTTTGCGTACATCGCGCTGCCACGTCTTGAGTTCCCTGCAGGAAGCCTATGGCATCTACTTCCTAAGGTGGAGCCTGAACCTTGGGATCCCCTCGGCAGGCTACGACGACGCGGAGATAAAGAGAGGCTTCCGCATCGCCGGCGCGGCCGCTTGGGCCCTCTCCGTCCAGAAGACGCCGCCGACCAGATCGGAGGCGGTCGCCACGGTCAATCGTCTGTCTGGGACCGAGTTCAAACCAGAGTCCCTATTGGACCTGAACGAGATTGAAGTCGTCCCGGAGATCGTGGCGGAAGCGGCGAGGTACGCTCGCTCCCACGAGAGGCGGAACGGCCTGCACTTTCCTAGTCGACGTCGGTGCTTCGACTATCGACTCCTGCGGCTTCGTTCTACACGAGCGCGAAGGTGACCGCTGGGAGATTCTGAATGCACTCGTGGCACCGCTGGGCGCACTTCACCTTCATCTCAATCGCCTGAAGGCGCTCGCCGATGCCGGATCCGCCATCCACGCCGCAGTCCCTCCCCGGGACACGGGCCCTTTCGACCGCATACCCGACCGTGTCAACGACTACTTGGCGGAGAAGGGCGCGAAGCCCCCGGAGACTGCGCACGACGTTGACAGCGGCTATCGTCAAGAAGTCGCGAGGGCCCTCAGGAAGGTCATCTGGGACCTGAGAAAGAGCCGAGACCCGAATTCTCCCCACTGGAAAGCGGGCTTGCCTGTGTTCGTCGCCGGCGGGGGCGGCAGATTGTCGATCCTACGGGACGCCATCAGAAGGGCAGAATCCGACATTCGCGGTGCTTCCCAAGACGTAAGCGCCTTTCGCTACATTGGCAACGCGGCCCACGATGACGGACCGGATGCGCCGCCGTCCGACGATTCTCAGGACGACGAAGGCCCCCCGGCAGCGGTCCAAGCGCGACTGGAGGTGGCATACGGTCTCAGCCTCATCGATGACTTGGAGTCGATTACCCCGCCAGCGCGGATAGGCGACGTAAAGCCGTCACCTCCCAAACCGCGACCATCGCGCCCCGACTATTGGGCCGGGAAAGGGGCCCACTGAACCGGCGGTCAAGCGGGCCCGAGCACAGACGCCGAGGGCCTCCGGCCCCCGACTCCACTAGGTTGCTTTACTCCGTCAACGACCTGTCCATCAAGGGCCGATGCTCAACCCCCCGCGTGCACGCCTCCGCCTGCATCCAGGGTCGGAAGCCGAGAGATCGTTCATCCGTTCTCCCGTTCCGCAAGCCGCAACTCGTAGAGCTTCTGCAGGTTGAGCCAGAACTCCCCCGACGTGCCGAAGAAACGTCCGAGCCGAAGAGCCGTGTCGCCGGTAACGGCCCGCCGGCCGTTGAGGATCCCTGTGATGCGGCTAACTGGCACCTCGATCCGCCGCGCCAGTTCCGCCGCGCTCATGCCGAGCGCGTCGAGATCCTCGCGCAGCGTTTCGCCGGGATGAATGGGCTCGCGCATGGTGTGCCTCCGTCTCAATGGTAGTCCACGATCTCCACATCCGTAGGACCGGGGCTTCCGGCGGGCCACCTGAAACAGATCCGCCACTGGTCGTTGATGCGAATGCTCCACTGTCCCTTGCGGCGACCCTTGAGTGCCTTGAGACGATTGCCAGGCCTGGCCAGATCGCCCAGGCTTGTGGCCGCGTCGAGCTGGTCGAGCTTCCGCGAGGCCGTCCGGGCGAAGCCCGAGAACGCTGCGATCCGGCGGCCGTTGTAGAACGCCTCGGTGCGCTTGTCCGCGCAATCGACGATCACGGCGTGCCAGCCGGATCAGCCCATGTGCGGGTAGCGGTAGTCCACCGGCGGCGCAAAGTTCTCCTTGACAGCCCGCTGGGAAGTCCAGCGCAGCAGGTTGGCCATGGAGCCCGCCTTGTCGTTGGTCCCGGACGCGCGGGCCCCACCGAAGGGCTGTTGGCCGACGACCGCCCCGGTCGGCTTGTCGTTGATGTAGAAGTTGCCGGCGGCGTTGCGCAGGCGGGCGCCGATGCTGGCCACCGCCGTCCGGTCGTTGGCGAACACCGCTCCAGTCAACGCGTACGGGCTCGTCGTGTCGCAGAGCTCGAGAGCCTCGTCGAGCGCGCCGTCCTCGTACACGAAGATCGTCAGCACCGGCCCGAAGATCTCCTCGCTCATCAGGCGAGACCGCGGATCCTCGCTGCGGACGACGGTGGGCTCGACGAAGTAGCCGGCCGCGTCGTCGCGGCCGCCGCCGGAGACGATCTCGTAAGCCGAATCACCCTCCGCGTCGGCGAGGTAGCCGGAGATGTTGTTGAAGGACGACTGGTCGATGACCGCGGCCATGAAGTTCGAGAAGTCAACGGGAGAGCCCATCTTCACGGTCGCCAGTTCGTCACACAGGCGCTCCCGCACCTCGCCCCAGAGCGAAGCGGGAACATAGGCCCGCGAAGCCGCGGAGCACTTCTGGCCCTGGTACTCGAAGGCGCCGCGGATCAGCGCCGTGGTTAGCGCCGCGGAGTCCGCCGACGGATGCGCGAAGACGAAGTCCTTGCCGCCGGTCTCACCGACGATCCGGGGGTACGTTTCGTAGCTCTCGATCTGGTCACCGATCGTCCGCCACATGCGCTGGAACACGGGCGTCGAACCGGTGAAGTGGATCCCCGCCAGATGGCGGCTGGCCAGGACCGGATCGCCGACCGTGGCGCCCGGGCCGGGCACGAAGTTGATCACGCCCGGCGGCAGCCCGGCCTCCTCGAGCAGCTTCATCACGTAGTAGCCCGAAACCAGCGCCGTGGACGCCGGCTTCCACAGCACGGTGTTGCCCATGATCGCCGCCGACGTCG
>JAPOXA010000180.1 GCA_026707325.1 Acidobacteriota bacterium | reverse complement strand
CGGGCCTACTGCCAGACGCCCGCCTGCAACCCCTCCCGGGCGAGTCTGATGACCGGCCAGCGCCCGACCACGTCCGGCTGCTACGGCAACGGGGACGTCTGGCGCGACGCGATGCCGCTGGCCGTCACTCTGCCGCAACACTTCATGCAGCACGGCTACGAGGCGATCGGCGGCGGCAAGACGTTTCACCAAAGCCAGAACGAGGCCGCTTCGTGGCACTACTACCACAGCTTCCGCGGCTTTCTGTGGCCCCCCGACTACCCCTTGAACCAGCTCGACCGCGGCGGCTTCGACTGGGGCGCCCTCGACATCGACGACGAAGACACGACCGACACCCAGCTCGCCAACTGGGCGGCTGAGTACCTGTCGAGAGATCACTCGGGGCCGTTCTTCCTGGCCTGCGGCTTCTATCGCCCGCACCTGCCGTTCTACGCGCCGAAGAAGTACTTCGACAAGTTCCCCGAGGCCGAGATCGAGTTGCCGCCCTACCTCGCGAACGACCTCGACGACGTGCCTGAGTCCGGTCCCACGGAGCGCGGTCTGGAAGACCACGAGCTGGTGACGGCGACGGGGCAGTGGCGGCGCGCCATAGCGGCCTATCTGGCGTGCATCAACTTCACCGATGCGAACGTGGGGCGCGTGCTGAAGGCGCTCGACGAAGGGCCGCACGCCGGGAACACGGTCATCGTCCTGTGGACCGACCACGGCTGGCAGCTCGGCGAGAAGAACCACTGGAGCAAGTTCACCCTCTGGGAGCGGTCCTGCCGCGTGCCGATCATCTTCGCCGGCCCCGGGATCGAGGCCAAGGGAGAATTCTGCGACCGGACCGCCGAGCTGCTCGACATCTACCCCACCCTGGCGGACCTCGCCGGGCTCCCCGGGCGCGAGGACCTCGACGGCGAGAGCCTGCGGCCACTGCTCGAAAACCCCGAGGCCGAGTGGGATCACCCCGCGATCACCTCCGACGCACCGGACAGAAGCTCGATCCGCACCGAGCGCTGGCGCTACACGACCTATCCCGACGGGGAAGAGCTCTACGACCACGACGACGACCCGAACGAATGGCGCAATCTGGCGAGCCTCCCCGAGCACGCCGGGACGAAGCAGCGGCTCCGGGCCATGCTGCCGCGGAACCCTTCGCGCAAGAAGGTGCTGCAGGTCGCCGATCAGCCCGAGGAAGAGCGTCGCCTCACCGAGCTCCTGCCAGGCCGCTCCCACCGGGCCGGCGCCGCGAACGACGTCGGCCTCGATCCGGCGCCCTACTAGCGGGTAACTGGCGGCCCACTGGGTGCGCCGGCGTCCCCGCCGGCTGCCGCCGAAGGCGGCCAGGGAGACGCGCCGGCCGCAAGGCCGGCTCCATATCGGGCCGCCAGTTCCGCGCTAGCTGCCGGGAGCGATCCAGATCGGCGACGACCAGGCCCGCTCCTGGATCGTCGCCGGCAGGGAGACGCGCGGCGCGACGCCGGCTTTCACGGCATCCCACGTCGACCAGCGGCACGTGGGGTTCTCCAGAACGCGAACGTAGTAGAACGCGTGATGCCCGGGGTCGAAGCCGGGATCGCTCCAGGTCGCTCCCAGCTCAGCGTCGCCGGCGTCCTGGCTGATGGCGCAGTTCGACAGGTCGACGGCGGCGCCGTTGTCCGGACAGCGGTGGGTCCCGGGATCCGGCTGCAGCCCGTCGGAGCAGGCGACGTCGAAGACCTGCTCGTGCTGATCGCCGTCCTGGACCCAGCCCTTGACGATCTGGAGACGCTGGAGCGGGGCGCCGGACGGATCGCGCAGTGCGCGGACCGCGAACGTCGGGTTGCCGTCTCGATCGGCATCGAGTTCGCCGCCCATGGCGACGCCGCGCTCGTAGCCCACCGCCGCCATGTCGTCACGGAGGTGAAGGTCGTCGGGCAGGCCGTAGCCGGCGAACGTCCGCAACCGGATGCGAGTGCCCGAGGTGGCGAAGGTTTCCTTGCGACGCAGGGCCTCGTAGATGGCCTCCCGGCTGTTCTCCTCGGCCCAGACGCCGGTGAGACCCGAGTTGCTGTAGTACCGGCGGAAGACCTCGCGATACGTCGGCACGCCGTCGACGACGTCGGCCGGTACCGAGCCCCTGCTGACCGGGTCGAAGTCATGCACGCCGACCTTGCCGGTGTGCTTCTCCTCGTCGAACACGAAACCCGAGTTGTGGGTGTCGCTGGCGCCGACGAACCCCAACCGATACGGGTTGAAGCCCTCCTCGCTCTGAAACGCGATGCCGTCCAGCAGCGCCTGGCGGACGTAGCTGCCTCTGGGTCGGCTCTTGGCCCACATGCCCACGCGGAAGGGGAAGATCTCGAAGTCCGCCCACTCGTCGTTGGGCGACAGAAAGGGGTGGGTCTCGGACGTGCCCTTGACCTGCGTGATCTCGACGACCGGCTCGTTGCGCATCCGCTTCGTCGCGTAGTCCGCGTCGAGCGGGCCGCCGGCGAACGTCTCGGTCTGGAACATCCAGCCGTCCGAGCCGTTCGAGTTGTGCGGGATCGCCAGGGCCTCGATGCCCTCGTCACGCAGGCGATCCATCCAGCTCCAGAGGTCTTCGGGATTCGCCGAATCGAGTCGGCTGAACGGTACCTGGGGTGCTGTGCCCCTGAAGATCACGTTCCGGTGCAGGTTGCCGCCGTCCCGCGACGGCGTGTACTCGTAAGCGATGAACGTCGTCAGGGTGCCCGGCCGGTAGTGACGTTCCGCGGCGTCGACCATCTCCTGCCACGCGGACCGGAGCAGTTCCGGATCATCGTGCCGGGCCACGAACTCCGAGGCGCCCGGCAGGTAGCCTCCCCGCGCCTTGACCGTCGTCGCGTCGACGTAGCGCTTGACGTCGGGGTCGTCCGCGAGCGGGTGGCCAGGGTCGGCGAGGGCGCGCAGGACCCCCAGGTACGCCGCGTGGTCCGTCACGGCGTAGAAATCGAGGGGCCGGTCGAGCTGGATCTCGTTTCCCGAGGGATGCCTGATCGCCTCTCCGGCGGCGAAACGGTACGCGTCGTCGGGTGTCGTCCGCGTGGCGAACGAGAAGGCATCGAACGAGTAGGCGGTGTGCACGTGCAGGTCGCCGAAGAACGCCGAGCGCTCCTCCCCTGCGACAGGCGAGAACGGCGCGACAGCCGGGAGGATCCCCAGGATCGCCGGCAGAAGGAGTCGAGGTGGTCGCATGGTGGGCTCCGACTCAGCCGGTTCTCCGAGCGTCACTCGTAGTCCGCCTGGTTCAACGACACGGAGATCATCTCCTCGTCGTTTCTGATGTAGACGTGCTTGTTGGCGTAGGCCGGGTGAACCCAGCTCACGTAGCGCAGTTCCCGCCGGTTGCCGGGTCTCGACGTGGGCTCGATGAGGTGCGTCCGGCTGACTTCCTCGTAGCCGGCAGGGCTCAGTCTGGCGATGATCAGGTCGCCGCGATCGTTGTTGATGAAGACCCGGTCGCCGTTCCGGACGAGAAACCCGGAGACCCAGCGCCGTCGTTCTCCGGTCGCTTCCTGCGTTTCCCAGAGGCGCTCGCCCGTTTCGGCGTTCAGGCCGCGCAGCTGGCCGTAGCTGCAGATGCCGTAGATCGTCCCGTCCTCGATGATCGGCGTCGCCAGCACGGCGTGCAGCCCGTCGGTCTGAATCTCGCTGTTGCTCGAGCCCTTCCAGGCGACGGTGGCGCCGGGCCTGTCCTGGTTGAGCGTCAGCATCAGGGGTCCGTCGTAGAACGTCGTGAAGAACAGTTGCGATCCGACCTGCACGGGCGTCGCGACGGTCATCGCGCCGCCAACCGTGTAGGGCTGCCGCCAGTAGAACTCGCCGTTGCTCGGATCGAGGGAGACGACCTCTTCCGGGTTCCAGACGATGAGCTGACGCGCGCCGCCGGCCTCGACGATGATCGGTTGCGCGACGCCGAGGTCCGCTTCGCTGTCCAGCGCGCGCCAGATCTCCTCGCCGGTCATCTTGTCGAACGCCACGACCCGCGCGTTCTCCGGGCCGCCGACGAAGCAGATGAGCCGCGGGCCGTCGACCAGCGGCGCGCTGGCGAAGCCCCAGTCGAACCCCCACTGCAACCGGTCGACGCCGTAGTCCTCGGCGTAGTCCTTGCGCCAGAGGAGTCCGCCGGTCTCGACATCGAAGGCCGACAGGACGCCCGTGCGCCCCAGGGTGTAGACACGGTCTCCATCGACCGTCGGGGTCGCGCCGGGACCCGTTTCCCACTGAATCCCGGCGTAGTCCGCCTCCCATTCCCGGCTCCACAGGACGCGGCCGGTCGCTTCATCGAGCGCGAGTGCCCGCTCGGTTCCGCGCATGCCGTGCGTGGCTTCGAAGTCGGTGATGAAGACGCGGCCGTCCGCCACGGCGGGGCCCGCGAACCCTGCCTTGATCGGGGTCCGCCAGAGCGCCTTCAGGCCATCGGCGGGGAACTCCTCGAGGATCCCGACCTCGTGCCAGACACCGAGCCGGCCCTTGCCTCGAAACTCCGGCCAGTCGTCGGCACGCGTCTCGTTAGCACCCATCAGTATGGAAGCGACACCCACGAGCGCCACCGTGAATCGTCTGGTCATGCGCGGCCCGCTACCTGTTCGCCAGTTCGTCATAGATCGCTTCGATGTTCGCTCTCGCGTGTTCCATACCGTAGTCCTTGTAGCGCTCAGGTAACTCGAGGCTCGCCGCCGCCTCCTCGAGGCTCATGCCGGCTCGGAAGGCTCTCTCCGTGGCCGCCAGAAAGTCACGGTTGAAGTCGGCGTACTCCTCAAGATCCTCCCACGTCATGAACCCCGCCCAGGGGCGGTTCGCCCCGGTTTCCCGGCGACCCCGTCCGGCGTACGTCACGGGAGCCTGACCGTGGCCCGTGATCACACGGCTGACGCCCTGGATCCCGGCAACCGCCTTCGCCAGCGTGTCGGGGAAGGCCACGCCGCTCCCGCCGTTCTGCGTGTCGATGACCGGCGTCGCTTTCGAGGGAAACAGGCCTCCCAGGTACGCCACCCCCTTGGCGGGAAGGACGACGACGATGTCGCCATCGGTGTGGGCGGGGCCGAAGTGGTACAGCTCGATGCGGTCGATGTCCTCGAGCAGCGAGAACCGGTCCACGAACGTCTTCGTGGGCAAAGCCGCGGCGTTCGGGCCCGAGTAGAGGTCCATCCGGGCCATGTTCGCCCTGGTGTTCTCGTGCGCCACGATCAAGGCGACGGCCCCGAACTCGCCGTTGCTGCCGGCATGATCCGGATGCGCGTGGGTGTTGATGATCGTCGTCACCGGGAGATCGGTCACCCCGTCGAGTGCGTCCCGCACCGGCTGGCCCCACCCTGGCGGCTTCGTGTCGATCAACACCACGCCGCCGTTGATCTCGTCGATGAGCGCCAGCGAGTTCGCGCCGCCGCCCGACAGGTGGTAGAGCGTGTCCATCACGCCCAGAGTGTCGATCCGGACCGTCTTCGGCTCCTGCGCATGGCCGTTCGCTGGTAGAGCCGCGAGCGAAACCAGCGACAGAGCCACGAGCCTCACGTCCAGTCTCACGCACCGTTTCATGATCTTCCTCCCCGGCAACGTGTGGCAAGGTAGCAAATGATGTCCACAGGCCGCTCGATGAATCGCCGCCGCTTCCTGGAGGGAGCGATGGTGACGGCCGGGGCTTGCCTGGGAGCGGCCGCGGCGCGGGGAGTGACGACGGCTGAGATCGTGTCGCCTTCCGACTTCGCCCACCTGGCGGTGAGAGTCGGCGACCTGAAGGAGGCAGTGGCCTTCTACGACACCGTCCTTCGTTGCCGCGCCCACCACGTCGCCAGCCGGCCGGATACGCCTTCGCGCGGCGGCGCCTGGTGCTCCTACGACATCGAGCATCATCGCGTCTCGATCTTCGGGCGAGGCGGCAAGCCTGTGCCCGATGCCGGCCTTCTCGGCTGGGATCGCTTCACCTTCAGCTACGACTCGCTCACCGAGCTCGGCGCCAACTACCACGCGCTGAAGGCAGGGGGAATCGAGCCGCGCGCGGCCAGGCGCTACGGTGACAGCGCTTCGCTTCTCTACACCGACCCCAGCGGCAATCGCATCGAGATGCTCCTCGACCGCTTCGATCGAATCGAGGATCTCGAGCCCTACCTTGGGGAGGCGGCAGACCTGGAGAAGTCCGCCGCCGGAGTCGACTTCGATCCGGACAGCCTGCCTGCTCCAGCCGGTGCGGCGTCCGAAGAGAACGAAACCGTCGCGCCCTCGGAACTCGTCCACACCGTCATCCGCACCAGGCAGCTGGAGCCGATGATCGACTGGTACGTGCGGGCGCTGGGCTGCGAGGTTGCCGAGCGCAGCGAGACGCTGGCCCTGCTGCGCTTCGACCACCGCCTTCTGCGCATCCTGCTCGTCGAAGACAGGAAGCGGGAGCGCGGCGCCGGCAACCAGGGCTACGACCACTTCGCCTTCGAGTACAAGACCATGGACGAACTCGTCGTGCGTACCTATGCCCGACTCAAAGAGAGTGGCGTCAAGCCCTACTGGTGCACCAACCACGGCATGACCACCTCGATCTACTACACCGACCCCGACGGCAACAGGGTCGAGACGCAGGTGGACAACTTCCCCACGAAGGCGGAGGGGCTGGCCTACATCAGGGGACCCGACTTCGCCCGCAATCCCGTCGGCATCGACTTCGACCCCGACGAGATGGTCGACAAGGTACGCGGCGGCGCCTCCTACGAAGAGATGCACCGTCGCGTCGAAGGACCACGCACGACCCCGCCGCCGCGCCCCGTCGAGGGCGTGCACTACCAGGGAGCACCATGAAAGCCACACATCTGAGGCTCGGCATCGCATGCACACTGCTGACTGGCGCCTGCGCGGCGACCCCGGAGGAGGCGATTGAGCCGGCATCCTCGCCGGAACCCGTTCCAAGCTACTCGCCCGAATCGCGCGATCTCGCCCAGGCGGACATCGAGCGCCTGATGCAGGAGCTCTCCAACTGGGGCCGCTGGGGCGACGACGACCAGTTGGGGGCGGCCAACCTGATCACCCGGGAGAAGCGCCTCGAAGCGCTGGCCCTGGCGACGGAGGGCATCTCCGTCTCGCTCGCCCATCCGCTCATCATCGAGGAGGCCGTCGACGTGCCGCTGCCGTTCGAGCGCGCGATTCTGGCTCTTCCCGATCCTGACGAGGAGCCAGCGTTTCGCGGCGGCGTGAGCGATCGCTACGAGATCAGCTACCACGGTTACTCGCACAGCCACATCGACGCCCTGTGTCACATCCTCTACAAGGGGAAGATGTACAACGGCTACTCGCAGGACACGGTCACCGAGGAGGGCTGCACGCGATCTTCGATCTTCAACCTCCGGGGCGGCATCGTGACGAGGGGCATCGTGTTCGACATCCCCCGCCTGAAGGGCGTGCCGTACCTTGAGCCGGGGACGCCGATCTACACCGAGGATCTCGAGGCCTTCGAGGAGATGGCCGGACTCCGCGTCCGTTCCGGCGACGCCGTCTTCATCCGCACCGGGCGCTGGGCGCGGCGCGCCGAGCTCGGACCCTGGAATGTGTCGCAGAACGCCGCCGGCCTCCACGCCTCGACGATGCCCTGGGTGCGCTCCCGCGACATCTCGTTCATTGGCTCGGATGCTGCGCTGGACGTGGTGCCGTCGCAGGTGGAGGGGGTCGATCTTCCGGTCCACACCCTCACGATCGTCGCCATGGGCCTCGACATCTTCGACAACCAGGACCTCGAGGCCGTCGCCGAAACGGCGGCCGAGCTGGGCCGCTGGGAGTTCCTGCTCGTGGCCGGGCCGCTGGCCGTCGAAACCGGAACCGGCTCGCCGATCAACGCACTGGCGATCTTCTGAGACCGACCTCAACAGAACTACTGAAGGAGAGACGATGATCGATTTCGAGATTCCAGCAGAGACCAAGGCGGTGCGCGCCAAAGTGCGCGACTTCGTCCAGAACGAGTGCATCCCGGCCGAAGAGGGATGCACTCCGGAGAACTTCGACGAAGTGCTCGCGGAGCTCCGCAAGAAGGCGAGGTCGCAGGGGCTGTGGTGCCCCTTCATCCCGGAGGAGCACGGCGGCATGGGTCTGAAGCCGCTGGCCAATGCACTGGTCCAGATGGAGCTCGGCGAGAGCTTCCTCGGGGCGCTCTCTCTCAACACCCAGGGTCCCGACGACGCGACCATGCTGACGTTGCTCGAGAACGGCACCGAAGACCAGAAGGAGCGCTTCCTGAAGCCGCTGCTGGCGGGCGAGAAGCGCATCTGCTATTCGATGACCGAGAGAGCCGCCGGCGCGGACGCCACGGGCATGCAGACCTCCGCCGTCCTCGACGGAGACAACTACGTGCTGAACGGCGAGAAGTGGTTCAGTTCCTCCGCCAGCGTTGCCGACGTCGCCCTCGTCATGGCGAAGACCGATCCCGACGTCGCCCGGCACCGGCAGTTCTCGACGTTTCTCGTCGAGCTGCCGAACCCCGGCTACAGGATCGTCCGCGACATCGAGACGATGCAGCCGCACACCGATCTCGGCCTGAAGCTCGGCGGCTCGCACTCGGAGATTCGCATCGAGAACCTGATCGTCCCGAAGGAGAACCTCCTCGGTGGCCGCGGCCAGGGCTTCGCCATGGGCCAGCACCGCCTCGCCTACGGGCGGCTGCGCCACGGCATGCACAACGTGGCGAGGGCGCAGCGCGCACTCGACCTCGCCGTCGGCCACGCCGTGAAGCGGGTGACCTTCGGCAAGCGCCTGGCCGACCGCCAGGGGGTTCGCTGGATGCTCGCCGACTGCGCCGCCGAGCTCTACAAGGCTCGGCTCATGCTGCTCCACATCGCCTACAAGGCGGAGAATGGCATGGACCTGCGCAACGAGAACGGCATCGCCAAGGTCTTCCTCGCCAACATGGTGCACCAGGTGGTCGACACAGCGCTCCAGCTCCACGGCGCCCTGGGCTACAGCATGGACACGCCGCTGGCCGGTTGGTATCGCGCCGTCCGCGCGCAGCGTCTGGTCGACGGGCCGGACGAGGTCCATCGCTGGCGCACCGGCAAGAACGTCGTGCAGGCGTTCGAGGCGCACGGCACCTGTGCTTCCGCCTGCGGCGGTGATCTGCTTTGAGTCGTCGCGCGCCAGCGCTCGCGATCGTGAGCGCCCTCGGCTTCTCGTCGCTCGCCTGGGCCGAGACGGCCGAGTGGTCGCGATTCCGGGGACCGAACGGCGGCGGCGCCATCGAGGCGGGCGCCCTGCCGGTCGAAGTGGGGCTCGGTCGCAACCTCCTCTGGCGGACCGAGCTCCCGGCCGGCGATTCCTCGCCGGTCCTGAGCGTGGAGCGGATCTTCCTGACGGCCTCGGAAGGCGAAGCGCTCTACACGATCGCCCTCGATCGCGAGACCGGCTCGGAACTCTGGCGGCGCGAGGCTCCGAGGCCGCGGATCGAGACGCTCGACAACCGCAACGGACCGGCTTCGCCGTCCGCAGTCACCGACGGCGAGCGCGTCTGGGTCTTCTTCGGCGACTTCGGCCTGCTCTGCTACTCCGTCGACGGCGAAGAGGTCTGGCGCCATCCTCTCGGTCCCTTCGACAACATCTACGGCATGGGCGCCTCTCCGATCCTCGCCGCGGGCAACGTGGTCCTCGTGGTCGACCAGCAGCAGGGCTCCCATGTCCTGGCCGTGGACGCCGGGTCCGGCGAGCTGGCATGGCGCACCGAGCGGCCTGCCGCCACAAGCGGCCATTCGACGCCCGTCCTCCACCATCCCGAAGACGGCGAACTCCAGGTCATCGTGCCGGGTTCGTTCTTTCTCACCAGCTACTCGGCCGGGACGGGCGAGCGGCTCTGGTGGGTGCGCGGTCTCTCGTTCGAGATGAAGTCGACGCCGGCGATCGAGGACGGTGTCCTCTTCATCAACGGCTACGCCATGCCCCTGAACGAAGAGGGGCGTCACGTCCAACTCGAGCCCTTCCCGGACGTCGTCGCCGCGCACGACGGCGACGGGGACGGGATGATCTCCAAGGAGGAGGCGCCGGAGGGCCTGGTTCGCAGCTCCCTCTCCTTCTTCGATCTGGGGCGCGACGGCCGCCTCGACGAAGACGACTGGACGTACTTCCAGGCGGCGCTCGACAGCCGCAACGGAATCCTCGCCGTCGAGCTGCCGAAGGCTGGCCTGCGAGGGGATCTCACGGCCAGTCACGTACGGTGGACCTATCACCGCAAGATCCCCCAGCTCCCGTCGCCCATCGTCGACGACGGAGTTCTCCTCATGGTCGACGACAGTGGCATCACGACGACGCTCCGCTCCGCGACGGGAGCGGTGATCGAGCAGAGCCGCCTCAAGGGAGCCGTCGACAGCTTCTACGCCTCCCCGATCGTGGCTGACGACAAGTTCTACCTCCTCTCAAGGTCAGGCAAGCTCGTCGTGCTGCCGAGCGACGGCTCTCTGGAGCCACTGGCCGTCTCCGACCTCGACGACCTGGCCACGGCGACGCCGGCGATCGACGGGACGACGATCTACCTCCGGACACGGAGCGCACTATGGGCCTTTCAAGCGACTCAGTAGCGGCGCCGACTCGGGCGCAACACGCGGCCGGCATGGCGGCGTACCAGGAAGAGGGACTGCGCCTCGCCGCGGAGATCGGCAACCGGGGGCCGATTCGGGTGACCGACGGCGGCAGGCTCCATTCGGACATCCTGGCGGCGTACTGGAAGCACGGGTTCTACGTCTTCGAGGGGCTGATCGACGGCGACGAGGTGGCCGAGCTGCGGCGCGACGCCAACGAGATGCTGGAGCGCGCGCCGGTGGGTCCCGATGCAGAAGTGGACGCGCAAGGGCGCCCGGCCCTGGGGCTCGACTACGCCCGCCGGCCATATCTCTTCGCCAAACCTCTGGCCGATCCCTGGGGTGGCACCGGGCTTCTCAGCGGACGTCACCCGACGCAGATGACGCAGCCGCTACCCGAACAGGACGCGCCCGCCGACGTCGTCTTCATCATGAGTTCGATGTGCCAGGCGATGCCCTCCGGCCTGCGCCTCTACGGCCACCCGCACCTGCTTGAGATCGCCGCCGCGATCAACGGCGACGACTTCGTGCCCTTCAACGACGCGATCTTCGTCAAGCAGCCGGGTCTCGGCGGTTCCGTGTCGTGGCACCAGGACGGCGTCACCCACTGGGGTTCTCCCGACTGGGACGAAGGCATCCACGGCTTCAACTTCCAGGTGCAGCTCTATCCGACGACTCCGGCGAGCTGTCTCTGGGTCGTGCCGGGCACCCACAAGCTCGGGAAGATCGACATCAAGGCCCGGGTCCAGGCGAACGGAGGAAGCGAGAAGCTTCCCGGAGCCCTGCCGCTCGTCTGCGACGCCGGCGACGTCACCATCGTCAACCGGCAGATGCTCCACGCCTCGTTCGCCAACACCTCGTCGGACCTGCGCATCTCGCT
>JAPOXA010000063.1 GCA_026707325.1 Acidobacteriota bacterium | reverse complement strand
AGCACGACGTAGCGGATGACCAGGAGCGCCATCGCGGCCTCGAACGCGAACACGATCCAGATGCCGACGTAGGTCAGCCGCCGGGGCCTGATCCGCGGGTCCATCCGCGTGCGCTGCAGCCACAGCGTCGCGCCTGCCTGAATGGGCAGGAAGATCGCCGAAGTCAGGCCGCCCACCATGATCAGGATGACGAAGTCGGTGACGTAGTAGTAGATCCCGAAGGCCACGAGCGGCAGGCAGACCAGGTAGCCCCGGATGATCTTCTTGCGCAGCGCCAGGTTGGAGCGCTCGATCAGGCCCATCTCCATCAGGTAGTCCGGGATCGAGCGACCGCCGCCGCCGGCTCCTGAAAGCACGGTGGAGAACAGGATGCAGAAGGCGCCGATCGCGAAGATCCACACCGCCCAGAGGCCCAGGGTCTGGGTGAAGATGTTGGAGAGGGCCCCGATCGTCTCGTCGTTCCCCTCCGGCGTCAGCCCCATCTTGTTGAGCACCCCCGCGCCGAGGATGTAGTAGGGGATCGTCGCGCACGTGACGATGAGCAGAGCGAGCCAGACGTCCGTGTGGAGCACCCGCATCCAGCCGCGGGCGTGGGACTCCCAGTCGGGGTCGCTGCGGTCGGAGCCAAGCAGGCTGGGATAGCCCTTCTCGATGCACCAGTAGGTGTAGGACGAGATGTCGCCCGAGGTCGTGCCGGTGTAGCCGTAGGCGGAAAGGGCCCGCGCCGCGACGACGACGAACAGGGTCATGTCCGGCTTCATGCCGCCGAGGATCTCGCTGGGCGACGTGCGGAACTCCGTGAACTGCATCGCGATCAGGCAGACCAGGGTGCAGAACGTGAAGGCGAGGACCAGCGGCAGCATGACCCGCTCCAGCCACTTGTAGGAGCCGGTGCCGAGGATGATCGAGCAGACGACAGCGATGAGGCCGGTGCAGAGAACGCCGTCGAGCTCGATGTTCCCGAGGGAGGCGAGGAAGGACATCGACTGGCCCGCGCCGCCGATGATGCCGCCCAGGCCCATCGTTCCGGGAACGTAAGCGATCAACCCGAGCCAGATCGGCCAGGAGATCCTCCAGATCCGCCCAGGCAGCCGGTTCATCGCGCGCAGGTAGGTGTCGCCCGATTCGATCGTGTAGCGGGCCATCTCCGCCTGGATGAGCGACTTGCACCAGCAGGAGAGAAGCATCCACCAGAGCAGGGTGAAACCGGCGACCGCGCCCAGGCTCGTCGTCAGCACGAGTTCGCCCGAACCGATCACCGCGCCGGTGACGATCAGGCTCGGTCCGAGGTACTTCAGCCGCTCCCGGAAGGTCGCCGGCGGAGCCACGGCCTCGCCGTGGCGAACGGTGTACGGATCGAGAACTTGGTTAGCCAGAAGGGACTTCCGGAGCGTCGAAGGGCGCTTCGGAAGCGCCGGTCTGTGGGCTGGGCCGGAGGGAGGGTATCAGTGGAGCGCCGGCGGCCTAGCGTTGCTCCTCGCGGGCTTCCTTCTCCAGCAGCCGGGCCCCGCGGAGCATGTTGCCCATCGAGTAGTTCCCCTCGTGGCAGGCGTACTCGTAGAGACGTTTGCCGGTCCGGGGCCAGGGCAGGGAGCCCGTGTACGGCGCGGTGTAGTCGGAGTCCTCCACGGTGAACTCGTAGAACAGCGTGTCCGCGTCGATGCGGCGGAAACGCTCCACGACGCGCAACCCGTCGTGCGAAACGTGCGGTGCGCGCAGGAAGTTCGTCGTCTCGACGACCAGGGTGTCGTCCTCCCACCGGCCGATCGAATCGCCGCCGAACGAGCGGTAGTCGGGAGGCGCATGCTCGGAGTCGAGGCGGACGATCCGGGTCCAGTGCATCCACTCGACGTGGATCGCCACGTGGGTGTCGGTCTGCGTGATCGTTTTCAGGTTGTTGTAGGCGGACGGCCGGACCGGCACCGTTGGGCCGCCGGCGTAGAGGCATCGGGTGCCCAGGGTCTGGACTTCCGGCTCGTCGTAGAGGTTCTCGCCGGTCTCGAGCCACCAGGCGCCGCCCGGGTTTCGGTTGTAGGCGCCGAGGCCGCGCGGCGTGAGCGCCCGTCCGCGCTCCGTCTTGGGCGGCAGCCGGCCGTCGGGAGGGTCCGTGATGATTGAGTTACGGTACTTCCCGTCAACCCGGAAGGGGATCGTGCCGAAGTCGAACCAGAACGGGTTGTGGCCGCCGATGTTGCTGCGGTGGCCGTCGCCCCCGACCGGCGGCGCCTTGCGGTTCGGATCGCTGGGGATGTCGGCTTCGACTTTCGCGGCCTCGGTCGCGGCCGCGATTCCGTGCGCATCTTCCGCGCTCATGTAGGGATCGTCGCCGTACTTCGGATCGCGCATCATCGGTGTGCGGGTGGCGATGTCGTAGGTGCCCGAGAGGTCCGGCCGGCCGCTCGCGGTGCGGGGAATGTCGTCCTGAGCGGCGGCCGCGGCGGGAGCGACCAGGATCGCTGCGGTCACGAGGAGTTGGAATCGCATCGGCTGACCTCCTGTTCTATGGAGCTTCGCTCTCCGGAAGGGCGAAGGCGATCAGCTCCGCCGGTTCGGTCATGCCGCCGCCGGTGACGGCGATGAACTGGCGCCCGTCCTGCATGTAGCTGACCGGAGCGCCGTGGAGCGCGCGCTCGGTGAGCACTTCGGCCAGCAGTTTGCCGGTGAACTTGTCGTAGGCCTGGAGCGAGCTGCCGAGCACGGTCGAGCGGTCGTTGTAGACCTCGAAGCGGGCGGCATGCGTGACGACGAGCGTCTTCGTGACCAGGATGCCGCCCTCTGTTACCGCGCTCGACGAGCGTCCGCCCAGCGGCCCCAGGTTCAGGTGGCGAATCGCGGGATGGTTGCGCGGACCGTCTCCGAGCGGAACCTGCCAGGCGATGTCGCCGCGGTTCAGGTCGATCGCGGTGATTCGCCGGTACGGCGGTTTGAGTAGAGGCAGTCCCCGCGGCCCCGCGGTCGACACGCGATCGAGGACGTAGGGCCAGAAGCTCCGCGCGCCGTCCGGTTCGACGAGGGCCATCCCGGAGGGTCGGGTCGACGACTGCACGTAGAGCATCCCGGTCTCAGCGTCGGCCGCGGCCCCCGGATGGTTCGCGCCGCCGCCCGCGCCGGGCACGGCCAGGATCGCTTCCTTGCCGCCCTCGCCGCGGCGGATCAGGGGCATGAACATCGCCCCGAGGATGAACTTCTCGGCGAGTTCGAGCGCCTCCGCCCGCAGCTCCGGGGTGAAGTCGATCAGGTCGTCCTCGCTGACTCCCTGGCGGTCGAACGCCGGCGGCTTCGTCGGGAACGGCTGGGTCTTCGCCAGCTTCTCGCCCGGGACCGTGCTTTCCCAGGGAACGGGCCGCTCCTCGATCGGCCACACCTGCTCGCCGGTCGCGCGGTCGAAGACGTACGTGAAGGCGGTCTTCGAGACCTGGGCGACCGCCTTGATCAGCTTGCCCTCGACCACGATGTCGATCAGGTTCGGCGCCGAGGCGATGTCGTAGTCCCAGACGCCGTGGTGGACCGTCTGGAAGTGCCAGACCCGCTCACCGGTCGCCGCGTCGACGCAGATGAGGCTCTCGGAGTACACGTTGTCGCCGTGCCGGAGCCCGCCGTAGTAGTCGCTTGTCGGCGTGCTGGTGGCCAGGTAGACGTAGCCCAGCTCCTGATCGGCGGTCATGGGCGCCCATACGTTCGCGTTACCCGTGATCTTCCAGGAGTCGTTCTCCCAGGTCTCCACGAAGTCCTCGCCCTCCTGGGGGATCGTGTGGAAACGCCACCTGAACTCGCCGGTGCGCACGTCGTAGCCGCGCACGTGGCCGGGCGGGTTGTTGTTCTGGAGCGGGAAATCGAAGATGCGGGAGCCGACGACGATCGTGTCCCCGACGACGATCACCGGCTGGCCGTGGCTGATGTTGCGGAGCACGATGTTCTCGCGGCCGAGGTTGCGGGACAGCTCGACGACGCCGTCCTCGCCGAAGCCGCGGTCAGGCAGCCCGCTGGCCGGATCGACCGAGATGAGCTGCTTGCCGATCGTGGCGATGAACAGGCGCTCTTGCTCGCCGTCGGTCCAGTACTCGAGACCGCGGGTGTAGTAGTTGCTCTGTGCCGGCTTGCCGCGCTCGTAGCTCTTCGGGTCGTAGACCCAGAGTTCCTCGCCTGTGGCGGCGTCGAGCGCCGCCACCTGGCTCAGTTCGGTCGGGATGTAGAGGCGTCCGTCGATGACGAGCGGCGAGGACCGGAACACCTGGCGCCGGTATGGCGAGTTCGCTTCGATGCGCGAATCGGCGGACGCCCACTTCCACGCCGGCTCGAGCCGACCGAAGTTCGAGCCATCGACCTGGTCGAGCGCCGTGTAGCGCGTGAACCCGTCGTCCCCGCCGTGATGGCGCCATTCGCCGTCCGCGGCGCCGTGCTGCGCCTGGGCGGCGCCGGCGCAGAGGAGAAGGGCCTGAGCTGATGCCAGACCCCAACGGAGTTGGCGGGACACGACGGCTAGCATAGAACGTCATGACATTCACAAGATCCCTGGCGGGCCGATGAGAGCGGTGCGCTCCCTCGTGGCCCTCTGCTTCACCGCCTCACTCACCGCCCTGGCGTGCGCGACGCCGGACGCCGAACCGGCCGCTGACGCCGACCGGCCGGCCGACACCGGGCCCTCCGTCCGCGTCGAACGGCTCCTAGACGCCCCGATCATCGGGCCGGAGCTCGACCCAAGCATCGGCGAGAACATTCAGGGACCGTCACTGATCCGCGTGCCGGACTGGGTCTCCGACCCGCTCGGCCGCTACTACCTCTACTTCGCGGACCACAAGGGCCACTACATCCGGCTCGCCTACGCCGACGACCTGCTCGGGCCGTGGTCGATCCACGTGCCCGGCAGCCTGCAGATCGAGCACTCCCACTTCCTGGTCGAACCGCCGGAGGTGACGCCCGAGATGGTCGCCGAGTGGGAGGAGCGCCGCGGTCTGAAGCTGTCGCACGACGTCCAGAAGGAGATCACGGCGACCCACATCGCGTCGCCGGACGTGCACGTCGACGATGAGAACCAGCGGATCGTCATGTACTTCCACGGCCTGGAGGACGTGGGCCGCCAGGTTTCCCGGGTCGCCACCTCGACTGACGGCATCCGCTTCGAAGCGCAACCGCAGGAGCTGGGCCGCACCTACATGCGGATCTTCCACTACGACGGGTTGACGTACTCCCTCGCCATGCCTGGTCAGTTCTACCGGTCGGCGGACGGCTTCACCAACTTCGACGAGGGACCGTTGCTGTTCAACCCGGACATGCGCCACTCGGCCCTGCTGCTGCGTGGCGACACGTTGTGGGTGTTCTGGACCTTGGTCGGCGAGGCGCCCGAGCGGATCCTGCTGAGCAGCATCGACCTGTCCGGCGACTGGATGGAGTGGACCGAGTCCGAACCGGTCGAAGTTCTACGGCCGGAACGCGACTGGGAGGGCGCAGACGCGCCGCTCGAACCGTCCGTCCGCAGCACCGCCTACGGCAAAGTGAACCAGTTGCGCGATCCCGCGATCTACGAGGAGGACGGCCGCGTCTTCCTCCTCTATGCCGTGGCCGGCGAGAGCGGCATCGCGCTCGCCGAGGTCTTCCTTGACTGAGGGAGACACAGACTGGGTGCGCCGGCGTGTCATCCGTGCGCCCGATGACGGGCGCACGGACTGGGTCACGGGTGGCGCGGATTCGCGCCACCCGGGTTCCCGCCGGCATCCGGTTCCGTTCCGGCTCCTCGCGATCTCTTTCGCACTGGCGGTCGCCCTCGCCGGCTGCGCCGGCGACCAGCCCTCCATCGACGGCACCGGCACGATCACGATCGCCGGCGCCACCCTGATCGACGGCACGGGCGCGCCGCCGGTCGAGGACGCCGTCGTCATCGTCCGCGGCGACCGGATCGAACATGCCGGTTCACGCGCCGACGTGTCGGTCCCTGAGGGCGGAGAAGTCATCGACGCCACGGGCAAGTTCCTGATCCCCGGTCTGGTCGACCTCCACAACCACTACCGCGACGGCCTGGAGGTGTGGTCCTGGGCGTTGCAACTCCATGCCGGGGTGCTGACCGTCCGCAGCCTCGGTTCCGACCACGGCCAGACGCCGGCGATGATCGACGAGGCGCGTGCCGGCAACGTGCCGGCGCCGCGCATCTTCACCGCCGGGGTCGGTTTCTCTCACCCCGAGGGCTTCCCGCCGGGCAAGCTGGGTCCGGCCACCGAAGAGGCAGCTCGCGAGATGGTGCGCGAACTCGCCGCCCAGGAAGTTGACCTGATCAAGATGTGGGTCGACACCTTCCTCGACACGCGGCCGAAGATCGAGCCGGAGATCCGCGCCGCGATCGCCGACGAAGCCGCGCAGCACGGCATCCCGGTTGCCGCGCACGTCTTCTTCGAGAACGACGTCTGGCAACTGGTCGACGCTGGGGTCCGCTTCTTCGTCCACGGCGTCCGCGATCAGGAGGTCGACGACGAGTTCGTCGCGATGGCGCAGGAGAAGGGGCTCTCGTTCGCGCCCGCTCTCGGCCAGGCCAAGACCTTCTGGTGGGTCGCCGAGCACCCGGAACTGCTCGACGACGAGGAGTTCCGGGCCGGCATCCAGCCGGCGGCGTTCGAGAGACTGCTCGATCCCGAGAACCGTGCAGCGATGCTGGAAAGCGAGTCGACCGCCAAGCGTCGCGTTGCCTATGACTACGTGACGAAGTTCGTCCGCCGCATGAACGAAGCCGGAGTGGTGATCACCGTCGGCTCCGACAGCGGCGCCGGCAACATCGCGTACGGGTGGGGCACGCACCATGAACTGGAGACCCTCGTCGAGGATGCCGGCCTGACGCCGCTCGAGACCCTGGCGGCCGCCGGCGCCGCCGCGGCCGCTGAACTCACCGACGACCCCGACTTCGGCTCGATCGCCGAAGGCATGGCCGCGGACCTGGTTCTGCTCTCCGCCGACCCCCTGGCCGACATCCGCAACACGCGGCAGATCGATCGCGTGATGCAGGCGGGCGTGTGGCTCGAGCGCGGGTTGCCGGAGTTCCCCCTGCGCGAGTAGGGCGTGGCGCAGCTGAGGAATGGAGAAGGCCTCGATGGCGTAGAGGCTCCTCAGGCAGATGGGAGTCTGTCCAGCAAAGGCCGATTCGGAACGACGCCGCGCAGGAACTCGTCCATCGGTAAGCAGAGGACATCGTCGACCAGGAGACGGTTGGCGCCGCGGTAGAGGAGAGCGGCCTGAGCTTCCGGGTAGTCGGCCAGGAAGGCCCTGAGCGCACGCAGGTCGCTTCGGTGCGCGATGTGTGAGTTCTTGACCTCGAAGGCCCAGAAGCCGGCCTCTCCGTAGACCACGAAGTCGATCTCTGAACCGCCTCGCGTGCGCCAGAAGAACAGCCTGTTGCTCCCTTCCGAGTAGGCGGCCCAGGCGCGGAGATGCTGCGCCACGAGACCTTCGAGGGCCGGTCCCTCCGTCTCGGCCCGGCTGTCCAACGGTCCGGCGGGGCGGAGCGCTCGAAAGACGCCGGCGTCGAAGAGGTAGAGCTTGTCGTGGACGACGGTCTTTCGGCGGGCCCGCCGCCGAAACACGGGCACGCGGAAGGCCAGGAGCAGATCCTGCAGGATGGCAACGTAGCCGGCCGCGGTGCGGCGCGGCACCTCGCATTCCCTGGCGACGGAGGCGACGTTGAGTTGGGCACCGTGCGAGAAGCTGACCGCCTCGAGGAAACGGGCGAAAGCCCCGACGTCGCGAACGATGCCCTCGGCTTGGACTTCCTGCTCCAGGTAGAGCCCGGCATACGCCTCGAGCATCTCCTCGGAATCCGGCGCTCGGGTCACGAGGGGCAAGAGTCCGATGGCGAGTGCTCGGTCCAGGGAGAAGTCCGGCGCCTCCGCGGCCATGAAGGGATGCATCGTCCGGTAGAAGGCTCGGCCCCCGAGGAGATCGACACCCCCTCGGCGGAGCTTCCTCGCACTTGATCCGGTGAGCGCAAACCTCCGCGTGTCCGGCGACTCCAGAACGGAGTGGACCACCGTGAGAAGCTCGGGCACGCGCTGGACTTCGTCGATGACCACGTCGCCGCGATCCGGTTCCGCGTCGATCATCTGGCGCAGGCGTTCCGGGCGAGCCCGGAGAACTCGGTAAAGAGCCGGGTCGAGAAGATCCAGATAGAGGGCGTCGGGAAGCTGGGCCTGCAGCCAGGTCGACTTACCCGTCCCCCGAGGCCCGAAGAGGAAGAAACTCTGCTCCGGTAGTCTGCAGAAGCGCGGAACTATTGCCGATTTGCGTCGCAAAACGGCAATAGTCTAGCCGATATGCGGTTCTCAGGAGCCCTCGCCTGCCCCGGATACCGCCAACCGCCACCCCAGGAGCCCCATGTAGACGATGCCGCTGGCGGACATCAGCCCGAACACCGGAGCGAGTGACAGTTCCAGCGTGTTCGAATGCCATGCGGCGATGAACAGCGCCAGCGACCCCAGGGCCAGCGCCGCGACGATGCCGTTCAGCACCGGCGGCAGGCGCAACGGCTCCGGTCGGGAGATGAGGCCGAAGGCCAGAATCGCCATCCCGGCATAGCCGGCGACGCTGCCCGTGAAGTGCAGACCCCATACCGTGCGCTGCATGCCCAGCGCCGACTCCAGCCATTGCGCCGACTGCTCCGGGTCGGGCCCCAGCGCCGCCTCACCCATGCCGATAAGCATGTAGTCGAAGCCGCGCATCACCATCTGCAGGAACGCACCAACCGCCATCCCGAGCAGGCCGAGCCGCGGCAGGGGGGCGGTGTACCTCCGCAACGTCACGATGCCGTTCAGCATGAGCAGGGCGCCCAGGACGAGGACGACCGCCACGGTGTAGGACAGGGTGGCGTTGCGCGCCATGGCCAGCGTCAGGTCCCCGAGGCTGGTGCTGGGGACGGTATCCACCAAGCCGCGGCCGGGTGAGAACGCGTAGCCGACGGCCACCGCCACGGTTCCGAACAGCAGCGAACAGCCGCCAAGTCTCTCTTCTGTCCAGCGCGTCATGTGCCTCCGTGATCCCCGCAACAGCGATCCGCCAAGGACACTCTGGCCAGAGTATCAACGGCTGATGCCGATGGCGACGGACTCAGGCAGAGTAAGCGGACGATGAAGAAAGTAATTGCTGCCGCGGCGCTCGTGGCCGTGTTCCTGGTGCTGACGACCACGCGATTCGGCATCTTCATCGTCTTCGACGTCCTGGGGGACGTTGGCTCCGACAACCTGCCGAGCGACCCCACCAAGGGGCCCCTCGTTCTGTCCGGCCTCCTGAGCGCGCAACAACGCATCCCCCTTCCCGATTCGCTGGAGCAAGGCTCTGGGCTGCACGTCGACGGTCAGCACCTCTACATCAGCACGGATCAAGGGGAGTTGTTCACCCTGTCGCACGCCGGTGTCGAAGCTGGACCGGTCAGCCGCTTGCTGGGCGGCCTGCTGATCTTGCGGCAGGGCCGCCTGGAGGGCATTGCCGTGCGCGGGGAGCGGCTGCTCGGCATCGGCGAGCTGGGAGAGATCGCCGCATGGCGGAACGAGCACGGGAAGTGGAGGTCCACTGAGGCCGTGGCGCTGCCGGACGGGCTCGACGACCTGGAGTTCACGGGTCTCACCTGGTTCGGCCACGACCTCCTCGGCACGGCCGACGATGGCCTCGGCATCTGGAATCTCCGAACCGGCGATCGGCACGACCCTGAGATCGGCGCCCATCTGCGGCCCGGGCGCGCTGCGGACGGCCTGGTGGTCTCCGGGATCGCCGCGGATTCCTCGTCTCTCTACCTGACCACGGAGAACTACTCATCCATTCTGCGGGTCGATCCGGTCGCTTGGCGCGTCACGGACGTTTGGGGAATCGATGCCGGCGAACCGTCGGACATCGCCGTGCTGGACGGCCTCGCCTACGTGACCGGCGATCACAACTACTTCGATCCGCGACCGCCGCTCCTGGTCTATGCGCTGCCTCCGCCTACCGGCACTCCGCCGACATCACTTCCGACTCGATGATCACGCCGCAGATGTGGCTCGTGTACTCGAACGGGTCGCCGTCGAAGAGGGCGAAGTCGGCATCCTTACCAACCTCGATCGAGCCGACGCGGTCGTCGATGCCGAGGATGCGGGCCGGGCTCAGGGTGACTGCCTCGAGCGCGCGTTCCATGCCGAGGCCGTTGGCGGCGGCGATGGCCGCCTCCCAGAGCAGGACGCGGGTCTTGGGAACGTAACCCTCGAAACCGGTCTGGATGGCGAACGGGATGCCGGCGTCGGCGAGTTGGGCGGCGGTCTCGTAGGAACCGTTACGGACCCGGCTCATCGTCGGGTGGAGCAGGACCGGCACGCCTGCTTCGCGGATCTCGTCGAGCAGCAGGTAGGACTCGGCGGCGCTGTCGAGCACGAGGTCGAAGCCGAACTCCTGCTGCAGACGGAGCGCCGAAGCCATCTCGGCCACCGTGTTCGCGGTCACCAGCAGGGAGAGTTCGCCGTCCAGCACCTGGCCGAGTGCTTCCTTGGAGAGGTCCCTGGGCGGTGGCTGGGGTGACGGCTTCGCGTCACCGTCCTCCTCGTCGTCGCCGTTGTCTCCTTCGTTCTCGTCGCCGCCGGCCTCCTCCGCTTTGCGCACCTGGTCGAGGTAAGCCTGGGCGCCGTGGAGGGCGGACCTGAGCATCGCGATCCCCTTGGCCGACGTCCCCGGCGACTGGAAGTTCGAGGACACGGCGTTGCCGAGCGTCGCCGCCAGCATTCGCACCGGCATCAGGGTGGCCTGCTCGACGTTGCGGCCCCTGGTCTTGGCGATCATCGTCTGGCCGCTGACGAGGGCTCCCGGCCCGTGGCCGGTGTGGAGCGTGGTGACGCCGTAGGAGCGGACCCACTCGACCAGGGTCTCGTTCGCGTCGTAGGCGTCGATCGCCCGCAGGTCGGGCTGGAGCGGCGACGACCGTTCGAGCTGGTCCTGGTCCCGCACCGGGCCGACGTTGCTGTTCAGCGCGCCGGAAAGACCGACGACCGAACGGGCGTCGACGAGTCCGGGCGTGACGACCGCGGCTTCGAGGACATCCACGCCGTCCGGAATGTTCGCCTCCGCCGCGGGGCCGACCCATTCGATCCTGCCGTCGGCGCTCGCAATGACCACCGCGTTCTCGATCGGTGCGCCGGACACGGTGTGGAGGGTGCCGGCCCGGACCGCGACCTGGGCGACTGCGGAGCCCGTCGTCGCGGCGACGAGCAGGGCGGCGAGGGCTGTTTCGTTCTTCAATGCGACTCCCTCTCTAGCAACTGGCGCATCATCTCGTCTTCGTGGGCGGTCGTCGTGTACACCTTGTAGCCGCCGACGGCGTACTTGCGGTGGTCCGGGTTGGCCCGGTCGTAGATCATCGTCCCCTCGACCCAAGTCTGCTCGACCTTCGTGTAGACGCTCAGTGGATCGCCGGAGAGGATGACGAAGTCGGCGTCCTTGCCGGCCTCGAGCGAGCCGATCCGGTCCTCGAGCCC
>JAPOXA010000049.1 GCA_026707325.1 Acidobacteriota bacterium | reverse complement strand
AGGAGCACGACCTGGTGATGGTCCACGTCAAGGGCGCCGACATCGCCGCCCACGATCGCCGACCCGATCTGAAGGTCGCCTTCCTGGAACGCCTCGACCGCGAGCTCGCGACCCTGCTCGACCGCCTGAAGCAACCCGTCCGGGTCGCGGTGACGGCCGATCACGCCACCCTCTCCGAGCTGGGCGCGCACGGCGCCGACCCGGTGCCGGTGCTGATCTGGGGCGACGGGATCGCGCCGGACGAGGTGACCAGCTACGGCGAGCGCGCCGCCGGCACCGGCAAGCTGAACCGGTTCCCGCTCCAGCTCCTGATCGAGCGTCTGTTCGAGCAGTACGGCCCGGAGGCCACCTGAGTGGCGAAGAAGATCGAACGCCCGGTCCAGCGCCGGGCGGATCTCCCGGCAGGCCGCGGCTTCGCCTGCGTGGCGCTCGACCGACCCGCCGATCCCGTCAACGTCGGCCACGTCCTGCGCGCGGCTCTCTGCTTCCAGGCCCGCATGATCATCCTCGGCCAGCCATCCGAGGACATCGACATCCGGCGGCTGCCGACCGATCCGACCCGCGCCTACCGGCACGTCCCGGTGATCGAGGTGGACGATCTGCTTGAGGCGGCTCCCCGCGACACGGCCGTGGTCGCGGTCGAGATCGTTCCGGACGCGATCGCGCTTCCCGACTTCGTTCACCCGGAGCGGGCCTGCTACGTGTTCGGACCGGAGAGCGGTTCGGTTTCCGAACGCATCCTGAAGCGGAGCGACCACCGCCTTCGCGTTCCCACCGCAGTCTCGCTGAACCTCGGCATGACGGTCGGCGTCGTGCTCTACGACCGCTGCGCCGACCGCTGGCGCCGGGAACGGGACGGCTGAGTCAGCTTTCGCCAGGGGGCGGCGGCGTCTCGGCGAAGAGCGACAGCAGGGGAAGCCCGAGCCGTTCGCGCACCAGGCGGCGCAGCAGACGCTGACGAAGTTCCGGCAGCCTCGCCTCGTCCACCCGTCCCGACGTTCGCCGAAGCGCTTCGTCGGCGGCCGCCAGGACGGACTCGCGGTCCGCCGGGGCGAGAGAGTCGAACGCCCCCGCGACCAGATCG
Organism: Acidobacteriota bacterium; assembly: GCA_026707325.1. Lineage (GTDB taxonomy): Bacteria > Acidobacteriota > Thermoanaerobaculia > Multivoradales > Multivoraceae > Multivorans. The sequence goes on along the minus strand of JAPOXA010000049.1, from coordinate 10,743 downwards.
AGATCGAGTTCGGCCAACCGGGCCTCGACCTCGGGGGCCGGGCCGCCGACCTTCAGCAACCTGCTCCGCCAGAGTTCGACATCGACCAAGGTCGGCGGCAGTGCGGACGCCAGCGCTCCAAGCCGCGCCGGCACGTCGATCGCTGATGGTTGGGGCCGCACCGGCGGCACCGCCCCGAGTTCCCGATACTCCGCCCATGCCTTCTCCACCGCCGGACGGCAGTAACGCAGGCTGCTGACGTTCCTCTGCTTCAACTCCGGCGAGGCCGCCTGCCGTTCAGCGCGCCGCTCGAAGACTCTCCGGATGCTCTCGAGCACGAGATGAAGCGGGACGCCCTGCCGTCGCCAGCCGTCCGCCAGACGCCAGTCGGCCGGACTCAGGAGCAGGGGCGCTCCCCGCAACCGGATGAACTCCTCCTCGATCGCCTCGAAGTAGTCGCGGTCCCCGCTGTCGGGATCCGCTCCGGACGTCACGCCTCGATGACCTCGCCCGACGCGATCGTGCGCAGGCCCGCGGAGGTCCGCAACCGAAAGCGTCCGCCTTCATCGAAGCCCGCGAACCGCCCCGAGACCGTCTCGCCGCCGATCCGGCAGCTCACCTCGTCGCCCTCGCGATGGACGGTGCAGCGACGGTACGCATCCAGGGTGTACTCCACGTCTCCCGCGCGACCCAGCTCGGCTTCCAGCGAAGCGGCGAGCCGTGCGGCGACGGCCGCCCGTGAGGGTCGCTTTCCGGTTTCGAGCGCGATCGACGTCGCGACCGGCGTCGGGAGCTCCCCTGCTTCGCCGAAGTCGTAGTTCACGCCGAAACCGATCAGGGCCACCGTCTCGCCGCCCTTGCCGACCACCGTCTCGATCAGGATGCCGGCGATCTTGCGGTCGTCGACGAGCACGTCGTTCGGCCACTTCAGGCGCGCCCGGCCGTCGACGAAGCCGGTCAACGCGCGGCACACGCCGATGCCGGCCAGAAGCGGCAGCGCCCCGAGCTGATCCGCCAGGGGGCCCGCGCCAGCGATCGGCAACGGCTGCAGCCGGGTGCAGTAGAGGCCGCGTCCCGCGGTGCTGACCCAGGAGCGACCCTGTCGACCCCGGCCCGCCGTCTGTTCGAACGCCACGACCAGGGCCGCGGGCGGCGTCGACTCTTCCTCGAAGGACCGCTCGACCAGCGCCTTGACGAAGCGGTTGGTCGAATCGACCGTGTCCATCAGCACGAGGTTGCCCGGCAGGGGCGGCGACCAGGCCAGCAGTTCCCCGGTGAACTGGTCGAATGCCTCGGAGCGATCCGCCATAGGGGCGGGAAGGCTAGCGCAGACGGGCCTTCGACTCCTAGCCGCCGAGCGCTTCGGACATCCGTTGGCGACGCTCCTCCAGTTCGGCGAGCCGGGCGCGGTTGCCCTCGATCACGGGGGCCGGGGCGTTCTCCAGAAACCCGGGGTTCGAGAGACGGCCCCGGGCGCCGGCGATCTCGCCGTCGATCTTCTTCAGGTCCCTGGCGAGCTTCGCGCGCTCGGACTCGCTCATCGCGGGGGCCTCGACCTCGAACGCGAGGTTCACGCCTCCGGCGCGGTCCCGAACCGACCCGGCCGGTCCGTGACCCGCGGTCACCTGAGCGACACCGGCAACGGTGCCCAGCAGGGATGCCTGTTCGACGACGAAGGCGATCAGGTCCCGGTCGCCGTCCTCCACGAAGACCGACATCTTCGCGGCCCCGGCGAGGTTCCGCTCGCGCCGCAGACTCCGGGCCGCCTGGACCACGGCAATCACGGCGTCCATGCCTCGCTCGACCTCGTCCGAGACCAGGTCGTCGTCGCTCAGCGGATAGGCGTGAAGCGCGATGCTCTCCGGTGCCCCGGAGCCGGCAGTCGAAGCGCGCGACAGGCGCTGCCAGAGCTCCTCGGTCAGGTGCGGCATCACCGGATGCAGCAACCGAAGACTCGATTCGATCGTGAACAGAACGGTCTCGGCGACCCGCGGCCGCGGCGACCTTCCCGAGAGGGCCGGCTTCGCGAACTCGATGTACCAGTCGCAGAGTTCGTGCCAGAAGAAGTGGTAGAGCGCGTTGCAGGCCCGGTCGAAGCGAAACTCCTCCAGGGCCCCGTTGACCGCGGCCGCCGTGGCCGACAGGCGGGAGAGGATCCACCGTTCGGGCGCCGCCAGATCGTCGCCGAGCAGCTCGGCGACCGAACCCGGAACGCTCGCCCCCTCGGTGCGCGCCAGAGCGAACCGGACGGCGTTCCAGATCTTGTTGCCGAAGGCGCGATAGCCGGCCATCCGCTCCAAGTCGAGCGGAATGTCGCGCCCCGGCACGTCGAGCACCGCCAGGGTAAAGCGCATCGCGTCGGCCCCGTACTCCTCGATGAGGTCCATCGGGTCGACCGTGTTGCCCTTGGTCTTCGACATCTTCTCGCCGTCGGCGTCCCGAACCAGCCCGGTCAGGTGGACCGCCCGGAATGGCACGTCGCCGTAAAGGTGCCGCGACAGCATGACCATGCGCGCCACCCAGAAGAACAGGATGTCGAAGCCCGTGATCAGGACCTCGGTCGGATACCAGGTGCGGAGGTCGGCTGCTTCCTCGTCCGGCCAGCCCAGCGTGGAGATCGGCCACAGCCCGGAGGAGAACCAGGTGTCCAGCACGTCCGGGTCACGGGTCAGCTCGGCGGTGCCCGCCTGTTTCTCGGCGGCGGCGCGATCCATCGCCACGTAGCAGGCGCCGTCCGCGTCGTACCAGGCCGGAATGCGGTGTCCCCACCAGAGCTGGCGCGAGATGACCCACGGCCGGATGTTCCGGAGCCAGTGCTCCCAGGTCCGGTCCCAGGAGGAGGGAATCAGCCTGATGTCGCCGTCCTCGACCGCCGCGAGGGCCTCCTGTGCCATGCCTGAGACGTCCGCGAACCACTGCGGCGACAGCATCGGCTCGATCGGCTCGCCGCTCCGCTGGGAGTGGCCGACGCTGTGGACGTGAGGTTCGACCCTGACCAGCCGCCCCTCGGCCTCCAGCCGTTCGACCACGCGGCGCCGGGCCTCGAAGCGATCCAGACCTTCGAAATCGGGCCCCGCCTCGGCGGTCATCCGACCGTCGAAGTCGATCACGCGCACGCCCGGCAGGTCGTGACGGCGGCCGATCTCGTAGTCGTTCGGATCGTGGAACGGCGTCACCTTGACCAGCCCGGTGCCGAACTCCGGGTCGACGTGCTCGTCGGCAACCAGCCGGAGACGCCGGCCGAGGAGGGGCAACCTGGCCGTGCGGCCGGCGAGGTGGCGGTAGCGCTCGTCCTCCGGGTGGAAGGCGACGGCGGTATCCCCGAGCATCGTCTCGGGCCGCGTCGTGGCCACGACGAGCGGCTCCTCGGCCGCGGAGGTTTCCGCAAGCGGCTCCAGGGGGTAGGCGAGGTGGTAGAGGCGTCCCTGAACCTCGCGGTTCTCCACCTCGAGGTCGGAAACCGCCGTCCGCAGCACCGGCGACCAGTTGACCATGTGCTCGCCACGGTAGATCAGCCCCTCTTCGTACAAGCGCACGAACGCCGTGCGCACGGCGCGCGCGAGGCCGTCATCGAGCGTGAAGCGCTCGCGGGACCAGTCGCACGACGCGCCGAGGCGCTGCAACTGGCCGCGGATGTTCGCGTGATACTCGTGCTTCCATTGCCAGACCCGCTCGACGAACTTCTCCCTGCCGAGTTCGATCCGGCTCGAGCCCTGCTCTTCCAGGTTCCGCTCGACCATGAGCTGAGTCGCGATGCCGGCGTGATCCGTTCCGGGCAGCCACAGCGCGTTGTCGCCTCGCATCCGACGCCAGCGCGTGACCAGATCCTGCAGGGTGCTCTGCAGGGCATGTCCCATGTGCAGCTTGCCGGTGACGTTCGGTGGCGGAATGAGGATGCAGTACGGCTTCGGCCCCTTGCCTTCCGGGTCGCCCTTGCCTTCCGGATTGGCAGCGCAGCGGTACAGGCCCTGTTCGTCCCACCACGCCTGCCACTTTCCTTCGTAGGAGGCGGGTTCGAAGCGCTTCTCCATCTCGGGGGCCGGCGCTCGCGCGTTGGCGGAGGTCCCGCCGCCCGCCATCAGCGACCGGCCCCGCCGGCCGGCCCCGACCCCGCCAGCCGGCGGTTCAGGTAGTCGACGATCGCAGCCGTGCTTGAGCCCGGCGGAAAGACCTCGTCCACGCCGGCGGCCCTGAGCCCCTCGATGTCCGCGTCGGGAACGATGCCCCCGGCGAACACGAGCACGTCGTCGGCCCCGGCGACGTGCAGGCCCTCCACCACCTCCGGCAGCAGGGTGTTGTGGGCGCCGGAGAGGATCGACAGACCGACGGCCCGCACGTCCTCCTGCACGGCCGCGGCGACGATCTGCTCCGGCGTCTTGCGAAGGCCGGTGTAGATCACCTCGAAGCCCGCGTCGCGCAGCGCTCGCGCGACCACCTTGGCGCCACGGTCGTGGCCGTCCAGCCCGGGCTTGGCGACGAGAATCCGGTGCGGAGCCATGGCTCCGGGGCGCTCGGCGATCAAGGCGCCGCCTCCCGGCGGAGCCCGTACTGCTCCATCTTCTTGTACAGGTTGCTCCTCGGCGTCCCGATGGCCTTCGCGGTACGGGTCACGTTCCAGCCGTGCTCCTCGAGCTTCTTCGCCAGGTACATGCGTTCCGAGCTTTCCTTGAATTCGCGCAGGGTCGGAAGCGCGAGAATAGCCTCCGAGAGGCCGCCGCGCACGGAACCCGCAAGCCTGAGGACGGCTGCCCGGTCGATCTTGTCGCCCGGGCTCAGGATCAGCACGCGCTCGAGCAGGTTCTTCAGCTCCCGGACGTTGCCGCGCCACGGCATCGCCTCCAACTGCCGTATCGCACCGGAGGTCAGGCTCTTCTGGCGGTAGTTGTTCTCGATCGCGAAACGCTCGATGAAGTGCTCCACCAGCAACGGAAGATCCTCGAGGCGCTCGCGCAGCGGCGGCGCGTGTACCGGAACGACGTTCAGACGGTAGAAGAGATCCTCGCGGAAGCGTCCGGCCTCGATCTCCGCCGGAAGATCGCGGTGCGTCGCGGCCACGACCCGGACATCGACCGTCGTCGCCATCCTGGCGCCGACCGGTTCGATCTCGCCGCTCTGGAGAGCGCGCAGCACCTTCGCCTGGGTGCGGGCGGACATGTCGCCGATCTCGTCCAGAAAGATCGTGCCGCCGTCGGCGGCCGTGAACTTCCCCACCTGGCGCCGCACCGCGCCGGTAAAGGCGCCCTTCTCGTGACCGAAGAGCTCGGACTCGATCAACTCGTCCGGAATGGCAGCGCAGTTGACCTGCACCAGTGGCATTTCGCTGCGCTGGCTGCCGACGTGAATCGCGCGCGCGACGAGTTCCTTGCCGACGCCGCTCTCGCCCGTGATCAGCACGGTGGCCGGAGTCGGCGCGGCGCGCTCGATCGTGGCCCGGAGCTCCTGCATCGCCGGAGACTCTCCGACCAGCTCGGAGGGCGCCCGCCGGAGTTCCCGGTTCTCGTCCCGGAGCCGTTGCCGCTCGACGGCGTTGCGAAGAGCCAGGAGAACCCGGTCACGCTCCAGCGGCTTTTCCAGGAAGTCGTACGCACCCAGGCGTGTCGCCTCGACGGCCGCGGCGATGTCGCCGTGGCCGCTGATCATGACGACCGGCATGTCGTGGCCCCGCTCGCGCAAGCCCGACAGGGTCGACAGACCGTCCATCTCGGGCATCTTGATGTCGAGCAGGACCGCGGCCGGAGGCCTCGTCATCACTCGCCTCAGCGCTTCCCGGCCGTTCGCCGCCTCGTCAACGCGGTAACGCTCGAACTCGAGGATCATCCGGAGCGACGCCCGGATCGACTCCTCGTCGTCGACCACGAGCACGCGCGGGCCTGTTGGCCGCGTCAAGGGAACAACCTCCGCGAGAGCGTCAGGGTACTTCGATGACCGAGAAGAGCCGCTGGCCGCCCGGGAGAAGCGCTTGGACGCGGACGAGATCCCCGGACTCGAGGTCGGCCGCTGCCTCCTCCAGATCGCCGAGACTCTCGATCGCGGCGTCGTTGATGCCGACGATCACGAGCCCTTCCTGGAAGCCCTTTTCCGCGAACACGCTGCGAGCGGAGACGCCGGCTATGAAGACGCCGCGCTGCCCGCGGTCCAACTGGGCGCGCTCGCGCAGGGTCCGTGTCAGCGGCCGGAGTTCCAGGCCGAGCCAGTCCATGCTCTCCTCGCGAGGCGGCGCGGCCGGCGTCGGTTCCTCCTGCTCCGCGATGAGGGACGGCCGCTCCTCGAGCCTGACGTCGAGTCGGATGCGTTCGGAGTCGCGCAGCACCTGCAGGAAAACGTCGCGACCCGGCGGCAGCGCGGCCACGTAGTCGATCAGGTCGCGCGTCCCCTCCACTTCATGCTCGTCCACCCCGAGGATGACGTCGCCGGCCTCGACTCCCGCCTTCTCCGCCGGAGTGTCCGATTGAACGTTCGAGACGAACGCTCCATCCGGCCCCTCCAGCCCGTAGTAGCGGGCCTCGATGTGCTCCAGGTCGCGAATGTTGACGCCCAGATAACCTCGCCGGACCCGGCCCGTGTCGCGTAGTTGGGGAAGCACCCCTTCGAGCACGTCCACGGGCACCGCGAAACCGATGTTCTCGGCGAACGCCTTGCCGGTCGCGATCCCGACCACCTCCCCGGCGGTGTTGACCAGGGGGCCGCCGGAGTTGCCGAGGTTGATCGCCGCATCGGTCTGGATGTAGTTCGCGAAGTCGGCGCGGTTGTTCTCGATCGGAATCGATCGTCCCTTGGCGCTGACCACGCCGACCGTCACCGATGCTTCGAAGTTCAGGGGATTGCCGATCGCCATGACCCAGTCGCCTACCCGGAGCGCGTCCGAGTCGCCGAGCGGCAGGTGCGGAAGCTCCTCGCCGGCGTCGATCTTGAGCAACGCCAGATCCGTCTCCCGGTCCCGGCCCTTGACTTCGGCGGGATAATCGCGGCCGTTCATGCCGACCTGGATCCTCTCCGCCCGCTCGACCACGTGGTTGTTCGTCACGATCCAGCCGTCGGCGGAGATCAGGAAGCCGCTCCCGGCGCCGGGGAAGCGCTGCTCCTCCTGCTCCGGGTCCGGCTGTCCCGGAAGGCGCCGGAAGAAGTCCTGGAAACCCCGGAGCTCCGGCGCCTCCTCGATCCGCACGACCTTGACCGTCACGACCGCCGGCAGAACCGCCTCCGCCAGATCGGCGAAGCTGTCGATCGCGGTCCTCGCGTGGCGCTCGACCCGTCTCGCCTGCTCGTTCCGTGCGTCCTTCTCCGCCGCCACGGCAGGCAGGACCGTTTCCTCGGCGCGCGTCGGTTCGGTGAGGTTCAGCCCACCGGCGATGATCATGCCGAACACCAGGGCCCCGGCGACCATCAGGGCGGTGAAGAGGATCTGCTTCTTTGTGTTCATCGTTCGCAAGTTCCAGTTCAGGTAGGGGAAGCAGGTGCCGCGGCGGGGCGGCGCCTGAAGCATACAACCGTAGAGCGCCGGCCTCTCCGACGCCTCGCTGCCACAACCTGCAAGTCGCCTGCCAACGCGGTTGACCGCCAGCACACGGCCGACTTGCCCGCCTGGTCCTTGCGGCTTTGGAGCACTCCGCCGCCGCCGTCACGCCCACCCGTTGAAGGCGCGCCATTCTGGCACGACCGGCCGGTAACGGCTTGCCGGACCGAGCCGACCGTTGTATAGTCACTACCCGACCGCCGGCGCTTCTCCTCCGGAGAGCGAAACCGCCGAATACCGGCTGTCGGCTGCTGAGAGTGGGTGCTTCGGCCCGCTCTTTTTTGTTCTAAGAGATCACGAATTTTCCAGCAAAGAACCGACTCTGCCGCCACATGACCTCTCTCGAGCCTGTTCGCGAGTTCCGGGCCCCCGTCCGGCCGGCGACTGCCGGGTCATCGCACGGGGCGCGACGCGACGTGGGAAACCCAATCGACACCGACCTTCTCCGCCGGCTTGAACGCCTGGCCGGGAGCCATGGTTGCGATCTGCTCGAGGCGGCGTTCCGGGGCGGCCGCCTGCGCCTCGTGGTCGACCATCGTGACGGCGTCACGCACGATCTCTGTGCGTCCGTTTCCAGGGAAGCCTCCGTCCTCCTCGACGCGGAGGACTTCGGACCGGCCTCGGGATACGTGCTGGAGGTCAGTTCCCCCGGTCTCGATCGGGAACTCTACGGAGTCCGCGATTACGAGCAGTTCAGCGGCAACCGCGTCCGGGTGACGTACATCGACGCCGGCACCACCCGCCGGCGCACGGTGCGGGGAGAGCTCCTCGGCCTGAGTCCCGACGATCCGGGCATCGCACTCATCCGCGAGGACGACAGCGGCGACACGCTGCGCCTCACCATCGACAGCATCCACAAGGCCAGGCTTCTGGTCGAACTCTGACGCCGGGGATTCCACATATGGCTCAGACCCAAACACCCGAAGTGAACATCAACGAGGTTCTCAGGCAGGTCGCGCACGAGAAGGACATCGACCTGGACAAGTGGATCGTGGCCCTCGAGGACGCGGTCGCATCGGCGGCCAAGAAGCAGCACCACATCAAGGAACCCGTGCGCTCCTACATGGACCGCGAGACCGGTCAGTTCAGCGCCTTCAGCTATCGAACAGTGGTCGACGAGGTCGAGGATCCCTTCGCCGAGTGGACCCTGGACGAAGCTCGCGAGCACAAGGAGGACGCCGAGCTGGGCGAAGAGATCGAGTTCCCCATCTCGACCGAAGGGCTCGGCCGGATCGCGGCCCAGTCGGCCAAGCAGGTGCTCTACCAGCGCATCCGCGAAGCGGAACGCGAGAAGATCTTCAACGAGTTCGAGCACCGGGTCGGCGAGGTCGTGAACGGCACCGTCCGGCGGTTCGAGCGGGGCGACATCATCGTCGATCTCGGCCGGACCGAGGCGATCGTTCCCCGGAGTGAGCAATCGCGCCATGAGCGCTACAGCCAGGGCGAGCGCATCCGCGGCGTGATCGTCGAGGTCCACAAGCAACCCAAGGGGCCGCAGGTGGTCATGTCGCGAACCGATCCGCGTCTCCTGGTCAAGCTGTTCGAGATGGAGGTGCCGGAGATCTACGACGGCACCGTTGTCATCAAGACCGCGGTGCGCGCCCCGGGCGAGCGCGCGAAGGTAGCGGTGCTCAGCCGCGAGCGGGACGTCGATCCGGTCGGCGCCTGCGTCGGCATGAAGGGTTCCCGCGTGCAGTCGATCATTCGCGAACTCCGGGGCGAGAAGATCGACATCATCGAGTTCTCGGAGGACCAGGTGACGTTCGCGCAGAGCGCTCTCGCGCCGGCCCGGATCACTCGGGTCTCGGTGACCCACGAGGGCGCGACGCCGCACCTCGACGTGATCGTCGAGGACGAGCAGCTCTCCCTGGCGATCGGCAAGCGAGGCCAGAACGTGCGCCTCGCCAGCGAGCTGATCGGAGCGCGCATCGACATCAAGAGCGAGTCGGACGTCAAGGACGAGGTCGCGGACGCCCTGGCCAGGATGCTCAACGTCGACATCGGCGGAGACAAACTCGACCTCACCGAGATCGACGGAGTCGACGAGGACCTGGCCGCGGCGCTTGAAGGGGCCGGCTTCGGCGAGCTCGAAGCCCTGCAGAGCGCCGGTTCGGAGGCTCTCAGGATGGTGCCCGGGGTCGATGAAGCGGTGGCCGTCTCGATCGTCGACTGGGCCGCGGCGCAGGCCTCGCCGGAGGACGCCATGGCCGCGCCGGACAGCGAAGGCGCCGCGGTGGAGGAAGAGGACTTCATGGCGGCGCTCACCCGCGTGTTTGAGGAGGAGTCCGGCGCCGCCGCGGAGGAGTCCGGGCAAGAGGCGCCGGCGAGCGGCGACGATTCGGAGAACGGCCAAGCCTAGGCTCGCCGGGTAAGGACGAGCGAGTCAATCGAGACGGGTCAATAGAGACTTTGGGGGAGGACCGAGGACTTCATGGGCAAAATCCGGCTGCAGGACCTGGCCAAGCGGATGAACGTGGCCGAACAGGACTTGCTTTTCAAGTTCCGTTCGATCGGTGTGCGCGTCGAGGGAGAAGACGCCATGATCGACACGGACATCATCAAGGCCCTGCTCGAGGGCAAGAAGATCGCCGGCCCCCAGCGCGAAGTCATTCTCCGCGATCGCGCGGCGCCGCCGCCGGCACCCCGACGCCGGCCCATCTCGAGCCTCCGGCCGCCTGCGGGTCCGATGCGTCCGAACCGCCGCCGTTCGATCGTCCACAAGCAGACGATCCGCACCCTGACGCCCACGGAGCCCAAGCCGAAACCGCCTACTCCGGAGGAACTCGCTGCGAAGGAAATCGCTGCGGAGGAAGCAGCCGCGGCAGCGCGGGCGCCCGCCCAACCCGCCGAGGCGCCCCCCGCGACATCGGCCCCGGCCGGAACTCCGAAGACCGATCCCGCCTCCACACCGGCAGTGGAGACCGTGCAACCGCCGCCTTCCGTGGAGACGCCACCGACGATCGAGGCCCGCGCCGAGCCGGAGTCGGCACCGCCCCAGGTCGACCTGCGCACCCGCCGCGAGCGCCAGGAAGACCGGCAGAAGGCCGCCGCAGCCGCGGTCGAGGACGGAAGCGAACGGGGCACGATCACGATCTCGGAGGGGCTGCAAGTTCGCGACCTGGCCGAGAAGATGGGCGTCAAGGCGAAGGACCTGCTGAAGATGCTGTTCGACCGGGGCCTGATGGCGACCGTGAACCATCTCCTGGAGCCGGAACTCGCGGTGGAACTGGCGGAACAGATGGGCTTCGAGG
>JAPOXA010000042.1 GCA_026707325.1 Acidobacteriota bacterium | reverse complement strand
AGGTCAGGAACGCCGCCTGATCAACTCGCCAATCCACAACTTTCGGCAATACCTCCTTCGTTGCCCGGCAGAAGGTCCAAGGACAGCATCTGAACTGGTTCATCGTGGAGCAGTTGCCGGTGATCACGGCTGAGAGCTACGTGCGCCGGTTCGGGGAACGTACCGCTCTGGAGATTGTCCGAGACCACATCCTGCGTCTCACCTACACCTCGCACGACATGGAGCCGCTTGCACGTGACCTCGGCTGCGAACGGCCTCCTTCTTCCTGGGACCAGGAGGAGCGCCGACATCTGCGGGCCAGGCTGGATGCTCTCTACTTCCTGCTCTACGGCCTGTCCCGGGAAGACGCGGAGTACGTGCTGGGGACCTTCCCGATCGTACAGCGGCAGGACGAGTCCGAGTTCGACCGCTACCGGAGCCGGGACCTCGTGCTGGCGTACATGAACTGCCTGTTGGCCGGTGATGTGGAGAGCCGAGTCAGTCTCTGAGCCGCGCTCGTGCTCAGTGACGATGGACTGCTGGGTCCCAAGCCTCCAAGGGGCGCCACGACGGCGGGAACTGGGATAGCATCAGGCTGATCGACATGGCGGTGCGTGGCATGGAGGGGTGCGCGCTCCACTGATCGCGAGCCCGGTAAAGGTCCCGGGCGAGCTTCTGCACCCTCTCTTCAGAACATGCCTCGCATCGAGACGTTGGGCCCGCTTGGCCTCTATCTGCACTACCGCGAAGATGGGGAAGAGCCTCACTTACATGTGCGGTTTCAAGGCTCGGAGACACGCTTCTTGATCGCTACTGGGCAAGTCATGGACGCGAAGTGGCACCTGGGACACTCGCATGTCCGCCGAGTCAGGGCTTGGATCGACAACAACAGGGAGGAGACGTTGGCAGCTTGGAAGGAGCTGCGTCGCTCCCAAAGGGAACGTGAGGGCTCAGGCGAGAAGCAGTGATGTCAGTCCACTACAAACCGCTCAGCTCCAGAGAGCTTCCTGCCTACCCGGATATGCAGCCTATTCCAGTGGCTGTCGACCACATCGGCGGTTACAGACTGAGAGTGAAGTTCTCTGACGGAAGGTCCGGGATGCTTGATATGACCCGTGAGGTCACGCGTCTGGACGGCCGTGTCATTCGGGAGCTGAGGCGGCCGGAGCAGTTCCGAAACGTTCGTGTAGACGCTGAAGGCGGTACGATCGCTTGGCCTCCTGTTGATCCCGAAGATCGGATGACATCATTCGACTTCTCGCCGGCCTACCTCTACCGCCGCTGCGTCTTCGGCGATGGTCAGCCGCTTGCCGACGACCCGTTCGCCAAGACGCTTTTTGATGACCGACCCCTGGAAGAGACGGGCACACCGATGGTTGAGCCGAGCACGACTGTTCTAGTCATCCGCTTTGCGGTGACCGCTCTGGGGTTCCTCCTACGACATTGGACGAGAGTAAAGCGAATCCTCGTAGAAGTGTCGGTTCGTAGCGCTCGATGGCTCGGTGGCGTGCTCGACCGTGTAACGGGCATGGCGCGTGGCGAGCCGCTTTCGTTGGAGCCGATTTCGGCGGCGCAGACGTTCGTTGACCTCCTTGGATCGACCGACTCGCACGAGGTGCACTCGGCGGCTGAGGAGGAACGGTACAAGGAGTGGGCCGAGGCCTTGGGTGGACCCCACAAGGGTTGGACGCTGCGAGCCGACTACAAATGGCGTGATGCCGACGAGTACTGCACGCTAACGTTCCTGGATGGCTCTAGCGCGACATGTCATATCGGCTCAGACGAGGAAGCCCTGGCACCGGTGTCCTTGGAACCCCCGTGCCCCATTAGGGCCAACGAACTCAGGCGCTTCATCGACCACAATGAGTGCAAGAGGGCGTTTGTCGATACCTTGGCCTCGCGCCCAGGACCGCATATCGATGCGGGGACAGGTGCCGTGACCGTGGTGCCTGGAGAGGACCGGCTGGTGAGCGAAGGCGGTGAGTTGAAGACCGTCAAGAGTGCCGTTTGGGATTGGAAGAAGGTGTGGCGAGAGGAGCTCGCCAAGCAGAAAGGAACCTACACGCGCGACTGAGCGGATTAGTAGCCAGCTACAGCTCTAGTCAGCGTTTGACCGCAACCGGCCCAACGGCTCTTTGGCCGCGAGTATCGCTACGTTCACCTCCCGAACGAAGCCAGTGATGTCTTCATACTCCCAGATGGTGTATGGCACCTCTGCCTTCACGACTTCTGTTCCACGCCTCCGGGCGGGCGAGCCGTAGTAGTGCAGCTTCATTGAACCGTCGAGCTCCATTTGCGGCTGAGCGTGCATTAGAGAGTTGCGTTTCTTCGTGAGCGCTTCGAAGCTTGCCAGGCAGGCCACTAGTGTCTTTCCAGACGGACTGCCATCGTATGTCTCAATTGCGGCTTTCAATCTCCTGGCTACAACCCCGGCAGTCACGGGCTTGCGCCCACTGTACTCCTGCAAGAATCCCGGTTGCAACGGTGGCGCGGCTTCCAAGGTTGTGACGATGTGTACGACCTCGCGCTCATAGTTTGCGAATTCCCACATCGCGAGGCCCATGAGCTCCAAGTAGGCGCGGGTCGGTCGAATCCTCATAGGCGTTGACGGCGAGCATGTCATGTGACTCGGTGCCGGAGTCGATGGACCTCAGGGAATCTCAGGGCACCACTTCCCCCCAGTTCGGCGTGGCCGCGGCTTCGCCTTCGCCTGCCGCCCATTCGATCGTGTCACCGACCCAGGCCTGGAACATCTCGTGGTCCCAGACGTCCTCGCGGTGGCCCATCGCGTTGTAGAGGACGCGGCCGCCGCCGAGTTCGCGGCACCAGGCGATGGGGTAGGGGGCGATGTCGTAGACCTCCTGCTTGGCCCGTTCTTCGCCCGGGTCCATCAGGGCCAGGACGTGCAGCTTGTCCTCGGCGAGGTTCTTGAACAGGTACCACTCGTCCATGATCTTCCAGCCGTCTTCGACGGACTTCATCGTGGGGTGGCGAGCGTCGGCGACGCGGACGATGCCGGGAAACTGCCTGCCGTGGTGGGTGAACTCGCCGCCGATCATGCCGACGTAAGGAGTGACCTCGTCGTTCTCGCCGTGGAAGGTGTCGGTCGCGGGGTGGAAGCCGACGAAGCCGCCGCCGGCTTCGATCCAGGCGATCAGGTCGGAGACGCCGTCGGCGCTCATCGGCGGATTGCCGTCGCCGCGGAAGATGCCCTCGCCGGCGCCGCCGCGCTGGGTGAGGTCGCCGGTCGTGTAGAACATGACGACGTCGAAGTTGGCGAGTTGCGCCCTGTTGATCAGGCCGGCGTCCTTGGTGGACGTGATCTCGAAGCCGCGGTCGGCCGCCACCTGGGCGAGCACGGTGTCGACGTGGCTGGGATGGCCGTCGGTGCGCTTGATCGCCGAGTGCTGGAAGCCGGAGGACTTGCTGAGGAAGAGGACGCGGATGGGGTCGTCGGCTTCGTCTTCCGAGGCGAGGTTGGGGGTGGCCGCGACGAACAGCAGCGCGAGTGCGGTGAGCAGGGGGCGAGTGAGGCTGGCAGCGTGGATCATGCGGAGGAAGTTACCACCGCACGGGCTCGCCGCTTCGCGGCATCGCGCTTGATGCGGGTCAGAAGACCCGCGCACCCAGAGATACGGCGTCGGGCGGCGAGATTCTCTACGCAGATGTTGGTCCATCACTGCGGCCGGCCGGCGGGGACGCCGGCGAACCCAGTGGGTGTCTAGCTGAACTTCGAAATGACGTTCTCGCCGAACTGGGCGAGCTTGTCCGGCGGCATCGGCGGGACGATGACGCGGGAGACGCCGAGTTCGGCCATTCGGGCGACGTGATCCGGCGGTCCGCCGTTGGCGGTGATCTCGATCGCGTCCGGGTCGCGGTCCGCCGCCTCGGCGCTCTCGCGCATGACGCCGAGCAGGTGCTTCAGCTTGTCGACGTCGCCGAGAGCAGGGAAGAAGCCGTCGCCCAGTTCGCCGGCGCGGCGGGCGGCGCGGTCCGAGTGGCCGCCGACGACGATTGGCACGGAGCCCTGGACCGGCTGCGGCCGGCTGTAGCAGTCGGAGAAGGAGACGAACTCGCCGTCGTGGCTGGGGCAGTCCTCGGTCCACAGCGCCCGGAAGGCCCGAATGTAGTCGTCCAGGCGGCGTCCGCGGCCGGCGAAGGGCACGCCGAGGGCGTCGAACTCCTCCTCGAGCCAGCCGACGCCGACGCCCAGAACGGCCCGGCCGCCGGAGAGCTTGTCGAGCGTGGCCACGGCCTTTGCCGTGATCAGCGGATTTCGCTGCGGGACGATCAGGATGCCGGTCGCGAGCTTGATGCTCTTGGTCGCTGCCGCCACGTAGGATAGCCAGATGAGCGGATCCGGGATGTCGAAGTCCTCGCGCCCGCCGGGCATCTTGCCGCTCTCGTCGTAGGGATAGGGAGAGGCGTAGCCGCGCGGGACGACGACGTGCTCCACGGTCCATAGCGAATCGAAGCCGGCGGCTTCGGCTGCCTGAGCGAGACCCGCGGCGGGTGGGCCGTCGACGAACGGGCCGGTGTTGGCGAACATGATGCCGAACTTCATCTCTTCTCCTCGTTCTGGGGGCCCCATCTCCAGGGCCACTGGCGCGCGGGACTGTAGCAGCCGTCCATGAGCATGAGAGGAGCACTCGACGCGGTTGCGCGCTGGACGATCCGCTCCCCGCGGAGCGCGATCGCGTGTGCCGTTGTGCCGGCTCTCGCCCTGGCCGCGTTGCTGCCAACGACAACGGTCGATCTCACGTTCACTGGCGTCATGAACCGCGGCAACGAGCACGTCGGCCGCTACTTCGAGATGTCCGAGCAGTACGAACTCGGCGGTCTGCTCCTGGTGTTGCTCGAGGGTGAGGAGGAGCGACTCGATGAGGCCGTCGATCGCACGATCGAGGCCGCGTCGGCGCTGCCGTCGGTCGCCGCCGCCCGGCGCCCGCTGCCGCTCGAGTGGCTCGCGGAGCAGGTGCCGTGGCTCGTCGAGCGGCCTCTGTTCGACCGTTGGCTCGCTCTCGCCGAACAGCCGGGCGACGTGGAGAACACGGCGGAGTTCCTGGCCTCGGCGCTGGCGCTACGCGCTTCCGTGGCCGGTGTGTCCGGCGCCCGACTGGTCGAGATCAAGATGGCGAAGGACCCACTGGCGGAAGAGGTGGGCGAGAGCCCGTTCTTCGAGATCGAAGCCGCCATCGGGAACGCGCTGGCCGGTTCCGGGGTGTCGGCGGGCTTCTCGGGTCTGCCGGCGCTGTCGGCGGGCGACCAGGAGCAGACGTTGGGTGCGATCAAGCGCCTGACGCCGATCAGCCTCGTGCTCGTGTTGCTTCTCTTCCGGATCGTGGAGAAGCGCCCGGGCGGCATGCTGTCGGTGGCCGCGGTTCTGATCCTCGCGATTGGCGCCGCTCTCGGCGCGGTCGGCCTCCTGACCGGGAAGCTGACCGTGATGGAGACGTTCTTTGGCGTCACCGTGTTCGGACTCGGCATCGATTTCGCCGTCCACCTGTTCGTACGCCAGAGAGACGAACTGGCTCATGGTCGTTCGTTCGAACAGGCGCTGCGGCGGACTCTGTCCGGCGCCGGCCGCGGCGTCGTCGCCGGTTGCATCACGACGGCGGGGGCGTTCCTCATCGCGGCGACCGCGCCGGACCCGGTGGCGCTGCATCTCGGTCTCTCGGGCGGTCTGGGTCTCCTGTTCTGTCTGCCGCTGACACTGCTCATCCTGCCTGGCGTGTGGGTGCTGCGGCAACAGCGCCACCGCCGGCGGGTCGAAACCGCGGCCGCGGCCCCGGCCGGGCCGACGACACCGGTCCGCGTTCCCGGCCTCCCGTCCGTCGTGCGTTGGGCGACTGAATGGCCAGTGCGTTGCCTCATAGTTAGCGGTGTCCTGGTGACGGCGGCCCTCGCGGGGTTGCCGCGGCTGCAGGTCGAGACAAGGCTGGAGCGGATCATGAATCGCGGTGTCCCTGCCATCGCGATGGTCGACCGGATTCAGGAGGTTCTAGGCACCAATGGCGCGCCGTGGATTCTGGCGGCGGAGAGTCTCGAGCAGACCCGGAACTTCGCGCGCCGGCTGGACGGTCATCCGTTGTTCAGCGAGACGGTCAGCCTCGGCACGATTCTGCCGGCCGATCTGGCTGAGCGCGCCGCGGAACTGCACCGGGTGTTCGGCTCCGAGGGACGGACGGTCGGGGTCGCCGGGGGGATGGGTGATCCCCGGGCCCTGGCCGTAGGAGCGCTCCGTCGAGCCGCTGCCGCCGGCCCGCCAGACGTCGAGTCGCTGCCGCCCGGTCTGCGCGAGAAGTTCATCGCACCGACCGGGGAGTTGCTGGTTTACGCCTACGCCACGGACTCGAAGGCGGACGGCGCCCTGGCCCGGCGCCAGCGCGAGGTCGTGCAGGCGATCGACCCAGGGGCCAGCGGGCTGTTGGCGGTGGTGGAAGGAATGATGATCGGCGATCGGCCGTGGATCCCGTGGATCGCCCTTTCGATCCTGGGATTCGTGCTGGTCGTCCTCTGCGTCGACTTCCGGCGCCCCGCCTCGGTCCTGCTGGCGGTGCTGCCGGTGTTGGCGGCGGCGCCATTCACCCTGGGCGTGCTGTGCTGGGTCGGCATTCCCTTCAACGTGATGACGTGGCTCGTGTTGCCGCTGATCTTCGGGCTCGGGATCGACGACGGCATCCACGTCGTCCACCGAATCCTGGACGATCCGGCTCAGCCGATTCGCGGGGCAGCCCTGTCGGTCGGTCGGGCGATCGCGATGACGACGCTGACCACGACGGCCAGTTTCTCGATCCTGCTGTTCACCGACCACCCGGGCCTGGAGACCATGGCGGCGGTCATGCTGATCGGCTTGCCGGCATGCCTGCTGGCGTCGGTGACGGTGCTGCCCGCGGCGGCGGTCCTCCTGCTCGGTAGGCGGTAGCCTCGACCTGCCATGCCGGAACCGATCGCACTCTGCTTCAGCGGCGGCAAGGACAGTTGTCTGGCCCTCCAGGAACTGCGCCGGCAGGGCCGTTTCCAAGTCGTGGAGCTGATCACCACCGTGACCGACGCCTTCGACCGGGTCAGCATGCACGGCGTCCGGCGTTCGTTGTTGCGGGAGCAGGCGGACTCGATCGGCCTTCCGCTGACCGAGGTAATCGTGCCTCCCGAGCCGTCGAACGTGGTGTACGAGCGCGAGATGGGAAAGGCGTTCGGTCGGCTGAGCGCCCGGGGCATTCGACGGGTCGCGTTCGGGGACCTCTTTCTCGAAGACCTCCGGGAGTACCGCGTCCGCCAGCTCGCGGAAACGGGCCTCGAGTGCGAGTTCCCGATCTGGCACACGCCCACGGACGAGCTGGCACGCTCGTTCATCGGCGACGGCTTTCGCGCGCTCACCGTCTGCGTCAACCCGGCGGTTCTGCCCGTCTCGTTCGCGGGACGCGCCTTCGACGACGCCTTCCTCGCCGATCTTCCAACCGGCGTCGACCCGTGCGGGGAGAACGGCGAGTTCCACACCTTCGTGTTCGACGGACCGATCTTCGACCGGCCGATCGCGGTCGATCTAGGCGAAGTGGCGGAGCGGGACGGCTTTGGCTTCTGCGATCTGCTGCCCGCGGTCCGCCCGATTCCGGCGCGGGCAGCCTCAGGATGAGCCAGCCCCGGATCGTCTCGCTGATCGCCAGCGCTACCGAGATCGTGTGCGCGCTCGGCTTCGAGGACTGCATGGTTGGCCGGTCGCACGAGTGCGACTTTCCGCTGTCGGTGGAGAAGCTGCCGGTGTGCTCTTCGTCGAAGGTCAACGTCGACGGATCGAGCCGCGCGATCGACGATCAGGTGCGCGCGATCGTGGCGGACGCCCTCTCTGTCTACCGCGTCGACGCGAAGCTTCTGGACGAACTCGCGCCGACCGTGATCGTGACCCAGACCCAGTGCGAGGTGTGCGCGGTCAGCCTGAAGGACGTGGAGCAGGCGGTGTGCGAGCTCGTGGCGTCCGAGCCGCGTATCGTGTCGCTCGAGCCGATGGCTCTCGGTGACGTGTTCGACGACATCCGCACGGTTGCCGGGACGCTCGGTCGCCGGGAGCGGGCGGAGCGGCTGAACGCCGGGCTGACGGCCCGCCTCGACGCGATCCGCGAGCGCTCGAGTGGGCTTGGCGAACGGCCCACGATCGCCTGCATCGAGTGGATCGACCCGTTGATGAACGCCGAGAACTGGGTGCCGGAGCTCGTGGAGATCGCCGGGGGCAAGGTGATTCTCGGCGAGGCCGGAAAGCACTCGGGCTACTTCGAGTTCGAGCGGGTGATCGAGGCCGATCCCGACGTGATTGCGGTCATGCCCTGCGGCTTCGACATCCCGCGTACCGCGGTCGAGATGCCGCCCCTGGCGGCTCGGCCCGGCTGGTCCGATCTCTCCGCGGTGCGGAGCGGCCGCGTCTTCCTGACCGACGGCAACCAGTACTTCAACCGGCCGGGGCCGCGGGTCGTCGAGTCGGCGGAGATCCTGGCCGAGTTGCTGCACCCGGAGGTCTTCGACTTCGGCCATCGCGGATCCGGCTGGACGGAGTGGGTTGGCCTCTAGAAGAACTGTAGATGCCGTTGGCCTCTGGTGCGTCCTGGGATACGCCGCACTGGCGTTCCTGGCGCGGCAAACCGGCGAGCCCGATCTGCGGGCGTTCCTTGTCCTCGTTGCCTGGACGGGTCTGCCGGTCTTCGGCCTTTTCTTTCACTTCCGCGGGACGGCGGAGCCCTTTCCCGTCCCGCGGCTGCTGTTCTGGGCGGTCGCCTTTCGCCTCGTGGGGCTCGTCGGCGGTCCGTTCTACGAGGACGACTTCTACCGCTACCTCTGGGACGGATTCCGGTTCGCCACTGCGGGGACGCCGTACGGCGCCGCGCCGGAGGAGTTCTTCGTCGATCCGGCGGTGCCGGTGTTGTTCCAGGGCGTCCTGGACGGCGTCAACTACCCGGAGCTGCCGACGATCTACGCGCCGGTCACGCAGCTTGTCTTCCTCGTCGCGTACTGGATCAAGCCGGCGAGCGTTGCCGTGCTGCAGGCGATCCTGATCGCTGTCGATCTGGCCGTCGTCGTCCTCCTGCTCCGTCTGGCCCCGGCGCGCCGCGTCCTCCTCTACGCCTGGTGTCCCCTGGTGGTCAAGGAGATCGCCTTTACCGCCCACCCGGACGGGGTCGGCGTGTGTTTGCTGCTGGCCGGGATCGTCCTCGCGCGGGAACGCCGGTTCTGGACGGCGGCCGCTCTTCTTGGGCTGGCCGTCGCGACGAAGACCTTCGCCCTGGTGCTGGCGCCCCTGGTTCTTGTCCGCGCGCGGCCGAAGCACTGGGCCCTGTTTGTCGGCACCGTGGCGGCGATGTACTTGCCGTTCGCGATCGGTGGAGGCACGGATCTGTTGTCGCTCGGGGTCTTCGCGCGCGACTGGGAGTTCAACTCGGCGGTGTTCGCGTTGCTCAAGACGGTGGTTGCGCCGTCCGCGGCGCGGGTCGTCGTCGGGCTGCTGTTCGCCGTACTCTGGGTCGCCTACGTCCTTCACTACGTCCGCGGCGGGAACCGGGAGATTCCGCGAGGCGACTGGCTGTTCGGCGTTCTGCTGGTGCTGTCGCCGGTGATCAACCCGTGGTACCTGCTCTGGCTGTTGCCCTTCGCGGTAGTCTTTCCGAGCGTCTGGGCGTGGACGGCATCGGTTGCGGTCCTGTTCAGCTACATCACCGGGCTCAACCTGCCCGACTACACGTTGCAACCCTACGAGCAGCCGGTCTGGGGCCGGGGGCTGGAGTTCGGTCTGATCGGACTGGCGCTCGCGATCGATTTCATCGTGTATCGGCGCAGAGGGATGCGAAAGGAAGTGGAATGACGAGTCGCAAGTTGATGGGTGTCGCGGCCGCGATGGCGATCGCGCTGGCCTGTGGAGCTCCGGAGTCGAAGGAGATCGCGGGGTGGGACGTCAGTGACGAGATGAGTAGCGAGACGCTCGATCACGGTCCCTGGCAGGAGATCCTGGACGCCTACGTCGGCACCGACGACATGGGAGTCAACCTGTTCGACTACGCGGTGATCTCGGCCAGCGCCGCCGACACCGCGAAGCTGGGCGACTATCTCGACTACCTGCAGGGGCTCGATCCGAGCGTCTACTCACGGGCTGAGCAGATGGCGTACTGGATCAACCTCTACAACGCGCTCACGGTCCAGGTGGTGCTTTCCGAGTACCCGGTGGATTCCATCAAGGAGATTCACGAGGGCGTCATTCCGAACACCGGCCCGTGGCAGGACCCGCACGCGCAAGTGAACGGCCGGGATCTGAGCCTGGACGACATCGAGCACGGCATCCTGCGTCCCCTCTGGCGCGACAAGCGGATCCACTACGCGGTGAACTGCGCCGCGTACGGTTGTCCCCATCTGCTCGCCACGGCGTTCACCGCGGCCAACACGGAGGACCTGCTCGAGCAGGGTGCGCACGACTACGTGAACAACCCGCGCGGCGTCGACTTCGTGGACGAGGACTTCATCGTCATCTCGAGCATCTACGACTGGTACACCGAGGACTTCGGCAACACGGAGGAGTCCGTTGTCGCCCACCTCATCGAGTACGCGGGCGAAGAACTCGCCGCGCGTCTCGAGGGGTTCGCGGGTTCGATCGACTACGAGTACGACTGGAGCCTGAACGCGCCCTGAGCTGGCCGGACATGGCCGCGTCGATCCTGGCCGCCTGCGGCGGATGCCGGCGGGGACGCCGGCGCACCCAGTGCGCGACCAGAACCCGGCCAGCTCAGGTCAGAACCCGCCGCCGCCGAAGGTGAAGCCGATGCTGAGGCCGAGGACCTGGGAGTTCGGGGTGTTGCGGCCGCCGATCACGTCGCCATAGGTCAACGCGAGGCTCGCGCTGCCCGTGAGGCCGATGTTCACCGTGCCGTAGAGAAGGTCGATGTCTTCCTGAAGCTCCGGGAAGCGGGCCGGTGAAAAGGGCGGAACGCCGATGTCCAGCCCCGAACCGCCGTCGGTCATCCGGTAGCCGACGCTCAGGCCGACTCGTTCTCCGACCAGGACGCCGGCCGAGAGATTCAGGATGATGTCCTCCGGAATGTCGTCGCTGCGGTAGCGGTAGCCGACCTCGGCGGAAAGGACGCCCCGCTCGCCGACGTACTTGCCGATCAGCAGAGAGACCTCGGCGCCGTTGCCGCCGTCGCCCAGGGAGTTGATGTAGCCGGTGTCGTAGTCGCCGGCCAGGATGGCGCCGAAGCGCAGCGCCATGCTGGGGCCCGAAGTCACGACTTCGTCCCGGAACCGCCAGGTCAGGCCGGCTCTCGCGTCCTGGAGCCCGCTCAGGTCATCCTTGTCCGGGTGCTTGGGGCCGCCCCCGGGGTACTGGCTGTCCGACGTGCCGATCTGGAAGTCGAGCGCGAGGGCGTCGGAGATGCCGTACGTCCCGTTGATCCAGACGGTGTCGAGGCCGAGCGTGCCGGCGAGCTGGATGGTCGTCGAGTCGGCGCCGGCCATGCTTCGCCAGCGCTCGGAGCGCTCGTAGTCGGTCGCCTCCTGGGAGACGTAGGAGAACGTGATCGTGCCCGATCCGGGCGCGGGCAGCCAGGGGGAGCCTTCGGCGACCAGCGGCGGCGCCGTGCAGACGAGGACGGCAACCGCCGTCAGAAGGAGCGGACTCAGGGAACGTCTGTTCATCGTCATGTTCGGGCTACAGCTTGTAGCGGCGGGTCAGATAGAAGTGAACGAGTTCCTGCTCGTCCGGTGCTTCCGCGCACGCGGCTTCGCCGGCGCCGGGGCAGAGCACGTTGATGTGCTCGTCGTCCTCGGTGCCGGGCTTGGCAGCTTCGTCCCGAGCTTCAAGGCTGTTCTTCAGGCTCAGGGCGCGATCCCGATCGAGGTCTCGCTTCTCGAGGGGGCAGGAGGGGCAGACGAGCTTCTGGAAGGTGAGCGCCTTGCCCATGGTGTAGGCGTCCCTGGGGTTGATCCCCTTGCCCGCGGCGATGGTGCCGGATGCGGACAGGGCCGCCTGCGCAAGGCAGGCAACCAGGATGGAGGCCGACAGGCCGATGATGAACCGTTTCATCCTTGATGTGTCTCCCGTCGCAGAGGTAGAGCGGCTCCGCGAAGTGCGTGTTGAAGGTGGGCGCAACGTAGCACAGCGCTGTGCCACAATCACCGGCCGTCATCGAACAACGACCACCCAGGAAGGAGCGGCAGGCATGATCCAGACGGGCGAGTTCAGGGGCTTCGAGGTGTCCACCGAGGATCCGGGGATCCTGGTCATCACCTTCAACCGGCCGGATCGTCTCAACGGCATGGACGCGCCGATGAAGCGGGACCTGCTGGAGACGCTCACCCAGGCCGCGATGGAGGACTCGGTCCGGGTCGTGCTGTTTGTGGGCAGCGGCAGGGCGTTTTCGGCCGGTGACGACATCAGCGGCCAGGACAAGGGCCGGCGCGGCGAGGCGCTGGTGCCCGACATTCACCGTGGCCACGACAACGTGCTCGGCACGATCAACGGCCTGCGCAAGATCTCCCAGCCCATCAACACGGCGATCCGTGGCATGGACAAGCTGACGGTCGCGGCGATGAACGGCGTCGCGGTCCAGACCGGCTTCTCGCTGGCGCTCAGTTGCGATTTCCGGATCGCCTCGAGCGCGGCGCGCATGGGCAGCGGCACGCTCCGCTTCGGGCTTCTGCCGGACGAAGGCGGCCACTACCTGCTGCTGCAGATGATGGGGCTGCCGAAGACGATGGACTTCCTGATGCGCAGCAAGCTCGTTGGCGCGGCGGAGGCGCTGGAGCTCGGGCTCGTCCACGAAGTCGTGGAGCCCGACCAGCTGATGCCGCGGGCCGTGGACCTGGCTCGCGAACTGGCGAACGGACCGCAGGTGGCGATGCGACTACTCAAGCGCAGCCTCTACAACGCCGCCGACCAGACCTGGGAACAGTCGCTCGAGGACATCGCCGCCCGGACGCCGATGGGCGACCATCATCCGGACTCTCGCGAGGGCGTGGCCGCCTTCCGCGAGAAGCGAAAGCCGTCCTTCAATGCCTGGCTGGAGGAGTGACCGACCGACCGGACGGTAGGTGATAATCTCCCGCAGCCAACAGGACTCACCACACAGCAACCATCCAAGCCAGGAGCTTCTCCATGACTGACGCCGTCATCGTTTCCACCGCCCGCACGCCGATCGGCAAGGCCTATCGGGGCGCCTTCAACAACCTCGAATCGCCGACCATGGGCGCCGCGGCGGTCGAAGCCGCAATCGAACGCGCCGGAGTCGAGAAGGGCGAGGTCGACGATGTCGTCATGGGCTGCGCCATGCAGCAGGGCACCCAGGGCTTCAACGTGGCCCGCCAGTGCGCGATTCGCGCCGGCCTGCCCGTCGAGGTGTCGGGAATGACGATGGACCGGCAGTGCTCCTCCGGCCTGATGTCGATCGCGACTGCCGCCAAGCAGGTCCTGGTCGACAGGGCGCCGGTCGTCGTCGCCGGCGGCATCGACTCGATCAGCCTGGTGCAGAACGACAAGATGAACGGCTTCCGCGCGCCCGATCCGTGGATCCGGGACAACAAGCCGGATCTTCACATGCCGATGATCGACACCGCCGAGGTGGTGGCGAAGCGCTACAACGTCACGCGTGAACAGCAGGACGAGTACGGCCTGCAGAGCCAGCAGCGGACCGCCGCCGGGCAAGAGTCTGGCGCGTTCGACGACGAGATCATCACGATGAACGCGACCAAGATGATCCTCGACAAGGCCACCGGCGACATCAGCTTCGGCGAGGTCGAACTGAGCCAGGACGAGGGCAACCGGCCCACCACGACGATCGAGGGTCTCTCCGGGCTCAAGCCAGTGAGGGAGAACGGCACGATCACAGCCGGCAACGCCAGCCAGCTCTCCGACGGTGCGTCGGCGTGCGTGGTCATGGACTCGAAGGTGGCGGAGCAGCGCGGCCTCGAGCCGCTTGGCATCTACAAGGGCATGGCGGTTGCCGGCTGCGAGCCGGACGAGATGGGGATCGGCCCTGTCTTCGCCGTTCCCAAGCTGCTCGAGCGCTTCGATCTGACGGTGGACGACATCGACCTCTGGGAGCTCAATGAAGCATTCGCGGTCCAGGTCATCTACTGCCGCGACCGGCTGGGCATCCCGAACGACAAGCTGAACGTGAACGGCGGCGCGATCTCGATCGGCCATCCCTACGGCATGAGCGGCGCCCGCATGGTCGGCCATGCCCTGATCGAGGGCAAGCGCCGCGGCGCGAAGAACGTGGTCGTCACGATGTGCATCGGCGGCGGCATGGGCGCCGCGGGGCTCTTCGAGGTGGCGTGAGGCTCGGCGGCGGGCGGAGTGAAGTCGGGCGACGGCGTTTCGCCGTCGTCGCTTTGGCCGCCCTTGTCGCGGCCTCCGCTCCGGCGGCCGCGCAGACGGAGTTCCATTTCCAGTTCGGCGAGCTTCTGAACCCGTTTTCGGCTCAGGAGGAAGAGAGCTTCGTCCTCACCCTGCAGCAAGCGACGCAGTGGAAGTACGGCGACAGCTTCTTCTTCATCGACTATCTCGACGACAGGGGCCGCGACGGCTTGAACGAGCGGGATTTCTACGGCGAGTGGTACCCGACGCTGAGCCTCGGCAAGATGACCGGGAAGACGGTCGGCGGCGGCCCGCTCGTCGACGTCGGCTTCATCGCCGGCCTGAACGCCGCCGGCGACGCGAAGGTGGTCAAGTACCTGCCCGGGCTGCGTCTGGCCTGGAAGGCGTCCGGGTTCATCTTCCTGAACACGGACCTGATGCTGTACGTCGACGACAGCAGCGGCGTCGGCGCCGGCGGCGCGCCGAAAACCGACGACAGCTACTGTTTCGACGTGAACTGGCTGTACCTGTTCTCGGTCGGCGAGCAGAGCTTCCAGATCACCGGCCACGCCGAGTACATCGGTGCCGTGACGAACGAGTTCGGCGTCGAGTCCGGCGGCACGATCCTCGCCCAGCCCCAGTTCCGCTGGGACGCGGGCAAGGCGTTCGGCGGCGATGCCGGCAAGCTGTTCGCGGGCATCGAGTACCAGTACTGGAGCAACAAGCTCGGCACGGAGGAAGACGAGAGCGCCGTGCAGTTGCTGCTGGCGTGGCAGTTGTAGGCGACGCCTGGACGGAACCGGCCGCGAAGAGGATGCCGGCCTTGCGGCCGGCGCGTGGACCTGGCCGCCTGCGGCGGCAGCCGGCGGGGACGCCGGCGCACCCAGTGAGCGGCCGGCTCCCTCCAAGCGTCGCCTACGTCGGATCCCAGGTGAAGACGTCGGTCGTGCGGTCCAGGTCGAAGAACGACCCGGCCAGGGCCGGCATGCCGTGCTCGGCGATCGCCTCCGGGGTCCAGCCGTCGCCGTTGTGGACCGAGCGGACCGGCCGGGGCTGGCTCATCAGGAAGATCTCGTTCTTGCGCACCGCGAAGATCTGGCCGCTGACCTCCTTCGCCGAATCGCTCAGCAGGTAGACGGCGAGCGGCGCGACCAGGGCCGGAGTCATCTCCTTCATCTTGGCGACCCGCGCGGCCTGGGCCGGGTCGGCGGTCGGGATCGTGCCGATCAGGCGGGACCAGGCAAAGGGGGCGATGCAGTTCGAGCGCACCTCGAAGCGCTGCATGTCGAGCGCCAGGGACTTCGACAGGCCGACGATGCCGAGCTTGGCGGCGGCGTAGTTCGCCTGGCCGAAGTTGCCGATCAGCCCCGAAGTCGAGGTCATGTGGACGAAGGCGCCTCCGATCTGCTTGCGGTAGTGGGGCGCTGCGGCCCGCGCCATGTTGAAGCTGCCCTTGAGATGCACGGCGATCACGGCGTCCCAGTCGCTCTCGGTCATCTTGTGGAAGATGCCGTCCCGCAGGATGCCGGCGTTGTTGACGACGCCGTCGATCTGGCCGAACTCGTCCAGCGCCTGCTCGACGATCCGCCCGGCGCCGTCGTGGTCGGCGACGCTCTCGTAGTTCGCGGCGGCGCGTCCGCCGGCAGCCTGGATCTCGGAGGCGACGGCCTGGGCCGGCGTCTGGTCGCCGCCGTCGCCGCGCTCGGACCCGCCGAGGTCGTTGACGACGACGGAAGCGCCGTGGGAAGCGGCGAGCAGCGCGATGTCGCGGCCGATGCCGCGGCCTGCGCCGGTGACGACGATCACCTTCTCGTGCAACATGCGAGTGTTCATTTCGGGGCCTCCCTGTCTTGGGGATGATTGCGTCTTGTGTGTGGTTGCGGCCTGGCGGGACGAGAGGACGGTTCCGGGCTCAGGCCGCGGCGATGCCCGTGACCAGCCGGCAGCCGTCGAGGTACTCCTTGACGTCGACGTACTCGTCCACGGTGTGGGGGTTGTGCTGGCCCGCGCCCAGGGTCACCGTCGGCAGGCCCTTGGCGTTCAGGTAGTTCGCGTCGAGGCCGCCGTTGGCGACGAGGTACCCGGCTTCCATGCCGAGAAGCGCCCGGACCCGTTCCGCGGCGAGCTTCACGGGCGGTGAGTCCTTCGGCATCTCGAATGCCTCGTAGTCGGTTTCGGCCCGGAAGTCGACGCGGCCGCACTGGCCGTCGAAACTCGTGACGCTCCGTGCCGCCTGCTCGAAGGCGTCGCGCCAGGCGGCCGTGATCTGCGCCAGGAACGCCTTGTCGTGGCTGCGCGATTCGCCGGAGACGAAGACATGGTCCGTCACCTGGTTGCTGGCCTCGCCGCCCGCCATGCGGCCGACGTTCGAGGTGCCGCTGCCGGCCGCCAGCTCGATCTTCCCGAAGAAGCCCCGGGCGGCCACGTCGGCCACCGCGCGCGAGGCGATCAGCGCCGCGGAAACCCCGTGCTCGGGATGAACGCCCGCGTGCGAGGACTTGCCGTGGATGTCGACCTGCCAGCGGTCGGCGCCGGTGGCGCCGATGATCACCACGTGCGGCGCGCCGGAGTCGATGTTGAAGCCCATCTCCGGGTTCCCGAGGCGCTCGAGCTCCACGGTCCGCGCGCCCCACAGGCCGACCTCCTCGCCGACCGTCATCAGCACCGTGATCGGCGGCCGGGGAACGTCCTGAGCGAGCAGGGTCTCGACCATCGTCACGAGAGCGCCGATCGAGGTCCGGTTGTCGCCGCCGAGCGCCGTGTCGCCTTCCGCCTCGATCCGTCCGTTCAGGCGCACCGGCACCGCGCCCCGGCAGAGGGGCACCGTGTCCATGTGCCCCATGAACAGCCGTCGCGGCCCGGGCCTCGTGCCTGGCAGGTCGACGATCAGGTTGCCGACCTCGTAGTTGCCGGGAATCCGCTCGTTCGCGGCGTCGTGGCCGATCCAGGACGCCTCGCAACCCGCGGCCAGCAGTTTCTCCTGCACGGCCGCCGCGACCTTGCCCTCGCGGCCGCTCAGGCCCTCGATGGCCAGCAGGTCCATCAGATGGTCGAGGGCGCGGGCTTCGTCGATTCTGGGTTGGGGCATGGGCGGTCTCGGGTTGGTCGGTTTGGCGGAAGTTGGCGATCCTACTGTCTCCACTTGAGCCCCCTGTCGGACTTTTCACCCTCTGGCCGGCATTCGGCGCCGCCGCCAAGCGGACCTGAACCAGCGTTGTCACCTACACTCGCCGCATGCCAAGAACAGCCCGCCTCGCTCTCCTGCTGGCCGCGGTCCTCGCTGCATGTGCTCAGGGATCTCCGGAATCGTCGTCTCCGGACCGCCCCCCGAACTTCGTCATCGTCTTCGCCGACGACCTGGGTTGGGGCGACCTCGGCAGCTACGGCGCGCCCGTGATCCGCACGCCGCACCTCGACCGGATGGCGGCCGAAGGTCAGCGCTGGACGAATTTCTACGTGACCGCCTCCGTCTGCTCGCCGAGTCGGGCGGGCTTGCTGACCGGGCGGTTGGCGGTGCGAAACGGCCTCTACGGCGACCGGGTCCGGGTCCTGTTCCCGGACTTCGTGGGCGGGATCCAGGATGAGGAGATCACGATCGCCGAGGCGCTCACGGATCTCGGCTACGCGACGGGAATGTTCGGCAAGTGGCACCTGGGCGACCGGCCGCGGTACCTGCCGACCCGGCACGGTTTCGACTACTGGTTCGGCATTCCGTACTCGAACGACATGATGTCGACCCTCCCGCGCGAGGAGCGTCGCGCCGCGTTCCTCGATCCGAAGATCGAGTACTGGGACGTGCCCCTGATCCGCTCGGAGCGCGACGCGGCCGGCGAGATCGTCACCGAGACACTGGAGCAGCCGGCGGACCAGACGACGATCACGAAGCGCTACGCCGAGGAGGCGGTGGACTTCATCCGCGCGCACCGGGACGTGCCGTTCTTCGTCTACGTGCCGCACAGCATGCCCCACGTGCCGCTGTTCCGGGCGCCCGACTTCGAGGGCCATAGCGGCGCGGGGCTCTACGGCGACGTGATCGAGGAGATCGACTGGAGCGTGGGCCGGATCCTCGACACGCTCGAGGAGGAGGGGCTGGCGGAGAACACGGTGGTCTTCTTCAGCAGCGACAACGGCCCGTGGACCGCGTTTCGCACGCAGGGCGGCCTGGCCGGCCCGTTTCGCGAAGGCAAGGGGATGACCTGGGAGGGCGGCATGCGCGTGCCGGGGCTGTTCTGGTGGCCCGGAACGATCGCTCCGTCCGTGGTCACGGACGAAATCGGGTCGACCAGCGATCTGCTCGCGACCTTCCTCTCGCTTTCCGACGGCGCCATGCCGGACGACAGGCCGATGGACAGTCTGGATCTCGCCCCGGTGCTTCGCGGCGATGGGGAGGGGCCACGCGACGAGATGCCGTTCTACCGCGGCAGCGAGCTCCACGCCTACCGGGTCGGCAACTACAAGGCGCACTTCATCACGAGGGGCGAGTACGGGCTCGGTGGTGAACGGATGGAGCACGACCCGCCGCTGCTCTACGACCTGTCGGTCGACGCGGGCGAGCAGTGGGACATCGCGGCGGCGCAGCCGGCGGCGCTGGCGGAAGTCACGGCTCGCGCGCTCCAGCACCTGGCGGGCGTGGAGGTGGCGCCGTCGCAGCTCGATCTTCGGACCGGCGGCGACTGATACCGCGGTCAGTCGCCGTCCGTGTCGGCCTCCGTGGTCTGCCGCAGGCTCCTGGTGAGTTTCCTCAGGCGTTCGATCCGGCGTTGCCAGAGCAACGCTTCCCGGGCGACCTGGCGACGGGCCCGCATGCTGCGGAGCCACCAGCCGAACATGGCGCCGACCAGGCCCGCGGCAACCACCCAGATCCAGATCTCGAACAGGACGTAGAGCATGCGAATCCTGCTTCAGGGGCGGTGGAGAACCCGGAACTCGACCCCTTGACTCCCGCCCGCGCCGTCTTCGTCGGCCGGCCGGTCGCTGCCGTAGCCGAAGGCCAGCAGGCGGTCGGGATGGACGCTCGCGGAGAGGACTTCGCGGATGGACTCGGCCTGCGCCATGCTGAGCCGACGGTCGCCTTCGGAGTCGCCACCGTTAGCCGCGCGGACGAGGATCTCGATCCGTGTGTCCGAGAATGCGTCGAGCAGTTCGCCAATGCCGGCGATGGCGGCCCGCGCGTCCCCGGTAAGCGCATCCGTACGCCCCTGGAACGCGATCGGCTGCTCCCCCAGCAGGCGCCGGATCCGGTTCTGGGCCACTCTGTTCACCGCGACGGGAGCGACCGCCATCTCGTTGGCGATCGTCCAGCCGGTTTCGGCCGCTTCCGCAATCGCGCCCACATCGAACTCGAGGCGGTCCCTCATGCCTTCGCTCGAAGTGTGGCCGGTCAGGCTCAACGTTCCGTCACGCAGCCTCAGACCGGGTCCACCGTCCACCTGTCTCAGGAGCTGAATCAGCCTCGGAAGAGTCGGGATCCAGGGCGGCTCGGTGACGGCCGCATCGACTTCGGTTTCGTCGATCACGTTGCCCTGACCCATGATCGCTGCGGCCGCGTCGAACAGCTCCTGCCGGCTCTCGGGGGTCGGCAAGCGCCCGGCCAGCAGCCAGATATCGCCGTCAAGGCCGAACTCGAAGCTTGGCTCGCCCGCCATCACCAGGCGGTTGTCGACGCTTCGCACTCCGGGCTCGTCCGCCGCGCGCCGCGCCGCCTCGATCCCGATCTCGGCGAAGGCGATCGTGCCGTTGAGCGTGACGTCGCGGCCGTCCGATTCGATGCGGAGACCGCGCACGCCGACATCCGCGAGCGCCGCGGCAGTGCTCGCCTCGATCGCCGCCTCGATCCGGGGCAGCTCCAGCGCGAAGCAGACGGCTCCCAGCAGCAGCAACAGGGCCACGCCCATCAGGATGACGCTCGGTTCTCTCATCGTCTCATCTTCGTGCCCGCCGCTGCCCGTCGCGGCGGTGCCCTGGCTAGCTGGAGGTGTGATCGGTGACGATCAGCCACCGCTCTCCGTGCCGTTCCACGAGCAACGTGAACAGGCCCGTCGGTTCGTCGGATTCCCTCGTCAGCCGAAAGCGGCCGAAGACCTGTGCGGCGTGCTCGGAGAGCACCCGGACGTCCAGTTGATCGAAGGCCAGCGTGCCCATCGCTGCGCGGTCGGGGTAGGTCTGGCGGTAGCGTTCGAGAGTCTGCCTCCAGCCGCGGCGGACCTCGTTGCCCGAAGTGAAGCGCAGCTCCTCGCTTCGCAGGTAGCTCGCCATGAAGCCCTCGATGTCGCCGCCGTTCCAGGCCTCCACCTGCGTGTCGAGCACGTCGAGCACCGCCGCGGCAACCGTTTGCGGGTCGAACGCCGGTTCTGGCTCTTCGAGTTCGGGCGGCTCGCAGGCCACGGCCAGCATGCAGGCCGCGAACCCGGCGAGAGCGGAGGCTGCGACTCCGCTCTTCACGAGTCCGACCTTCATTGGGCGAGGCTCTCCACGTCGACGTCGCGGAGCTCGACCCGCGAGACGAGAGGCAGTTCCTCCTCGACGTACGCCGGCGTGATGTCGTCGACGGTCAGTCCTCCGTCCGGAGTGTTCAGGCCGTAGTTGTCCGCGTCGTAGAACAGCAGGCCGCCGATGCGGCGGTAGTTCCGGAGGGTGCGGAAGCGGAGCCCGGTGCCCGCGCTGTAGTCGTAGGCGAACTGCTCGAGGCGGGCGGTTTCCGGATCGAACCAGTAGATGTACGCGCTGTCCGCGCCGGCGCTCGAATCGGGCTCGAAAGTCACGCGGACCCGGTGCAGTTGCCGCCCGTTCCATTCCTCCAGCCCCTGGTCTTCCTTGAAGGTGCCGGGGTCGTTCAGCTTGTAGGGCAGGAAGAGGAAGTACATGCGCTGGTTGACGTAGCTCTCCGCGCGCACCTGCTCTCTCTCGTCCATGTCCATCGATTCGCCGCTTTCGGTCACCTCCAGAGCCGCGTTGTCGCGCCGGTACTCGCGCTGGTCGTCTCCGGCGGAGGCCCGGATGACGTACTCGAAGCGGTCGCCGTCCGTCGTCGAGTCGACGTCGAAGCTCCCGGAACGTGAAGCCACCGTCAGCCTGACCCGCGAATGCTCGAACAGCTCGCCGCCGTGGTGCTCGATCGCGCGGTCGACGATGTCCAGCCGGTCCGACGTGCCGGGCGGCGCGACCGGCCGGGGCTCGGACACAGGCTCCGCGCCGGCGCAGGCGAGGAGGAAAGCGGCGGCGGCGAGGGCGAGCCTCCCGTCGGTGGTTCGTGTTCCTCGCGGTGTTCGGGGTCGCAGCACGGGCTCCATGTTAGCGCCGCGGCGCACGCTGCTAGTCTCGGCCGCTCACTCTCAACAGCGGCTGGAGGCCAAGCGAATGACCGAGTACGAACTCATCAAGTACGACGTGGACGATCCGATCGCCACGATCACCCTGAACCGCCCGGAGCAGCTGAACGCGATCACCGGCAGCATGATGGCGGAGATGAAGCACGCGATGGCGGCCGCCGAGAGCGACGACCGCGTCGTCGGCATCGTCCTGACCGGCGCCGGCCGCGGATTCTGCGCCGGAGCGGACATGCAGGGCCTTCAGGCGACGAGCCGCGGCGAGCGGGGCGGCGGGGGGCCGACGTTGGAGGACGCCGATGCCGGGGCGATCGATGAAATGGGCAGAGACAACTTCGGCGTCACCTACAACTACCTGATGGCGGTGCGCAAGCCGATCGTCGCTGCGATCAACGGTCCCTGCGCGGGCCTCGGCTTCGCCATCGCGATGCTCTGCGATATCCGTCTGGCCTCGGACCGGGCGGTCTTCACCTCCGCATTCGTCAACCGCGGCCTGATCGCCGAGCACGGGCTGAGCTGGATCCTGCCCCGCGTGGCGGGCCCGGCGA
The DNA here is from genome assembly GCA_026707325.1 of Acidobacteriota bacterium. Lineage (GTDB taxonomy): Bacteria > Acidobacteriota > Thermoanaerobaculia > Multivoradales > Multivoraceae > Multivorans. Next base: position 59,475 of record JAPOXA010000042.1, on the reverse strand, counting down.
ACGCGCTCGACATCCTGTGGACGGGCCGCAAGTTCTACGGTCCGGAGGCGGCCCAGATGGGCGTCGTGAACCGATCCGTGCCCCACGACCGGGTCGTCCCGGAGGCCGAGAACTACGTCCGGGCGCTCGCTGAGCGATCGGCGCCGACGTCGCTCAAGGTGATCAAGCAGCAGGTCTACCGTCACCTGATGATGGACACCGGCGACGCGCTCCGCGAGTCGAACGAGTTGATGGCCGAGAGCCTCCAGCGCGACGACTTCAAGGAAGGCGTCGCTTCCTTCGTCGAGCGCCGCCCGCCGAAGTTCCAGCGCATCACGAGCTGAGCAGGGCGCGAGCCGCCTTGTAGACCTCGGCGTCAGACGGCTGCCGGTCGCCGCGAAAAACCCGCGCCGCGGCTTCCGACGCCCAGTCGAGGATCGCGTCGGCGGTGGCGGCTTCCTCGCCGGGGGCAACCTCCAGAAGGACCAGTGGTCCCTCAGGTGTCGTTTCGATCCTCGCTGACTCGACGGGCCAGTCCATCACTGCCAGCAGCCGCCTCGCCTGAACCAGCCAGGCGGCCGCCGTTTCTTCGGGAGCCGCGTCTCCCGTCGTCTCCAGGAGGAGCCGGCTCTCAGTCGACGCGGTCCCGCCTTTCCTTGAGCTCGCGGAAGGTCGTCAGCACCAGGCCCTCGTCCTCGATCGCCTGCTGCACGCGGGGGTCGAGCATCGCCAGCATGTCGCCCTTGCGGCTGGGGCCGGAACTCGAGATGTACTTGAAGTTTTCGCTCGGGTCGGTCGAGTGCAGGATGACCATCGTGACGCCGGGGCGCAGGTCGCGCAGGGTCTGGACGTAGCGCTCGACCTTGTAGTCGGTCAACTCCTCGTCGGTGGCGTCGGCGCCGCTCTCCGGGACCCATCCGTAGCTCACGGTGTGGAGGTCGTCGAGGACGGGCAGGCCGGCGTCCCAGATCCGCTCGCCGAGTTCGGTCGCGCGGCCGAGCCCCGGCGGCGTGTCGCGTCCCTGGGCCCGGTACTCGGCCTTGAGGATCTCGTTGTGGCCACCGGGGAACATGAGCGGGATGCCTTCCTCGATGCCGACTTCGATGTAGCGCTCGAGGAAGTCCATCGTGGCGAACAGGGTGCCCATGTGCGAGTCGAGGTGGGTCGGTTCGAAGCCCATCGTCCGGGCGCGGCGGATCTGCTCGCGAATTTCCGCTTCCACCTCGTCGGGGGAGGCGTGGGCGACGACCTCCGCGACGCTCGACCAGAGCGCGCCCTCCGGGTCGACCAGGCCCGGCGCCGCTTCGCGGCCCACCAGCGGTCCCCAGCGGTAGTCGTCCCACTCGGCGGTCAGCGTCAGGTGGAGGCCGGCGTCGATGCCCGGGTTCTCCTCCAGGCTTCGCACGAGTTGCGGCACCCAGGGGCAGGGCATCATCACGCTCATCGAGTTCGCGGCGCCCTCCAGGATCGAGCGAAGGGCGCCGACGTTCGAGTCGTGCGACATGCCGGCGTCGTCGACGTGCAGGATGACGGCGCGGGTACCGGCGGGGAAGCCGAGCTTCTCGGCATAGGTCTGCGCTCCGGCCTCGCAGCCCGCGACGAGAACGGAGGCCAGGCAGAGCGTGACGACGACGGCGGCGGCGTTTCGGAATGCGTTGCGCATGTCGGTCTTCCTCCCCGGGCCTAGAGATCGGTCAGCCGGTCCGTGCCGTCGAAGCCCTCGAAGCCGGCGATGCTCGTGACGTCGACGCCGAGAATCGGGGCCAGGCTGGGCGCCAGGTCGATCGTGTTCGCTCTCGCTTCGACCGTCTGGCCCGCGCCGTCCTGCCGGCGGATGATCATCGGCACGTGAGTGTCGTAGGCGTACGGCGAGCCGTGGCTGGCCACGATGACGGACGCCGGCACGGGCAGGACGTTCGGCTCTGGCACCAGGACCAGGTCTCCGCTGCGCCCGGGGTAGTAGTTGTTGAGGTACAGCTCGTGGATCGGATTCGCCGGGTCGAGTTCCGCCGGCCGGACGACCTCGGCGATCAGCGGGCAGTCGCTCATCGCCTCGATGATCTCGTCCTCGATCGCGGCCCGGTTGGCCTCTTCGGCCGTGATCGTCTCGCCGTCGAGATAGAAGGTGTCGAGCAGGAACTCCCCGCCGCCGAAGCGGCCTTTCAGACGCGACTGGAGGCGCTGCAGGCAAAGGGTCTGGTCGGTGTCGAAGCGGCCGCCGTCGCCGCCGTCGCGAACCACGAGTTCGGGGACCTCGCCGACGCCGTGGTCGGAGGAAAACGCGACGACCATGTTCTCCAGCCCGATGCGCTCGTCGACGAAGTCGAGCAGCTCGCCGATCGTGCGGTCGAGCCGGAGGATGGTGTCCAGCGTCTCGGGGGCGTCCGGGCCGTAACCGTGACCCACCGTGTCGAGGGCCGAGAAGCTGACCGCCAGGAGATCGGGGATCTCGTCGGCGCCCAGGTTCTCCGCCTCGATCAGGACCTCGGCGAAGTCCTTCAGGTAACCGTCGACGAAGGGCGACGTGTAAACGTCGCGGTAGAACGATTCGCGCTCGACGGTGAAGCCGCCCACCGCGTGGGGGAAGGTGTCGATGAAGGGGCCGCGGTCGAGCGGTTCGATGTCGTAGGCCGACGTGTGGTCGAGGTGGAGGAGCGGCTTCCAGGCGTTGGCGAAGTGGACGGCCAGCCGGTCCTCGTCGTTGAAGGCGTCGACCCAGGCGGGTTGGGACTCCTCGTCGCCGTAGTAGGTCGAGGTGACGAAGCTGCCGGTGGAGCGGCCGTACCACCAGGCGCCGTCCGCGTGGTGTCCGCCCATGAGGATCGCCGCGCGGTCCTTGGCGCTGGCGGCGTACACCTTGGCTTGGGGATACGCGGCTTTCAGTAGATCGCCCAGAGCCGGCGCCAGCATGTTGCGTGGTGAGACGCCGTGGTCCGAGTCGCCGCAGCAGTAGACGTCCTGGCCGCGCTCACGGTCGAACCAGCCGTTGCTGATGACTCCGTGGCGCTTTGGAAACACGCCGGTGGCGAGCGTGGCGTGGCCGGGGGCGGTCTCGGTGTTCGAGTGGAAGTGGTGGGTGTCGGTGAAGACGATGCCCTCGCGGAGGAGCCGCGCCAGCCCGCGCTTCAGAAGGGGGGCGAAGCGCTCCAGGTAGTCGCCGCGCATCTGGTCGACCACGATGACGAGAACGAGCCGGGGCGTGCCTTCGGGGACGGCGCTGCCGGTGGTTCCTCCGCCGCTGGCTTCGGTTTCCGGAGCGTCGGCCGGGGCGCCGCAGGCCAGTGCGAACGGCAACGCGGCCAGCGCGAGCAACAGTGCGAGCTTCTTCATGTCTGGAGCGCCTTCAATGGGTGGCGGCCGTCGACGTGTCCCATGAACGGGGGATGGATGCCGTAGCCGATGAGTTCCTGGACCGTATCGGACAGACGCGGCACTTCGCCGGCCGGCACGCCGAGGATGAAGTTCTCCTGCTGGCGGGCCCAGGCCGGACAGTACTGGATGGTCAGGCCGAGTCGGGACCCCGCGGAGCAGTTCTCGCCGCCGCCGTGGTAGAGCGTGCCGAGGAAGATGAGCAGGGAGCCGGCGGGCATGATGACGGGCCGGGCTTCCGCGTCGTGGGGCCGGTCGCCGTTCCAGCGGTGGCTTCCGGGCACGACGCGGGTGGCGCCGTTGTCCTCGGTGAAGTCGTCGAGTGCCCAGATCGTGCTCACGCCGAGCGCCTTTCTGGGCCGCGGCAGCGGGTAGAACGAGTCGTCGTGGTGGAGGCTCTGCGCCACTTCGCCCGGGTGGATCAGGATCGCGTGGGCCACCGAAAGCAGGAAGCCGGGTCCGAGCGTCGCCTCGCAGGCCGCCATGACCGCGGGGTGCGCGACCAGGGCATCGAACAACCGCGACTTCGCGAGCAGGCCGTAGACCCGTTGCGTGTTGTGGCCTTCGAAGGGGTTGCGGCCGAACAGATGGCGTTCGAAGTGGGGCTGGAGCACTCCGCGCAGCGCCTCCTGCTGCTCGCGGTCGAGTACCCCTTCCAGGATGACGTAGCCGTTCCCTTCGAGTTCCTTGAGGTGGCTCATCGCGGATGAGACTATCCTCCGCCAACTGTATGAAGATCTTCGACGCTGCGCGGACCGCCGACCTGCTCCCCTGGGGCGCTCTCGTGGACGCCCTCGAGGTGGGTTTCCGGGACGGTTGCGAGATGCCGGTGCGCCACCACCACCGGGTCCAGGCGCTGGCCGGCGAGCCTGATGCGACTCTGCTCCTGATGCCGGCCTGGACCGTCGGCGGCTACCTGGGCGTCAAGGTGGCGACGGCCTTCCCGGGCAACGTTTCGCGCGGCCTCGACACGATTCAGGCCAGCTACATCCTGGCGTCGGGAGAGACCGGCGAGCCGCTGGCCCTGATCGACGGTGCGGAGCTGACCCGGCGGCGCACCGCGGCGGCGTCGGCGCTGGCTGCGCGGTTCCTCGCCCGGACGGACGCCCGTCGCCTGCTCGTGGTCGGCGCCGGCAACCTGGCGCCCCACCTGGCCGGGGCCCACGCCGCCGTGAACCCGAATCTCGAGGTCGAGTTCTGGGGTCGCCGGCGCGAGCGTGCGCTCGTGGCGTCGCGGTCGGCGCTGCTTGAAGGGCTCGCGACCGGCGCCGCAGGTGACCTGGAGACGGCGGTCCGCGGCGCCGACATCGTGAGCACCGCGACCCTGGCCACGGAACCCCTGGTCCTGGGCGACTGGCTCCGTGAGGGCATGCATGTCGACCTGGTCGGCGGCTTCACGCCGGCGATGCGCGAGGCGGACGACGAGGCGGTGCGCCGTTCCACCGTGTTCGTCGACACGCGCGAGGGCGCTCTGGTCGAGGCCGGCGACCTGGTTCAACCGATCGAGTCAGGCGCGCTGAGGGCCGAAGAGGTTGCCGGCGATCTCCACGAGCTGTGCCGCGGCCGGCACGGGGGGCGTCATGGCCCGTCCGAGATCACGCTGTTCAAGTCGGTCGGCGCCGCGCTGGAGGACCTCTTCGCCGCCATCCTGTTGTGGGAGCGGAGTTGATGCCTGATCAGCGGGCTACACTCCCGTACCTATGTCAAAGGTACCTGCCGCAGTCCCCCTTCTGGCCGCCCTCGCCGTGACCTCCTGCGCCGGTCCCGCGGCGGGTCCCGGCGAGCCACCACTCGCCGAGGCGCGTCCCCACGAACTCGAGACCCACGGCGACGTGCGGGTCGACGAGTACTACTGGCTCCGGGAACGCGAGAACCCGGAAGTGATCGCCTATCTCGAGGCGGAGAACGCGTACGTCGACGCCGCGCTGGCGCACACCGAAGCCCTTCAGGAGATCGTGTTCGCGGAGATCCGGAGCCGCGTCGTCGAGGACGACTCATCCGTTCCCTATCGCGACGGGGACTACTGGTACTACACGCGCTACGAGGAGGGAAAGCAGTACCCGATCCACGGCCGCCGGCCGGCCGACGGCGACGTCTTCGGCGGTGATCAGGCTCCCGAGGCCGAAGAAGTGCTGATCGACGTGAACGAGGTCGCCGAAGGCAGGGAGTACACGGCGGTCCGTCCGTCCGTCAGCCCGGACCACCGGATCCTGGCGTATGGGGTGGACGACGTTGGACGGCGGTTCTACACCGTTCGGTTCAAGGACCTGACGACGGGTGAGACTCTCGCGGACGAGATCCCGGACGTTACGGCGAATCTCGTCTGGGCCGCCGACAGCGCGACCCTGTTCTACGTTCGTCAGGATCCCGACACGCTGCGCGCCTACCAGGTCTACCGTCACCGCCTGGGTTCCTCCGAGCCGGACGAACTGGTCTACGAGGAGCCGGACGAGACGTTCAGCGTGTTCCTGGGGCGGACGCAGTCACGGAAGTACCTGCTGGCCACCTCGAGCCACACCCTGCGCACGGAAGTGCGCGTCCTGCGGGCCGACGACCCGGACGGTGACTTCGTTGTCTTCGAGCCGCGGGGCGAGCGCCACGAGTACAGCGTCGATCACCTGGGCGACCGGTTCTGGGTGCGGACGAACGACGGGGCGGCGAACTTCCGGCTCATGTCGACCGCCGAAGCCGATACGGGGCGCTCGGCCTGGCGCGAGGAGTTGGCGCACCGGGACGACGTGCTGTTGGTGGGCTTCGAGCTGTTCGATCGTTTCCTCGTGCTGGCGGAGAGGCGCGAGGGCCTGGAGCAGCTCCGCATCGAGCCGATGGGCGGCGGGTCCGGCGCCGGGGACGGCTCCGTCACGGGTCATGACCTCGACTTCGGCGAACCGACCTACTCTGCCGGCCTCGGTGTCAACCCGGATCCGTCGTCCGGCACGCTCCGCTACGTCTACCAGTCGCTGACCACGCCGCGGTCGGTGTTCGACTACGACCCGGCGACCCGCGAGAAGACCCTGCGCAAGCAGGACCAGGTGCTCGGCGGTTTCGACGCCGCGAACTACCGGAGCGAACGACTATGGGCGACGGCGGAGGACGGCACCCGGGTGCCGGTGTCGCTCGTCTACCGTTCCGACCTGCGCTCCGGGGACGGCGGCAGCCCGCTCTTGCTCTACGGCTACGGTTCCTACGGCTCGAGCATGGATGCGTCGTTCAGTTCGCCGCTCCTGAGCCTGATCGACCGCGGGTTCGTCTACGCGATCGCCCACATCCGCGGCGGCGAGGAGATGGGCCGCTCCTGGTACGAGAACGGCAAGCTGCTTCACAAGAAGAACACCTTCACCGACTTCATCGCCGCGGCCGAGCATCTCGTGGCCGAGGGCTACGCGGATCCGGACCGGATCTACGCGATGGGCGGCAGCGCCGGGGGGCTGCTGGTGGGCGCGGTGTTCACGATGCGGCCCGACCTCTGGGACGGCGTTGTGGCCCGCGTGCCCTTCGTCGACGTCGTGACCACGATGCTCGACGCGAGCATCCCGCTCACCACCTTCGAGTGGGACGAATGGGGCGATCCGAGGGTGCGCGAGTACTACGACTACATGCTCTCCTACTCGCCCTACGACAACGTGGAGGCGCGGGACTATCCCCACCTGCTCGTGACCACCGGCCTGCACGACTCGCAGGTCCAGTACTGGGAGCCGGCGAAGTGGGTGGCGCGGCTGCGAGCCAACAAGACGGACGGCAATCTCCTGCTGCTCGAGACGAACATGGGAGCCGGCCACGGCGGCGCGTCCGGACGGTACGACCGTTACCGCGAGACGGCCCTTGTCTACTCGTTCCTGCTCGACCTGGCCGGCCTCGGCGAATCCTGAGTCGAGACGTGGCGATCGATTTCAGCGACCGGCGGGATCAGCTAAGGCGGCAGCAGGCCGGGAGCCTGCGCTTCGTGCGCGTCGTGGTGCGCCTGGCCCTCCTGTTCGCGATCGGGGCGCTGGCCGTGTTGCAGGGCTTCTCGCCGACCTCGTGGCTGCTCCTGGGCCTGCTCCTGGTCTGGGGCGCCTCCATGCCGTTCCTGCTGCGCGGCATCCTGCGGCGGGTACGGGCGCTCGACCATCTCGAACGGTGGCAGCAGTTGGCCCTGATCTGGACCGCGGCGCTGATCCTGATCGGTGGCTTCGCCGCGCTGGCGCGGTACGTCCTGTTGCCATCCGCGCCCGGTTGATGGACTTCACGCTTACCGGACAGCAGCGGGCCCTGTGCGAGGGTATCGCGCGCACCTGCGCCGGCTTCGACGACGAGTACTGGCTCGCGGTCGACAACGAGGTGCGGTTCCCTGGTGAGTTCCACCGCGCCATGGCCGAGTGCGGCGCGCTTGGAATCGCCATGCCGGAGGCGTATGGCGGTTCGGGCCTGGGCGTGACGGAAGCCGCCCTGGTGATGCACGAGGTGGCCCGCGCCGGCGGCGGCATGAGCGCGGCGTCGGCGATTCACATCAACATCTTCGGTCCGCACCCGATCGTCGTCTTCGGGACGGAGGAGCAGCGACGGCGGTTCCTGCCCGAACTGATCGAGGGCCGGGCGAAGACCTGTTTCGCGGTCACCGAGCCCGACGCGGGTCTGGAAACCACGGCGATCACGACCCGCGCCGAACGGCAACCGGACGGCGGCTACATCGTCCATGGCCGCAAGATCTGGACCACGACCGCCCAGGAGGCGGACCGCGTGATGCTGCTCGCGCGAACTACGCCGCGGGCCGAGACGGGGAAGGCGACCAAGGGCCTCTCGCTGTTCTACACGACGCTCGACCGGTCCCGAATCGAGGTCCGGCGCATTCCGAAGATGGGCCGCGCGGCGGTCGACTCGAACGAACTGTTCATCGACGGTCTCGAGGTGCCGGCCGAGGACCGGATCGGCGAAGAGGGGCGCGGCTTCGAGTACATCCTGCACAGCCTGAACCCGGAGCGGATCCTGATCGGCATCGAGGCGGTGGGAGTGGGCCGCAACGCGCTGGAACGGGCGACTGACTACGCGCGCGAACGCAGGGTCTTCGGTCGTCCGATCGGCCAGAACCAGTCGATCCAGCATCCGCTGGCGGAATGCTGGATGGAGCTGGAGGCAGCGTTTCTTATGGCGATGCAGGCGGCGTCGCTCTACGACCGCGACGAACCCTGCGGCCACTATGCGAACGCGGCGAAGTACCTCGGCGCCGAAGCCGGTTTCAAGGCCTGTACCCAGGCGGTGATGACGCACGGGGGCATGGGGTACGCGAAGGAGTTTCACGTCGAGCGGCTGATGCGGGAAGTGATGATCCCGCGACTCGCCCCGGTGAGCCCGCAACTCATCCTCTGCCACATCGCGGAGAAGGTGCTCGGCCTGCCGAAGAGCTACTGACCGGGCAACTCCGCCAGGAGTTCGGCAGCGGTCTTCCGCAGGCCCGGATGCCAGGCGTTCGGAGCGATCTCGACCAGGGGCTCGAGGACGAAGCGCCGCCGGTGCATCCGTGGATGCGGCACGACCAGTCCGGGCTCGTCGATGACGGCGGCGCCAAACAGCAGCAGGTCGAGATCGATCGTCCTCGGGCCGCCAGCGCCGGCGGTCCGGTCGCGGCCGAGGCCGGCCTCGATCTCCAGCAGGGCAGCGAGCAGCCCGCGGGCGTCGAGCCCGGTCTCGAGCGCGGCCGCGGCGTTCCGAAACTCCGGGTCGGTCGCCGCGACGCCGCGCTCGGCTACGGCCTCGGTGCGAAGGAAGCGTGACACCGCGGTCACCTCCGCGTCGTCGCGCAGGCGATCGAGGGCTGCCTGCAGGTGTGCAGTCCGCGGCCGCAGGTTGGACCCGAGAGCGATGAACGCGCTGGTACGCGTCACGGCCGCCAGTCGATCTCCGCGCCGACTTCGGCGACGCCGAGCTCGCGCGCCGCGCCCGGCTTGGAAACGCGCACGCGGACCGACTCGATTCGTTCCGGGGCCGCCGTCCCGCCTGTCGCCGTGCCGTCGGTCGCCGTGGCGCCGGTTGTCGAGCCGGCCTCGGTCGCGACCGCGACCGCGACCCGTTCGGCCAGTGTCTCCACGAGACGGTACTCGTCCCTGGCCGCGACGGCCTGTGCGACCGCGGCAAGTTCCGCGTAGTCCACGGTCGTGTCCAGCTCGTCGGGCGCGCCCAGGCCGGCCGGCGCCAGGGCCACCTCGACGTCCACCAGCAGCTCCTGCGGCTCGGCCCGTTCCTTCGCCGTTACGCCGACGCGGCAGCGGCCGGGGATACCGCGAGCCAGCACCCGCCGCCGCGGCGCCGCCGCCCGGCGATGCCGGCGCAGGGCGGCGATGCTCTCGGCCAGTTGCCGGTGCTCCCGCACGTCGTGGACCCGCAGCACGTCGGCGGCATCGAGGGCGGCGGCCCAGGCGTTGACCGTGAGCGTCCCGGCCAGCCGCTCCTCGACCGGTACGCCACCGAGCAGGCGGTCGAGGAAGGACTTGCGGGATACACCCAGCACCACCGGCGCGTCGAGTCTCCGCAGCGTGTGGAGGTTTGCCAGCAGCTCCAGATTGTGCTCCAGCGTCTTGCCGAATCCGATGCCCGGGTCCACCAGGACATCGACTCCGAGCTTGCGGCCTGCGGCCACGCGGGCAGCGAGGTAGTCACGGATCTCCGCCACGACGTTGTCGTAGCGCGGCGCGTGCTGCATCGTTCGGGGCTCGCCCCGCATGTGCATCGCGACGATCGGCGCGCCGTGGCGGGCGGCGACCTCCAGCATTGCCTCGCCGGCGCCCGAGATGTCGTTGATCATTCCCGCGCCGGCGGCCAGCGCCCGGTCGGCGGCTTCCGGCTTCGCCGTGTCGACGCTCAGCGGCACGCCGAGGTCGAGCGCGGCGATGCCCTCGATCACCGGCAACAGGCGCGCGAGCTCGTCCTCCAGCTCGACCGTTCCGGCGCCCGGACGAGTGCTCTCCGCGCCGACGTCGATCAGATCGGCGCCCTCCGCCGTCATGCGCCGCGCGTGCTCGACCGCACGCTCCGGCGTGTCGAAGAGGCCACCGTCCGAGAAGCTGTCCGGCGTCACGTTCAGGACGCCCATCACCAGGGGGCGTTCGTCGAAGGTCAGAGTGTGCGTGCCGCAGGCCAGTTCCATCGGCGCAGTCTAGGAGCTTGCGCCGTAGCCCGCTACAGTGTGAGAGGCGAGGCGCAAGCTCCTGGACGAGGACGGGATGGGCCGAAACACCGAGCCTGCGAGGGGTTTCGGGGCGCTAAGGTGCCGGCCGGGCTGCTAGCGTCGCCGCATGGGTTGGCGAGGCGGTGTCCGGCGGTTGGCCGTCGTCCTGGCCGCCGTTCAGTCGTTCGCTCTCCGCCCCTGCCTGGCCGCTGCCCCGGAGGACTGCGGCTTCACGTTCGCGGAGACGGCAGCCGAAGCGGGAGTCCGCTTCGTCCACGACTCCGGCTCACGCGGCGGGCTGCACCTGCCGGAGACGATGGGCGCCGGGGTGGCGTGGATCGACTTCGACGGCGACGGCTGGCTGGATCTCTACCTGGTGCAGTCGGGGCCGTTTCCGCCGGATGGCGGCGCGCGTTCGTCGGACCGGCTGTTCCGGAACCTCGGTCCGGACGGCGCCGGGGAGTTTCGTTTCATTCCGGCCGGCGCCGGCGAGCTCGCGCGCGGCTACGGCCAGGGCGTCGCCGCCGCCGACGTCGACGGTGACCGCGACATCGACCTGCTCGTCTCGCGCTATGGCCCCACGGTCCTCCTGCGCAACGACGGCGCCGGTCGCTTCGCCGCGGCGAAACCGCTGCCGGCGGCCGCGCCGGAGGGAGAGGCGGCCGAGTTCCCCTGGGGCTCCTCGATGGCGCTGGCCGACGCGGATGGGGACGGCGATCTCGATCTCCATGTCAGCCGCTACGTCGACTACGACCCGGATCACGGCCTGGACTGCCGCCGGGAGGGTTCCGAATCGCCGCCCGAGGTGTGCGATCCGTCCCTGTTCGTTGGCCAGCACGACCGGTTCTACACGAACCGCGGCGGAGGCGAGTTCGAGGACGCGACGTCCTCCGCCGGCCTGGCCGGCGCAGACGGCAAGGGCCTGGGCGCCCTGTTCACCGACCTGAACGCGGACGGCCGGCCCGACCTCTACGTCGCGAACGACCTGACGCTGAACCTCCTGTTCGGGAACCGGGGCGACGGCACGTTCGAGGATCTGTCCCTGCTCTCGGGCGCCGCCGTCAACCGCAACGGCCGGCCCGAGGCGGGCATGGGTCTCGCCGTGTCCGACTTCGACCTCGACGGCGACCCCGATCTGGCCGTGACCAACTTCGACGTGGAGACGAACACGCTGTATCGAAACGCCGGGCCGGGACCGGACCTGCTGTTCGAGGACGTCTCGGCCACTGCCGGTTTCGGGCAGCCATCGTTCAACCTGTTGGGTTTCGGGATCGTCGCCGAGGACTTCGACCGCGACGGCGCCCTCGACGTGTACGTCGCGAACGGCCATATCTTCGCGTCGCCGCGGCGTGACAACACGGAGCACCGGCAGCGGAACCTCTTGCTGCGTGGCCGCTCCGGCAAGGCGGCGGGGAGTTTCTCCGAGGTGCGCTGCGCCTGGACCGACGAGGATCCCCTGGTGAGCCGGGGGGCCGCCATCGCGGACTACGACAACGACGGCGACGGCGATCTTCTCGTGACGGCGAACGACGGTCCGGCCCGCCTGTGGCGAAACGACACGGCCGGGCCGGCTGGCGCTACGTGGCTGGGCCTCGAACTGCGCGGACGGTCTCCGAACACGCAGGCGGTGGGCGCCGTGGCGACCCTGTCCGGCGAAACCGGCACGCCGCCGGCACGACGCTGGGCGATCCGCGGCGACAGCTACCAGTCGTCGAGCGGCCACCGCCTGCGCTGGGCCGTCCCGGCGGCGGACGGCCGGCGGCAACTCGACCTCCGCTGGCCCTCGGGCGCCCGCACCCGGATCGTCGATCCACCGGCCGGCGCCTACCTCGTCGTCGAGGAACGCCCGTGAAACCCGTCGGTGCGCCGGCGCTCCTGCTCGTCGCCGCAACGGCGGCCGCTGCCGCGCCGCCCCTCGAACCCGCCCGTTTCACCCTCGACAACGGGATGACCTTCCTGGTCGTCGAACGCCCTGGCCGGCCCCTGGTGGCCGCCGTCTGGGTGGTGCGTGGCGGCTCCGCGTCGGATCCGCCCGGCCGCCGCGGTCTCGCCCACGTCGTCGAACATCTCCTGTACGCAGGCAGCCGGACGATCGGCACCCGCGACTGGGAGAAGGAAGCGCCCTTGCTCCGGCGCTGGGAGCGGCTGTACGAACAGTCCGTCCGGCGCGGCGCGACAGTGTCCGGTCTGGACCGGGTTGAGCGGCGGTTGAACGCCGTTCAGCGTCCCGGCGCCTATTCCAGCATCTACACCCGGGCGGCCGCGCTCGGGATCGACGCGGTCACCCGTCACGACTCGACGGCGTTCCAGACGCTCGTGCCGAAGGAGAAGCTCGAACTCTGGTTCTGGATGGAATCCGACCGCCTGCTCGAGCCGGTGTTCCGGGGCTTCCGGCGAGAACTGGCGGTGGTCGAACAGGAGCGCCGCCAGCGCATCGATTCGACTCCTGCCGGAACCTGGTTCGAGCTGTTCGACGCCGCCTACTGGGGCGCCGGACACCCCTACGCCCATTCGCCGGGCGGCGAGCGCCTCGAGGTTGCGCGGCTCCTGCCGGCGGACGCGCGTTCCCACTTCGAAACCCACTACCGGCCCGACCGTCTCGTCGCGGTGCTGGTGGGGGACCTGTCGCCAGAGCGCGCTCGCGACTTGGCGAAACGCTACTTCGGCAGGCTCGACCGCGCCGGCCGTGCGCGTGGGGGAGAGGCCGGCGACGCGGCTGGCGCGGAGAAGGTCGCGAAGCCGGCGCTCGAATCCCTCGAAGGCTCCTGTGCCTGCCGCAGCCAGGTCGAGATTCGCTATCCCACGGTGCCCTTCGAGGCCGGTGGCGACCCGGTCGCCCTGGACGTCCTGGCCGGTCTCCTGAACAGCCGTTCCGGCCGGCTCTACCGGGACCTGGTCGTGGGCGAAGGCCGGGTCGCCTTCGCGGCGTCGGCGGAGCATGTGTCGCGCAGCCTCGGCGGTTACTTCGCGGTGCGGATCGAGGCGGGCGAGGGCGTCGGTCCCGAGGAGTTGATCCCGGCCTGGGACCGGCTCCTCGGCCGGTTGCGCACGGGCCGCGCCGGTGATGCCGAACTCGAGCGGGTGCGCCGGCAGCTCCTGACGGATTCCTGGCGCCAGCTCGAGCAGGACGCCGGGCTGGCGCAACGTCTGGCGGCGGCCGAGGCGCTCGGGGGCTGGCGACAGTTGACGGAATGGCTCGACGCCGCGGCCGCGGTCTCGGCCGACGACCTGGAGCGGGTGATCGACCGCTGGCTCCGGCCGGTCGACCGGGCCGTCCTCTCGCTGACCCGGACCGGGAACGCCGGACCGTGAGCCGGCTGCTCGCACTCGCGGTTCTCGCGGCGGCGGCGCCGCCGTTCGCCGAGTGCCTTCCGGCGCAGGCGATCCCGGAGCGGCCGGAGGAACTGCGCTTCGCTCCGTCGACGTTCGAGCCGCCGCCGGTCGACGGGCTCCGCTTCGAGCTTCGGAACGGCCTGCCGGTCTATGTCGTGCCCGACCGCAGCCTGCCGCTCATGGACGTCGTGGTGGCGCTTCCGGTCGGTGACCGGAACGAGGGACCGGGCGAGGACGGACTGGCCTCCATGACGGCCGCGATGGCGCGGCGCGGCGGCGCCGGCGACCTCGGTCCCGAGCAGCTCGACGACGAGATCGACGCCCTGGGCGCCCGTATCCAGGCGAGCAGTTCCTGGGGACGTACGGTCCTGGTGCTCGACTCGGGTTCCGAGTCGCTCGACCGGGGGCTGGAGCTGCTGGCGGCGATCCTGTTCGAGCCGCGGTTCGACGAAGAACGACTGGAACAGGCGAAAGAGAACCTCCGCGTCAGCCTGCTGGCGGAAGCCGACGACCCGCGGGCGGTGCTGGACCGCGAGTGGCTGCGTCTCGTGCATGGCCCGGACTCGAAGCGGAGCCGCCGGCTGACGGAGGCGTCCGTGGCGGCATTCGATCCGGGCGTGCTGGTCCGGTTCCACCGGCGGCACTGGCGGCCGGAGGGAGCAGTGATCGCCGTCTCGGGCGACGTCGACGCCGACGAGCTGGTGGCGCGCCTCGACGAGCTGTTCGGCGGTTGGAAGGCGTCGGAGCGGCAAGCGACCGGAGGCGGAGCGCTCCCGGCCGTCGCCGCCGCGACGCCGGGCTGGAGGGCGATCGACCGTGCGGGACCGCAGGCCGCGATCGCGATCGGCCACCGGGGTGCCGTCTTCGAATCCTGGGACGATCCCGATCGCTGGGCCCTCATGCTGCTGACCGAGATCCTCGACGGCCCGGGCGCGGTGTCGCGTCTGCGTTCGCGGCTGCAGCTCGAGGAGGGGCTCACCTACCGGGTGCTCACCTGGTTCGACCTGGATGTCGTTCCGGCCGCATCGGTTTCGGCGGGGAGCCAGGGTGGGGGAGAGTTCCGCGTCTTCCTCGAGACTGCCCCCGAGTCGGCCGCGACGGCCGCCGCCGCCGTGCTCGAGGAACTCCGCCGGCTCCGGCAGGAGGACGTGCCCGGTACGGAGATCGCCACCGCCAGGCAGTCCCTTCTCGCCCGCCTGCCGCTGCTGTTCGATCGCGCCGAGACCGTCGCCGGCCGCTACGCCGAGGACGAGCTGCTTGGTCGCCCTCACGAATACTGGGCGGTGTATCGCGAGCGGCTCCTCGCGGTCACCGCTGCCGACATCCTGCGGGCGGCGCAGCGCTTCATCGACCCCGAGGGCGTGGCGGTGGTCGTCGTGGGCGACGCGGCGTCGCGATAGCCTTGCCGCGCAGGGGACGGCCCGAAAGGCCGGACACCCGGTCTTGAGGAGGAGAAGTCGTGTCGCTGTTGAGGTTCAGGACTGGTGGACGCCGGTCCAGGCGGGTCGCTCTTGCGTGTCGCCGGCTGCTGCCGGGTCTTTGTCTGCTGTTCGTGGCCGCCGGTGCTCAAGGCCAGCAGTTCGCAAGCCTCGCGTCCGCCGCCGACGACCGGAGCGCCGCGGCGCGCGCGGCCGGAACGGCGATCGTCGTCGACCACGATCTGGTGCGTGCGGGTCCCCAGCGCCTGGAGTTACAGGGTACGGACAGCCGGATCCTGGTCGCCGAGCGCAGTGCGTTCGAGGATCGGGGAGGCGGCAACGTGATGTGGGCGGGCCGGTTCCCGGGCGCGAACTACGACAGCGTCGTGTTGACGGTTCAGGGCGGGCACCTCCAGGGGATGTTCGGCGAACCGGGCAGAGCCGCCCACTGGATTCGCTCCGGCCGGGACGGCCGAGGCTGGTTGGATCAGCCTGCCCAGCGCGGACCGGCGGGCGGTGTGGAGTTCTGCGCGGGAGGCGTCGTCTCCGATTCGCCGGAGACGAACGCCGCAGCCCGACCGCGGCGATCCGATCCGCCTACCGTTGTGGCCAGCGAGTCGAACCACGATCGGCTCGACATTCTCGCTCTCTACACGGTGGAGGCGGCGGAGGTCTGGGAGAGCTTCGGCTACGGCACGCCCAGGGCGTCGATTCAAGCCGCGATGGACTTCCTGAATCTCGTGTTGCGGAACAACTCGATGCCGGCCAGCGCCCGTCTGGTGCACATGGCCGAAGCGCCCGCGGCGCTGGACGGTCCGCAGTCCGTGCTTGGACGGTTGCAGGACCTTCGGGAGGTGGCCGAGTTGCGGGCGGAGCACCGGGCTGACCTTGTCCACCTGTTCATCGGCGAGGATCCGCGACGTCTCGGTTTCTGCGGCCGCGCATACATACTCACCCGCGCCGGCGAGCGGGCCGACTGGTCGAACGCTCATGGCGTGACGACCGCGAACTGCAGCTTCCCCGCCCAGGAGGGCGCCTATCCCTACTTCGGCCAGGTCTTCGCTCACGAGATCGGCCACAACCTGGGCGCCAACCACGATCCCGCCAACACCGGGATCAGCAAGGACGTGGCGGTCAGGCCGTGGGCCTTCGGCCACTTCGACATCAACGTCGTTCCCACGGTCGAGACGATCATGAGCTACCGGAGCTACTTGCCGCGCCAGTGGGTGCCGTTCTTCTCCTCGACGCGCATCCAGCCGAACGACTGGACGATCGGCAAGGCCGACGAGCGGGACAATGAGCGGGCTCTGTACGACACGGTTCCGCAGGCGGTCGGTTATGACGAGCACATGCCGGATCCGGCGGAGTTCGACGAGGTCCCGGATTGGGTGCCCGTGGCGCCGGCGAGCCTGAGCGTCAAGGCGACGAGCAGTACAAGCGCTCGACTTGAATGGGAAGACCGGTCGGACGATGAGATCGCCTTCGCGATCCAGGCCAGAACAGGCGCGGACATCTGGAGGCACGTCGGTGCGGCGCCGGCTGACACTGAGTCCATCGAGATTACCGGACTGAAGGAAGAAGGACGCTACACGTTTCGGGTACGCGCGCGCCACAACCTTGGCGGCGCCGACAGCGATCTGGTCACCGTCACGCTGCGTGCCGGCGGCGACGGTCCCGGTCCAGGCCCCGGTCCCGAGGGGATCAGCGTGCCGGACGACCTCACGGCGACGCCTGGCGGTGCCACCGCGGTCGAACTGGGATGGTCACCCGTGGATGGCACGGTCGAGATCGAGGCGCGGTCGTGGAAGGAAGGGTGGCGCAACGTGGCTTCGACCGATGCCGCGGCCGGTCGGGTGACGGTGGAGGGCCTCGACGCCGAGGCTCCCTACACCTTCCGTCTGCGTCTGCGCGCAAACGGCGGCAAGGTCTCCTCCTGGTCGGACGAGATCAACGTGACGACCGGTGACGTGTCCGGCCCCTGCCGATCGGGAGGGCAGTACCTCTGCCTGTCCCGGGGCCGCTTCGAGATCCAGGCGCATTGGAAGGACCACAACCGCGAAGGCGTGTACGGCCTGGGGACCGCCGTGCCGGTCGACGTCTCGGACGAGTCGGGGATGTTCTGGTTCTTCAGCAACTCGAACATCGAACTCGTGGTCAAGGCTCTCGATGGCACCGGAGTCAACGGCCACTACTGGGTGTTCTTCGGCGCCCTCTCGGACGTCGAGTACTGGGTCACGGTCCGCGACACCGCCGGCGGCCGCCGCCGGACATACCACAACCCGCCGGCCGAGAACTGCGGTCAGTCCGACATCACGGCGTTCGTTCCCGCCGCGTTCTCCGCGTCCGTCGACTCGGCTGCGGCGGACGGGAGTGAGGGAGTCGACCTGGTCCCGATGAAGGCGGTTTCCATCGATGTTCCTGGTGTTGCGCTGGCCCAGGACGGCGCCGGAACCTGTGAACCCGGCGCCGGCCGCCTCTGCCTGCACGACGGTCGGTTCTCGGTTGAAGTCGAGTTCACCGATCCGAACGTGAATGAGAGGAAGGCCGGCCAGGTCGTTTCGTCGCTGACGACGAAGGAGACCGGCTTCTTCTGGTTCTTCAGCCCGACCAACGTGGAGCTGGCGGCGAAGGTGCTGGACGGCCGCGCCCTGACCGGCAAGTACTGGTTCCTGTACGGCGGTCTCTCGGACGTGGAGTACACGATCACGCTGACCGACACGGTAACCGGCGAGTCCGTGCCCTACTACAACGCGGCGGGCAGCCTGTGTGGCGGCATCGACACCGGAGCGCTGCCGCGCTAGGGAGAGCGGCTCCTCGCTACCGACCGGTCGGACGCCATGACGGCCCTGTGGCGGAGGTCTATACTGAACTGATTCGCCATGAACGATCGACGACTTCCCGCAGGGGATGACGGCGCTTGCGCGCCCCTTTCAGACCGACGGCGGGGACGGCCCTTTCCGTCCTGTCTGCCGCTTTTCCTCCTTGTCTTTCTTGCCGCGAGTGCGCAGGGTCAGCGGTTTCTGAACGTCGTCCCGCTGGGCGATGATCCGACCTCGGACGGCGGGTGGTCCGTCGAGGTCGATCACGATCTCGTGCGTTCCGCTCCCCGACGCCTTGAGTTCGAGGCGCCGGACGGCCGCGTGCTGGCCCCGGAGATGCGCGTCTTCGAAGACCGCGGCGACGGGAATGCGATGTGGGTTGGCGGCTACCCGGAAGCTGGCTACGACAGCGTCTTGCTGACGTTGCAGGACGGCCACCTGGTCGGGCGCTTGGGGCTGCCGGAAGGCGACACCTACTGGATTCGCTCGCCCGCCGACGGTTTCGGCCGCCTGACCGAGGGCGGCGAGGCTTCGGCCCGGGCCTGTGGCGGCGGAGTCGTTCCGGACGCCGACCCGGCGGCGCGGGTCGCCGCGGCGGCGCGCGCTGACACGCCGCGGCGCGTGGCCAGTGCGTCGAACCACGACCGGCTCGACATCCTCATCCTCTACACGGCGTCCGCGCGGCAGCGGTTGGAACAGGCTGGCTGGGGGCCGCCCGCAATGTTCACACAGCACGCGATGGACTACCTGAACCTGGTGTTCCGCAACAACCAGGTCGCCGTGACGGCGAACATGGTGCATCAGGAGGAGGCGCCGGCCGGACTCGGTCAGTTCAACAATCCGCTGGACCCGCTCACCAACAATCGAGAGGTGCACGACCTGCGAGTGGAGCATGAGGCCGATCTCGTCCACCTGTTCTTCAACGCCGACGCCGGTCTCTGCGGTCAGGCATGGGTGATGACGCGTGGGCACACGGCGGCGAACTTCTGGGGTAGCGGCTACGGCATCACGTCCGTGGCCGGCGGCTGCGTCAGCGCCGAGCGCCTGGTACGGCCTGGAGAACACGCGAACCACGTCGAGACGTTCGCCCACGAGATCGGGCACAACCTGGGCGGGAACCACGACCCGGACAACACGGGCGTGCAGCGTTCGAATGCGGTCTATCCGTACGCCTACGGTCACCACAACTTCACGCCCCAGCCCAACCGGAAGAGCGTCATGAGCTACAACGAGGGCAGGCAGATGCCGTTCTTCTCGACCGTGCGGGTGAAACCGGATGGCTACACCCTCGGCGTCAAGGACGAGCGGGAGAACGAGCGCGCCGTGCAGCAGACCATTCACATCGCGGTCCGGCTCAGCGACCATCTTCCGGAACCGGGGGAACCGCCGCCACCACCGCCGCCGCCTGGCGACCGCCCGGACGCGCCGACGGATGTCAGCGTCATCGCGACCGCCAGCACCAGCGTCAAGGTGACCTGGACCGACGCGTCGGACAACGAGCACGGCTTCCACGTCCACGCCCGGCTCGCGGGCGCCGGCTGGCGGACGGTGGCCGAGGCGCCCGCGAACGCGGAGTCGGCCGATGTCGACGGCCTCCGTGCCGGCGGCCGCTACGACTTCCGCGTCCGGGCCTGGAACCGGAGCGGCGGCCGGAATAGCGGAGTGACCACGATCATCCTGAGCGAGGCCGAGTACACGAACTGCGTGCCATCGGCCTCGCAGATCACGTTCGAGCATGGCTTTTCCGTCAGCATGTGCGTCGAGTACCGAGACCCGGACACGGGTCAAACCGTTGCGGAGGACGCCCAGAACTACGGTCTGGAGTCGAGCGAGTCCGGCATCCTGTACTTCTTCGATCGGGACAATGCGGAGGTGCTGGTCAAGGTGCTGAACACCTGTGCCATCAGCGACTACTACTGGGTCTACGTGGCGCCGGTAACGGACCTTGCGTTCAATCTCCACGTGGACAATCTCAACGTGGAAGAGTCCGCGCCCGGAAGGCGGTGGACGCACCGGAATCCGAAGGGTGGAACGACTGCGACGACCCGGAGCGACAACCGCGCGTTCCCCTGTGAGACATCCGCCTCGACGGTGGCCGTGGCACTTGGCCCCGCTGGTACGCCGGGGCTGGAACTCGTCGATTCCGGCTTCCCCGTGGCCCGCTCCGCGATTGCGCCGCCGGTCTTTTCGGCGCCGGCACCCGTTGGCGTCACTCAGGCGATCGCTCCCAACGAGGCGACGGACTGCGAACCCGAGCCGGTGGCGACGCTGGCGGATGGCTACATCGTGAACATGTGCGTCGAGTACCTGGACTCCGCGACGGGCGAGCCGACGGTCACGAAGGCGCAGGACTACGGGCTCAAATCGAAGCAGTCTGGCCTCCTCTACTTCTTCAACCCGAACAACGCCGAGGTTCTCATCAAGGTGCTGGACACTTGCAGTTTCGCCCCCTATCGGTGGGTGTACGTGGCGCCTGTGACGGACCTCGCGTTCGATCTCACCGTGGTGTCGCCGAACCCAGACGACGAGGTCTGGAGGCACAGCAACCGTCTCGGTCAGACCGCCGCGGCGAGGAGCGACAACAAGGCGTTTCCCTGCGGCGACTGAGGTAGCCGAACCCGGCGTGGATCCGCCCGGGGCCGGGGGAGTCAGTAGACCGCCGTCTCCGGGTAGAACGCAAACCAGCCGAACCAGAACGCCGTGTGGCCGGGGACCCGCGGTAGGAGATCGCCGTCTCCCTCGGGCGCCAGCCCCTCCTCCGCGAGCCACCAGGTGGACCCGTCTCCGGCGCGGAGCGTCCGAAGCCGGCCCTCGTCGGGTGTCTGGAACGTGAGGCTGCCACGTTCGTAGGCTCGCACGGCGTCGCTGTCGGGGTCGAGGACGAGCACGATTTCGAGCCCTCCAACGATGTCGTTGACCAGGCGCTCCGCGCCCAGCTTCTCGAGGGGATACGCCTTCGCTTCGCCGTTCACCCGGAGCGCATAGATCCGCGCGTTTCGTTCCAGTACATCGCTTTGCCGCCACACCGGGAACTCGACTCCGGCGCGCGCCTGATCCGCGGCGCCTTCCACGTAGCGGTAGCCCGTTCGCTGCGCGGCCGCCGGGTCCGGGACCATCACGGTCGTGTCGGGATGGCGCTGGCGCCAGGCGTCCCAGCGGGTCAGCGTCATCGGCAGCATGGTGAGCGCGGCGCCTTCGGCGGCTTGCGTCCCCACCATGGCCTCGCCGGTCAGGTTGCTCCAGAGGCTGAGTGTGGCCCGGTCGAACATCAGCTTGTTCGATCGGTAGAGCAGGCCGGAGGTGCCGAACATCAGCCGGTTGCCCCCGTCGTCGACTGCCGAGTAGAGGATTCCGGAACCGCAGAGAGTGCAGAACGAGAGGGTGATCGGCTGGCCTCCCACCGTGTCGTTCAGCAGTTCATGCCAACTGAGGACCTTCACCGGATAGGCGCGATGCTCGCCGCCGATACGGACGCCGAAGACGGTATCCGTATCGCGCATGAAGCGCGCGGTATCGGCGGGTACGGCCTGCGGATCGTCGATGGCCGGGATGCCGTCCAGGGGCACGCCGCCCCACTGGACCTCGCGGAGCCGGAGCCTGACGGCAACGCCGGGGCTCAGGATGCGCCGGTAGACCGGGTCGATGCGGGAGAAGAGCTCGCCCTTCCAGGCGACGTAGCCGGGCGGCGCGTCAAGGTCCGTGCGGCTTCCTACGTGCGTGAACCAGTCGCGGTAGCGGCTTCCGAGCTGCTTTCCTGAGAGGGACTCCAGGAGCTGCCGTGCGTCGGTGCGCGCTTCCCCCTGCGTGAAGAAGTAGGCGTCCACCAGGGGCACCAGGGTTTGCGGATTCGACTTGGCCAGCGCGTTCGCGGCCCTGCGCCTCGCTTTCGGCTTCTCGGACATCAACCGGCGCAGCCGGTCGTAGACGGCGCCGCCGCCGCTGGCCGAGTCCAGTGTCGGGTAGTCCGGCGTGACCTGCGGCAGGTCGTCCGAATCCCGGTGTTGGGCGGGCAGGACGGTCGCGCCGAGCAGCGCCAGACCGAGGATCGCGGTGGAGAATGCGAGGAGCGAGCGGAGGGCCATGATCGGGTTCTTCCCGTCGATAGTATGCATGCCGTGCTCAACGCGGCGTCAGGGACCGAAGCTTCCGGTGGAACGACCCGGTCACGCAGCCGGTCAGTGCGGTCACGAACCGTCAGCGTGTGGTCCGCGTTCTGCCTGCTTGCCGTCACGGCGGTCATCGCGGAGGACCGGCCGGAAGTGGCCCTCTCCGGCATCGAGGTGGCGCCGAGCGCCCCCGGCGCCGAGACGCTCTGCAAGCTGACCGCGACGATCGTGAACAGCGGCAGCCGGGCCGTCTACAGTTTCGGCTTCGACGTCGAGTTGAACGGGACGCCGTTGCCCGTCTACGAGAAGCAGCTCTTCCTGCAGGTGATCGAAGCGGGCGAGTCGGAGGACGTCGCCCTCTTCAACTTCTGGACCTCGGAGACCGGCCGTCCGGCGCCGGCAGACGGCAAGCTCGAAGTGCTCGTTCGCCTGCGCGAGGCGCGTTGGGTGGACGTGTCCGAGGTCGAGGAAGACGGCGAGACGGTCGAGGTGTGGACGCCGGTCGGCGAGGTCTCCGGTTTGCCGCAGACCGTCGAGACGACCCTCGAACTGAAGTGATCGCCCCCGGTGCTCCCGCTCGGCGGCTGGCCGTCGCCGTGGCGCTGGTCGCGCTGGCCTGCGGTCCGTCGCCGCCGGACGGTCCGTCGCCGGCCGCCGAGACGCCGCGGCCGCCGATCGTCCTGATCTCGATCGACACCCTGCGCTCGGACCGGCTGCCGGCCTACGGCTACGACGGGGTCGAGACGCCCGCCATCGACCGCCTCGCGGCCGAGGGCATCCTGTTCGAGCGTGCCTACACGCACGTCAACGTCACCCTGCCTTCCCATGTCAGCGTGTTCACTGGCCTGCTGCCGTCGGAGCACGGCGTGCGAGACAACGCGGGCTACCGCCTGGACGAGGCGATCCCGACGCTGGCGGCCGAGTTCGGGAAAGCCGGCTACGCGACCGGAGGGTTCGTTTCATCCTACGTCCTGCGCTCCGGGACCGGGATCGCCAGGGGGTTCGACGTCTACGACGACGAGGTCGGATTCGAGACCGGGCGGCAACTGGGGCGGCTTCAACGTCCCGGGGCGGAGACGCTTGCGGCTGCGTCGGAGTGGCTCGGAGGGGTGGCGGGTTCGCCCTTCTTCCTGTTTCTCCACCTGTACGAGCCGCACGCCCCGTACGCGCCGCCGCCGCCGTTTGCCGGCCGCTACGACGACCCCTACGACGGGGAGGTGGCCGCCGCGGATGCGGTGGTCGCCGGCCTGATCGGGCGTCTCGAGGAGCTTGGGGTCTACGACGAGGCGCTGGTCGTTCTGCTCTCGGACCACGGGGAGGGTTTGATGGACCACGGCGAGATGGATCACCTGATCCTGATCTACCGCGAGACGATCCAGGTGCCCCTGATCTTCAAGCTCCCGGGAGGCGAGCGCGGCGGCGAACGCATCACGGCCGGCGCCCAGCTCAGCGATGTCGCGCCGACGGTGTACCCGGTTGCGGAGCTGGCGGCGCCCGTGGGGCTGGCCGGGCTGGATCTGCTCGCGCCCGAGGCGGCTTCCCCGGGCGCCGCGCCCCGACGGATCGTCTCCGAGAGCGTGTATCCCCGTATCCACTTCGGCTGGAGCGATCTCGCGTCGATCGTCGAAGGCGATCTGCACTTCATCGAGTCGCCCGATCCCGAGCTCTACCGGCTGTCCGAGGATCCGGGAGAGCGCAACAACGTGATCCAGGAGGAGCGGGCGGCGGCGCGGCGCCTGCGCGCGGCTCTTCGGGCGATCGACCGCACGCTGACCTCGCCGGCCGAGGACGATCCCGAGACCCGCCGCCGGCTGGAATCGCTCGGCTACCTGTCCGGCGGTGCGCGCTCCGGCGCCGAGTCGCTGGCGGACCCGAAGAGCCGCATCGGCGTCGTTGCCGACCTGGGCCGGGCCTCCCGGCTGATCGAGAGCGGCGATCTGTCGGAGGCGGAAGAGGCGCTACGGGCAGTGCTCGCCGCCGAGCCGCAGCTCGTGCTGGCCTGGCAGCAACTGGGCGACCTTCTGGAGCGGCGCGCGCTTCCCGGGCAGGCGCTTCAGGCGTACCGCAAGGCGTTCGAGGAGTCCGCGGGCGACGCTTCGAGTGCCGGCCTCAAGGTGGCGGAGTTGTTGCTGCTGGAAGGCCGGGTCGACGAGGCTCGGGAGCACGCCCTGGCGGTCGTGGACCGCTCGCCGATGGCCAACGACGTGCTCGCCCAGGCGGCGTTGCTGGAGGGCGACCTGGAAGCGGCCGGGAAGTACCTGGAACGCGCGATAGCCGAGCGCGGCTTCCACGTGAGACCGCTGATCACGAAGACGGTCTGGCTGAACAGCCAGGACCGCTACGAGGAGGCCCTGGAGCTGAGCGACGAGGTGTTGGCCGAGTTCGGCGACCGCGGCGACCGGGAGATCCTCGGACACCTGTATCTCTACCGGGGCGCCGCGCTGGCGGCTCTGGGCAGGGACGAGGAGGCCGGGAGCGCCTACGGGGACGCCATCGGCCTGCGGCCCGATCTGCTGGGAGCGTACTCGTCGCTGGCCTTCCTCCAGGCCCTGGCCGGACGAGGCGGCGAAGTCGGCCGCACGCTCCAGGAGATGGTCACGGTGAATCCGAATCCGGCCGCCTACGCCGAGGCCGTGCGGGCGCTCCGGGCGATGAACGACGAGCGCTCGGCCGACGGCCTGCTCGGCGAGGCACTGCGGCGCTGGCCCGATGCCGAGGTACTGCGGCTGCTCGCCGCTTCGCGGTAGGCCCAAACGGGTTAGTCTCTTCCGCGTCATGTCGGCGAACCGCTCCGCGCCTCATCGGTACTCGCACTTCCGTCCGGCCCTCCTGGCCGGAGGCGTCTCCCTCTGCGCGGCGCTGACGCAGCCGGCGGCGGTCCAGCCGCAGCCGGCGTCCGGACCCGCTCCGTCCGGCCCCGGCTTCACGGAGGTCGTCAACGTCGAGGTCGTGAACATCGACGTGTACGTCACCGGCGCCGACGGCAAGCCGGTGCTCGGGCTCGGTCCCGACGACTTCGAACTCCGGGTCGACGGCCGGCCGGTTCCGATCAGCAATTTCTACGCGGTGGAACTTCGCGACGACGAACTGTTCGTCCGCCGCGGCGGCGAAGTCGAGGCGCGGCCTCTCCTGCCGCCCCTTCCCGAGGACCCCGTGGAAGCCGACCGGCTGCGCCGGGCGCCGCCGGAGATTCCGGCGGAACAGGCGCTCCACGTCGCCGTCTACATCGACAACTACAACCTGACCCCGTTCAACCGGAACCGGGTGCTGCGGGAGCTTCGGGCCTTCATCCGGGAGCAGTTGCGGCCCGAAGACAAGGTCATGCTGGCCAGCTTCGACCCGGCGCTGAACCTGCGCATGCCGTTCACCAACAATCGCGAGGAGTTGAACCGCGCGCTGCTCGATCTGGAGGAGGTCTCCGCCCAGCGGCTCCATCGCAACAACGAGCGCCGCGACCTGATCAACAACGTCAACGACGTGAACAACGAAGAGTCGATGGAGAACCGGCCCGGGATCGCCGCGGCCGAGCGTGCGGGGCTGACGGTCGGCGGCGGCGCCAGTTTCGCGCGCACCGCTCTGATGGCCTATGCCGGCTCGGTCCGCAACGACACGCACCTGGCCATCGACGGACTGACGCGGGTGGTGGAGAACCTCTCGGCGGCGCCGGGCCGCAAGGCGGTGATCTACGTCGCCGACGGCATCCCGATGATCGCGGGCGAGGACGTCTTCTACTTCGTCGAGCAGCTCTACGAGCGGTCCGTGTCCCTGATCGAAATGTCGGAGTACGACATGTCCAGGCGGTTCCAGCAACTCGCGGCGGGGGCGAACGCGAATCGGACCAGCTTCTACACGATCGACGCCCGCGGGCTGACGGTCCTGTCCCAGAGCACGGTGGACGGCCAGGTCGCGGGGGCGCCGGGGCAGGCGTCGCTGATCGACCAGATCCAGTTGACGAACCTCCAGGCGCCGCTCCAGCTCATGGCCGAGGAAACGGGCGGACGCGCGGTGGTCAACGCGAACCGCGTGATGCCGGATCTGCTCAAGATCGCGGACGACTTCCGCAACTACTACTCGCTCGGCTACATGCCGGCGGCGACGGTCGTCGCCGGGCGCTACCACACGGTCGACGTACGCTGGAAGAACAGGCCGCGCGGGGCCTCCGTTCGCCACCGCAGGGGCTACCGCGACAAGACGGTCGAGTCGCGGATGAAGGAGGGCACCCTCTCGGCGCTCAACCTGAACATGCAGGAGAATCCGCTCGGCGTGCGGGTCGACAGCCTGCCGGCGAAGCGACGCCCGGACGGCAACTACGACGTGCCGGTAGTGATCGAGGTGGCGTGGAAGGAACTCGCGCTGATCCCGCGGGACGGCGCCCACCATGGTCGCATCCAGCTCTGGCTGGCGGCGAAGGACGAGCGCGATCACGCGACCGAGCCGCACCTGACGGAGTTGACGATCACCGTGCCGGAGGACCGGCTCGGGGAGATCGAGGGAGGCTTCTGGCGTTACGGCCTGGAGGTCACGATGGAAGCCGGCTACCACGACATCGGCGTCGGCTTGCGCGACGACATCGGGGGTCGCCAGTCGTTCCTGCGCGGCGGCGTCGACGTTCGCTAGGCACCGTCCGCTACAAGACGCGGATCGGCGTCGACGAGGAGTGCTCCCGGTTCGCCTGATCGGTCACGATCACGGACAGGGTGTACTCGCCGGCCGACAGCTTCCTGCCCGCCCTGAAGACGCCGGAAAGCTGCGACAGCCCCGAACCGGCCTGGGCGTCGGGCGCGAGGACGATCTCGCCGCCGTCGGCTACCTGCTGGCCGTCGGAGGTGAAGACCTGGGTGCGGACCGACACGCGGCCCGCGTCGAGGCCCGTGCCCACCAGGCTGATCGGCGTCTCGCCGCCCGCCGTGATCTCGGGCCGCGCCGCGGGGATGAAGGGCTCGCCGCTGCGCAGGAAGGGGAAGCCGACGTCCTTGCGCTGTTCCGACTCCTCTTCGCGGATCAGGACCCACTTGCCGGGCTGTTCGGGGAACAGCGGCGGCTGCAGCGTCGCCGCCTGGCCGGGTACGTCGAGCGTCGAGGTGGTCAGGGCGCGGTGGCCGGTGGCGTCGTTGCGGATCAGCACCCGCACGGAGTAGCTGCCCGGGTCCAGGTCGAAGTGGCCCCAGTACTTGAGCCCGCTCTGGCGCAGCGCGGCGCCGGCCTGGGTCAGGTCGAGCCCCATGGCGCGGACGAAGAAATCGCGCACGATGCCGTGCTCGTCGAGCGCGTAGGCATAGACCTGGAGCGGCACCGTCCCCTGCTGGAGGCCGCCGATCAGGTCTTCGCCCCTTGCCTCGATCAGCACCGGGGCGTAGGCCTTGCCGCTCGCGGCGGCGAAGCCGGCCGTGAGCACGGAAGCGTCGATCTCGCCCGTCTCCACGCCGCCCATCACCTGCTGGGCCGAGGTCAGCGCCCGTTCGAACGGATTCGTCTGCGCGTACGGCTTGGGCGGGTAGTAGCCGGGCCGGTGGACGATCTGGGTACCCCGGGGCGCGTCCTTGATCCGCACCCGCAGCCTGCGGAACTTGCCGTCGTACTTCACGTCGTTGGGCTGGAAGGCGAGCAGGTAGGTGACGCTCGTCCGTTCCAGCATCTCGGACATTGCGTCTCCCAGGTCGGTGAAGTTGGCGAACAGCTCGCCGCCGCTGTCGTGGGCCATCATGAGCAGCGAGTCGCGGTTGCTCTGGCCCTCGGTCAGGACTTCGCCGCTCACGTCCACGCTCTGGATCGCGCAGTCCGCCTCGCGGAAGGCGGTCAGCATCTTGTTCATGGCACTCTGGGCGGAAGTGCTGCCGTAGATCTCCTCGTTGTTGACCCGCCAGGACTGACCGTCGGTCGCTGCCTGCTGGAGTTCCAGCATCCGGTCCTGCTCCTGGGAAGTGAGGCCGCGATTGCCGACGACGATCGAGCTGTCGAAACCTTCCGACAGGAAGACGACGTGCTTGCGCCCCTGCACGGTTCCCATCCAGGCGGCAAGCTCGCCCATCCCGGACGTCAGGGCGGCGATGTCGCTGGCGGCCCGGTCCCGGTCGGCGGTCGCCTGCAGGGTTGCCAGTTCGCTGCGCGCCTGGGAGAGCATGGCCTCGGAATCCAGCCCCGCGCGGTCCGCGGTTTCGCCGAGACCGCTGTCGGTGGGCAACTCGCCGCCCATGTCGGCGATCACCAGGCCCAGGGGATCGCGAACCGCCCGGCCGGTTTCGATCTTGCCCAGGGTCGCGATCGCCTGACGAAGCTGGCTGCGATCGGAGGTGAAGCCCAGCACCAGCCGGGGCCGGGTGTCGTAGAGCGCCACGGCGGCCAGGTCGGTGGGGTGCAGCTCGCGGAGCACGAGATCGGCCGCCGCTTGCTGAGCGCGGCCCACGGAGTCGGGCGTCGTGAACAGCAGGTCGAACAGAAGCAGGAAGTGCCGGCGTGCCGCGGCCGGCACCGGCTCGTCTGTGGCCTTGCCCTCGACGGTCGAGAGATCGACGCGGTCGAAGCCGGTGATCTGGACCGGCTTGCGGCCGTCGAGCAGCTCGAAGTCGTCCCGTGTGAGGTCGCGCAGCGGGTTGCCGCCGCTCGTCACCTGCACCGGGACCTCGACCACGGTCACGGTGGTCGTGTCGCTGAACTGCGCCTGCCGCTGCCGGCGGTTGCGCTGGGCATCGGCCGAGGCGGCCGCGAGCAGGAGGGCGCCCGCGCAGAACAGGGACGCGGCGCGCGCCAGATGGGAGGATGGACGGTCATTGAGCCTGCGTTCGTTCATTTCGGGCTCCCTGGTCCTTGGCGTTTCGTGGGGTCGGCGCCTCGCTTCGGCCCCGCGGGCCTCAGTTCAGCACCTTGAGAGGAATCGAGTTCGCGGGCCGTGCCCGGGTCGCGGGGTCGGTCACGGCGACCCTCAGAGTGTAGTCGCCCGCGGGAAGATCGGTGGCGTCGAAGGTCGCGACCAGTTTGTCGAGCCCCGGGATGCCGGTCACGGTCCGTTCGCGAAGGCTGACTTCGCCGCCCTCGACCGGTATGCCGTTCGGATCCGTCACGGAGGCCTGGAGCGCGAGGTCGCCTTGCGCCAGGTTGTAGCCGACCAGGCAGATCTCCACCCCGCCGGCGTTGCGGCCGCCTCGTACCTTGGGCGCCGCGGACGGAACGTACGGTTCGCCGTTCACGGTGAAGGGGTACACGGTCGTCTTCGCGTACTGGTCGGCCGGCTGTTCGCGGACGAGGAACCAGCTTCCGGGTTCCTGCTCGAAGAAGGGCGGCAGCAGGGTCGGCTCGCCGCTCCGGAATGTCGGAACGTGGAGTTCGACCGTCTCGACGCCCGTGTTGCCGGTGAGGCTGTTCCGGACCAGAACACGGACGAGATAGGCGCCCGGATCCAGTTCCAGGTGGCCGTAGTACTTCAGGCCGGTGTTGGCGAACGCGTCTTCCCGGCCAGCCAGGTTGAGGGTGACGACGCGGCTGAAGAAGTCGCGCATCTGCGTCTTTTCGTCGGTGACGTACGCGTAGATCTCGATGGGCAGCACCGATTGATCGTGGTTCTCGACCAGGCCGCCGCCGCCGACCTCCACGATCACCGGTACGTAGGCCGCTCCGTCGCCCGCCCGGAAGGCCGCGGCCAGCACGTCGATCTTGAGGTCGTCCCTTTCCTGGGCCGCAGCGATCAGGTCGGAAGCGAGAAGTTGTTTCTCCAGCGGGTGCAGGTCGCCGAACGGCCGCGGCGTGTAGTAGCCCATCCGGTGGGAAATCTGCGCCCCCTTCGGCGCCCGCGCCCGCACCCTGATCCGATGATGTTCGCCCGGCTCCCCGGGTTCGCTGGGCTCGAAGCTCAGGAGGTAGGTGACGGTCGATGACTCCAGCACGTCTCCGAGCTCGGCTCCGAAGTCGTTCGCGTCCTCGTGGAGTTCGCCGCCCGTCTCGTTGGCGAGGTAGTGCAGGGCGTCCCGGTGCACGACGCGCGTGCGGTGTTCCTCCGGCAGGTCCGCCCGGAGACCCGAGATGTCCACCGTGTGGATCACGGTGTTCGCCCGCTGGAACTCGGTCAGCATCCGATTCACCTGGCCCAGAAGCTGCGTGTTGCCGTAGCGGTTGTCCGTGTCCACCCGGCCGTACTGCCCGGTGTCGATGGCCTCCTGTTCGCGGTGCATTTCCTCGTCGAAGAAGTCCGGCTGCCGACCGAACAGCAGCCGGCCGTCGAACCCTTCGGAGAAGAGAACGACGTGCTTCCGGCCTTCGACGCTCGAGAGGATGCGCGCCATGCTCTGCAAGGCGCCGGTCCAGCTCGAGATCTGGCCGCGGGCGTAGCTCTTCTCGTACTTCGCCATCTCGTTGCCGATCACCTGGAGGTAGGAGTCGATGTCGCGTTCCATGGCGCGGATGTCTTCGTTGACTCCGCCGATGTCGAGCGAGCTGACGGGATTCGCGCTGGGCGCGTCGATCATGAAGCCCAACGGATCCCTGGTCGCCAGGTTCAGCAGGCGCGGATTGCCGAGCGTGGCGATGGCCCGGGCGAGCTGCGCCCGGTCCGGCGTGAAGGTGATGAGCAGTTGCGGCCCGGATTCCACCGTATGCACCGCGACCGCGGCGAGATCGGTGGGGTGCATCCGTTCCAGCACGAAGTCCTGGGCGGCGGCCCGTGCCTTGCCGACCGAGGTCGGCGCCGAGAACGACAGGTCGAACAGGAACAGGAAGTGACGCCGCGCCGCCGGCGGGATGCCATAATCGGCCTCGATCACCTGGCGGTCGTCCGGAGCGATCAGGTCCAGGTCGACGATCCGGAAGCCGACGATCTCCTGGCGGGCGCCTTCGTCGAGGATCTGGAAGTCCTCCGGCCCCAGGCCGCGGACCGGTTCGCCATTCCGCGTGACCACGTTGACCGGCACCTGCACTTCGAACACGGATGCGCGGTCGTCGAACTGCCGCAGATCCTCGGGCCCCTGGGCGATGTGCGGCGCGCCGGCGGTGAGCAGGCCGGCGAGGGCGAAAAGCGCGACCGGGGCCGCCCGGGGTGCGGACGATGATTCGGATGCCATGACTCTTGTTGTCCTGTTCCGGGGCATCGCTGACAGGAAGGCTAACAGCTTCGGGCGGAGGTTCTTCCCCATGGCCTCCGGGGTCCCCGGGCGTTAGGGCGGACCGCGTTCGATCAAGGCCGCGAACTTGCGCGCCTCCTCGTGAGTGGCGTCGAGCCGGAGCGCGCGCTCGACGTGGTGCTTCGCTTCGTCCAATCTGCCCGTCGACAGGTAGACCCGGACCAGGCCCACATGGACCTCGGGGATCTCGGAGTCGACGCGCAGGGCGCGGCGCATGTAGTCGAGAGCGGTAGCGGCGTCGCCGGCGGCGAGCGCCGCGTCGCCCCGGTAGACGTAGAAGAAGGGACTGGCCTGGTTCAGGTCTTC
This sequence comes from Acidobacteriota bacterium, assembly GCA_026707325.1. Classification (GTDB taxonomy): domain Bacteria; phylum Acidobacteriota; class Thermoanaerobaculia; order Multivoradales; family Multivoraceae; genus Multivorans. Next base: position 27,897 of record JAPOXA010000042.1, on the reverse strand, counting down.
CAGTTGGTCCAGGAGTTCGCCGGCGCGCTCGTTGTCGCCGCGGAGCTGATGGGCGCGGACAAGGTTCGTCAGCATGGGTACGTCGTCCGGGTGGAGTTCGAGCCCCTCCTCCAGAACGCGGACGGCATCGGCCAGTCGGCCCCGCCGCAGCAGTACGATGCCGTAGTTGTTGATCGCCTTGTCGAAGTCGGGGGTCAGCCGGACGGCCACGTCCAGCCAGCGCTCGGCGTCGTCGAGCGCGCCCTCCATCAAGGCTTCGGCGCCCAGGTTGTTGTAGTAGTGGCCGGTTGCCGCGAGATCCGTGATCGGCCGGAAGTCGCGGTAGGACTTCGGCCGGTAGGGCAGGAAGTCGTAGGTCGCCATCTCGCCGTCCACGTACATTCCCGCGACCATGTGCCCGCGGCTGACCACGACGCCGTCCTGGTAGTTCCAGCGTTGGTAGTCCTCGACTTCCACGAAGAAGGGATTCAGCCGTCGCTCGCGGCCAACCGCCACGAACAGGTTGACGAAGGAGAGGCAGTTGCCCGTCGCTTCGGCGAAGGTCTCGGTCGCCGTCCGGGTGGGCGCGAGGGCGTACTCCAGGTCCACGAAGCCGAAGATGAAGTCGAGCGCCGCATCGCGCCGCCGGCTTTCGCTGCCGGCCGGGCTGACCCGCTCGTCCATGGCCTGGCGCAGCGCGGCGTCAGTGGCGAAGGGCACGACGATCTGCTCCGTCCAGCCGGCTCCCAGCCGCCGTTCGAACTCGGGCGTCAGAGCCAGCGTGCCGTCGAAGGGGACGTAGCCGGCGCAGGCCGTGGCCAGAGCGGGCAGCAGCGCCGCGGCGGCCCGGCGGGTGACCGCCGGAGCAGGCGGGGGCATGAGGGATCGGCGGTTCATGGCGTGACGCTTCGGATGCCGGCGGTCGCGGCGGCGAGGGTTCCGAAACTGTCCGGGAACCGCTGCCGTAGACAACCGACTCTCTCTACTGTACGATGCATGGACTCGACAGGTTGTTCCCCGAGGCGTATCCGTCGCGACTTGCTCGGACGGATACTCGTCGCTGATTCAGGTCCCATCGGCGGCCAGGGCTCTTCGGTACGGCTTTGCCGCACGAGGAGGCTGGTCAGTCGAAGGTCGGATGACGGGCAACTGCTTTCGGCATGACTGGCATGGCGAGTAGCTTCAAGAGATTGAACGTGGAGCACTTACTTGAATCGGTCGGTACGTGGCGGGGCGCCAATTTGGCGCACCGAAACCCGTACATGCCCGCAAACCCGCGACAGAGCGGGTTTCTTCCCACCGTCAGCAACGGCCGGCCTACGGCCGTTTTGGCACACGTCTTGCGGTGGTTTCTAGTACTGTTGGCGAGCCGATCAGGCTCTTCCCAAACCGCGGGAGGTCGCTCTGCGTCGCGTGAGCGGCGCCGGTTTCCCGCAGAACACACCTTGGAGGGAGTATTCAACGCATGAGTAGACGCCTCATTTCGACGTTCAGCGTCATCCTTTGCCTGTTCGTCGCCGGCATGGCCTTTGGCCAGACGCCGACGGGCAATCTCTACGGCACGGTGACGGACGACTCGGGAGCCGCGCTCCCCGGCGTCACGGTCACCGTCAGCGGCATCGGCGCGCCGCGTACGCAGTTCACCGATGGCCAGGGCCAGTGGCGCTTTCTCGCCCTGGATCCCGGCGCCTACACCGTGGTGGCCGAACTCGAGGGCTTTGGCGGCATCGAGTTCCCGGACGTCGTTGTCGCCCTCGGCCGCAACACGAGCTTGCCGCTGGTTCTGACAGCCGCGCTTGAAGAGACGATCACCGTCACTTCCGAGAGTCCGCTGCTCGACGAGCGGAAGCTCTCGACCGGCACCAACGTGAGCCAGGTCGAACTGGAGAAGATCCCGACCGCGCGCGATCCCTGGTCCCTGCTTTCGCAGACCCCGGGCGTGCTGGTCGACCGGGTCAACGTCGGCGGCACGGAATCCGGCCAGCAGGCCACGTTCCGCGCCCCGGGCGTCAGCGGCAACCAGAACGACTTCCAGATGGACGGCACGTCGATCACCGACATGGCGGCCACCGGCGCCTCGCCGACCTACTACGACTTCGACCAGTTCGCCGAGATGTCGTTCACGACCGGCGGCACGGACGTGACGAAGAACAGCGCCGGCGTCCAGGTCAACCTGGTGACGAAGCGCGGCAGCAACGAGTTCCGCGGTTCGGCCCGGTTCTACAACACGCAGCGCAACGGCTACTTCGGCGGTGCGCTCAAGCAGTCGCAGCCGGACATCGAGGGCGAGTTGTACACGGCCAACTTCCAGACCGAGCTCGCCGGCGCCCAGGCGCGGAAGATCGAGGATCTCGGCTTCGAGGCCGGGGGCGCCGCGATTCAGGACCGGCTCTTCTTCTGGGGTAGCTGGGGTCAGAACGACATCCAGCAGAACGCGGCGAACGGTCTTGCCGACGACACGATCCTGGAGAACACGGCGCTCAAGGCGAACGGCCAGATCAACGCGTCGAACTCGATCGTCGGCTCGTTCAACAACGGCGACAAGCTGAAGTTCGGCCGCGGCGCGGGCACGACCCGGCCGGCGCCCACCACCTGGAACCAGCGCGGTCCCTCGGCCCAGTACCGGCTCGAGGACACGCACGTGTTCTCGGCGAACTTCTTCCTCACCGGCACCTACTCGCACGGCGACTTCGGTTTCGCACTGGCGGCCCGAGGCACTCGCTCGGACGAGAACGGACTCCATCCGGATGCGCTCGACCCGCGCCGGGAGGCCGGCGTCTGGCAGGACAACTACCTCACCGGTAGCAGCTCCCGCCCGTTCGACTCCTACCAGGTCGACACGTCCTACTTCTTCACGACGGGCGCTTCGGTCAACCACGAGTTGAAGGTCGGCGGTCGCTTCCGCGAGTTCACCCAGAACTCCGTGTTCCAGTGGGGGCCGCGGGACGTGTTCCATGGCGACTGGGGCCAGTCGGTCGCGGTCCGGGATCACACGGGCGTCGCCGTTTCGGACTACACCGCCATCTGGGCTCAGGACACGGTGACCTTCGGCCGGGCGACGATCAACTTCGGTCTGCGCTACGACGACCAGGGGGGCGCCAACGAGCCGTACAACCGGCCCGCTCATCCGGTCGCGGCATACCGCGAGATCTACCCCGACATCAACTTCCGCGGCTCCGAGGCCGGGTTCAGTTGGGGAAGCATCGCGCCGCGTCTGGGCGCCACCTACGCCATCGGCGAGCAGCGGAAGACGCTGATTCGCGCCAGCGTCTCCCAGTTCTACGATCAGATGGCTTCGGGCTGGGTGACCAGGAACTCGCCGTTCGGGGCCTCGTACGCCTACTTCGACTCGGTCACCGGGGCGTTCCAGTACGCGTCAGGCTTCGACCCCGACAATCCGCTCAAGGTCGTCGACGAGACGGATCCGGGCCTGGACGCTCCCCTCACCCAGGAGATCCTGGCCGCGGTGGAGCACGCGTTCCTGCCCGAGTTCGTCGTTGCCTTCACGGTGACGCACCGGGACGTGAGCGATCTGCTCGACGGCTTCACGCTCTTCCGGCAGCCCGACGGCAGCACGCGGATTCCCAACCGGAACGACTACCAGCAGGTCGGGACTCTGGAGAGCGAGTTGCCCAGGATCGGTCGCGAAGTCTCCGTTCCCCTGTACGGCGTTCCCAATGCGGACCTCGTGAACACGGGCGGCAGCTACGTCACGAACGGCGACCGCGGACGCGACTATCTCGGCTACTCGATCAGCTTCACGAAGAGGTTGGCGAATCGCTGGATGGCCCGCGGCTTCTACCAGTACGGCAAGGGCGAGTGCAGCATTCCGCGCTCGTACTACGACCACGCGAGTCCTGGAGTGGGGCGTGCCGGCTGCCAGGACGGCGACCTCTTCCTGACCCGTTCCACGGGCTCCGGCAAGGGCGAGCGGTTCCTGCAGGCCACCTGGAGCTACAGCCTGAACGGCATGTACCAGGTGGCGCCGGACCGTCCGTGGGGCTTCAACGTCTCGGCGAACCTGACCGGACGCGAGGGCTATCCGCTGGCCTACTGGAACAACTCTCGTTTGGTTCCCTGGGGCTCGAGGAACTCCAGAACGACGGTCAACATCGTGCCGAACCAGGACTACGACCAGTACCGCCTGGACGACATCGAGACGATCGACTTGCGGGTCGAGAAGGAGATCGCCCTTCAGGGTCCGGTCAACATGACCTTCGGCATCGACGTGTTCAACGCGACGAACGAGGGCACCGGCCTCGCGTACCTGCTGAACACCCGGTACACGAACGGCGGCAACCTGGACGACAACATTTCACCGCGCATCTACCGCTTGGGCGTGCGCCTGAACTGGAAGTAGTCCAGAACCGGAGGTGCATGGCCTGAGTCTCTGAACGAGGGCGATGCACCGCAGCGAATCGAGAGGGCCGGGGGCATCCCCCGGCCCTCTTTGTTTTTCTGGGGCTTGGGCCGCGAGTTGAGGAGCAGAAGCCGGCCGTTCCAATGACAGGAGACGACAGGTCCGATTGCGGCACGCCTACGGGCGTTCCACCGATTCGACTGGGGCGCGAGAAGGCCGTTTCGGACTTAGACGGATTCCGGGCCGCCGGCTTCGGCTTGGCCCCGGGTGCCGGGTAGTAGGATGCTTGGGCAGATCGGCGGTCGGAGAACGAGGGGAGGACTCATGAACTATCGAACCCGCGTCGCCGGCGCGATGCTGGCGGGCGTTCTTCTGGCGACGGCGGCGTCGGCCCAGGCCTGGGCCGGGCGCGGCCGGTTGAGCGGCACGGTTCAGGACGCGGAGGGCAATCCGGTGGAGGGCGCGAGCGTTCAGCTCACCCTCGATGGGGCTGGGCCCGAGGCCGTGTCGACGAACGGCAAGGGCCGCTGGGCGCGGGCCGGCCTCGGCGGCGGAAACTGGGACGTGCTGGTGTCGAAGCCGGGCTTCGTGTCCACGACGCACAGCGCCTTGGTGCAGGAGTACGCGTCGCCGGCCGATCGCGTGTTCCTGAAGACGACCCTGGAGGCGGGCTCCGCATCGGCGACGGACGGTTCGGCGGCCGCACTGGACGATGGCGAGGCGGCGCGGGCGGCAAGGGAACAGTTGGAACAGGGCAACGCCCTGCTTGCGGTGGGGGACTACGAAGGGGCGATCCAGGTCTTCACCGAGGCCCTCGATGCCCTGCCGGACGGCGGCAAGGCGGCGGTGCTCGTCGCGGTGGCCCAGGCCCAGGTGCAACTGGAGCGCGACGACGAGGCGTTGACGAACCTCGAACGGGCCTTGACCCTGGCGCCGTCGAACGTGGACGCACTTCGGTTGATGAGCCGGCGTCTGACGGCATTGGGCCGCGGCGATGAAGCGCAGGCGTATCTCGATCGAATGCCCGAAGACCAGCGGGCGGACCCGGAGATCCTCGTGCGTGAGGGCGTTGCGCTCTACAACACGAACGACTTCGAGGGCGCCATCGCCAAGCTCGACGCTGCCGTCGCGGCGGCGCCGGACTGGTCGGAGGCCTACTACTTCCGCGGTCTCTCGAACATGGCGGGCGGCAACAACGCCGCCGCCGCCGCCGACTTCCGCCGGTTCCTTGAGCTCGAACCCGAAGGCGAGAAGGCCGAGGAGGCGAAGCAGTTCGCGGAGTACCTGGAATCGCTCTGAGAACCGGCCCGGCGGCGGCCGCCGTTGCGCTGGTCGGCCTGGTCGTGTCGGCCTGCGCGCCCGATTCCAGGAGTCAGCCGGCGTCGCCGGCGCCGGAGACCGGCTGGCCTGACGCGCCCGCACCAGGGTTCGCTCGGGATGTCGTCCTGGTGACGATCGACACCCTGCGGGCCGACGCCGTCGGGTTCGCGGGGAACGCGGCCGCGGAGACTCCCCACCTCGACCGCCTCGCGGCCAGCGGCTGGGTCTTCGGCCGGGCGCACGCGCACAGCGTGATGACGCTGCCGTCTCACGCGAACCTGCTGACGGGCCGCTTGCCCTACGAGCACGGGGTGCGCGACAACGCCGGCTTCGTGCTGCCCGAATCGGTGCCGACGGCCGCCGAAGCCTTCGGCGACGCTGGATTTCGCACCGCGGCGTTCGTCGCCGCGTTCCCGCTGGACGCTCGCTACGGGCTGGACCGGGGGTTCGAGGTCTACGACGACTCTTACCCGGAGGGTTCGACCCGGGGCTTCGCCGTCGCGGAACGGAGCGGCGACGAGGTGGTGGCGGCCGCCTCGTCCTGGTGGCGGCGGTACGAGGGCGAGCCCCGGTTCCTCTGGGTCCACCTGTACGAGCCTCACGTTCCCTACGAGCCGCCGGCGCCGTTCTCCGCCCGCTTCGCCGGGAATCCCTACCTGGGCGAAGTCGCTGCCGCCGACGAGTACGTGGGCCGGCTTCTTCAGGTCGTGGCGCCCGGCGACCGGAGCGCGGACGCGCTGGTGATCGTCACGTCGGATCACGGCGAGGGACTGGGGGATCACGGCGAGGCGACGCATGGCCTTTTCGCCTACGAGGCCACGCTCGCCGTGCCGCTGGTCCTCTGGGCCGAGGAACTGACGCCCTCGCGGATCGACTCGCCGGTCCAGCACATCGACGTGCTGCCGACCATGCTGGAAGCGGCGGGCATCGACGCCTCGGCGATTCCCGGGATGGCGGGCCGCAGTCTCTGGAGGGCGCGGGCGCCGGACGCGGGCGCCGGGCCTGATGCGACCTATTTCGAGGTGCTGGGCCCCAACCTGCAACGTGGTTGGGCGCCCCTGCGCGGCGTCGTGGCTCAGCCGAGGACGGAGACGGGCGACGAGGACCGCGCCGGCCTCCTGAAGTACATCTCGCTGCCGCGGCCCGAACTCTACGACCTGGCGGCCGACCCGGCCGAAGTGCGCAATCTCCATGCCACGGAAGCCGGGACCGCCGCCGAACTTGCGGCCCTGCTGCCGGCGGAGTCGGAGTGGCCTCCCACGGCCGGAAGCGTCAGCGAGGACGAGCGCAGGGCACTTCAGAGTCTGGGCTACCTCAGTTCTTCCGGCGGCCTCGATCTGCTGCGGACCTACGGCGAGGAGGATGACCCCAAGAACCTGGTCGACCTCGACCGGATGCTTCAGGACTACTCGAAAGCGTACCAGGAAGGCCGCCTGGAGGAGGCCGAGGACCTCGCCCGGCGGACGATCCGGCGCCGGCCGCGAATGGGGCTCGGCTACTCCAACCTGGCCCAGGTGCTGCTCGACCGCGGGCGGGTGGAGGAAGCGCTGCGCCTGATGATCGACGCGGAGCGCCAGGGTCTGGCGTCGCCGTTCCTCGAGCGGCAGTTGGCCCTGACCCTGGCCCGGACGGGGCAGGCGCGGGACGCGGCGCGGTTGATGGAGCGGCACGCTTCGTCGAGCGATCCCGACGCGCTGAACGTCCTCGGTCTGGTGCTCGCCGAGTCGGGGGAGACGGGCCGCGCCAGAGAGATCCTGCTGCGGTCCCTGGAGTTCGACGAAAGGAATCCGCAGGCGCGGCAGAACCTGGCCCTGGCGGCGCTGCACGCCGGCGACTGGCCGCTCTGCGAGCGCGAGGCGCGGGAAGCTCTGGCGCTCAACCCGGCGTTGCCGCTGGCCTGGAACTACCTGGCAATCGCGCTGTTCAACCAGCGCCGGGAGGGCGAGGCGATCACCGCCTGGAAGCGGTCGGTCGAACTCGATCCGGGCGACCTCGACGTGCTGTTCAACCTGGCGACCGTGGCGGCGCGGGCGGGGCTTCGAGATGTCGCGCGACCGGCGCTGGAACGCTACGTGAAGGAGGCCTCGGCGCCCATCCTCGGCGACCGCTACGCGGCGGAGCTGGATTTGGCGCGGTCGCTGTTGCGAGGGCTGTAGTCAGTCGCCTTCCGGAGGGCCCTCGGCCGTCGCCAGCCCCTGCTCCTGCGTGGCCCGCTGATCTTCACCGTAGAGTTCCATGTAACGCTCCATCAGGATCGCCGCCTCGTCCCCCCGTCCGAGGCGCTGCAGCACCCTGGCGAGACCGTAGATGGCTTCGCTGTGATCGGGGGCCGCAACGATCGCCCGGCGGTAGGCGTCTTCGGCCTTGCCCAGGCGCGTCCGTTCATCCGCCGTTCCTGCGCTGTCGGTGGCCACGCCATCCCAGGCCCGAGCCAGGTCGACGAGCAGCGCCGCGTCCGGTTCGGCCAGCGCCGCCGCGCGTTCGAGGGACTCCGCCGCCTGGAGGTGTTCGCCGCGCCAGTGCAGCAGACCGCCGAGCATCCGGTGCGCCTCCGCCGAGGAGGGTTCGAGCGCAACAGCCTCGCGAGCGTGCAGTTCGGCCTCCGCCGGCTTGTTGTTCTCCCAGAGGGCCGAGGCCAGGTCGATACGGAGGCTCGCGTCCGTCGGATCGAGCAGGACGGCTCTGTCGAGGGGCGGTTCGGCGGCGCGGAAGTCCCGGTTCCGCATCAGCTCGCGCCCCAGCGCCGCCGGAGGCAGTTCTTCGTGCGGGCCGCCGTCCGACCCACGCGCCGCGCGAAGCCGGTCGAGATGGCCGCGGGCCGCGGCGTCGCCGGGTCGCAGCTCGAGCAGCCGCTCCAGCAGGCCGGCGGCCTCTCCGTTCCGGTTTCCGCTCATCAGCAGTACCGCGTAGTCCGACAGCGTTGCCGTATGGGTTGGCTGGGCCTGGAGCGCCTGGCGGAACATCTCTTCGGACTCGGCCAACCGTTCCAGCGACATGAGCACGGCGCCGCGCTGATAGAGGCCGTCGGCGCGTTCGGGCGCCACAGCAAGCGCCCGGTCGGCGGCGGCGAGCGCCTCCTCGTTGCGTCCGGCGTCCAGCAGGATCGAGGATGCGGCGTAGACGGGCCGCGGGTCGGTCGAGGCGAGCTGCGCTTCGCGGGCGAGGATGTCGAGCGCGGCGTCGACCTCGCCGGCCGCTGCAAGTTCCAGAGCCTGGCGCACTTCGCGGCCCGTCGGGTCCGCGATGTCGCTCCGGCGCCGGTTGACGGAGGCGACCTCGTCGCTCGCGTCGCGGGAGAGTTCCTGGAAGCGCTCCAGGATCTCGCGTGCCTCTTCGCGCTCGCCGCTGGCGGCGAGCGCCTGTCCGAGCGCCTGGTAGGCGTCGGGCTTGCCGGCGTCGAGTTCGGTGGCGAGGCGCAGGAAGGGGACCGCCCGCTCGGCGTCGCCGGAGGAGTGCAGGTAGCGGCCGTACTCCAGCACGATGTCGCGGGCCACCGGTGGCGGCGCTTCCGGGGGCGGGCTGGTCAGCAAGGGTTCCGCGTACGGCGCCAGCGCCTCGATGGCTTCGTCCATGCGCCCGGCCTGGAACCAGGCGCTGGCCAGAAGCACGGCGTCCTCGGGTCCGGCGACGTCGAGCGGTTCCAACTGCTCCAGGGCGCCTTCGGCTTCGCCCACGACGAGGTAGGCGCGGGCAAGCGTCCGCCGAATTCCGCCTTCGATGGTCGGCGGCGGGTCGTCGGCGATCGCCTGGAGTTCGTTGATCGCGCCCCACGGATCGGCCTGCTGGAGCAGAAGCTGGGCTCGCAGCATCTTCACGCCCGGGTCGTCTCCCGGCAGTCCTTCGAGCAGGGCTTCCGCCTCGGGCGCACGCTCGAGCGCGATGGCGCCGGCCGCGGCGGCGACGCGGGCATCCAGGTCGTTCGGGTTCGCGTTCGTCCACGGCTGGAGGAACGCGTACGCCTCGGCCGTGTATCCGTGCCGGCCCAGCATCATGCCGAGCGACCGCAGCGCCGGCGAACGCGGCTGGATCGCCAGGGACTGCCGGTAGCGGTTCGCCGCTTCCTCCGGCCGACCGAGCGCTTCGGCGGCCCGGCCCGCGTTGTAGAGGACGCCGGCGTCGGCCGGTTCGCGGTCCATGAGCGGCCGCAGCACGTCCAGCGCGCGCTCGGGGTTGCCGGCCTCGACGTGAAGCGCCCCCAGCGCCGCGAAGGCGGCGTCGGGGGCGTCGACGGTCGCACAGAAGGTCTCGATGGCTGCGATGGCGCCGCTCAGGTCGCCGCCGGCGGCCAGCGCGAGGGCGTCCGCGACTTCAGCCGGGAGCTCCTGAGCGCTCGTGGGCGCCGGCACGCTGGCCAGGAGAAGGGCGAAGGCCAGCGCGGTCACGGCGCGCGGACGAACGCGCGGCTCGGCCTGGGCCCGGAAGCCGCCGAAGACGCGGCCTCTGAAGCGTGACCTGCACATGGAGCGATGCTATCGCCGCAGACGAACCCGCCGGTTCGCGGGCAGGTCGCGCAGGACCAGCGGCCGCTTCCGGAGGGGCTGGCGCACGGTCACGCGCTCGATGCGGTGCGCTTCGCCGACTCCGAAGAAGGCGGTGAGCGTGCTCTGCGAAAGGTAGGAGGACCCGGCCCGCGTCTCCCGTACCTGCGCGCGGCCGCCTGCGGTCAGGACGACTTCGGCGCCGACCGCGTCCGCGCTTCCGGCGTCCCCGGGCGAGAATCCGAGCGCGAACCAGCCGCCTCCCGCCCGGTTGTCGTAGACCTCGGAAGGCTGGTTCGAGTTGACGACGACGATGTCCAGGTCGCCGTCGAGATCGAGGTCGGCGACCGCCGAGCCCCGGCTCGTGCGTACCGTGTCCAGGCCCGCGTCGAGACGCTCCCTGAAGCGACCGTCGCCCAGGTTCTCGAACAGTTGATTCGGCTGTTCGTAGGTTCCGACCTCGCCGATTCGCGCGGCTTCCGGCTGAATGTGACCATTGGCCACGAACAGGTCGACGTCGCCGTCGAGGTCGGCGTCCAGGGCGTTGACGCCGAAGGCGAGTCGCTGGAGCGAGGGCTGAGCCAGGCCGGACGGGAAGCGCCGGTCGAGGAAGACGCCCTCGCCCGCGTTGCGATAGAAGGCGTTCGTTTCGAGCGCGAAGTTGGTAACCACCAGGTCTTGACGTCCGTCGCCGTCGAGATCGGCCAGTTCGACTCCCATTCCGGCTTCGGCGGCGCCGCCTCGGTCGTAGGCGGCACCGGAGAGCAGGGATTCGTCCTCGAACCGGCCATTGCCCAGGTTGCGGAAGAGCAGGTTCGGATCCTTGTCGTTGGCGACGTAGACGTCGGGCCAGCGGTCGCCGTCGAGGTCGCCGATCACGACGCCAAGGCCGGCTTCGGCAGCGCCGTCGAGACTGCTGGCGGCGGTGGCGTCGACGAAGAAGCCGCGGCCGTCATTCCGGTAGAGGCGGTCGGGCACGCCGTTGTACATGTCCGGGTGGCAGTAGCCGCGCCCCGGTTCACCGTCGGTGCCCGCGCTGTCGGTCGATCCGCCCAGGCCGCAGAACTTGTGATTCGCGAGTGAGAAGTCCGTGTAGTTCGTCACGTAGAGGTCCAGGTCGCCGTCCAGGTCGAGATCGCCGAAGGCGGCCGAGGCGCTCCAGCGCGGATCGTCGACGCCGCGCTCGGCCCCGGCCGCCCGGAAGCCGCCGTCGCCAAGGTTGAGGTAGAGCTGGTTGCCGCCGAATGCCGTGACGTAGAGGTCGAGATCGCCGTCGGCGTCCACGTCGCCGGCGACGCCGCCCGCGCCGTAGCCGCCGAAGTCGATGTTCGACCGATCCGTCACGTCGACGAAGCGGGGACCGTCCGGCCCGGCGTCGTTGCGCAGCAACCGGGAACGGGGCGCGGGACCCTCGTAGCTTGGCAGCGGGCCGCCATCGATGAAGAAGGCGTCGTCGTCGCCGTCTCCGTCGTAGTCGAAGAGCACGACGCCGCCGCCCATCGTCTCCACCATGTACTTCCGGCCCGAGAAACCCGCGTTGTGGTGGAACTCGAGGCCCCATGCCGCGCCGGTCTCACGGAAGGCCGGTTGGCCGGCGGCGGCGGGGATCGCCAGCATCGGCACTGCCATCAGAGCGGCGGCCGCCAGGATCGGACAGGCCGGCCGGGGGTGCGGCCTGGCCGAGGACCGCGCGTTCATCGGACGATCCGCACGCGGTGTCCGGGGGGCAGTCCCGGAAGCCTGACGCCGCCCTGCCTGGGCCAGTGGATGCGGATCTCGACGCCGTCCGTGGACGATTCGGCTTCGCCCTTGCCGCCGGCCGCGTCGGAGGCCGGCACGCCGAACGTCTGCGTGAGCGAGTTCTGCGACAGGTACGACGAGCCCGCGCGCACTTCGCGGCGCTGACTTCCGGCCGTCGAACGGACCTCGATCGCGGCGCCGACCGCGCGCCGGTTCGGCGACCCGCGGTCCAGCAGGTCGACCTGGAACGCCTCGCCGCGGCGATCGCTTTCGTTGCGGTAGACCTCCGCCCGGTCGTTGCAGTTCGAGACGACGAGGTCCAGGTCGCCGTCGAGGTCGAAGTCCGCCGTCGCCAGACCGCGGCTCACCCGGACGGCGTCGATGCCGCCGTTCTCGACTTCGGCGAAGCGGCCGCCCTGGTTCTCCAGCAACTGGTTGGGCTGCCGGTAGATCTCGTCGCCGAAGCCCTCCTGCTCCGAGATGTTGTGGATCACGTGGCCGTTCGCGACGGCAAGGTCCAGGTCGCCGTCAAGGTCGAAGTCGGCCAGGTCCGTGCCGAAACCGACCCAGGGCATGGACGGCTCGGCAATGCCCGCGACGAAGCGGCGTTCCAGGAAGAGCCCGTCGCCGCGATTCGAGTACAGGGCGTTCGTCTGCCGGTCGAGATGGGTGACGATCAGGTCATCGAAGCCGTTGCCGTCCACGTCGCCGACCGCGATTCCCATGCCCGCTTCCGCCTCGCCGCGGTCCGAGAGAGCGGTGCCGGCCAGCAGTGCGTCGTCCTCGAAGCGCGGTGTCGCGTCGGTGCTTCGGTTGAGGAAGTGGAAGTTCGGGTCCATGTCGTTCGCCACGTAAATGTCGGGCCGGCGGTCGTGGTCGAGGTCCGTGATGACGACGCCCAGTCCGGCGCCCCGGGCGTCGCCGAAGCCGAGCTCGGCCGTGGCGTCGACGAAGGCGGCGGGCTGCCCGGGGCGGTGCTCGTTGCGGTAGAACCGGTCCGGCAGGCTGTCGTAGGCGTCCGGGTGGCAGTATGAGCGCGGCTCGCCGCAGACGATGTTGTTGTCGTAGCCGAAGTCGACGTAGTTCGTCACGTACAAGTCGAGGTCGCCGTCCAGGTCGATGTCGCCGAAAGCCGCGGAGGCGCTCCACGACGGGTCGGCGGTCCCGCCGTCCTCGGGTGCGGGGCTGAAGGCGCCGTCCCCCAGGTTGAGCCACAGCCGATTCGGTCCGAATGCGGTCAGGTAAACGTCCGGGTCCCCGTCGCCGTCCACGTCGCCCGTCAGTGCGCCCATACCGTAGCTGTCCAGAAGGATGCCGGAGGCTTTCGTGGCGTCGACGAAGCGCGGGCCGTTCAGGCCGAGGTCGTTCCGCAGCAGGGTCGTCCGGCCCGGCTTGCCGCCGTGGGGCGCCGGCTCGCCGCTGTCGACGAACAGCAGGTCGTCGTCTCCGTCCCCGTCGTAGTCGAACGCGACGACGCCGCTGCCGACCGTCTCGATCATGTAGAACTCGCCCCGGCCGCCGTGGCGGTGCCGGAAGTCGATGCCCCAGGCGTCGGCCGCGTCGATGAACCGGAGGCCTCCGGCTGCGGCGCCCGTCTCGGCGGCGACGAGCGCAGCCGCGAGGGCAGGGATCAGGGCGAGAACCACGGTTCGCGGGCCGGTTCGTCGTTCAGGTAGGCGCGCAGTCGCTCCTTCTGGCCCGCCGTCGGGGCGCCGCCCCGGCGCTCCACCTCGTCGAGCGCCTGTTGCTGCAGAGCGGCTGCCTGCTTGAACTCGCCGACCTCGGCGAGCGCCATGGCGACCGTTTCGGCGTGCTGGATCGACGGTCGGTCCGCCATCAGGCGCTGCGCGATGTCGAGGGCTTCGGCGCCGTTGCGAACGCTGGGGTCGGGGCTTGCGGCAAGCAGTCGCGCCCGCAGCGTGTCCAGATGGTCCACGGCGTCCCTCGCTGAGTCGCTCTCCAGTCGCGCCAGGGCCTGCCGGCCGGCCATCAATCCCGTCCGCGCCGCGGCGTAGCGCTTGCCGAGGATGAGTGACATCGCGCGGTCGCGATGCCAGTCCGCGTTGGCGGGATCGTGCCTGAGGGCTCGCGCCAGATGGCGGGCGCCGTCAACGTAGCGCTCCTGGCGCGCCAGCATGCGGCCCAGGAGCGCGTGGGCCTCGGCGAAGTCCGGGTCGAGTTCGATGGCTTGCCGGAGGTGCTCGATCGGGTCGCTGTCGGCCGGGGGACGGTTGGCATCCTTGAGCGCGGGCGTCGCCGAGCCGGGCGAGACGCCGGCGTTCCCGGAGGCGCCGGGTTGCGCGGCTCCGTTCGCTTCAGCGAGCACCGCCAGCCGGTAGTGCGCCTCGGCCCGTTCCGCGGAAGCGCCGGGCGCGGCGTCGAGTACCTTGCTCAGGGCGATGCGGGCGGCGCTGTCCGAACCCGCCCTCTGGTGCGCGGCGCCGAGCGCCAGTTGGGCGAGCGGCGATGCCGCGTCGGCCGCAAGCACGCCTTCGAGGAGTTCGATGGCCTCGTCGGACCGTTGCAGCCGGGTCAGGGCGTCGGCGTGCCGGACTCGCGCTTCGATGTCCTCGTGGTCGATCTCCGCGGCTCGGCGGAAGTGGCGTTCCGCACCCTCCAGGTCGCCGCGCTCCGCCAGGATGAGCGCCAGGTTGTACTGAGGATCGCGGTAGTTGTCGTTGATCGCGATGGATTGCCTGAGACGGGCCTCCGCCTCCTCCTTCTCGCCGAGTTCGATCAGCGCCATGCCGACGTTGAAGATGGTCAGCGGGTCGTCGGGCATGGCTTCCAGGGCGTCGAGGAACGCCGCCAGCGCGGCGCGCGGATTCCCCTGGCGCATCGCGGCCGATCCGCGCTTGATGTGTGCTTCGCGGCTCACGTTCAGGCGTTGCAGCTCCGTGAAGAGGGGGTCCGGGAAAACGACGCTGAGATGGTCGTTCAGCTCCAGTTGTTTCGCCGCTTCCTCCCGACGGCCGAGGCGGCGCAGCGTCAGGCCGAGGTGGTGATGCACCACCGAGCCGGGCGGCTGCCCCCGGAGTGCCTGCTCGAAGCCCTCGAGTGCCGACTCGTAGTCGCGGCGGTCGAAGTCGATGCGCCCGAGGCCGAGTCGAGCCGCGGAGCTGGCCGGATCGCGTTCCAGTACCAGCCGATAGTCGACCTCCGCTTCCTCCGTCAGACCGAGCTCGAGCCGAATGTCGGCCCGGTGAGTCAGGGCCGCAAGGTCGTTCGGCACGAGCGCCACCACCCGGTCGAGCGCGGCCACCGACTCCTCGAGCGCGCCCTCGTAGCGATAGTTGATCGCCAGGTAGTAGGACCATCGAGGATCGTCCGGCGCCAGCGCCTGGGCATTGCGGAGCGCCGCGGCGGAGGGCGCCATGAAGTCGTACAGCAGGTAGAGCTGGCCCAGGCGGCCGAACGCCTCGGCAAGTCGGTCCTGGTCCGGCCGCGGTTCGTTCAGCAAACCGTCCAGTTCGCTCTGCGCCCGGGCCAGTTGACTTCGCACCGATCCCTCGTAGTGGTCCATTCGCGGCGGTTCGACCGGTTCCAGGGCGGTCTGAGCCTGCGCCGGAAGCGTCGCCAGGGTCAGGGCCAGCGTCAGGGCCAACGCAGAGACTCGATCAGCGCCGGGACGGATCATGGACGCCGGTCCGAGGACGGCGCGGCATTCAGGCCCTGGCCGCGTACGAGGGTGAAGTAGCGGCCCAGTCCGCCGAGGCGGAACGCCTCCTGCTCGCTGTCGGGCCACGCGACCACGACCTCGGGCGGCTCGTCGTGGCCGACGATCGAAATGCGCGGGTCGCTTGCCGCCGCATAGGAGCCGTCGGTATGGAAGCGACGCCAGCGGACGAGCTCGTTGCTTCCGGCGTCCAGCACACCGACCCAGGCGCCGAGGGCGCGCCGCCCCGCGGCGGCGGCTCCTACGGCGGGAAATCGCAGGTCGACGCCGGCCCACTGCGCGGGTTCCGGCCGACCGGGGTTGAGCAGGATGCGAACCGGTCCGTTGTTGTTGGTGATCACCAGGTCGCGATCGCCGTCGTTGTCGAGGTCGCCCGCCGCGAGCGCCCGGCTCACTTCGGCGACCGCCGGACGCTCGAAGTCGGGCACTTCGACGAAGCGACCCTGGCCGAGGCCGCGGAACAGTTGGTTCCTCTGGCGGAGCGGCAGTGTCTCGCCGGCCCGGTACTGCTCGTCGATCCTCTTGACTGCGCCGTTGGCGACTGCGATGTCGAGTTCACCGTCGCGGTCGTAGTCGAGCACCGCCGTGCCAAAGCCCGTGTAGAGGAAGCTGGGCCTTCCCAGGCCGCTGGACCGGGTGGCGTCGTCCCAGAGGCCGTCCCCGAGGTTCACGTAGAGCGTGTTCGTTTCGCGGTGGAGATGGGTCATGAACAGATCGACCAACCCGTCGCCGTTGAAGTCCTCCGCCAGGACACCCATACTCGCCTGAGGCTGGCCGGTGGAATCGACGGCGGCGCCGGCGAGAGCGGCGTCGTCGATGAAGGCGGCCCCTCCCTGGTTGAGCAGCAGCGCGTTCGCGTGCTGATCGTTGGCGACGTAGATGTCGGTGAAGCCGTCGCCGTCGAAGTCGGAAGCGACGGTTCCCAGCGTCGGCCGCTTGAGATCGGCGAGGCCCAGACGGCTGGTCCAGTCCTCGAAGATGCCCTCGCCCAAGTTCCTCAGGACGCGGTTCGCCTCTGCCTGGTAGGCCTTCGGACCGCAGTAGTCGAGCACCCCCTCCGCCGAGGCGCACTGCTTGTGAATGGCGACCCGGAACTCGACGTAGTTGCCCACGAAGATGTCAAGCAGGCCGTCGGCGTCGAAGTCGAAGAAGCTGGCCGCGACGCTCCAGCGCGGGTCGGCGGCGTTGCTGCCGGCAGTGACGTTCGTGAACCGGGACGCCCCCGGTTTCGAGTCGTTCCGCCATAGTTCGTTGGCGCCCAGGTTCAGGATGTACAGGTCCGGGTCGCCGTCGTTGTCGATGTCGCCGGCGGCAACGCCCATGGCGTAGCCGCGGGCGTCGAGGCCGCTCTCTTCGGTGATGTCGGTGAAGCGGAGTTCGCCGGCGTCCAGGTCGTTGCGGTAGAGCCGGTCTCTGAGAGTGGCTTCGTCGCCGCGCGCGGAAGCCGTCCGGGCCCCGCCGGGCGCCGGCGGATCGAGCGGACCGCCCTGACCCAGGTAGAGATCGAGGTCGCCGTCGCCGTCCATGTCGAACAGGGCGACGCCGCCTCCCATGTGCTCGGCGAAGTAGAGCTCGCCGGTCATGCCGTTGAAGTGCGTGAAGTCGACGCCGAGTTCGGCCGCCCGATCGACGAAGATGGGTTCGTCGTTGGCGTCGGCCGGGACCGGGCCGTAGGCCGTTTTCGCCAGAAGCACGAGCGCCATGGGCAGGAGCGCGCCGCACCGGCGCGGCCTGGCTGGACTCGGTTTGCTCTTCGGCACGTCGCCTCTCAAGTCAACCCCACCGGCGCAGCCGTCCTTGGCGCCCCGACGCGGGCCGCTCGTCCATACCCAAGGTTGTCGAGCACGTCCTCGGTCGTGTGCCCGGGCACGATGTCGCACATGAAGCGGCCGTCCCCGTCGTCGTCGATCAGGAGTTCGGTCGCCTCGGGGAGAACGCAGTGCTTGCTGCCGCGCACTCCGCCGAGCATCTCCTGGTAGGCGCCGACGGAGAAGAACCCCACGTACAGCGGCGTCTCGTCGAGTTCACCGGCCGCGATCTCGGGGAGGAAGAGCTTCACCGCGCTGCCGCGGGGCGGGTAGACGTCGTCCCGGTCGCAGGTGATGCCGCCGAGCCTCACGCGGTCGAAGGGCCGGTCGAGGTGGTTGAGCGGCAGGCAGATGAAGTGCTCGCCCAGGGCCCACGTGTCCGGGAAGGAGGTCATGATCGAGCCGTCGATGAGATACCAGGGAGGTCCGGCCTCGTTCGCCTTGACCGCGATGACCCGGAACAGGTGCGCCGCGTGCTCGGACACGGTGTAGCGGCCGAACTCGCCGATCAGTGCCGGCGGTCTCTGGCTGCGGCGGGCGCAGACCGCGAGCGTCTTCTCCAACAGCAGGCGCGCGAAGCGGTCGTAGTCGAACTTGTGGTCGAGCGTCGTCCTTCCGGGCACGCCGCCGCCGAAGTCGAAGAAGCGAAGGTGCCCATGGCTGCGGCCGAGACGGGCGAAGAGGTCGAGGCCCGGCTCGAGGGCTGCGACGAACTCGTCCTCGCCGTAACCGGCGGAGCCGAACATCGCGTGCAGCAGGACGAAGCGCGCCCCGGGTGTGCGCTCGATCTCCGCCGCGAGGCGTTTCACGCCGGCTGCGTCGATGCCGAAGCGCGAGTCCCGGTCGCCCGCGCCGTCGGCCTCCCGCAGCCGCCTGAAGCGGATGCCGAAGTCGAACTCGACGCCGCGGCCGGCGAAGCTCCCGAGTTCCGAAACGTCCTCCAGGATCGGCACCACCCGCGGATGCTCCCGCCGGAGCTCCAGCAGATTCCGCGCGTAAGCGCTGCCCGATCCCTTGAAACCGTTCGCCAGCACCAGCCGATCTCGGGGCAGGAGGCCGGTCCGCATCATGCGGCGAGCGATCTCGACGTCCACGTCGGACGACATCTCGTGGTGAGCGCCGGCGGTCAGCGTGGAGCGGACGATCTCTTCCGCCGTGTTCGCCTTCGAGGCGAAGGCGAAGTGGAACGGGGCGGGGTAGCCGAGTGCGTCGATTGCTCGGTGGAAGCAGCGTTCCATCGCCGCCACCTGGGCGCGGATGTTCGGTAGGAAGGCGATCTCCAGCGGGCTGGGCATTGCCCCGGCTGGCAGACCGGACGCGGGAGCGCGGTCCGGCTCGAAGAACGCCGCGAACTCGAGGCCGTGAGCCCGCAGCCGGCCTCCGGCCGCTTCCAGGAAACCGTTGAAGCGGTGCCCTTCAGGTACCGCCGCCGGGGACTGCCAGCCGATCCTGCAGGCGACGGAAGGCGGCGCTTGAGTGAAGTCCATGGCGTCCCCCGGGGCTTCCTATTCTAGTCGGGAGAAGAGAAGGCGGCCGCTTGCGCGTAGCCTTGTCGGGTGACCGAAGCACTGCGGCGCCGGGCGGAGAGGATCTTCACGGCCGGTGTGGAAGCCGCCGACCCGGTTGCTTCGACTGCCCGGGCGCTCGGGGAACTGGGCCTGTCCTTCCCTGGTGAGGGCCGCCTTGCGGTTCTGGCGGTGGGGAAGGCCGCTTTCGGGATGGCCGGAGCCGTTGGCGGTGTGCTGGATGATGCGGCGTGCGCCGCCGATGTCCTGCTGGTCACCCATGACGGGGCCGGCCGCCTCGGTCGCTTCGAGGCCCTGCGTTCGGGGCATCCGTTGCCGGACGAGCGGGGCTTGGCCGCGGCTCGCGAGGTCGAGCGGCGGGCCGCCGAGCTGGGTGCCGGCGATCTCGCCCTGGTGCTGATCTCGGGCGGGGCATCGGCGTTGCTGCCGGCGCCGGGGCCGGGAATCGGTCTGGACGACAAGCTGGGGACGACTTGCCAGCTCCTCCGCGGCGGCGCCACGATCCATGAGCTGAACGCGGTGCGCAAGCACCTGTCGACGACCAAGGGCGGTGGACTATTGCGCCAGTTGCGTCCCGCCCGGGTCGTCACGTTGGCCCTGTCCGACGTGACCGACGATGATCCGTCGGTGATCGGCAGCGGCCCGACGGCGCCCGATCCGTCGACGTTCGAGGACGCCCTCGCGGTGCTGGAGCGGTGCGGTGCGCTGGAGACGTGCCCGGCGCCCGTGCGGGAACGGTTCGAGGCGGGCGCCCGCGGCGAGTTGGAGGAAACGCCGAAACCGGGCGATCCGATCTTCGACGGCGCGATCTACCGAATCGTCGGCGGCAACCGGACCAGCGTCCGGGCGATGGCCGCGGCCTGCTGCGAACGCGCCGAAGTCGAGCCGGAGCCGCTTGAAGGAGAGGCGTGCGAGGTCGGGGCGATGCTCGCCGGGCGCTTCGCTACAGCCACCCCGCGCGCCTGGGTCGCCGGCGGCGAAACGACGGTCACCGTCCGCGGCGCCGGCAAGGGCGGCCGCAACCAGGAGCTGGCCCTCGCCTTCGCGCTCGAAGCGGTTCGGGGACCGCTGGCGGACCGGCACGACTGGGTGTTCCTCGCGGCCGGCACGGACGGCCGCGACGGTCCCACGGACGCGGCCGGGGCGATCGTCGACGCCTCCACGGTCGCCCGCAGTCAGCGTGCCGGTGTCGACCCCCTGGTGGCGCTTGCGGACAACGACTCGTATCGTACACTCGCCGCCGCCGGCGCGTTGCTTTGCACCGGTGCGACGGGCACGAATGTTGCGGATCTGGTCGTGTTTCTGTCGGAAGCCAGGTAGAGCTTCTCGGGCGACAGTCGCACTGGGGGATTCGGTAGTGAAGAGGAAATGCATGGGGGCGCTCGCGGGCGCTGTACTGCTGCTGCTGCTGGTGGCGCCCGTGGGCGGCATCATCTACGTAGACCCGGGCGACGCGGTGAGGCGACCGGCGCGTATGAGTTACACACGGGATTCTCGGCGACGACCGTCATCTCCAAGCGGGACCGCGACGCTCTGATCGCGCTCTACCGGGCAACCGACGGGCCGAACTGGACCAACCAGGAGAACTGGCTCAGCAACCGTCCGCCGGACGAGTGGTACGGCGTGACCACCAACTCGGCCGGGCGCGTAACCTGGCTTGAGCTAGGCGACAACGGCCTGAAGGGCAGCTTGCCGGCGGCGATCGGCGATCTGGACCGCCTTCTGGTTCCACTTCAGCGAGCTATGCGCTCCGGCAACCGCCGAGTTCGACGAGTGGCTCGAGGCAATCGAAGACTGGCGGGGCGACCGCTGCAACTAGAGCCGGCGCAAACTAGAGCCGGCGCAGGCCTGGGTGCGCGGGTCTTCTGACCCGCTGCCGCCGAAGGCGGCCAAGAAACCGCGCCGCGAAGCGGCGACCAATCTGCGGCGCTAGCTCGAGGACCGGTTCCTGACCTGGAACGCGTCGAGCCCCGGGTAGAGGCCCCGATCGCCCAGCTGCTCTTCAATGCGCAGGAGCTGGTTGTACTTCGCCACGCGGTCGCTGCGGGCGGGGGCGCCGGTCTTGATCTGGCCGGTGTTCCAGGCGACGGCGAGGTCAGCGATCGTGGTGTCCTCCGTCTCGCCGGAGCGGTGGCTCATCACGACGCCCCAGCCGGCGGCACGGCTGCGCTCGACGGCGGCCGCGCTCTCGCTGAGCGAGCCGATCTGGTTCACCTTGCACAGCAGGGCGTTGCAGGCGCGTTCTTCGATTGCCCGGTCGATCCGGTCGATGTTCGTCACGAGGAGGTCGTCGCCGACGATCTGGACGGCGCGACCCAGTCGCTCGGAGAGTTCGCACCAGCCGGCCCAGTCGTCCTCGGCGAGTCCGTCCTCGATGCTGATGATCGGGTACCTGCGGCACCAGTCGGCCCAGAGGTCGACGAGTTCGCCGCTCTCCACTTCCCGGCCTTCGATCGGCAGGCGGTAGCGGCCGGTGGCCTCGTCGTAGAGCTCGCTGGTCGCCGGATCGAGAGCGATCCGGATGTCCTCGCCGGGTCTCCGCCCGGCGGCCTCGATCGCTTCGAGGATGACTTCGACCGCCCGCTCGTTGCCGCCGAGCGCGGGCGCGAAGCCGCCCTCGTCGCCGACGGCGACGGAGAAGCCGCGATCGTGGAGGATCGCGCGCAGCCGGTGGTAGATCTCGACACCCCAGCGCAGGCCCTCGGCGAAGGAGCCGGCGCCGGTCGGCATGACCATGAACTCCTGGAAGTCGGTCGAGCCGGCGGCGTGCTGGCCGCCGTTCAGGATGTTCAGCATCGGCACCGGCAGGGTGCGGGCGTCGTTGCCGCCGGTCGCCGCGTAGAGCGGCAGGCCGCGCGCGGAGGCCGTGGCGTGCGCGGCGGCGAGGCTGGCGCCGAGCACAGCGTTCGCGCCGAGGCGGCTCTTGTTCGGCGTGCCGTCCAGTTCGAGCAGGACGCGGTCGAGTTCGCCCTGTTCGGCGGCGTCGAGGCCGCGGACGGCGTCGGCGATCTCGCCGTTCACGTGGCGGACCGCGGCCGTCGTTCCCTTGCCGCCGTAGCGCCCGGCGTCGCCGTCGCGCACTTCGACGGCTTCGTGGCGGCCGGTGCTGGCGCCGCTGGGGACGATGGCGCGGCCCCGCGCGCCGCCCTCGAGGACGATTCCGACCTCGACGGTCGGATTGCCGCGGCTGTCGAGGACTTCGCGGCCGGTGACCGAGGAGATGATGGTGGACGTCGTGGTCACGGTGACGGCGGAGCCTACGACACCGCGACGCAGGGCGTCGACGGCGCAGTAAGATGCGCCGGTCCAACCTGAGGGGATTGCGAATGTCGAGTCTCGGTTCGAGGATCGTCCAAGGTTTCTGCGTCCTTCTGGCCGCCGTTGGGGGCGCGGTGCCGGCCGCGGCGCAGCATGGCACGCAGGGGGGCGAGTGGCGGCACTTCGGAGGCGACAGCGGCTCCACGCGGTACGCGCCCCTGGATCAGATCGACCGGGACAACTTCTCGCAGTTGGAGGTCGCGTGGCGCTGGGAGTCGGCCGATTTCCTGCTGAAGGACGTTACCGACAAGACGCCGGGACCGTACCGGAGCATGCCGCTGATGATCGACGGCGTCGTCTACATCGCGACGAACCTGGGCCAGGTCGCGGCGCTCGATCCGGCGACCGGCGAGGAGCTCTGGCGGCACGACCCGAGGGACTGGGAAATCGAGCAGCGCGGTTCGCTGGTCCAGATCCGCGGCATCGAGTTCTGGACCGACGGCGAGGCGGAGCGCATTCTGATCGCCACCCGCGGCGGACGCCTGGTGTCGATCGACACGGAGACCGGCGAGCCGGATGCCGAGTTCGGCGAAGAGGGCGTCGTCGACCTGATGCAGGGTCTCCTGCCGGGTCGGGCGAACCGGAACATGAACTGGACGGCGCCGGTGACCGTCGTGGCCGACACGATCGTGATCGGCGGCACGGTCTTCGACTTCCCGCACCGCAACAACAATCCGCCCGGGGACGTGCGCGGCTTCGACATCCGCACCGGCAAGCTGAAGTGGACGTTCCACGCCGTGCCGCGCGAGGGCGAGCCCTACATCGAGACCTGGGAGAACGGGTCCTGGCGGAAGATGGGCAACACGAACGTCTGGTCGATGATGAGTGCCGACCAGGAGCTCGGCTACGTTTACCTGCCGTTCGGGACGCCGACGAACGACTACTACGGCGGCGACCGGCACGGCGACAACGTCTACGCCGAGTCGATCGTCTGCCTCGATGCCCAGAGCGGCGAGGTGGTGTGGCACTTCCAGACGATTCACCACGGCGTCTGGGACTACGACCTGGCGTCCGCCCCGAACCTGATCGACATTGTGGTCGACGGCAGGGACATCAAGGCGGTGGCGGTCGTCTCGAAGGTGGCGATGACCTACGTGTTCGACCGGGCCACGGGGGAGCACGTCTGGCCGATCGTCGAGGCGCCGGTCGACTACCACTCGCGGATTCCGGGCGAAAAGCTGTCGCGGACCCAGCCGTTCACCACCCGGCCGCCGCCGTTCGAAACGCTCGGCATCGACTACGACGACCTGATCGACTACACGCCCGAGCTGCGGGCCGAGGCGCTCGAGGTGATCCGGGACTACGTGATCGGCCCGGTCTTCACGCCGCCCATCGTTCACGGCGAGGATGGCAAGCGGGCTTACCTCCAGAACCCGGGCCCCGGCGGCGGCGCGAACTGGACGGGCGCCTCCTTCGACCCGGAGACGAACATCCTCTACGTGCCCTCGCTGACGCGGCCGGGCGCGATCTCCCTGTCGGCCCCCGACCCGGCGCGCTCCGACTGGCGGTACTCGATCAACCGCCGGCCGATGCCCAAGGTCCAGGGCCTGCCCTTGCTCAAGCCGCCCTACCGGCGAATCACAGCGTTCGACATGAACCGCGGCGAGATGCTGTGGCAGGTGCCGCTGGGGGAGGGGCCCCGCGACCACCCCGCGATCGAGCACCTGAACCTCGGCCGGCTCGGCACGCCACCCCAGGACGGCGTCGTCACCGAGGGCGGCGTCCTGGTGACGAAAACGCTGGTCATCTCGATCGAACCGATCGTCGACGAGCTCGGCGACCGTTCGGCCAACGGCGGCTACGTCGTCGCCTTCGACAAGGCGACCGGCGAACTCCTCGCCCGGCTCGAAGTCGACCGCAGCCTCCACGGCGGCCCAATGACCTACCTGCACGAGGGCCGCCAGTACATCCTCATAGCCGGCGGCGGCGAACGCCCCGGCCCCGGCCGCTCCATCGCGTCAACCGCCATCGCCGACGCACCGCCCCCACCTCCCCGCCCGCCCCCTCGCAAGTCCGAACTCCTCGCCTTCGCTCTGCCGCGGTAGCGGTTGCGTCGCGCTGCGCTGGGGCAGCGGCGGCGCGGCGGCGGTGCTGTGGCGTGGCGGCTGCGGTTGTTGCCGCCCGCGGTCTTGTGGGCTCAGGGGGGAGGGTCCCAGACGGACGCTCACCCCTTCTTGGCGGGTGGAGGGATGGGGGTTCGCTTCGGTCGACTGCGCTCCGCTACGGCGTCAGTGCAGGCAGCGCCGTTGCCCGTCGCTTGTCTCCAGCCCGCTGGGACCCTCCCCCCTGAGCCCACCGCGGGCTGGACGCCGCCGGGCATTGCCAACACGAAGGCAGTCAGTAGATCCTGGTAGCCGTCGTCGGCGAACGTCCCGGTCTCGGAATCCCGTCGAAGCCGTAGCGGTCGCGGGACCGACGCGCTCAGTACCGCGCCGTTGCCTCACAATTTCCGACCTCCCCGGCTTCGCGCTACTGCGGTAGGACCACGACCCAGAGTAGGCTTGCTCTCGTCAAACGACTGCTGTATTGTCGTCATGTGACGACAGCACTCGCAGAGAAGATCCT
The DNA here is from genome assembly GCA_026707325.1 of Acidobacteriota bacterium. Classification (GTDB taxonomy): domain Bacteria; phylum Acidobacteriota; class Thermoanaerobaculia; order Multivoradales; family Multivoraceae; genus Multivorans. Next base: position 3,127 of record JAPOXA010000042.1, on the reverse strand, counting down.
GGAGTCGTACGCTGATCCGGCCCGCTTGCCGGCCAGTGAGCCTCGGCGGCTGGCCAAGCTGCTCGCGCTTGACGAACCCACGGCCCGGAGTCACGTACAGCTTGCGCGCCAAGTCTCTGTTGGCCTCCGTCCAGGTGCGGAAAGCACACTGGTATGGGTCCTTGGCAGGAAACACGTCATCGGGCCGGTGATCCCTGAAGCAACGCTTCGCCGAGCTCGTAAGGCTGGCCGGCCGCTTTCAAAGCAGGCGAGTGAGAGGCTCTACGGTATCTACCGTGTCTTCGATGCAGTTGGCCGCGCATACCAGGGCGATGCCGAGGCGATCAGGAACTTCCTGAACAGACCGCATCCTCTGCTGGAGGGCGAGACGCCGCTCGATCTGGCGGGAACTGGTTCGGCGGGTGCCGAGGCTGTGGTCGACTTGGTTCGACGGGCCGAAGCCGGCGTAGCCCTGTAGTCGCGGCGCTCCCGTGGCACGAGCCTTGGACAAGCCGATGACCGCCTATCGCATCGGCGACGGTGAAGGGCGGTACCCGGTCTGGAGCGCCGAAGGCGCGAGGCATGTCTCGGCCAGATGGCATGAGGCGGGGGCCGAGGTGATCTATGCTTCCCGGAGCTACTCGACGGCCATGCTGGAGAAGCTCGTCTACTGGAACGGCCGCGTGCCGCGCAACCAGCACTTCATCGAAGTCTCCATCCCGCCCGGGACGAGCTATGAGGTTGTCACGCCGGACATCCTGCCGGATTGGCATCGCCTGGACTGCGAAGCGGCCAGGCGCTTTGGTCGCGCTTGGTACGAAGAGAGCCGGAGCGCGCTGCTGATCGTGCCGTCGGTCGTAGCCCGCATGGAACACAACCTGGTGATCAACGCCCGCCACCCTCACTTCGAGCGCCTGGAGGCCGGCCTCGAGACCCCCATCTGGTGGGATGAGCGGCTGTTTCGGCGGTCGGCTCCAAACGGTCCTTAGGGGTGCTCGGCGGGCCCTAGTCTCCGAGCGACCGATGATGCGGGGACCTACGCAGCGTCAACTCTCCTAGCCGCTTAGGACGGACTTAGCCTGAAGGCGCCCTGCGCGTCAGGAACTCGGCAACTACAGCCTCGGCGCTGTCGGCCAGCTCCGTCTCGAGTTCGTCGGCTTCGTCTTGCAACCGTGCAGCTTCCTCAACTTGGTCGGCAATCTCACCTTCGAGGCCCGCGTCAAGTCGGGGAATCTCGAAACACCGAACATCGTCGACTTCGATATGCGGAATGCTCGACCCATAAGGCAGAGTCTTCGTTCTTTGCCGCCCCAGTTTCGGATGGCAGATCGCCATGAGAAGGTAGCCCACGCGGCACGTCGTCTGCCTCGGGGCTATCCGGATGACATCGTCCGAGACGATCTTGCCTTCGTGCCGTCGCCCAGCGATCATCGCCGAGCCGATAAGTCCGTAGATTTGACCAGAGCGCGACATGAGAATCCAACCGCTCGTCACTCTTCCGTTGTGCGGGTCGCCAAAGTCCCGGTCTGCGATGCGCTTTGTGACGTCTGGATTGACCTTGAACAAGCTCGAACTGTCGAGGAGAAACACGCCGTCATTGGCCGCTACACGCCGAAAACGCGTCGGCAACCAGACGTCGAAGTCAGCGCCGATTGAAGACCAGCCAGCGGCCCTCTTTGACAGGTGCTCTCTGATCGCTTTCACTGCGGGATTGTGGTGCCACGCATCGAAACGGCGGCGTGATGTTGCGAGCGTGCGTCTAGCCCTAGCTGCGAAGCCCGCTTCGCCGAAGTTCTCCACGTCAATGTCGATGTCGCCGAAGGCAGCCGCGAACTGCTGCTCTGCCTCGAGCGTAAGCGCATACGCTCTGTTCCTCTTGTCCAAGATGCGACGTGCCACAAGCCCGAAGCTGGCTCGGGACTCTTCATCGACTTGGAGGACTGGGAGCGCGTCCAGGTGATGTGTCTCGAGGTGCTTGATGATGTGGCCGTACTGGGCGGCCTTCATGATGTTCCGCACCGTTGGCGCCCGAAGGTAGGCGTAAAGCCAACCCCACCAACTGCCGTCGTTAGGGTCCACGCGCAGCAGGTCATGGGAGACTAGGACACCTGCGACTGTTGAGTGGGCGAGCGTCGCTCGCCCGACGCTGCCAGAGCAACTCACGACAATTGTCCCTTCCTCGAGGAATCTCTCGGCGTAGTTGCTGGTCTGACTTAGCGCGAGCCACTTTCGTGGAACGGGCCGCACGTCGTAGACCTGCGTCGCGGTTAGAAACGGCGTCCCGGTGTCCGGCCCAACTTGGATCCCTTTGAGGCGTGACGGCTGCCAGGTCCTCGCCACGCTGCTCAAGCGCTCCCATCCCCTAGCCCTAGATTCGATCGCGAGGCGAACTCCGAATCCTTCAGCCAGGAAGTTCGCGGCCTCCATCCGCCGGTCGCCGCCGAAGAGAAGGGAGGCCCTGAGGGAAAGCGACTCGACGTCGTGCCACGGCCAATCCCTCCGTGTCGGGCGCGGCGGTGTCAGTCTTGCTCGTTGAGCCACAACCTGAACGCCTGGGCAATCTGGAGCGTATTGTCGTCTACGACCTTCCGGCTGGACCGCTGCTTCTTGTAGACGGGTTTCCCGTCCTCGTACTCCTTTAGTGTTTCTTGGATCTCCTCGACGATCTCGTTGCCCCGGCTGTCGCGCACGTACGTGACGTTGCCGCGCTTGTCGTGGCCAATGTGATTGGCCACGGCCATGAAGACATCGTAGTCCGTCAAGCGGCCGGCTGCCGATTCAACGGCCATCTCCCTAGCGGTCTTTCTCTCAAGCACCAGCACGCTGGTCTGCACACTGACGTGCGGCTGAAAGGTGTCGGCATGCAGATCGATGCTGGCGAGCACTCTGGCGTTCTGCAGGATCCACTCTCGAACATAGCCAAGGCCCGGTGAACCCAGAATGCCGTCTGGCAACACGATCGCGCAGCGACCGGTTCCAGGTTTGAGGAACCGGACACATCGCTCGATGAAGAGAATCTCAGGGGTTGCGACTTGTGTACTGCCTTCGTTCGGTTCCAAGCGTCCGCGTCGGCATCGTAGACCCAGACATGACCTAGGGGCTTGCTGAAAAAGGGAGTTGCGGCGGCATAGGATTTGACTTGAGGAGG
>JAPOXA010000140.1 GCA_026707325.1 Acidobacteriota bacterium | reverse complement strand
CATCCGCCATGAACCGAAGCATACCAGTCTACAACGTGCCGGTACAGTCCACTAGGGCCAAGGGGAAGGAATTCGACACGGTGATTCTGTTGGACACGGTCAACGGGATCTGGCCGCACAAGCTGGCCGTTCAGCCACGCGAGGTAGAGGGCGAGCGGCGCTTGTTCTACGTGGCGTTCACTCGAGCGAGACGGAGAGTCGTCATGCTATGCGGCACTGACACCGGGCCGACCAGTCGCTTCGTAGAGGAGTTGGGACTGGAATCGTGAGGGAAACAGGCCCCCCAAAGGGGCGGAACGCGAAGCCAGGAGCGGTTCTCTAACGGCCACGCCGGTACTCGTACACGACCCGGCCGGACACGTCGCGGTGCCGCAGGACGATCCGCGGTTGGTCGCCGATCCAGTCGACGTCGACGCTGAGGAACCCGCCGCCGACGCGGTGGAAACGGTGGTACTCCGGGTCCTCGCCCGGGGTGCCCCCGGCGTGGGCGTCGCTGGCCGGACCGACGGAGAACTCGTTGAGCCCGGTCTCGGGGTGGACCGAGTGGTACTGCCAGTGGCGGTCGCCGACGATGACCAGGAAACGGTTGTCCAGGTTCGCGCGGAACCACTCGCGGATCGCGTCGCCTTCGTGGCTGAAGGTCGCGTTGGCATGGTTGTCCGCCTTGTTGCTGCGGTCCGGGCCGACGATCGGAGTCGGCGAGACGAGGACCTTCCAATCGGCGTCGCTGGCGAGCAGGGAGGCCTGCAACCACCCCCATTGCTCGGCGCCCCAGATCGTCTTGTCCGGCCCGTCCGGCATGTCGTTGGGCGAGCGGAAGTCGCGGCCCTCGACTATCCAGAGTTGCACGCCCTTGCCCCAGCGGACGGTCCGGTACGGGCGCTCCGGCGCCGGGTTCTGCTCCGCGAAGACCGCCAGCCCCTCCTCGAAGGTCAGCGGCGCGGCGATGCCGGGTTCGATCTCCGGCCAGGCATCGTTCAGGAGCAGGTCGTGGTCGTCCTTGAGCCAGTAGCCGGGGACCGAACGCAGGAAGGAAACGATCGCAGGCAGGGTGAACATCCGCTGCCAGTGGTAGCGCGCCAGCTCCACCGAAGTGGCGCGAGGCGACTCGCTGTCCAGGTAGACGTTGTCGCCGATCGACAGGTAGAAGTCGGGCCTGCGGGCGGCCATCGACGGGTAGATCTGGAAGCCGTCCGGCCGGTCCCGCCGGCCGTAGAACTGGCAGGTCATCGCGGTGAAGCGAATCGGCCGCCGCTGGTCAGGCGCCGGCGCGGTCCGGAAACTTGCCGTCTCGACGGCGCTCGTTGTCCCGCCCGCGGTCGGACGCGCGTCGACAGTGACCAGGTAGGCGGTATCCGGCGTCAGCTCGTCGAAGGCCACCTGACGCGTGAAGTCGCCGTCCGCATCGGTCGGCAGCCAGCCGGAGACTCGCGCCGGATGCCCGTCGTCGTTGCCGCCAACCGGTTCGGCGTCACGGAGCGTGACCCGGACCTCCCCGTCCGCGCCCGGGACGGCGCCCTCGAGCGACGAGACGTCCACCCCCGCCGCGAGGGTGACGACCGGCCGGCCCGAGATCTCCCGGCCGGCCCGCCGACGCGGCTCGGCCGTGGTCCGGGTCCAGACGACGGCCGACGTCGCGTTCACCTCGCCCACCCGGACGCCGCTGGCGAGGAACACCGCATCGGGTGCGTCGGCGGCCGGCTGCGCGGCCCCCGCACCGCCGAGGAAGACGAGCGCGACGAGAAACCGAATCAACCGCAGCCCAGGACTCCCCCGTCGACGGTGAAGGTCTGGCCCGTGGTCCAGGAGCCCGCACGCGAAGCGAGGTAGACCGCGATGCCCGCGCAGTCGACCGGCTCGCCGAGGCGCCGGAGCGGGGTTCGCGCAGCAACCGCCTGCTCCCGCTGCGGGTCCTCCCACAGGGCGCGGGCGAAGTTCGTCTTGACCAGCCCGGGGCAGACGGCGTTGACGCGGATGTTGTCGGGACCGAACTCGGCCGCCAGGTTCCGCGCCAGCTGCATGTCCGCCGCCTTGGAGATCGCGTAGGCGCCGAGCATCGAGTTGCCGCGGAAGCCGCCGACCGAGGACACGATGACGATCGACCCGTCCTTGCGCTCCTGCATCTCGGGAATCACCATCTGGCAAAGCCAGTGGACGCTCTTGATGTTGACCTCCATCACCTTGTCGAAGGCCGAGTCCGGAATGCCCAGGCTCGATCCGAAGTACGGATTGACCGCGGCGTTGACGACGAGATTGTCGATCTTCCCCCAGCGCTCGCGGGTCGCCGCAACCAGCCGCTCCAACTGGTCCTTGTGGCCAACGTGGCAGGGGTGAGCCATCGCCTCGCCGCCGCTCTCGTTGATCGCGGCCGCAACCGCGTCGCAGGCATCGGCCTTGCGGCTCGAGATGACCACCTTCGAGCCGAAGGCAGCCAGGGCTTCGGCCATCGCCTTGCCGATGCCCTTCGTCGATCCGGTGATGACGCTCACCCTGCCGGTGAGATCGAAGAGGTCCTTCATTGTCCGTTCTCCTTGCACTGCCCGCGGCGCCGGCCGCGTCTCGTTGATTCCTGTGAAGGCGGCAGAGGCTAGCAGCCTCGGCGCCGCTGCTACAGTCCCCGCCGCGATGACAGACACCGCATCCTCAGGCGGGCCGCCCGCGAACCCGATTCCCATGCGGGTCGGCATGACCGCGCCCGAAGCGTTCCCGGCCGTCGAGATGGCCGAGGCAGCCGGCCGCGCCATCCTCGACATCGGGAAGGACTTCGCCTTCTACCCCGGCGAACTCGGCCATCCCGGCCTGCGCGAGGTGCTCGCCCGGCGCGAAGCCGCCCGCGAAGGCGTGGACTTCGACCCCGACGAGATCGCGCTGACCAACGGTTCCATGCAGGCTGTGACGCTGGTTGGCCGGGTGCTGATGGAAGAGCCGGGCGACGTCGTGATCACGGAGGAGACGACCTACTCGGGCACCCTCGGCGCATATCGGGGCCTCGGCTACCGCCTGGTCGGCGTGCCGGTCGACGAGCAGGGAATGGACATCGGCGTCCTGCGCCGGACGCTCGCAGGCCTCGAGGCGGAAGGTCGCAAGCCACGCTTCATCTACACGTTGCCGACTTACCACAACCCCACCGGCGCCGTCATGCCCCGCGAGCGGCGGCTGGAGATGATCAAGGCCGCTCGCGAGTTCGACGTCCTCCTGGTCGAGGACAACTGCTACGCCGACGTCCACTACGACGACGCGCCGCGGCCGCCACAGAGCCTCTACACGCTGGCCGGCGGCCAGAGAGTCGTCTACATCGGCTCCCTGTCCAAGATCCTCGGCGCCGGCGTCCGTATCGGCTACTTCCTCGCGAAGCCGCCGCTCCAGCAGCGCTTCCTGGACGAGCGCTTCGACGCCGGCCAGAGCACCCTCTCATCGAGCATCGTCGCGGAACTGCTGCGCGGCCGCCTGCCGGCGCAGATCGAGCGCAACAACGCCGCCCTGCTGCCGAAACGCGACGCGTTGCTGACCGCCCTGGCCGAGCAGCTCGGAGGCGTCTGCAGCTGGCGCAAGCCGACCGGCGCCATGTTCCTGTGGGTCGGCCTGCCGGAGGAAGTCGACCGCGAAGCGCTGTTCGCCGTGAGTGAGCGACGCGGCCTCGACTACGGCTACGGCGCCGCCTACCACGCCGGAGGTGAGGACGTGCCGTTCCTGCGTCTCGCCTACGCATGCCCCTCCGTCGACGGGATCCGCCAAGGGGTGAAACTGCTGGCGGAGTGCCTGCGGGAAGTCGCGCCGGAAAGTCTCGCTCAGTCCACGTAGCCCAGCGCCCTGAGGCGCCGGCGCACGTCCTCGTCGATCTGGTCGTCCTCGATCTCTTCGGCGGATTCGATCTCGCCGGCCAGGTTCCGCTCAGCCAGCAGGCCGAGCATCCGTGCCACGATGTCCGGCCGGTCACCGGCCAGGTCCTCGAGCTCGCCCGGATCCGCGTCCAGGTCGAAGAGCATCGGCGCGGTCCCCTGGGACGGCGACAGCGGTAGCACGAGCTTGAAGCGGCCGCGGATCACGGAAGCCGCCCGGTGGCCGTCCACGTCGAGGTGGGCGTAGACGTCCAACGGGGCGTCGCCGCGACGGCGCTCCGCCAGCAGGTCGCGGCCGTCCGTGGGTGGCGGCTCGATGCCCAGGTAGCCCAGCAGCGTGGGCAGCAGGTCGATATGCTGCGCCGGCGCCTCGACCCGCCGGGCCGGCACGCCGGGTAGGCGCATGACCAGGGGAACGCGCAGCACCTCTTCGTAGAGTGACAGCCCGTGCTCCCAGCGGCCGTGCTCCGCGAACTCCTCGCCGTGGTCGGAGACGTAGATCACCGACGTGTCCTCGACCAGGCCACGGTCCTCCAGTTCGTCGAGCAACTCGCCGAAGGCGCGGTCGTTCTGGGCGACCTCGGCGTCGTACAGCCGGGAGAGCGCTTCGGCCGTCCCCGAGTCGGGCTCCACGTCGCCGCGGTTCAACCCCAGCAGGTAGCGGACGGTCCGGTAGTGCGCCGGTGCACCCCCGGCCTCGAACATCTCCTCGAATTCGGGCGCCGGGTCGTAGGGGCCATGCGGGTCGATCGCGTGCAGGAAGAGGAAGAACGGCGCCTCCGCGTCCTGCCGCTCGTCGAGCCACAGCCGCACCCGCCCCAGCATCGTCTCGTCGCGCTCGCGATCCTCGGAGCGGAAGCGGGTGAAGCCCTGGGCGAAGCCGAAGGCGCGACCGACATTCGGATTGCGGACCAGGCCCAGGCCCTCGTAGCCGTGGGCGGCCAGGATCTCGGCCAGCGTCGTCGCGTCGTCGGGCAGCACGGAACGGCGGCCGACGGTGCGATGCGCCGGCGGCAGCAGGCCGGTGAACAGGGAGGCCACCGCCGGCCGTGTCCACGAGGACTGGGCATAGGCGTTCTCGAAGAGGACCGCACCCTCGGCGAAGGCGTCCAGCCGCGGCGAGGTCGGCTTCTCGTAGCCGTAGACGCCGAGCCGGTCGGCGCGGACGGTGTCGACGACGTAGAGAACGATGTTCGGGCGCGGCGGTGCGGCGGTTCCGTCCGGTAGCCCGGCGCCGCAAGCGGCCAGCCCGACCGCCAGCGCCGGTCCACGGACAAGGCGAAGAGCGGAACGGACGCCGCCCCCGAGGGCGGCAGGCGCGAAGCGGTTGTGGTGCACGGCGAAGAAGACGGCGGTATGTCGACAGGAGAGCGACCGCCGGATCGAACCGTAGCAAGTCCCGGCCTGTTACCCTCCGCCCGCCATGAACTCGACAACCGCGCTCGCTTCCCCCCTGCTGGCCGGGCTCGCGCTCGTGACCGGTCTGGTCGGCGTCCTCGAGGCGCGCTTCGGGCTGATCTCGCCTCTCATCGGCTTCGCCCTGTTCTCGGCCCTGATGCCCGTAGGCCTGTTCCTCAGCCTGCTCCTGGGGTTGATCGGCCTGCTTCGGACCCGCCGCAGCCAGCGCCGCGGTGGAGCGTCCCAGGCCTGGGCGGGGGTGCTCCTCTCCGTCGCCGTGCTGGGCTGGCTGTTGGTGCTCAGCTACGAAACCGTGCAGGCGCCGGCGATCCACGACATCACGACGGACATCGACGACCCGCCGGTCTTCGAGGCCGCCGCCGCCGAGGACAGCCGCGGCGCCGGCTTCGCCTATCCGAGCGGCGGCGCCGCGGTGCCCGATCAGCAGCGGCAGGCCTACCCCGAACTCCACACGCTCCATCTCGACATCTCCCGGGCCGAAGCAGTGTGGCGGGTCCGTCACACTGCGGAGGACCTCGGCTGGGCGCCGATCTTCGACGACCCGGAGAACGGACGCTTCGAGTTCTCGGACGCCACTCCCTGGTTCCGGTTCATCGACTTCGTCGCCGTCCGCGTCCGCACCGAAGACGCGGGCACGGCCATCGACGTGCGCTCCGTGTCCCAGGTCGGGGTCGGCGACCTGGGCGAGAACGCGGCCCGAATCGGCCGATTCCTGGACGTGCTCGGCCACGGCCACTGAGCGGCTACGATACCGGGCCGTTCCACCACCGATCCCCACGCCAATACACCGGCGCGCCCCGCGCCAGGAGAGAACAGAAGCATGACCCCACTCACCGACATGGTCGACTACGAAGTCCGCGGCGAAGTCGCCCTGATCGTGATCGACAACCCGCCCGTCAACGCGCTCAGCCACGGCGTGCGTGCCGGCATGGTCGAAGGACTGGCGAAGGCAGAAGCCGATGAACAGGTGGCCGCGGTGCTGCTGGTTTGCAAGGGCCGCACCTTCATCGCCGGCGCCGACATCACGGAGTTCGGCAAGCCGATGAAGGAGCCCGGTCTCAACGAGGCGATCGAGGCGATGGAACAAGCGACCAAGCCCGTCGTGGCGGCGATCCACGGAACCGCTCTGGGTGGCGGCCTGGAAACGGCGATGGCCTGCCACTACCGGGTGGGAGTCTCCTCGGCCCGCTTCGGCCAGCCGGAGGTGAAGCTGGGGATCCTGCCGGGCGCGGGCGGCACGCAGCGGCTGCCCCGGCTCGTCGGCTACCCGAAGGCGCTCGAGATGTGCGTGATCGGCAACCCGATCGGCGCCGCCGAGGCGCTCGAAGGCGGCCTGATCGACGAGATCGTCGACGACGTGTTCGAGGGCGGGGTCGCCTTCGCCGAGAAGCTGATCGCCGAGGACCGGCCGCTCAAGAAGATCCGCGATCTGGACGAGAAGGTCGACGAGGCGCGGGCCAACCGCGAGGAGATCTTCGATGGCTTCCGGCGCAAGATCGCCCGGCGCACCCGCGGTTTCGAGGCGCCGGAGGCGAACGTACGCGCCATCGAAGCCGGCCTCGACATGTCCTTCGACGAAGCGCTCGACAACGAGCGGAAGCTGTTCGCCGAGCTCATGTCGGGCAAGCAATCGATCGCCCAGCGCTACTACTTCTTCGCCGAGCGCGAGGCGGCCAAGGTGCCCGATGTGCCGCGCGACACCCCGATGCGGAAAATCGAGAAGGTCGGCGTCCTCGGCTGCGGCACGATGGGCGGCGGCATCTCGATGAACTTCGCCAACCGGGGCATCGGCGTGACGATCGTCGAGGCAGAACAGAGCCGGCTCGACCACGGCTTCGGCGTCATCCGAAAGAACTACGAGCGGACCGCCAGCCGCGGCCGGATGACGATGGAACAGGTCGACCAGTGCATGGGACTGTTCAACGGCGTGACCGACCGCGAGGCCCTCGCCGACTGCGACCTGGTGATCGAGGCGGTGTTCGAGAACATGGATCTGAAGAAGGAGATCTTCGCGAGCCTCGACCGGATCGTGAAGCCGGGCGCCATCCTCGCCACGAACACCTCGGCGCTCGACGTGAACGAGATCGCAGCCGCCACGGCGAGGCCCGAGGACGTGATCGGCATGCACTTTTTCTCCCCCGCCAACATCATGCGCCTGCTCGAGGTCGTGCGCGGCGAGAAGACGGCGAAGGACGTGATCCACACTTCGATGACGATCTCCAAGCAGATCGGCAAGGTGCCGGTGCTGGTCGGCGTCTGCCGAGGCTTCGTCGGCAACCGGATCCTGTTCCAGCGCCAGGCGCAGGCGCAGCAGATCATCCTGGCCGGAGCCAGGTACTACGACGTGGACCGCGTCCTCTACGACTTCGGCTTCCCGATGGGCCCCTTCGCGATGAGCGACCTGGCGGGCCTCGACATCGGCTGGAACGAGAAGGAGTCGGCCTCCCGCGACATCCGCGAGATCCTCTGCGAGTCCGGCCGCCGCGGCCAGAAGAACGGCCGCGGCTACTACGTCTACGACCCGGAAACCCGCGCCTCGGCGCCCGACCCCGAGGTCGAGAAGATCATCAGCGACTTCGGCTCGGCCCAGGGCCACGAACAGCGCGAGGTCGGCGAGGACGAGATCCTCGAACGCTGCCTCTACCCGATGGTCAACGAGGGGGCGAAGATCCTGGAGGAAGGAATCGCGATCCGCCCGTCCGACATCGACGTGATCTGGGTCAACGGTTACGGCTGGCCCGTCTACCGGGGCGGCCCGATGCACTGGGGCGACAGCGTCGGCCTCGGCAAGATAGCGACCCGGATGCGCGAGTTCGCGGACGAGAGCGGCAGCCCGTTCTGGCAGCCGACGGCGCTGCTCGCTGAACTGGCCGATGCCGGCAAGAGCTTCAGCGACTGGAGAGCCGGCTGAAGGAGACCCGCATCGAGATCGGGCTGACGCCCTGGGTCAGCTACCTGGGCGACGAGGCGGGGTCCATCGCCGACCAGGCGGAGTTCGCGGACCGGCTCGGGTTTCATTCGCTCTTTCTTCCGGAAAGCCACTTCGCAGGGGCCGCCTCCTGCCCGTCGCCCATCGTCGTTCTGGCCGCCGCCGCGGCGAGAACGAAGCAGTTGCGCCTCGGCACGACCTCCTACCTGCTGCCCGTTCGCAACGCCTTCCAGGCCGCCGAGGAGGTCGCCGTCCTCGACCGCCTCTCGAACGGCCGGGTCATCCTCGGTCTCGGGCGCGGCTTCCGGCCGGCGCTCTTCGCCGCCTTCGGCGTCGACCCCCGCACGAAGCGCCAGCGCTTCGTCGAGTCTCTCGACCTGATGAAGCGGGCCTGGGCCGGCGAAGCCATCGAGGTCGGCGAACCAGGCGCGCGTCAACCCGTGCGGATCGCGCCGCTGCCGGTGCAGCAGCCGCATCCGGAACTCTGGGTGGCTGCCTTCGGCCCCCTGGCGCTCAAGCAGGCCGGCGAGCTGGGCCTTCCCTACCTGTCGTCTCCACTCGAAACGATCGGCCGGCTCACCAGGAACCACGAACTCCACCGCGAGGCCCTGCCGCAGGGGGCGCTACGACCCATCGTCCCGGTCATGCGGACCGTGTTCATCTCGGAGGACCGGGCCACCTGCGATCGCGTCCGCTCCGCCCTGACCGCGCAGGCGCTCAGGATGGCGCGCGCCGGCACCCGCCTGGTGCAGGAAGAGGAACTGGCGGACACCGAGAACTGGGCGGTCATCGGCGGCCGCGATCGGGTGCGCGCCGGCCTCGACCGTTACCGCGAGCGGATCGGCATGACCCACGTCATCGCCCGCTGCGGCGTGCCGGACGCGGCACCGTGGGAAGTCGAAGAGTCGATCCGCGCTCTGGCCCGCATCGACGCGTAGCGCCGCCCTCTAGCTGCTCGCCGTGCAGGCGTCGGGGAAGGCGCCCACTTCCGTCAGCGCCGGGTGGCCCTTCGCAAGAACGTTCTGCGCGTAGTCCTCATCGGACTCATCCGGACCCTGAGGCCGCCTGCTGATTGGCGGAAAGTCGTACGTCCTCGAGTTGACGATCATGCCGCCGTCCGCATTCTGGTCCGGAAGAGTCGTGTCCCGAACGATCAGCTGGAGGCCAACGTCGCTCGCGGTGGCAGCGAACACCCAGTGATGCTGGTTGACCCCGCAGCCGTCGAGCACCTTGAGCAGCATCTCCCAGTTGTTCGGCTCGAAGAAGTAGAAGAGTCCGGAATCGTCCGTTCGAGGCCTCGCCACCTTGGCGGGTATCGTCTCGCCGTTCACCGTGAACTCGACCGTCACCTCGTAGCGGCCTTCTTGCAGGCACAGGGTGGTGGCGCTCTCTACGCAGCCATCCTCGCTGGCCGCCGGCACCGATCCGACCGGCCCCGTCCGTTCAGGCACCGCGGTTTCGGCGGCCTGAACGGACTCACCGTGGAGTCCCAGTAGTAGAAAACCCAGGAGAGCCGTTGCCACTACGCCGCTCCCTGCTCGCCCACGCCCCATCATCACGGACGGAACCTCTTCCGATCTCGACATCTGGTCTCTCCCAAATCGTGCCTGGCTACTGACAGCATCGGTCCTCGCGCCACCACGACTTTAGTGCCAGTACCGTTCCAGGGCAAACAGGCGTCCTCTCATCCGGAGGTTGGGGCGGTTGCCCGGAGCTGCCGGCAGCGCGTGGCTTCAGCACCCTGGAGATCGAAGTTCACAGTCAGGCGGTAGTCGAAAGCCACCGCTCTCCCGTCAAGACTGGCCGGCTCGAACCTCCACTGCTCAGCGGCAGCGATGGCGGACTCGGAGAGCTCGGGAGAGCCTCGAAGAACGCGGATCCGTCGGGGGATCCCGTCGCGGTCGATTCTGAGTTCAAGGCGGACTTCGCCTTCCACACAAGCCCTGCGGGCGAAGTTCGAGTAGACGGGCGGCACCGCCCTGGTCTGGACCGGCCCCCGGAAACCGCGAGCGATCTCCTGCGAAGTCGATCCTTCGGGCAGGATCGCCGCGTCCAGGGCGGTCAGACTCGCACGAATCGCCCCCAGGGCTCCCGCTCGCGTGGCTTGAGCCAGTCTCAGATTCGGAGTCTCCAGGTCGCTGCCACTGTCCGTATTGCTGCGCTCCGGCGCGGTCGACGCCTGGCTCTCCCGGCTACGGCAGGGTTCACTCACGACGGACACGTCCTTCAGCCCAGCCACGCCTCCAGCTAGAGACTCGGTGAACGGACCGGCGACACCGGTTTCGTAGAGCCGCACCGCGCGTGCCAGACGACTCTCCGCCCTGGCCAGGAGCACCTCGGCCTCGTCCGTGGTTCCCTGGAGCCCCTCCAGTCGGGAAAGCGCCGAGGCAACCGCACGGCGGGCACGAGGACCATCCGCAACTCGCTCGCTCGTGACTGCGCCGGTACCGTAACGCTGGTCAGCGCCACGACGAAAAACAGCCACCGGGCACGTCCCGGCCCACCGCCACCCGGTCTGCCGATCACTGCCACGGACTCTCCGGCCGCGAGATCCTGCCGGCACAACCGGTCGGTGCGATGAAGTTGATCGTCAGGTTGTAGTAGACCTCGACCGGCCGGTCATTGAGCGTCGCCGGCTTGAACTTCCAACGCCGCACCGCCTTCACCGCAGCCTCGGTCAGTCCCGGAAGCGACTTGAGCACACTGACGGCCCGGACCGTGCCCGCCTTCGTGATCACCGCCTGGAGGATCACGCTGCCCTCGATACAGGCCTCGCGCGCCCGTCCCGTGTAGCGCGGATCGACCGCCTTGATCTTGCGTGGGCTCCGCACGATCCCGCCAATGTACCGAGGGACGCCCTCGAGATCCTCCGGAGGCGTCGTCGCGGCGGCAATCGCGTCGAGCGCGCTCCCAAGCACGGCCGAGGCCGCTACCCGGCGCGCAGTATAGACACCGAGAGTCCCCGGCGCGACGCCGCCATGCAGGGTGCAGGACATCCCTGCCGGACGTGTAGAGTGAGCGGCCTGTTCGCACAAGACAGACACCAAAGCCTGGAGGCAACATGGCCGACACTCGACGCCGCAAGAGTTCAATCGTCGCCCTGATCGCGGCGCACCTGCTGCTGACCGCTGCTGGCGCCGCCAGCCTCGGCGCTGGCGAAGTGAAGACCGAGTCCGGCAAGCTGCGGGGCGAGGTCCTCGATGCCGAGAACGGCCTTACCGTCTATCGCGGCATCCCGTTCGCGGCGGCGCCAGTCGGCGAACTGCGCTGGAAGGCGCCCCAGTCGGTGGCGACGTGGAGCGGCGTGCGCGACGCGACGAAGTTCGGCGCGATCTGCCCGCAGGCACCGGTTCTGGCGATGATGACCGGCGAGTCCCTGCCGGAGTCGTCCGAGGACTGCCTGTTCCTGAACGTCTGGACGGGGGCTGGGGAAGGCGACGATCCCCGGCCGGTGATGGTCTGGATCCACGGAGGAGGCCTTAGCCTCGGCTGGAGCAACCAGATCGGCTATGACGGCTCCGCCTTCGCTGGCAAGGGCGTCGTCCTCGTTTCGATCAACTACCGGCTCGGGCCGCTCGGTTACCTGGCGCACCCCGCACTGTCCAGGGAGGCAGGCGGCGAGTCCGGCAACTACGGCTTCCTCGATCAGATCGCGGCGCTCCAGTGGGTCGAGCGGA
>JAPOXA010000067.1:3978-11886 GCA_026707325.1 Acidobacteriota bacterium | reverse complement strand
GGCATCTGGCCGGTGAGCACCCGGATCACGTTCTCGGCCTGGCGGATCGGGCACTCGCCGAGGAACACCGGCGAGAAGCCGGCGATGTGCGGGGTCACGATGCAGTTGGGCAGCTTCAGCAGCGGGTCGTCCGCGTCGATCGGTTCCTTCTCGGTGACGTCGAGCGCGGCGGCCTCGATCCGGCCTTCGGCGAGGGCTTCGGCCAGGGCCGCACCGTCGATGATCTTCCCGCGCGCCGCGTTGACGAGCAGCGCCGTCGGCTTCATCAGCGCCAGCGTGTCGCTGTTGATCAGGTGGTGTGTCTCCTCCGTCATCGAGCAGTGGATCGTCACGTAGTCGGCCTCGGCCAGCAGCTCCTCGAGCGGCACGATCTGGACGCCGTAGAGGTCGGCCGCGACCTGGTCGACGTACGGGTCGGCGGCGATGATCCGGGCCGGGCCGAAGCCCCGAATCCGGGTGGCGAAAGCGCGGCCGATGTTGCCGAAGCCGATGATGCCGACGGTGTGGCCGGCGATCCGCCGGGCGCTGGTGAGGAGCCCGAGCATCGACTCCCGATGGCCCCAGCGGCCCTCGCGGGTCGTGGCGGCGGCGTCGACCACGCACCGCGTCAGCGCGAGCATGAGCGCCATCGCGTGGTCCGCCACTTCGGTCGTGTTCGACCCGGGCACGTTGGTCGCCAGGATGCCGAGCTCGGTTGCGGCGTCGAGGTCGATCGAGTCGACGCCGACTCCCAGCCGGCTGACCACCTTGAGCTTCGGGCAGCGCTCCATCACCGAGCGCGTGGTCAGCGGCATGACGCCGATCAGGGCGCCGTCGGCGTCGGAGAGCAGGTCGACCAGGTCGTCCTCCGTGCGGCAGACGCCCTCCACCGTTTCGAAGCCGTGTTGCTTGAACAGATCCCCGCGGTTGAAGGGGCTCTTCTGCATCGCTACTTTCACGTTCCGCTCCTTGTCCGGGACTGCTCGAGGTCAGACGACGGGGCAGAGCCCGCCGTCCAGGTTGATCGCCGTGCCCGTGATGTAGGCGCCGCGCTCGGAGACGAGGAACGCGATCAGGTCCGCGTACTCCTCCGCCTCGCCGACGCGGCCGAGTGGGACCCGCTTGCCCATCGCCTCGTAGACCGACTCGACGTCGACGCCCTGGTTCGCGGCGCGGCGCACCCACTGCTCGCTCTTGATCAGGCCGATGCAGATCGTGTTGACGCGGATGTTGTCGGCGGCGAGTTCGTTGGCGAGCGACTTCGTCAGGTTGATGCCGGCGGCGCGGGTGACGCTGGTCGGCAGCGCCCGCGCCGGAGCCGCCTTGCCCCCGCCGATCGTCGCGTTGACGATGGCGCCGCCGCCGCGCTCCCGCATCGAGGGCACGACGCCCCGGCAGAAGCGCACCGCGCCCATCACCTTGAGCTGGATGTCCGCCATCCAGGCGTCGTCGCCCAGCGCTTCGAGACCCTGGGCGGCCGAGGCGCCGGCGTTGTTGATCAGAATGTCGACGCCGCCGAACTCGGCCGTCACGGCGTCGATGAAACGGTCGACGTCGCTGCCGGACGTGACGTCGGCGGCCTGGGCGAGCACGTTGCCGCCGCCGACCGCGCGCAACTGGTTGGCGGCCCGCTCCAGGTTCTCCGCCCGCCGCGCGCAGATCGCGACGCGAGCCCCCTCGCTCACGAGTCTGTGCGCCGTCGCGAGTCCCATTCCATCGCTGCCGCCGGTGACGATCGCCACCTTGCCTTCAAGACCAAGTTCCAGCATACGTTCCGTCCTTTGTGTTGGCTTGAGAACCGCGAGTGTGCCTGTCACGGCCCGGCTCACGCAAGCTCTCCCCACTGGGACTCCCCACCATCCCCGCCGGCATCAAGCGCGATGCCGCGAAGCGGCGAGCCCGAGTTCCTTGGGGCCGCAGGCCATGCCGGCGGGGACGCCGGCGCACCCAGTGGGGCATTCGGTTCAGTCAGCCGGCAGCCCGCGCAGCCGACCCCCGCAACGGCGCCACGACCCCCTCGAACCGCGGATCCGCCCGCAGCGCCGCCAGGTCGGCATCGTTCTCGATCCAGCTCAGGTGCGGATAACCGTGCGTGATCGCGGACTCCAGGTACCGCAGGCCGCTTTCGGCATCGCCGCACACGCACGCCACGCACGCCAGGTTGTAGAGCGCCACGGCATCCTGCGGATCCAGGGCCTCCGCCCGCGCGGCCCACTCGAGGGCCTCGTCCGTCCGACCGTCGCGGGCAAGAGCCACCGCGCCCAGGTAGATCGCCCGCTGGTCGTCGGGGTAGCGCAGCAGGCGCCTGCGCACCCTGGCCATGGCGAGTTCCTGGAGTCGTGACGCTTCGGTCTTCCGGCCCAGCGTCGACAGAGCCGAGGCGCAGATGGAGCAGGGGGCGTAAGCCGTCGGATCGGCCTCGATCGCCCGGAAGAAGAACGTGACCGCCTCCGCCATCTGACCCTGGGAAAAGCGGTGACGGGCGAAGTTGTGATTCGCCTCGAAGCTCAGCGGATCGAGTTCCAGGGCGCGCCGGAAGTGGACTTCGGCCTCCTCCATCCTGCCCTTCGTGCTGAGGGTCATCGCCCTCGCCGAGTGCGCCTCCGCGACTTCCGGCGCCAGCTCCAGGGCGCGCGAACTCGACTCGTCGGCCAGCCGCAGGTTCTCCGCGCTCGGTTCGTGGAACAGGTAGAGGGATGCCGAGCATTGCGCGGACGCCGCGTGGGCGAGGGCGTACTCGGGATCGAGTTCGATCGCTGCCGCGAACAGCGGCCGGGCCTCGTAGTAGGTCTTCTTGCGCGCCTGGTGGTAGAGACTGCGTCCCCGCAGGTAGAGGTCGTAGGCCTGGCTCGACGCGGTGCGCCGCGCCTCGTGCCGTGGCGCGTCCGGGGCGAGACGCAGTTCCAGGGTCTCGGCGATGAGCGTCGCCGTCTGGTCCTGCAACGCGAAGACCTGTTGCGAGTGCCGCTGCCACTGCTCCGACCAGACCTGGAGCCCGGTCCGCGCGTCGGTCACGTCGACGCCGATGCGGAGTTCGTCGCCCTCCTTGCGGACCATGCCGGCCAGCACCAGGTCGGCGCCGATCTGCCGTCCGACCTCGCGGGGGTCGTCCAGCGCGTCGTACTGGAAGGACACCCCGCGGGCCGTGACCCGGAGGCCGACGACGTGCGCGAGACGGTGGAGGATCTCCTCGGCCATCCCCTCGCATAGATGCGCCTGATCGCGCTGCGGGCTACGGTCGGCGAACGGCAGGACGGCGATCGAGATCCTCCGCTCTTCCTCCGGCGGCGAATCCGGGACCGCGGAGGCGCCGTCCGGCGCGGCCAGGTCCTCGATCACCGGGCCGACGAAGCGGAAACCGCGCCCGTAGACGGTCGTGATCCAGTCGGCGCTGCCGCCGCCCGTGCGGAGTACCTTGCGCACCTCGCTGACCGCGCGGCTGATCGCCGCTTCCGACACGTAGGCGCCGTGCCAGATGTTCCGCAGCAGCTCTTCCTTGGACACCACCCGGTCCCTGTTGGCGACGAGGAAGGCCAGCAGTTCGAACACCTTCGGCTGAAGCTGGCGCGGCTGTCCGGCCACCTCGAGGCCGTACTGCTCGGGCTTCAGCACAAAGGGGCCGAAGTAGAAGATCACCGACGGATCCTAGCGGCCGTGCTCACGTTCCGGTTGCTTACGGCTTCAAGTCCGATCAACTTCGGCTGACGTTTGGATCAAGCTATCGGGCATGGCCTGCCCATAGCCTGTTCATGCCGTTTGAAGTGTTCCCGGGAGCCGGGGGTCGGACGACCTCCCGGTATGGGCAGCTTTTGGATCGCGAAGGCCGGGAACCGGAAGGGAGCGAAGGACATGTTCAACCAGATGAGAACTCGACAGGCGCGGACGGTGGGCTGGGCCGCGATGCTGGCCGTGCTGCTGCTGGTTGCCGTGCCGGCCGCGGGCCAGGGGCCCACCGGCCAGGTGCTCGGCCACGTGATGGACAGCGAGGGGGCTGCCGTCTCCGGAGCGACGGTCATCCTGCAATCGCAGGAGATCGAGGATCCGCTCGTCCTCACCACCGACGCCGACGGGTTCTACAACGCGACGAACGTGCGCCCCGCGACCTACCAGGTCTCGGTGGAGGCCACGGGCTATGCCGGCGCCCCCGTGTCGCTCGCGGTCCGGGTCGGCAGCATTCAGCGCGTGAACTTCGAACTCGCGGCCACCGAGGAAGTGAGCGAGGAGATCACCGTGGTCTCCGAGCGGCCGCCGATCGAGTCGGTCGATTCCCGGGTGAACAAGTACATCTCCTTCGAGGAGATCCAGAGCCTTCCGCTCCCGAACCGGAGCTTCCTGGACGTGCTGAAGATCCTGCCAGGGGTCCACGGGGGGCTGTCGGTCGGCGCCCTCGAGAACAGTGCGCCGAACAACAGCTTCAGTGTTCACGGCGCGCGCATGAACCAGAACCAGTTCCTGATCGACGGCGTGGCCAACAACGACCTGAGCGACCTGAACTACGACGATCTGGCCACGTCCGAGACCCGGGCCGGGCCCCGGGCTTCCGCCGGCGCCGGCCAGATGGGATCGAGCTTCTCGACGGGAACGGCGCTGCAGACCTACAACCTGGACGCCATCCAGGAGGTCCAGGTGTCGACCTCGATGTTCTCGGCCGAGTACGGCAACGCGTCCGGAGGCGTGATCAACATCATCACCCGCTCCGGCGCCGACCGGTACAACGCTTCGGCGACGATTCAGCAAGCGCACGACGGGCTGGTGGAACCGGGGTTCACCGGGGCGACCGCGGACGACGCGGAGCAGTTGGAGGGGCAGGACTTCACGCGGAGACAGGCCTCGCTGACCCTTGGCGGCCCCGTCAACCGGGGCACGACCCACTTCTTCACCAGCTACGAGTACGACGATCTGGAGATGGGCTACAACTACAACCAGAGCCACATCTACGTGCGGGCCGTGCCGCCCGAGCTGGGGCTGACCGCCAACGTCACCAGCCGCGACCGCCTGACCGGCAAGCTGACCCACCAGTTCTCGGACTCGAACGACCTGACCGTGTCGGGAAACTGGGTCAGCGAGCGGGCTGACGTTTCGCACTCGCTCTTCCGCGCCCGGTTGGAAGACGTTGAGCAGCAGGATCATGCCAACGACTCCCTGGGCATTTCCGTGCGCCATGTCGCCACCGTGGGTTCGGACATCACGCTGGAATCCGTGGTGGGACAGATTGGGTCCGACCGGAGCATGGAGACATCCTCGAATCCGTTGCGGCAACTTCGTCTCTACTTCGACGATGGCGATCTCGTCTTCAACATGCAAGGCGCCATCGGCCCCGCAGTCGACAACACGCTCGAGAGCTTCCAGTGGAAGGAACGCCTGTCCTGGCTCCGGGGCGATCACTCCCTGCGTACCGGGGTCGGCGTGGAGCGCTTCGGTCAGCGCACCGAGCAGCCCGCGTGGCGCAACTGGAGCCACGGGTTCGCTCCCGACTTCTCTACCCCTCCGGCGAGTGGCGTCTACCAGTTCGCGACCGACATCGACGCCTCGGTCACGAACACCCATCTCTTCATCCAGGACGACTGGTTCGTGAACGAGCGCTGGACGTTCAACCTTGGCGGACGCTACGACCGGAACAACCTGGTCGACGATCAGACGCTCGAGGCGCGGCTCGGCGCTGCCGTCGATGTCAAGGGGAACGGCCGTTCCGTGTTCCGTTTTGGCGCCGGGATCTACCACGATCGGACGAACCTGATCGGCCATACGGGGGCTCTGCGGCCCCCGCTCCTCTTCGGTGTGCCGATCAATCCCGCGACCGGTGAAATGGACCCGACGGGCGTGGCCGCAACTTCCGAGAGGATCGTCGATCCGAACCTCTACCTGCCGGAGATCGTCAAGTGGACCGTGGGCTACGAGCGCCAGCTCGGTGAGCGCAACACGTTGAGCATTCACGTCATCGGCTCCGACAGCGACGGCCTCTTCTTTACGGACTTCCTGAACAGGCAGTCGTTCGAGCTTGACGGAGCGCGGCCCGATCCCACCAGGGGACCGATCCGCCTCTACACCAACACGGGCTACAGCGAGGTTCTCGATGTCGAGCTCGAGTTCAAGCGCCGATTTGCCAACGGCTCCCTGGTGCACGTGAGCTACACCAACCAGGACGCGGTCGGCAGTTCGTTCTTCGACCTGATCTCGGGTAACTCCACCCTCAACCGGGCAGCGCGCTATGAGGGTCTGGACGACCCGCCAGCGCTGTTCAATGGTCCGCTCAACACCGAGGTGGAGCACAGCTACAAGCTCTCAGCCGTAGGGAACCTGCCCTGGGGCTTCCAACTGTCGGGATTCCTGGACTACCGGTCCGGCACTCCCTACACCGTCCGGGACAGCGAGTTCATCCGCTCACCCGGGGGCTTTCCTGCCTATCCGACGATTCTCTTCGAGGGCTTCAACAGCAGAAACGCGCCGGACTACTTCTCGGCCGACGTGCGCCTCGCCAGGAACTTCACCGTCGGGGAACGACACGGCCTTCTCGTCTTCCTCGACGTCTTCAACGCCACCGACCGGACGAACGCGATCGAGATGGACGGTCTGCGCAGCTACAACAATCGTGGCCGTCTCGGTGAGCCCGGGTCCGTAACGCGCGACGACTGGCCCCGGATCCGGACGCGCGGAGCGCAGCGCTCGGCGCAGTTCGGGATCAGGTGGTCGATGTAGGAGGGCGTTGACGTGAACTCGGGGTCGTCCGCGGGCCGCCTCGGTCCGCTGCTGGATTACCTGGGGTCGCTCGACGGCCCTGCCGACCTGGAGATCCTGAGCGGTCTGCTGGGCGAGATCGCTGTGACGCGGGCCGACCTCGGCGCCGCCTGCCGCTTCGGTGCGAATGGCTACCGGCGGAACCGGATCGCCGAGTCGGACTGGTACGAGCTGGTCTGCCTGTGCTGGTCGAGCGGACAGCGGCCTCCGATCCACGACCACCGCGGCTCGAGCTGCGCCTTCCGCGTCGTCGAAGGCGTGGCGACCGAGACCGCGTTCGAGCCCACGCCGTCCGGTCTCATCTGCCCCTGCGGTCGCCGCGAGCACGGGGCCGGCCGCGTCTGCGCCTCGGAGGAGCACGACTGCCACCAGGTCGCGAACACGCAGCCCGCGGGCGAGGACCTGATCACGCTCCACATCTACTCGCCGCCACTGCGGCAGTTCAACGTCTACTCGCTGGACACGCCGACCGCTTCCGATCAGAGACGGCCCGGCTGCTGCCGATAGGGTTGGAGGCTCCAGCCCCGCCGCTCTAAACCTCAAGGGGAAAATCGACATGCGATTCACTCAATGGTCCGGACTGGCCGCGCTGGCGGCGGGCGCGCTGGCGCTCGCCTGCACCGAGCCGGCGCCGCAACTCTGCGTCGTCTACGCCGGCGACGCCGGCACCCCCCACGCGGACGGCTACCACGCGATGCTCGCGGAACACTTCGACGTGCGGAGCATCGCCCGCAACGACTTGGCGAAGGCCGACCTCAGCGACGCGGACGTCCTGATCGTCGACGGCCTGACGATCGACCGGTCGGAGGAACGGATCAAGACGATCCCGGGTGCGGAGGGAGTCACCCTGGAGACCCTGTCCATGCCGACCGTCCTGATCGGCGGCCAGGGCGCGCGCATCTCGGACGACCTGAACCTGCTGCTCGGCTGGCGATACGGGTGACTGTGCCTGTACTCCAGGGCTGTCGTGCCACAGTCCCCGACCCATCCGATCTTCAACGGCCCGCTACCCATCGAGCTTGAACTCGAGGAGGTGCCGACCCCGCCCAAGTACAAGTACTACGAGTTGATGGAGGACGTCCCGGACACGATGACCACGGTCAAGGTCCTCAAGAAGGAGTGGGACACGCTGAACCTGCCGGTCGGCTCTCGTCCGGACAACGGCGAGCCGGGCGTGGTGACGACCGGCGACGG
>JAPOXA010000067.1:2557-3707 GCA_026707325.1 Acidobacteriota bacterium | reverse complement strand
GACATGAAGGAGTTCTACGACACGCCGGAGAAGGTGAAGGAGGCCCAGGACCGGAGCCTCGCGTTCAGCTTCGGCGACGCGATTCCCGAAGCGGCGCGCGGCGACCGCGAAGAGCGGCAGGCCTGGTACGCGGAGAACGAGCCCTACCTCTACTGGGACGGCGCCCGCATCGGCAGTGAGTACGGCGGCAAGGCCTACTTCCGGCTCGACGGCCGCTACCGGATCGACGAGGACGCAAGGGCGCTGGGAATCGCGAACAACGACCCGGCCCTGCTGGAACGCGCCGTCGCCGACCTACGCGAAGGGGTCGAGCCCGAGCGCGCGCAGCGCTTGCTTACCCGCTACACCGGCCGGAGCCATGACTCAGCCGACGACTGGCAGGGCTGGCTCGACGAGACCGGCGACTCGCTGTTCGCCTCCGACTGGGGCGGCTACCGCTTCCGGGCCGCCCAGGGCCCGGGAGGCTCGGACCTGCTCAGCTCGTCCCGGTTCGCAGTGGACGGAGGCGAGCTGGAGCACCTGTCCGTCACCGTGAGTCCGGCGGTCCAGGTGACCATGTCGACGACGACCGACGGCGAAACCACGGTGGCCGTCCTCGACTTCAGCCTCGAACCCGGCTTCTGGATCTATGCCCCCGGCTCCGACGCGGAGTTCAAGTTCGGCGTCCGTGCCCCGTCCGGGTTCGGCCTTCAGGTTGCCGGCGACCCCGGGCTGCCCAAGGTGGACGGCCAGGGCCGGATGCATGGCGACTTCCGCGTCGAGGTGCCGCTCGAAGGTGTTGGCAACGTGGCGACGCTCCTGGTCGACTACCAGGCCTGCGACGAAACGCTCTGCCACTTCCCGGTGACCGACGCGCGGCTGATGAGCAAGGTCGAGACCTAGAGCCGTTCCGGCTGCAGCTAGCGGAGGCCGCCAGCGTCGGACGGTGCTGCGCGTAGAGTCAGACCGCCTGCAATGATCACCAGACGCGGCTTCCTTTCCAGCGCCGGGAGTGCTTTGGCCGGCATGACAGCCGGCCTGACCGCGGCGCGCCAGGCGGCCGCGGCGCTGGCTCAACACTCCGAGGGGTCGAAGATGAAGATCACCGAGCTCGAGACGATCCTGATCGACAACATCGACCCGCCGATCGGGCACCGGAAGTGGCTGTTCA
>JAPOXA010000067.1:0-2126 GCA_026707325.1 Acidobacteriota bacterium | reverse complement strand
GGCCCGCCGCGCGACTACTCGCTGAAGACGATCCGCCACGTGGCGACCATCTTCCGCGCCATGCGCGACGCGGTGGGCGATGAGCTGGAGATCGGCATCGGCACTCACGGCCAGTTCTCGACCGCGGTCGCGCTGCGGGTCGCCGACATCCTCGAGGAGTTCGACCCGTTCTTCTTCGAGGAGCCGGTGCCGCCCGAGAACGTCGACGAGATGGCCCGCGTGGCGGCCCACACCAGGATCCCCATCGCCACCGGCGAGCGGCTGGTCAACATGTTCGAGTTCGCGGAGGTGCTGGAGAAGCAGGCGGCGCAGATCATCCAGCTCGACGTCGGCCAGTGCGGCGGCCTCCTCGTGGCGAAGAAGATCGCCGGCATGGCCGAGACCCGCTACGCGATGATTGCGCCACACATGTACTGCGGCCCGGTCGCGGCGTCTGCGGCGATACAGCTCGACACCTGTTCGCCGAACTTCCTGATCCAGGAGTTCAACACGAACGACCTGCACAGCGACATCTTCGTCGAGCCGATCAAGTTCGAGAACGGGTTCATCGAACCGCCGACGGGGCCCGGACTGGGCGTCGAGCTCGACATGGCGGTCGTCGAGAGGCATCGAGCCGCTTGAGCGGTGGTCTGACGCTGGCGGTCCTCGCCGCCGGCCGCTCGGCGAGGTTCGGCCGTCCGAAGACGCTCGAACCCGTCGGGCCGAGTGGCGAGGTGCTGTTCGAGTACACGATCTGCGACGCGGTCCGCGCCGGCTGCGGGAAGGTCGTGTTCGTCACGTCGGCGGATTGGAACGACCAGCTCATGAGCCGGGCGGCCGAGCGGGCCGGCGGGGCGGTTCCCGTCGACTCGGTGATCCAGAGCCTCGACGACCTGCCGGGCGGCGCGGCACCGCCGGCGCAGCGAGCCAAGCCGTGGGGCACCGGCCACGCCGTCCTCGCGCTGCGCAACAAGATCGAGGAGCCGTTCCTGGTCGTGAATGCGGATGACTTCTACGGTCCGAGGGGGGTGGAGTCGTTTGGCCGGCGTGTCGGTGAGTTGCTGGACGTCGGCGACGACTCGCACTTCCTCGCGGCGTACGAACTCCACCGCACCGGCGTTTCCCGGTCCAGCGGTGTCAACAGAGGCATCCTCACCGTCCGCGCGGACTCGACTCTGGAAGGGATCGACGAGGTCTATGACGTACGGGAGACGGATTCGGGACTCATCGGCCGCGACGGCTATGGAGAAACACGGGAGTTCGCGAGCGACACGCTGTGCTCCATGAACCTCTGGGCCTTCCAACCGTCCATCTTCGGTCTCCTCGAAGCGGCTTTCGCGGACTTCCAGGCGAACCTCGATGATCCGCTCGCGAACGAGTTCCTGCTCAGCGAGGTGGTAGGCGACCTGATCGGCCAAGATTCCGCAACCGTCCGACTCCTTCCGATGACACAGCACACCGCCGGCCTGACCTACCCTGGCGACCTGCCGCCCGTCGCCTCCACGCTGCAGCAGTGCGTCGAAGCGGGCGACTACCCGGATGACCTGAGCGAGTGGTTCGGCGAACGATCGTCTCGGAGACCCGCTTGACGGCTCCCGGGTCCGCTGGGTTGCAGCACGGCAACTCGATCGAAGCGACGACTTGTCTCTGGGTGCGCGGACCTTCTGGTCCGCTCTCGGGCGAAGCTGCGGAGCGGCGTAGCCCGAAGAACGCGGTCGCCGGCTTCGCCGGCGGCGATTCTGGAGCCGCCTTCGGCGGCAAGCGGACCAGAAGGTCCGCGCACCCAGAGATACGGCGTTGCCTTTGCTCGGTTCTCTACTGCAACCGGTACTGCACCAGTGCGGCAGCCGCACCCTCATCGCCTGTGTGCTCGAAGCCGTCCCAGCCATGCGCCTGAACGGCCTCGACTGGACCGTCCTCGCCGCCTACGGCGCGCTCGCTTTAGCCGTCGGCCTCGTCTTCGCCCGGCGGGCCGGCAGGGGCACCGGGCAGTTCTTTCTCGCCGGGCGGAATCTGCCGTGGTGGCTGCTCGGCACGTCGATGGTCGCGACTACCTTCTCGACCGACACGCCGAACCTGGTGACGGACCTGGTGCGGAACGGCGGCGTCTCCGGCAACTGGATGTGGTGGGCGTTCCTGATCACCGG
>JAPOXA010000188.1 GCA_026707325.1 Acidobacteriota bacterium | reverse complement strand
AGCAGGCTCATCACGGCGGAGAGGTTGCCGCCGGCGCTGTCGCCGCCGACCGCGACCCGGGCCGGGTCGCCGCCGAGGCTCCCGGCGTTGGCTGCGACCCATTGCAGAGCCGCCCAGGAGTCGTCGACCGCGGCCGGGAACCGTGCCTCCGGGGCCAGGCGGTAGTCCACCGAGACAACCAGGCATCCGGCGCCGGAGCAGAGTTCCCGGCAGGCGTAGTCGTGGGTGTCCAGGTCGCCGATCACCCAGCCGCCGCCGTGGTAGTAGACGAGGATCGGCGGGGCGTCGCCGGCATCCCGGGGCCGGTAGATGCGGACCGGAATGTCGCCAGCCGGGCCGGGCACCGCGGAGTCGTCGGTGTCTACCTCGGGACCCTGCCCGAGCATCTCGGCGACCGCGAGATAGCCGGCCCGGGCCATCTCCACGGTCTGCTCGGTGATGGGCGGAACCTGGTTCTCGATCGCGGCCTGGGCCTGGGCTTCGAGGAAGGCCTGTACTTGGGGGTCGACTGGCATCTGCGCGCTCCGTGGGTCGTGAGCGGGAGCGCGTAGCCTACGTCAGCCCTCCTCGTCTGCCTCCGTCGCCTCTTCGGCGTGCTCGACTGCCTGCTCGACCGTCTCGCTGACGAGATCGGCGAAGCCGCTCCAGTCGGCGGCTTCGACGCTGGCTGCGATCAGTTCCGCCAACTCGCCCATCTGCTCACCGAGCGCACCGAGCGCTTCACCGAACATCTCCCAGTCGGCGCCTTCCATGGCCTCACCCAGAGAGGTGCCGAAGCGTTCACCGAACTCTTCCCGGAACTGCTCGAAGCGCTCCCAGTCGACTTCGCCGTCAGGGTGCTCCATGTCCTCGAACTGCTCCGCCCAGGTGTCCCATTCCTCTTCGTCGAACGCCTGCTCGAAGGACGCTGCAAACTGCTCGCCCCATTCCTCCCAGCGCCTGCCGAACTCTTCCCAGTTCTTGCCGTGGGACTCCCAGTCGGCGTCCTCGAAGCTGCGGCCGAAGCGCTCGCCCCACTCCTCCCAGCGCTGACCGAGCTCCTCCCAGCGCTCGTCGTGACCTGGATCGGCATGCTCCTGGGCCAGGAGCGCTCCGGGAACGAAGGCGATCAGGAGGGCGAACGCCAGGGTCGCCCAGAGATGGCGGTGAAGGTCTTTCATGGTCGGTCTCCTTGCCGGTACGGAGATGAGGGGCCCCCGGCCCGATGGGGCCGTGTCTCATGCATACAACGTCGCGACGTCGCGCGAGTTTCAGGATCGGGCGAATCGGAAGAGCGGGCAACTGTGGTGGTGTTCCTGTGGTCAACTAGCCGCGCGATGGACACGGCCGCACACATGCCGCGCTCCCAGTTCGTGATCGAGGGCGGACAACCGATCTCGGGCACGCTGCGGGCGCGGGGCAACAAGAACGCGGCGCTGCCGCTGCTTGCGGCCGCGCTGCTCACCGACGAGGAGGTCACCCTCCGCAACGTGCCCCGGATCCGCGACGTCGAGGCACAGATGGGGTTGTTGCGCCAACTCGGCGCCGAAGTGGCGTTCGCCGGTAGCGACACGGTGCGTGTCCGCGCCGCGGGTCTCGGCGACGACGATCCCGACCCTGATCTCTGCCGGGCGATCCGTGCCTCGATCCTGCTCGCGGGGCCGCTGCTGGCGCGGCGCGGGCGCGTGAACATGCCGGCCCCGGGCGGCGACGTCATCGGCCGGCGGCGGCTCGACACACATGTGCTCGCGCTGGAGGCACTGGGAGCCGGCATCGCGCTCTGCCCGCGGGGCGGCCTTCAGTGCCGGGTCGAGGGCCCGGGGGAGCGACTGCGCGGGGCCGAGATCTTCCTGGACGAAGCCTCGGTCACGGCGACCGAGAACGTGGTGATGGCGGCTTGCCTGGCGGAGGGCGAGACGAGGATCCTGAACGCGGCGAGCGAGCCTCACGTCCAGGATCTCTGCCGCCTCCTGAAGGCCATGGGGGCGCCGATCGAAGGTGTCGGAACGAACCTGCTTGTCGTCCAAGGTGTGGAGCGGCTGGGCGGAGCGGAGTTCGAGATCGGTCCCGACTACGTCGAGGTGGGGTCCCTCATCACGCTGGCGGCCGTGACCGGCGGCGAACTGCGCATTCCGAACGCCCGGCCGCGTGAGCACCGGGCGACGCGGATCGCCTTCGGCCGGCTGGGCATCGACTTCGAGGTGCGTGGCGACGGCAGCGACCTCTTCGTGCCCGGCGGTCAGGAGCTCCAGGTGCGCACGGATCTTCAGGGCGCGATCCCGAAGATCGAGGACGCACCGTGGCCGGGCTTCCCCGCCGATCTCACCTCGATCGCGGTCGTCGGCGCGACGCAGAGCCGGGGCTCGGTGCTGATCCACGAGAAGCTGTTCGAGTCGCGGATGTTCTTCGTCGACCGCCTGGTGGCGATGGGCGCCCAGATCGTGCTCTGCGACCCGCACCGCGTCGTCGTCAGCGGACCGTCGAAGCTCTACGGACGGGACATGGTGAGCCCGGACATCCGGGCCGGCATGGCGATGCTGATCGCCGCGCTGTGCGCCGAAGGCCGCAGCGTCATCGACAACGTGCAGCAGATCGACCGCGGCTACGAGCGGATCGACGAGCGGCTGCGGTCGCTGGGCGCCGACATCGAACGCGTCGCCGATTCACTCGGCTAGGGTTGCCTCATGGCGGGCCTCTACTACGAGCAGTTTGAAGTCGGTCAACTCTTCGACCATGCGTTGCGGCGCACGGTGACCGAGGCGGACAACGTCTTCTTCACGGCGATGACCCACAACCCGGCCGCGCTCCATCTCGACGCCGAGGCGATGAAGAAGAGCGAGTTCGGCGAGCGGATCGTCAACAGTTGCTTTACCTTGAGCCTGATGGTCGGCATCTCGGTCGGCGACACGACCCTCGGTACGACGATCGCCAACCTGGGCTGGAACGACGTCGTGTTCCCGCGGTCCGTGTTCCACGGCGATACCCTGCGGATCGAGACCGAGGTGAAGGACAAGCGGGAGAGCCGCTCACGGCCCAACGCCGGCATCGTGACCTTCGAGCACCGCGCCTACAACCAGCGCGATGAACTCGTTGCCCGCTGCACGCGGCTGGGCCTGATGCTGAAGTTGCCGGCGGAGGAGAGGAAGAGGGACTACCGCGGATGAAGCCGATCGACAGAAGCCAGGTTGAGCCCGCCGGCTTCAATCGGGAACTCCAGCTCCCGTACGAACTGCGCGTCAAGGACTTTGACCTGACCATGCAGGACCTCTACGACTTCTTCTTCGACGTCAACAGCAACCTGCTGGGGCGAGGGCTCAAGCGCCTCGACGATCTGCTTCGCCCGGCCGCGATGTCAGGTTTCATCTCGGACATGCTGACGGCCAGTCTCGCGAACCACGCGCGAAGCCTGACAGAGAACCGCTACCACAACGGTCATCCGGATCTCCTCGTCGATGGCGTCTACGCCGACAACAGAGTTGCGTCGGGGGAAGAAGGACTCGAGATCAAGACGACCAGAAAGAAGGGCGGCGCCGTCGACTTCCACGGCGCCCGGGACCAGTGGCTCTGCGTCTTCGTGTACGAGACCGATCACGTCACCGAGCCGGCTCGTGCTCGAAGCCCCATGGTCTTCACCGAGGTCTACCTTGGCTACGTGACGGTGGACGATTTCCGTCGAAACGAGCGAGGCGAGTTGGGGACGCGGACGGCGACGCTTGATCGAGACGGCATACGGAAGTTCCGGCAGAGCTGGCTCTACCTGCCGGGCTGATCCAGCGCGCCGAAGAGCGGTTTCTGACCTTCCAGCGCCGCGAGTCGCGGTAGAGACTTGCGTGCCAAGCGGAAGTAGTGTGCGTCCTTCTCGATTCCGAGACTCCGATAGCCGACGGCCTCGGCGGCAGCCAGCGTTGAAGCGGCGCCGCAGAATGGGTCGAGAATGACGCCCTTGCCCAAGGGTAAGGCGGCTTGCACGACAGCCCGGAGAAAGCGCTGCGGCTTGAGGCTCGGGTGCGGCGCGAGCTTCCGCTCGGCGGCCCGGGTTGGCGCGGAGCGGATCACGTCGCCGAAGGGGCGACCGCTCTCGGGGCGGCGGAATCCTCCAGTGCCCCAGTTCCGCAGGTTGTCTTGAATGCGGCCCTCCGGAGTCTTGCGGAAGAGCAGCCACGGCTCCCACATGGACCTGGGCATCACGCTGACGTCCTCGAACTCGACGTGCGCTCCCTTGGGTCGGTCTCCGCCGCGCATCGTTGTGACCAGCCGTACCAGCTCGCCTCGTCGTTCCAGGCCGCTCCGGGCAAGCGCGCCGGACACCAGGTAGGAGAGCAAGGGATTGGTCGCGACGACGACGTTGGCGCCTGGAACAAGTACCGGCAGCAGCAGTCTCGCCCAGGTCTCGAAGAACGCCTCAAGCGCCTCCTTGTCCCCGTCCGAGAGTGTGGTGAACCGAGGCAGAGGAGAGCGCTTCGCACCGTCGAAGGAAGGCGGGATCCGCCACACGCCGCCACGCTTGGCGCGGAGCTTCTCCTGTTCGAGGGTCGAGTACTCCACGAGGCCGTATGGGGGATCGGTGACCACTGCGTGAATCGTGTTGGGCTCGCGAGTCCGCAGCCAGTCGAGGCAGTCGGCATGGACGATCGAAGCACTGCCGTAGTCGAAGGCCGGCAGCGCGTCCCGGAGTTCACTGCTCGGTGGGCCCCAGCGGGTTTCGCCGCTGCCAAGTCGATAGAGACCCCGCGCGGGCCTCTCAAAGAGAGTCGGCGTGTTCAGCCGGAGATAGGAGCGGATGCTCGAGCCGGCCACGGGGCCTATACGCTGCCGCACGCCCTGCTCGATCTGGCTGGGCGAAGCTCCGTCCGGATAAGTGCTCAGCACTGCGACGATTGCGTCTCGGACTTGGCCGGGCGGCCGTCGGGGTTGTTCCATCACGACGAGACTATAGACGTCGGGACGTCTTGCCGCAACCCACCCTTGGGCGGCCGCCGGACACGGTCGCTCAGCGAGCCGCGGAAGGGACGTTGCTGGTGCTCCTGTGGGCCGTCGTGCAGGTCGATCACGTCGAAGCACTGGCCCTCCGGCACGGCTTCGCAGCCCTCGCAGGCCAGATCAACGGGAATCCAGCGCCGGTCGTCGTCCTTGCGCTCCTCCTTGATCTCGACGATGGAGGCCTTCGCGGTGGTCCCCAGCGCCTCTTCGGCGAAAGTCAACGTACCGAGCAGCGCGCCTGGTGCAGTAGGCTGACGGAGTCAGTCGCACCTGCCATGAAGTTCGTCGAACTCGCCACCTTCGATTCCCGGCTCGAGGCCGAGACGGTTGGCCACGCCCTGGACCAGTACGAGATCCCGTTCCTGGTGCAGAGCGCCGGAGTCGGCATGTTCGGCATGGGAATGGTGGGGAAGTCGCCGGTGCCGGTGAAGCTCTGCGTGCCTGACAATCGGCTGGACGAGGTGAAGGAACTGCTGAGCTGCTTTGCCGAGCCACTCGGGGAGGGCGAGGAGCCGTCGGACGGCTGAGGGCCGCCTTGGGCGGATGCCGGCCAGACGGCTGGCGCACCGGCAGTCATCCGGACGAAGGCTGAGACTCAGTCTCCGAGCAGTTCCAGGGTCTCGGGCAGCAGCCGTCGGCTGGTGCTGAACGCCCGGTCGCCGTGGATCGTCTCGTTGCCGTCCCAGTCGCCGAAGTAGCCGCCGGCTTCGCGGAGGATGACGGGGAACGGCCCGCAGTCCCAGGCGCTCATCTTCGGATCGACCATCAGCTCCAGCCGGCCGGTGGCGACCAGGGCGTGGCCGTAGGCGTCGGACCAGCCGACGCGGTAGGCGGTGCGCTCCATCATCCGCCGCCAGGCCTTGCGGTGACGGGGGTCGACGAAGAGGCCCGGGTCGCCGAAGGAGACGTAGCCCTCGGCCAGGTGGGGCGTTGAGCAGACCTGGGCCGGCTCGCCGTTCAGCGTGCAGCCGTGGCCGGAGGCCGCCGCCACGGTCTCGCCGATG
The DNA here is from genome assembly GCA_026707325.1 of Acidobacteriota bacterium. Taxonomy (GTDB): domain Bacteria; phylum Acidobacteriota; class Thermoanaerobaculia; order Multivoradales; family Multivoraceae; genus Multivorans. Next base: position 6,035 of record JAPOXA010000188.1, on the reverse strand, counting down.
CCCGGGAAGTGGGCGACGCCGACCTCGACCGTTTCATCGACTTCCAGACCGATCAGGATGCCGTAGAGCGGCACGCCGCGCACGAAAGAGCGGGTGCCGTCGATCGGGTCGACGTACCAGTGACGCTCGGTGGTGTTCTCCGAGCCGGTCCCTCCGCCGCCGGTCCCGAACTCCTCGCCGACAACGACGTCCCCGGGAAAGGCCTCGGCGATGCGTGAACGGATGAACTCCTCGGCGCCGCGGTCCGCCTCGGTGACCGGCGTCATGTCGCTCTTGAGTTCCGGGTCGACACCTTGGCGAAAGAACTCGAGCGTCACCTGTCCGGCGATCCAGGCGGTTTCGATCGCAAAGTCGAGTTCGGCTTCGTAGCTCGTCACGATGCGAGGCTAGCGCGTCCGGGCCCCGACTAGCGTCCCGAAACGCCTCGCAGGCTCGGAGTTTCGGCCCAGCCCGTCCTCGCCTCCGAGCCTGCGCCGCAACACTTGCTCCGCTGCGTGCTGCGACGCAAGCTCGTAGACTGCCCGGAATGCTGGAGCAGGCGCTGATCAACGATCCGACCGCGCTGCTCGTCTTCTTCGCCGGCTTCGTGGCCCTGATCTTCGTGCTGGCGCAGACGCGGCCCTTCGACCGGCTCTTCAAGTACCTGCCGCCGATCGTCTGGATCTACCTGCTGCCGGTGGTGCTCACCACGGCCGGGATCACGCCGGTCGAGTCGGTCTTCTACGACTGGTGCACCGACTACCTGATGCCGTGTTCGCTGCTCCTCCTGGTGCTGGCGACCGACGTGCCGGCGATCAAGCGCCTGGGCCCGCTGGCGGCGGCGATGCTGCTGTCGGGATCCGTCGGCATTGTGATCGGTGGACCGATCGCGCTGGCCATCTTCCAGCCGTTCCTCGACGACCCGCAGATCTGGAAGGGTCTGGGGGCGCTCGCCGGCTCCTGGATCGGCGGTCTGTCGAACATGATCGCGATCAAGGAGGGAGTCGGCGCCCCAGACGACGTCTTCGCCCCGATGATCATCGTCGACTCGGTCGTCGGTTACGGCTGGATGTCGATCGTCATCCTGCTCAGCGGCCACCAGAACCGGATCGATCGCTGGAACCGGGCGCGCCGCGAAGAACTCGACGCACTGAACCGGCGCCTGCAGCAGGTCCAGGCGGAGAACGCGCGGCCGATCACGCTGCCTGCCTTCGCCTCCATGCTCGGCGTCGGCCTGGTGGCGAGCTGGCTCTGCATGCGCGGCGGAGAGCTGCTGCCCCAGGTCGGCTCGGTGCTGTCCCACTTCACCTGGGGCATCCTGCTGGTCGTCGCGGTTGGCCTCGGGCTGTCCTTCACGCCGATCCGGCGTCTCGAACATCGGGGAGCGACGCCCGTGGCCTACGGCGGCCTCTACCTGATGGTCGCGACGATGGGCGCCGGCGGCGACCTCGCCGCCATTGCCGAGGCGCCTCTGGTGCTGGGCGTAGGCGTCGTCTGGATCGGCATCCACGTCGCCTGCCTCTTCCTCGCGATGCGCCTCCTGCGCGCGCCGGTCTTCCTGTTCGCCACCGGCAGCATGGGCAACGTCGGCGGCGTCATCTCGACCCCGGTCGTGGCCGGCGTGTTTCAGCCGGCCCTCGCCGCGGTCGGCGTCTTGATGGGCGTCCTCGGCAACCTGGTCGGTACGCCCCTGGGCCTGCTATGCGCCCAGCTCATGGCCTGGGTCGCGCGGGCGTACCACGGCGCCGCTTCGCTTTAACTCCATGCGGGCGGCCACGTTGCCGGATCCGCACGACCAACGCCGGAACGGTTCACCTCCGCGGGTAAGATCCACAGCATGACGGTGGCCGCGCGAAAGACGAGGGCGGAGGGGACACCGCCTGCTACACCCGCCAGACGGTCGTTCACGGTGGACGACTACCACGCAATGGCGCGGGCGGGGATCCTGGGCGAAGACGACCGGGTCGAGCTCATCGAAGGAGAAATCGTCGTGATGTCCCCCGTCGGCAGTCGCCACGCGGCCTGTGTCGACATCCTGGCCGAACTGCTGATCCGCGCGGTCGACCACCGCACCTCCATCCGGGTTCAAAGCCCGATCTGTCTCGACAAGACCACGGAGTTGGAGCCCGACGTGTGCGTGCTCGTCAGGCGTGACGACGCGTACAGCGAGAGTCTCCCGCAGCCTGAAGATGTGCTCCTGGTCATCGAGGTCTCGGACACGACCGTCGACTATGATCGCCGAGTCAAGGCGCGACTCTATGCCAGCCACGGCATACAGGAGCTCTGGCTAGTCGACTTGGGCAGTCGTGCCGTCGAGGCGTGCAGCGCTCCCGGGCCGGAAGGCTATGGCGAGCGATCGGCCCACGACGTCGGCGGTCGGCTAAGGGTGCCGGGTGTGGAGATTGATCTTGAGGTGCGGAGGCTGTTTCCGTACCGGTGATCGCGCGTTTGGTCGCGGTAGCTACGTATCGGAGTCCAGTGCGTAACGCACGGTCAGATCGCCGCTGCTGCTGATCCGAAAGAGATCCGACGATCCTGCCTCGAAGGGGTTGGGAAGCAAGTCGATCTGCGGCGTGTCAGAGAACGCATGCCGGATGCGGAGGATGCGCCAACAAATGCCGCAGCCGTTTGCAAGGCTCGTGGCCGCGCGAATCTCGCTCGGCGGAAGGGAGAAGCTCGTGTCGTCCCCCGTGGTCGCCTTGACCTCGAAGTGCCAGAGGATGCCGTCGTTGCGGAACCGGAAGTCGAAGCCATGGCTGTCGCTTGCGTCTCGCTTCTCCCCTTCTGCCGGCGGCAGGACCTTGAGCCCGTTCTCGGACACCCAGGCAGCAGGCGTCACGACTTCGTTGCCGAACTGAAACCGAAGGTACCGGTAGGCGTGCATCTCGCCGACGATTCCGACCTGGACGGGAAGGTGGGGTGACGAATAGAGGTACGATGTTCTACCGGGTGAGAGCGGGTTGGGACGCGGGCTCGGGGCCGGGCCGGGCCTGGGATTGACCAGCCGCGTTGATTCGTCGCTCTTGACGCTGGGCCCCCTCAACTCTGGCAGAGTGTCGAGATGAGCCAGGAGATCGCCGTAGCTCTCGGGGCCGTCTACCTCGAAGGGCTTGCCCGCAATCGAGAAGGTCCGGTTCGCCCGCTCGGCATGGCGCTGGCTTTCGAGGCGCTTTCGCCGCGCCTGTTCGACGACTTCCGGAGTGACTCCGAGCTTCACTCGAACCTCGTTGACGGTGCTGCAACCGTCGCACTTCTTGCGGAAGGCCGCGTCGTCCACCGTCTCAAGCGCCTGCCCGAAGATCTCGGCCTCGGACCAGTCTCGAAGGTACGCCGAGGAGTCCATTTGGGGCGGCCCGGAGGCTCTGTCCCGGGGAGGCAGCGGGTCAGCCCCCAAGACCTCCAGCCACGCTCGGTGGAGATCGCGCACTCGGTGGATCTCCTTTGCGAGCCGGCTTTCGTTCTGGCGGAAAGTCTCGTAGGGGTCGACATCGACGGCGATTCCTCGTTGCGCGAGTGCTTCGCGAAGGACCGCGACCGTCGTCACATCGTCGAGGGCGTCGACGGGGCCTGAGTCCACGGCTACTTCGTCCGCGTAGGTGTTACGCACCTCTCCCAGCACAGCCTTGAAGGGCACCTCCCACCATAGAGCGGACCAGTCGGACGGTGCCTCGAAGTTCTCGTTCACACCTTCCAGCTTTCGAAACAGGTCCGGCTCCCGCGTCTCGATGGCGAGGTGACGAGCCAGAGCCCGGAGATACGGCGCGGCTTCGTCGATGTGCCGCTGTGCCTGATCGGCTGCGTCATCGTTCTTCACCTTCGCGTAGCGGTCGCCGAGCTCGGCCAACGCGTTGTTCCAGGCTGGGAGCTGAGCGTCTTCGCCGAGGCGCCGGAAGGCCTCTCGCCCCATTTCCAGGTCGTCGCGGCTTCTTCGGGCTGCCCTGATGAGTTCTTCCGGTGCCCAGCATCTGGCGTGACGTTCCGGAAGGTGTGCTTTCAGCCATGCCTCGAGGGCCCGCGTATCGCCCGCTGCTGCGTCGAGGCCTGCGCCGGGTAGCCCGAGCAGCTTGAGGACTGGCCGGATGCGGTCGACTAGGAGCGTGGTGGCGGCGAACCAGCGATGGCGGATGTCGGCCACCGCTTCGCCATCGATCTCGGCTCGGTCGAGCGCGGCCTCGATCTGTTGGCCGGTCGGTCTTGGTGCCGCGCCCGCGAGATTCCCCAGGACGAGGCGGAGGTCCTTCAGAAGATCCTGACGTTCGAGACCTCGAACCTGCGCGCCCTGGTCCGGACGAGGAAACGCTCCGGCACTTCGCCGCTGGGGTCAAGGTGCCTCCAGGCGTGACGAACCTGACCGAGAAAGACGTCGAATCCGCCGGCGGGCAGCGCGCCTTCTTCCCAGGCATCGGCCAGGGCTTCTAGCAGTTCTGGCCCGGTGCGTTCGTCTTCGGTGGGATAGACGTTCAAGCCGAGCCGCTTGAGTGTCGTGCGCAGTTCGGCGTTCGCCCCCAAACGGTGAGCCAACTTCAACGACAGAGGTGCGAGGTGAGCGAACCGACCACCTTGACCGCGGAGGAGTGACTCGGGCACGAACCACCGCTGGAACAGAGGACGCGGCTCGAGTTCGTTGTCGTGAAGCCACGGAAGGTTGGTCAACCAGTACTTGAGAGGAGAAGTGACGGGCGGGAGCGGGGAGCCCGGGTAGCGCAATCTGGTCAGCCTCGCTGTCTCCCACCCAGCGTCTCGATTTTCGAGAAAGGCGAGAATCAGTTCGGATAGCGCTCTTGCCGCCGGGTCCTCGAGGTCTTCCAGGGAATGAAGCTCGGGGGCCAAGTTGACTTGGTCAAGCTGGTAGTCAGCGGCTCTCTGGATGTTTGGCCTGATCTCGTGCCGGCAGGCGTTGAGCAGTCGTTCCATGCGCTCTGGGGGATACCTGCTGGCGCTTCCCTTGGCAGGCGCGAGTAGCTCTTGGACATGGGGAAGCGAAACGGTTCGGCGGCTCGAGTCGGTAGCGCGTCAACGACTCCGGCTCTTTCGAACAGATCGCCCCAAGCGTCGGCGTCGAGCCCCCACCGCGGGTTCCGCGGCGGCAGAAGCGCACGCTCAAGCAGACTGCGGACACTTGGGGGCAGCCCATCCGCTAGCGCTTGGACGGACTCTCCGTGTCGGGCGGGCCAGCCTGGGCCGAAGATGGCTTCGCCCGCGGCGAACCAGCCCCCGTGGCAGGCCACTGGCAGACGCTTCAGCAGGTCGACGGGCATCTCCTGTTCGTGGTTGCGGATGAGCTCCAGTGTCCACGCCAGTATCTCGGCGCAACGGGCGGCATCCTCCGTATCGTGGCTCGACGGCAGCTCGGGAAGCGCCGGAATCACGGTTTCCCGGAGCAGGTCTTCTCTTCGGAAGGTCTGCACGAACCGACCGTTCCGGCCGAGAAACTCCCGAACGTCGGTTCTCTGGCTTTGCGGACCCTCGTGGGTCGTGACGTCCTCGTGCAGGAAGGCAATCCGGTCCTGAAGCGAGTCGGGGACCGCATCAACGAAGTCGGCGGCATCGTCGAAGCCGCGACGGGGTTGGAAGAAGACGCGGGCCGTGTCCGAGGCGGACAACAGTCGGCCATCCGCCGTGGGAAGGAACTTCGCGCCTCCGAGAGCGTCGCTGGAGAGCCCTCCCGGCAACAACCGAAGTGCCCGCGGCAGGAGGGCGTTCACGCTCGCCAGGAAGTCGTCCCATGTGGCTTCGACCTCATCGCCGCCGATCCTGGCGGCGAGATGCTCGACTGTGTTCGCCCACTCGGACGGCGTAGGCGAGGGCGAGCCGCCGAGACGCTCCAGCAGGGTGTCGACTGATGGCCTGCGGCCGTCGAGCTCGGAAGAAACGACGGCGAAGTCGGAGCTCTGGCGCCAACGGTCTCCGCCAATCAGATCGTTCTCGGCTACTTCGGGCATGATCCGCGCGCTGCTGCCGTCCCGCCAGCCGTCATCGCAGAGAATCAGATCCGCCTTCTCTAGGGGCTTGCTGAAAAAGGGAGTTGCGGCGGCATAGGATTTGACTTGAGGAGG
>JAPOXA010000046.1 GCA_026707325.1 Acidobacteriota bacterium | reverse complement strand
GGCCGCACGGTGGGCGCCGGCACCGTCACCGACATCGCCGAGTAGTCGGTACCGGCTCGAGTTGGGAGATTCAGGCCAGTAGCTCAATTGGTAGAGCATCGGTCTCCAAAACCGAAGGTTGGGGGTTCGAGACCCTCCTGGCCTGCCAGACCTTCCTTCGGAGGACGTAGACGGCAAGACGGATCGGGCGTCCGGACAAAGGCGGAGGCCGGTTTCAGGGAGTAAGAGAGGGAGTCGGAGGAACGCAGATGGCAAGTGTCCGCAGGCTCGGCGCCTTCCTGGGCGAAGTGCGCACCGAGATGAAGAAGGTGACGTTCCCCTCGCGGGAGGAGGTCGTGGGCACCACGGTCGTGGTGCTGATCACGAGCGTCATCTTCGCCATCTTCCTGTGGATAGCCGACGTCGTCATCCTGCGCCTCTACAACGGTCTCAACAACCTTCTCCTGGGGCAGTGAGTCGGAGCCGGCCGACGGTGGGGAGTACGCGATGAGCGAAGTCGAAACGGCAGCCATGGGCAGCGCAGAGGTCGCGGAGGGTGGCGCCGAGGAGGCCTCCGGGCCGCGGCGGCAGTGGTACATCGTGCATACCTACTCGGGATACGAAGAGCGCGTCCGGGAGACGCTGCGGCAGCGCGCCGAGGCTCACGACATGGGGGATGCGTTCGGCGAGGTGCGCATTCCCACGGAGACGATCGTCGAGCTGAAGGGTGGCAAGAAGCGGGAGACGCAGCGGAAGTTCTTCCCCGGCTACATCCTGGTCGAGATCGAGTGCGAACCGCGCGGCGACGGGCGGCTGAAGATCTCCGACAAGGCGTGGCACGTGGTCAAGAACACGCCCAAGGTGACCGGCTTCGTCGGCACCGGCAACGAGCCGACGCCGCTCGGCCAGGACGAGGTCGACGCGATCATCGAGAAGGTGGTCACCGCCAAGGAGAAGCCGAAGCCGAAGTACCTTTTCGAGAAGGGCGAGCTGGTCAAGATCGTCGATGGTCCCTTCAACAACTTCACGGGCACCGTGGAGGAGATCAACCTCGAGCGGAGCACGCTCAAGGTGATGGTCACCATTTTCGGGCGCCAGACGCCGGTGGAACTCGAGTTCCTGCAGGTCCAGAAGACCTGAGGAAGCCGGAGGACCTGAGGGATAGGGCTCCTGGCGAGCGGCAGGCTGACAGCGGTTCAGACACAACCAGGTAGGGAAGACGATGGCGCAGAGGACGACAGGCAAGAGGGTAGTCGGACAGATCAAGCTGCAGATCCCCGCCGGCGGGGCGACGCCGGCACCTCCGGTCGGGCCCGCGCTGGGTCAGGCGGGTCTCAACATCATGGACTTCTGCAAGGCGTTCAACGCCAGGACGCAGGGCGAAGCCGGGATGATCATCCCGGTCGTGATCACCGTCTACGCGGACCGCTCCTACTCGTTCATCACCAAGACGCCGCCGGCCGCTGTTCTGCTGCTGAAGGCTGCGGCCACGGACAAGGGGTCTTCCGAGCCGAACCGGGACAAGGTCGGTCAGGTCACTCAGTCCCAGCTCGAGGAGATCGCCCGCACGAAGATGCCGGACCTGAACGCGGTCGACCTGGAGGGCGCCTGCCGGATCATTGCCGGCACCGCCCGCTCGATGGGCCTGGAGATCGTCGCCTGAGCGGCGCGGAACCGGCGGAAGAACAAGGCTAAGGGAGAACGCGCGTGGCCACTCGAGGCAGGAAGTACGACGAAGCAAGGGCGGCGGTCGAAGACCGGCCGCACGGGCTGGAAGAGGCGCTGCAGCAGATCAAGGACGGCAGCTTCGCGAAGTTCGACGAGACCGTCGAGATCGCGATCCGGCTGGGCGTGAATCCCAGGCACGCGGATCAGATGGTGCGCGGCACCGTGGTCCTTCCGCATGGCACGGGTCGCACCGTCCGGGTACTCGTGTTCGCTTCGGGCGAGAAGTTGCAGGAGGCGGAAGCGGCGGGCGCCGATCACGTGGGCGGCGAGGAACTCGCGGGCCGGATCCAGGAAGGCTGGCTGGACTTCGACGCCGTGGTGGCGACCCCGGACATGATGCGGGTCGTCGGCCGGCTAGGCCGGGTACTCGGGCCGCGCGGCCTGATGCCGAACCCGAAGACCGGCACCGTCACCCCCGATGTGGCGAAGGCCATCGAGGACATCAAGGCGGGCAAGGTCAACTTCCGCGTGGACAAGGCGGGCGTCGTTCACGCGCCGCTTGGCAAGGTCTCGTTCGAGACGGAGAGACTGGTTGAGAATGCCACGGCGTTGCTCTCCGAGATCATGCGTGCGCGCCCGAGCGCCGCCAAGGGCACGTACCTGCGTTCGGTCAACCTGAGTTCGACGATGGGGCCGGGCGTGCGGGTCGACTCGTCCGAAGCCGCCGCGGTCGAGGCCACGTAGGCTGCCGGGCCGGTCACGAGGAGGTCGAGAGAGATGGCATTGACACGGGAGACGAAGGCCGAGTTGCTGGCCAGCTACGAGGGCGACATGGCGGCCGCGCCGCATGCGTTCCTGGTGGGCTTCTCCGGCATCACGGTGGGGCAGGTGAACGATCTGAGGCGTCGCGTGCGGACGGCGGGCGGAAGCTACTCGGTGGTCAAGAACCGGATCGCCAGACTCGCCTTCGAGGACAGCAGTCTCGGGGCCCTGTCGGATCACCTGGTCGGTCCGACCGCGATCGCCTACAGCGACGACGATCCGGTGGGGCTGGCCAAGACGCTGACCGAGTTCGCGGACGACGTGCCGGTCCTCGAATTCAAGGGCGGCCTGGTGGACGGCCAGCAGGTGTCGGCGGAGGCGATCAGGGAGATCGCCAGTCTGCCCAGCCGGGAAGCGCTGGTGGCGAAGCTCCTGTTCCTGCTCCAGTCGCCGATCGCGCGGCTGGTGCGGGGGCTTGGGGACATCACGCCGCAGTTCCTTCGGGCACTGAACCAGGTTGCAGATCAGAAGGACGGGGACTGATTCCGGCCCTGTCAGGAAGTTTGGAAACGCGGCGCCGAGCCGGCGCCGGTGAACCATGAGGGAGCCAAGAAGATGGCAGTAGCAGCAGCGGATCTGATCAAACAGATCGACGAAATGACGGTCCTGGAGCTCAACACGCTGGTCAAGGAGCTCGAAGAGCACTACGGCGTTTCGGCGGCCGCGGCGGCGGTTCCGATGGCGGCCATGGCGGGCGCCGGCGAAGCCCAGGAAGCCGAGGAGCAGACGGAGTTCGACGTTCAGTTGACTTCCTTCGGCGACAAGAAGATCGCCGTGATCAAGGTCGTGCGCGAGGTCACCAGCCTGGGTCTCAAGGAGGCCAAGGATCTGGTCGAGTCCGCGCCGGTCGCCGTCAAGGAGGCCGTCTCGAAGGAAGAGGCCGAAGAGGTCAAGGGCAAACTCGAGGAGGCCGGCGGCCAGGCCGAGGTCAAGTAACCATTTCGGCTGGCGATCTCTCCCCGGGTCGGCGTAGAATCGGGCCGGCCAACCTCGACCCGGCGCCCAGGTCTCTTCCCGAGGCCAGCGCCGGGGCGGCATTCGTGCGTTTCCACATCGTGCAGGGATCTGACGTAGAGGACATCGAAGCATGACGGACATTTCAGTTGCGCAGAACGGTCACCGCAACGGCAACGGCAACGGGCGGATCGACTTCTCGACCATCGAGACGTCGCTGGGGATCCCCGACCTGATCGGGGTGCAGCGCCGCTCGTACGATCGGTTCCTGCAGAAGGACCTCCTCCCGGAGGAGCGGGCGAACCACGGCCTGCAGGCGGTGTTCACCGGGATCTTCCCGTTCTGGGACTTCCGGGAGACCTGTTCGCTCGACTTCGTGAGCTACTCGATCGGCGACTGGCACTGCCGCTGCGGCGAGCTGAAGGGACTCGAGTACGTGCGGATGTCGTGCACCAACTGCGGCGCCAAGATCGAGACCGGGCACTCGAACGAGGACAGCGTCATCTGTGGAGAGTGCGGCGCGCTGAACGCGAATCGCGTCACCAAGTGCGGCACCTGCGGCCAGTCCGTCGAGCTCCAGCACAAGTACTCGGAGGACGAGTGCCGTTCGCGGGGCATGACCTACGCGGTGCCGCTCAAGGTCACCTTCCGGCTCTTCGTCTACGACAAGGACCCTGAGACCGGCCAGAAGATGATGCGGGACGCGAAGGAGGAGGAGGTCTACTTCGGCGAGATCCCGCTGATGACCGACACCGGCACCTTCATCATCAACGGCACCGAGCGGGTGATCGTGAGCCAGTTGCACCGCAGTCCGGGCGTCTTCTTCACTCACGACAAGGACAAGCGCGTCTACCTGGCCAAGATCATCCCCTACCGCGGCTCCTGGGTCGAGTTCGAGTACGACCAGAAGGACATCCTCTCGGTCCGCATCGATCGCAAGCGGAAGTTCCCCGGCACCGTCTTTCTGCGCGCCCTGGGCCTGGAGACGAACGAGCAGATCCTGCGCCAGTTCTACACGGCGGTGCCCCTGACCATCGAGGGCGGCGGCGTGTACCGCCTCGGCATCGGTCCCGAAGTGCTGGAGCAGGAGCGCCTGCGCGAACGCTCGAGCCGGGGCGTCCGTCACAGCTACAACGTCTTCGCCGGCCTGACCCTGGACGAGACGGCCGTCGAGCTCCTCGACGCCGGCGACCCCGTCGGGGCGGAGGTCGGCCTGCAGGAGCTCGAACCGGCACTCCTGATCGCCGACGTGGTCGACACCGATACCGGCGAGGTGCTGCTCGAGGCGAACGAGCCGGTTCCCGAGGATCTCGACGAGCGTCTCGACGGACGCAGCCACAGCGAGCTCGAGGTGTTCTTCCCCGACTGGGCGCTGTGCGGCGCCACGATCTCGAACACCCTGGCGAAGGACGCCACCAGGGACGCCAAGGAAGCGCAGATCGAGATCTACCGGCGGATGCGTCCCGGCGACCCGCCGACCCACGAGAGCGCCCGTTCGCTGTTCTACGGGATGTTCTTCGACGCCAAGCGGTACGACTTCTCCCGGGTGGGCCGCTTCAAGTTCAACATCAAGCTCGAGACGGAAGTGCCGGTCGAGCAGAAGACCCTCTCCGCGGAGGACTTCTACCGCGTGATCGGGTACCTCCTGCAGTTGCAGAAGGACGTGGGGCAGGTCGACGACATCGACAACCTGGGCAATCGCCGGGTGCGCGCGGTCGGCGAACTGCTCGAGAACCAGTTCCGGGTCGGCTTGGTGCGCATGGAGCGGGCAATCAAGGAGAAGATGTCCGTGCACCAGGACATCGACTCGGCGATGCCGCACGACCTGATCAACTCCAAGCCGGTCATCGCGGCGATCAAGGAGTTCTTCGGTTCGTCCCAGCTTTCGCAGTTCATGGATCAGACGAATCCGCTGTCCGAGGTCACCCACAAGCGGCGGCTGTCGGCCCTTGGCCCGGGCGGGCTGTCGCGCGAGCGCGCGGGCTTCGAGGTCCGCGACGTGCACGCCTCGCACTACGGCCGTATCTGTCCCATCGAGACCCCCGAGGGGCCGAACATCGGCCTCATCTCCTCGCTGGCGACCTACGCCGACATCAACGAGTACGGGTTCATCCAGAGCCCCTACAAGAAGGTGGAGGGCGGCCGGGTCATCGACCACTTCAAGGTGACGAAGCCGGGCGACGGCGCGTTCGAGCTGGGCCAGATCGTTTCGGTCGACGAACTGGTGGCGGAGAACGACCGCCTCAAGCGGAACAGGAAGCGGCTGGTGGGGGCGGAGCCCCACGCCTTCTACCTCACTGCCTGGGAGGAAGAGAAGTACATCGTTGCCCAGGCCAACGCCAAGATCGACGACAAGGGCTTCCTCGAGAACGAACGGCCCGTGGCGCGCGCCCGCGGCGACTTCGTGCCGGTCGACCGCGAGCGCGTCGACTACATGGACATCAGTCCGAAGCAGCTCGTCAGCGTGGCCGCGGCCCTGATTCCGTTCCTCGAGAACGACGACGCGAACCGCGCCCTCATGGGATCGAACATGCAGCGGCAGGCGGTTCCCCTGCTGCGCTCGGACTCGCCGATCGTCGGCACCGGGCTCGAGGGGATCGTCGCCCTCAACTCCGGCGCGGTGGTGAAATGCCAGCGTGCCGGGGTCGTGGATTCCGTGGATGCCGAGCGGGTCATCGTCCGGGTCGAGGGCGCGGATCCGGAGACCGGCGAGCCGCGCGAGTTCGGGGCCGACACCTACCCCCTGACCAAGTTCCGGCGATCGAACCAGAGCACCTGCGTACACCAGAAGCCGATCGTTCGAGAGGGCCAGCGGGTGGCGCGGGGGGACGTCCTGGCCGACGGCGCCTCGACCGAAGAAGGCGAGCTGGCTCTGGGGCGCAACGTTCTCGTGGGCTTCATGCCCTGGCGGGGCTACAACTTCGAGGACGCGATCCTGGTCTCCGAACGCCTGGTGCGGGACGACGCCTTCACCTCGATCCACATCGAGGAGTTCGAGATCGAGTCCCGCGACACGAAGCTCGGGCCCGAGGAAATCACCCGGGACATTCCCAACGTCTCGGAGGCGGCGCTCGCCGATCTCGACGAGAGCGGCGTCATACGGATCGGCGCCTCGGTCAAGGCAGGCGACATCCTGGTCGGCAAGGTCACGCCCAAGGGCGAGACCCAGCTCACGCCGGAGGAGAAGCTGCTGCGCGCGATCTTCGGCGAGAAGGCCGGCGACGTCCGGGACGCCAGTCTGAAGGCGCCCCCGGGCATCGAGGGTACCGTCGTCGAGGTCAAGATCTTCGCTCGCAAGGGCGTCGACAAGGACGAGCGGGCGCTCGAGATCGAGGAGCAGGAGGTCGGCCGGCTGGAGAAGATCATCCGCGACGAGACGCGCATCATGCACGAGGAGCGGAACAAGAAGATCGCCGATCTTCTCGTGGGTCTCAAGCCCGCTGCGGGAGTCAAGGACCGGGACGGCGAGCGTCTCCTGAAGCGGGGCGAGAAGATCGAGTACGAGCACCTCGAGCGCCTGACCCGGCGCGAGATCCTGGCGCTGCCCCTGAGGCAGGAAGACCTGCTGAAGGAGGTGTGGGAGATCTACAAGGACACGGACTCCCACATCGAGGCGATGCACCAGGCGAACGAAGAGAAGATCAAGCTCCTTCAGAAGGGCGACGAACTGGCACCCGGAGTCATCAAGCTCGTCAAGGTCTTCGTGGCGATGAAGCGCAAGCTTCAGGTCGGCGACAAGATGGCCGGCCGCCACGGCAACAAGGGCGTCATCTCGCGCATCCTGCCGGAAGAGGACATGCCCTACCTGCCGGACGGCACGCCGGTCGAGATCGTGCTGAATCCGCTCGGGGTGCCCAGTCGGATGAACGTCGGCCAGATTCTGGAGACGCATCTGGGCTGGGCCGGCAAGTCCCTTGGCGTCAAGTTCGCGACTCCGGTGTTCGACGGAATCCGGGAGTCCCGGCTCAAGGAGCTGCTGGAGGAGGCGGATCTGCCGTCTTCGGGCAAGACGACGCTCTACGACGGCGTCACCGGCGACGCCTTCGAGCAGAACGTCACGGTGGGCTACATCTACATGCTGAAGCTGTCCCACCTGGTGGACGACAAGATCCACGCGCGGTCGATCGGTCCCTACTCGCTGATCACCCAGCAACCCCTCGGCGGCAAGGCCCAGTTCGGCGGCCAGCGCTTCGGCGAAATGGAGGTGTGGGCGCTGCAGGCGTACGGCGCCGCCTACACCCTGCAGGAGCTGCTCACGGTCAAGAGCGACGATGTCGAGGGCCGGAGCCGCGCCTACGAGGCGCTGGTCAAGGGCGACGTGCCGGAAGACCCCGGGCTGCCGGAGTCGTTCAACGTACTGGTGCGCGAGTTGCAGAGTCTGTGTCTTGACGTTGAGTTGATGAAGGTCTAGGAGGTCGCGGGTGCAACCACTGTCCAGTTTCGAGAAGACGCAGTCGGCCAAGGACTTCAACGCGATCAAGATCGCGCTGGCTTCGCCGGAGAAGATCCGCTCCTGGAGTTACGGAGAGGTCACGAAGGCCGAGACGATCAACTACCGCACGTTCAAGCCGGAGCGGGACGGCCTCTTCTGCGCGAAGATCTTCGGGCCGATGACGGACTGGGAATGTCTGTGCGGCAAGTACAAGCGGATGAAGCACCGCGGCGTCGTCTGCGACAAGTGCGGCGTCGAGGTCACGCGCTCGCGGGTGCGGCGGGAGCGCATGGGGCACATCGAGCTGGCCAGTCCGGCCAGCCACGTGTGGTTCTTCAAGGGTCTGCCCAGCCGCATCGGCCACCTGCTCGACCTGACTCTGCGCAACCTCGAGCGCATCCTCTACTTCGAGAGCTACGTGGTCATCGATCCCGGCGACACGGACCTCGAAGAGAACGAGCTCGTCTCCGAGGAACGCCACCGGGAGCTGCGTGAGGAGTACGGCCCGGACGGCTTCGACGCCCGGATGGGCGCCGAGGCGATCAAGGAACTCCTGGCCCGCATCGACATCGACGAGCTGGCGGAGGAACTCCGGATCGTCATGCGCTCCGACACCAGCCAGATCCGTCGCCTCAAGGCGGCGAAGCGGCTCAAGGTGGTCAACGCCTTCCGGCGCAGCGGCCACCGCCCGGAGTGGATGATCCTGGACGTGATTCCGGTCATTCCGCCCGAGCTGCGGCCGCTGGTGCCGCTCGACGGCGGGCGGTTCGCGACGAGCGATCTGAACGACCTCTACCGGCGCGTCATCAACCGGAACAACCGGCTCAAGAAGCTGCTCGAACTGCGCGCGCCGGAGGTCATCGTCCGCAACGAGAAGCGGATGCTGCAGGAGGCCGTCGACGCCCTGTTCGACAACGGCCGCCGCGGGCGGGTGCTCAAGGGTTCGAACAACCGGCCCCTCAAGTCCCTGTCCGACACCCTGAAGGGCAAGCAGGGCCGCTTCCGCCAGAACCTGCTCGGCAAGCGCGTCGACTACTCGGGACGTTCGGTGATCGTGGTCGGTCCGGACCTGAAGCTGAACGAGTGCGGACTCCCCAAGAAAATGGCGCTCGAGCTGTTCAAGCCGTTCATCTACAGTTGGCTGGAAGAGCGCGAGTACGTCGGCACGATCAAGGCCGCCAAGGAGATGGTGGAGCGGGAGGAGGAGGTTGTCTGGGACGCCCTGGACGACGTCATCCGCGATCACCCCGTGCTCCTGAACCGCGCGCCCACGCTGCACCGGCTGGGCATCCAGGCGTTCCAGCCCGTCCTGATCGAGGGCAAGGCGATCCAGATCCACCCCTTGGTCTGCGCCGCGTTCAACGCGGACTTCGACGGCGACCAGATGGCGGTTCACGTGCCGCTCTCGCCCAAGGCCCAGATCGAGAGCCATGTGCTGATGCAGGCCTCGAACAACATCCTGAGCCCGGCCCACGGCCGGCCGCTGGCGGTGCCCAGCCAGGATCTGGTGCTGGGCGGTTACTACCTGACCATGCCGCGGCCGGGCGCGCGCGGCGAGGGGCGGACGTTCGCCAGCGTCGACGAGGTCCTGTTCGCGCTCGATGGCGGCGTGGTCGAGACGCAGACGCCGATTCGTCTGCGTCTCAGCGGCCCGTACGTCGATCTCGAGGCGCAGTCCGACACGCAGGACATCGTCCACGCCGAGCTGCTGCAGCTCGACGGCGACGTGGTCGAGACGACCGTCGGCCGGGTCATCCTGAACGACCATCTGCCGGATGAGCTCCCGTTCATCAACGGTCTTCTGCGCAAGCGCGGCCTCCAGGATCTGGTCGGTTACTGCTACATCCGCCACGGCAGCGACCTGGCGGTCCGGATGCTCGACGAGATCAAGGAGATCACGTTCCAGTACGCGACCCGGGCCGGCATCTCCTTCGGCGTCGACGACATGGTCGTGCCGTCGACGAAGGAGAAGCTGATCGAGGAGGCGCGCGGCGAGGTGCTGGAGATCGAGAACCAGCGCAGGGCGGGCGTCATCACCGCCGGTGAGCGCAAGAACAAGATCATCGACATCTGGCATCGCGTCACCGAGGATGTCTCGAGCGAGATGTTCCGCGAGATGAAGGACGTCGAGGCCGAACGGGGCGAGTTCAACCCGATCAACCTGATGGCCGACTCGGGCGCCCGGGGCTCCCGCGAGCAGGTCCGGCAGTTGGCGGGCATGCGCGGCCTGATGTCCAAGCCCTCGGGCGAGGTGATCGAGACCCCGATTCACGCGAACTTCCGCGAGGGCCTGTCCGTCCTGCAGTACTTCATCTCGAGCCATGGCGCCCGCAAGGGTCTGGCCGACACGGCGCTCAAGACCGCCGATTCGGGCTACCTGACGCGCCGCCTGGTCGATGTCGCCCAGGACGTGATCGTCACCGAGGAGGACTGCGGCACGATCGACGGAATCGTCGTCGGGGCGATCATGGAGGGCGGAGACACCCTCGAACCGCTGCGCGACCGCCTGGTCGGCCGGGTCAGCCAGGAGGACATCTTCGATCCGATGACCGGCGACCAGCTCCTCTCGGTCGGCGACGAGATCACCGAGAGCAAGGCGAACGAGATCCAGGCGGCCGGCATCGAGCACGCGAAGATTCGTTCCGTGCTGACCTGCGAGACCCGCCGCGGCGTCTGCGCCGCGTGCTACGGCCGCAACCTGGCGACGGGCCGCGGCGTCGACCTGGGCGAAGCCGTGGGTGTCATCGCCGCGCAGTCGATCGGCGAACCCGGCACGCAGTTGACGATGCGCACGTTCCACATCGGCGGGACAGGCCAACTCGTGGCGGAGCAGTCGCGGCACGCGGCGCGGAACAAGGGCTGGGTCAAGCTTCTCAACGTGGCCACCGTCGACAGCCGCGAGGGCGATTCCGTCGTCGTCAACCGGAACGGCCAGCTGGCTCTGGTCGACGAGGCGGGCCGCGAACTCGAGCGCCACCCGCTGACCTACGGTTCCCACCTGCTGGTGCGGGAGAACCAGGAGGTCGAGCCGGGAACCGACCTGGTCGAGTGGGATCCCTTCACCTCCGCCATCCTTTCCGAGGTCGCGGGACGCGTGGAGTTCCACGACATCGTCGAAGGCGAGAACGTCAAGGAGGAGACGGACAAGGTCACCGGAATGTCGCAGCGCATCATCGTCGAGGCGTCGCAGAACGAGAAGCGGGCTCCAGCCGTCGTCGTGGTCGGGGCGGAGGAGAAGCGCTACCTGCTGCCCGTCGGTTCCTTCCTCTGGGTTCGCGACGGCGACGAGATCCACCCCGGCGCGACCCTCGCGAAGATCCCGCGCGAGACGACGAAGACCAAGGACATCACCGGCGGCTTGCCGCGGATCCAGGAGTTGTTCGAGGCGCGCAAGCCGAAGGAGCCCGCCATCATCGCGGACATCGACGGCATCGTCCGCATGGGCAAGGAGATCGTCAAGGGCAACCGGATGATCACCGTCGAGAATGAGGCAGGCGAGTCCGAAGACTACGCCGTCGCACGCAACGTCCACGTCAACGTGCAGGAGGGCGAGTACGTCAGTGCCGGCGACGTTCTGGTCGGTGAGACGATGAACGTCGACCCGCGCGACATCCTCAGGGTCAAGGGCGTGAGAGAGACACAGCGGCACCTGGTCGACAAGATCCAGGAGGTCTACCGCTCCCAGAGCGTCGCGATCAACGACAAGCACATCGAGGTGATCGTCCGTCAGATGATGCGTTCGGTGGAGATCGACGAGGTCGGCGACACGGACTTCCTGATCGACGAGCAGGTCAACCGCTGGCTCTTCAAGGAGGAGAACGAACGGGTGACCGCGGCGGGGGGCACACCCGCGATCGGGCGGCCGCTGCTGCTCGGGATCACCAAGGCTTCGCTGTCCACCGAGAGCTTCATCTCGGCCGCCAGCTTCCAGGAAACCACGCGGGTACTGACCGAGGCTGCGATCAGCGGCAGAGTGGATCACCTGCGCGGACTGAAGGAGAACGTGATCGTCGGGCGTGTGATCCCGGCCGGTACCGGCATGGACCACTACCACGACTTCCACATCGAGGATGTGGTGTATCCGACGCCGGAGCTGGTGGCCGACGATCTGTACAACTACGACTACCCGGAGGAGTTCATCCGCACGA
>JAPOXA010000142.1 GCA_026707325.1 Acidobacteriota bacterium | reverse complement strand
GCTCTCGAACTACGAGGGCCAGGTCCACGTCTTCTTCCAGCTCTCCCCGATCCTCGACGGCGGCCGCAGAGCGGTGGACGAGGCCTGCGCGACGCTGCGCGAGGCGTTCGGCGAGGCTGGCTGATTCGGGAACGCTCCACCCCGCGGCGGGCGGCCGGTGGCAGACTAGGGCTCCGATGCCTGAGACCCTTCCGCGCTCCGGAGGTGGCCCGTGACGCTGCCCGACGAGGTTCTCCGTCGACAGTTGCGCCTGGGAGAGGACAGCAGTTGGGAGTTCAAGGAGGTCATGTTCACGGGCAATCGCCCGACAAGTCCCCACCGCGACGATCTAGCGGACTCGATGGTTGCCTTCGCCAACGCGCATGGCGGCCGGCTCCTCTGCGGCGTCACGGACGAAGGCCGGCTGCCGGGAATGTCCCGTGAACAGATGGCCGCACTGGATCGCCTGCTGGTCGAAGCAAGCACGGACAGCGTCGAGCCCGCCCTTCGCATCGACGTGCACCACAAAGAGCTGGACGGTAAGGCCTTCGTGCTCGTCGAAGTACCTCAAGGCGACTCTCTGCACGAGCGAAACGGGCGCAGCTATCTCAGGGTCGGCGCCTCCAAACGTCTGCTGACGGGCGACGAACGAATGCGCCTCGCCCAGAGACGAGCCCAGGCTCGCTACCTCTGGTTCGACAGGCAGCCGGTTCCGAACACCGGCTTCGAGACGCTCAGCGAGCAGCTCTGGGGGCCGCTGCTGAGCGTCGCCGGGGCCGCCGAACCGGCACGGGGTCTGGCCAACATGCGTCTGCTCACCCGCGACGAAGGCGAAGCACTGCGCGCCACGGTCGCGGGCATTCTCCTCTGCGCCAGAAGGCCGCAGGAGTGGTTGCCTCAGGCAGTCGTCACGGCCACGCACTATCGGGGAAAGCACCGGGCCTCCGAACAGCTCGACGCGCAGGAGATCGAGGGTCCGCTCCAGAGCCAACTCGCCGACGGCATGAAGTTCGTCTCCAGGAACATGCGGGTTGGAGCACGCAAGTCCCCGGCGCGCGAGAACATTCCTCAATACAGCACGGCCGCGGTCTTCGAGGCGCTGGTCAACGCTCTGGCGCACCGCGACTACTCGATGGCCTCGCGACGCATCAGGTTGTCGATGTTCGCGGACCGACTCGAGATCGACTCGCCGGGACAGCTCCCGAACGGAATGACGATCGAGGGCATGGAAGCAAGCCAAGCTACTCGCAACGAGGTTATCGCCTCCGTCTTCGGGCGGATATCTCTGCCGGACCTCCCCGGCTCGGAACACCGCGCCTTCCTCATGGAGCGTCGCGGCGACGGCGTCGCCATCATCCGCAAGGAAACGCAGATGACCGCGGGTACCCTGCCCAAGTACAGACTGATCGACGACGCCAACCTGACTTTGAGCATTCCCGCGGCGAAGCTCGACCCAACGCCGGACAAGGCGACCGTAGCCGTGCACTCGGGAGGGGTGCCGCTGGTGGGAATCGACGTTCTGGCGCTCTATCCCAACAAGACCTGGAGGCGAGAAAGGACGGACGACGCCGGTGAAGCGACGTTCGACCTGCACAGCACACACCTGCCGATGACTGTCTACGCCGCGGTGCCCGAGTACGCCGCCGGTCTCGAACGGGAGTGGATCCCGCGGCAGGGCGGACTCGTCATGGAACTCGACCGGCTCTCCGGCGGCGGCTCGGCGATCTTTCCCGAGGCGACCGGGCATCTTCCCGGCCTGAAGGGCCGCCTCAATCCCATACGGGACACCTCCGACCGGACGTACCTGCACACCGTCAACATCGCCGTCGAACAGGGACGCCAGCAACCGGTGAACTTCCGCCTGGGGCATCCCTTGCGGCTCACGGACGCGTTCGGGGTCGAGTTGTCGGTGACCATCGTCGACATCATCGGCCGTACTGCGCTGGTGGAGTATCGCCCCTTCGTGCCTGACGAGGGCGAGAGCCGATGACCATGCGTCTCGCCAGCCAGCCGAGAGACGCCGCCGAGTCTCTCCAGACCGAACGGGAACTTGCCGCGATGGCGACGGAACTGGCCGGCACGAAAGGACTGCGGGAAGTCCGGCCGCCGGAACACGAAGTCGTGGAGGCGCTCCGGGACCGGGTCCGCGTCGGCGCCGACCCTCTTGGTGAGGCCTTCTGCCGAATCCGGACCGCGCGGGAGCGCCGCGAGCAAGGCGCCACTTACACGCCGCCGGCGATCGTCGAGAACATGCTCGCATGGTCGGCGGAGCACAAGTCGCCGACACGGGTCGTCGATCCGGGCGCCGGGTCCGGGCGCTTCATTCTGGCCGCGGGGCAGCGGTTCCCGGAAGCCGCCCTGGTCGCGGTCGAGACGGATCCACTCGCCATTCTCCTACTCAGAGCCAACGCGCAGGTTCTCGGTCTTTCGGATCGCCTGAAGATCGAGGGGACCGACTACCGCGACCTTTCGCTGCCGGCGGTCGACGGACCGACACTCTTCATCGGCAATCCGCCTTACGTCCGCCATCATCGCATCGACGCCGAGCGGAAAGACTGGTTCGTCAACGCCGCCGCCAGACACGGCCTTCGCGCGAGCAAACTGGCCGGGCTTCACATCCACTTCTTCCTCAAGAGCCTGGAACTGGCCCGGCCCGGCGACTACGGCGCGTACATAACCGCCGCCGAGTGGCTGGACGTGAACTATGGCTCGGTGCTTCGTCATGCCCTCGCGGACGGACTGGGCGGTCTGGCCCTCCACCTCCTTTCGCCGACGGCCGAGCCCTTCCCTGACGCGCTGACCTCGGCCGCCATCACGTGCTGGGAAGCCGGACACCACGCTTCTTCGGTCGCCGTGCGGTCCGTCGAACGCGCCGACCGGCTGGACGGGCTACGGTCGCGGCGATCGGTGCCTTGGAGCACTCTCCGAAAGGCGCACCGGTGGTCGACGATCATCAGGCCCTGCGACCGCAAGCGGAACGGCGCCATCGAGCTTGGCGAGATCTGCCGCGTTCACCGCGGCCAGGTCACGGGCGCCAACGGGGTGTGGATCGCCGGGAAGTACGAAGGGGACCTGCCGCCCGAGGTCCTCTTTCCGGCCATTACACGTGCCCGGGAGCTGTTCTCGGCAGGTCCTGTCCTTGCTCACGCGGACGATCTGCGCCGCATCGTGGACCTGCCGCGCAACCTCGACAGCCTCAACACCTCGGACCGCGACCTGATCGACGCGTTTCTGCGCTGGGCGGAAGAGCAGGGAGCGCACCAGTCCTACGTCGCTCGACACCGGAAGCCATGGTGGAGAGTCGGCCTGCGCGCGCCCGCGCCGATCCTGTGCACTTACATGGCGCGCCGCCCGCCGGCGTTTGTCCGCAACGTGTGCGGCGCCCGCCACATCAACGTGGCCCACGGCCTCTACCCCCGACAGGAGCTTCCCCACGCTCAATTGGCGGCGCTCACCGAATGGCTCAACCGTCACGTCGGCACCGACCAGGGGCGCACCTACGCCGAGGGTCTGACGAAGTTCGAGCCCCAAGGAGGTCGAGCGGCTCCGGATCCCGAAGCTTGAAGAACTCGGATGATCGAACCGAGGCGGTGGACCCTCCCCGAGCTTGAACGAGGCGCCGAAGAAGCCGAGGCGGCCTTCCGCGAAGAGCGGCTCAGCGAGCCGCTGCATCAGTACTCGGAGTTCTTCGAGCGTTTCGCGGTCGTCTTCCGGGGACTCGTGGACCGCCTGCCGGTGCTCGCGCACGCTGAGGACTCGGCGGAGACGATCATCGAGATCTTCAGCGAGGAAGACGCTCGGACTGCTCTTCGCTACCTCACGGCGCCCCCTGTTTCCGAAGACGATCTGAAGACTCTCGCCGAGACGAAGCTCTCCGCCACTGAGCTGCGGAGCACTCCCGAGAACGCCCGTCGCGTCGCCTCCCTCGTCTTCCGCCTCCTCGATCCCCACCGCTTCCCCTGGGTCGCCGAGAGCCGCCTGCCGACAAGCGATGAAGTCGAACGCGCCGTCGTTGCTTCCGCCGCTCTCGTAGCGGCGCAGAAGGTCTCAACTTCCCGCCGGAGCGCCAGCAGAGTCCAGGAAGACGCCGTCAAGGAGGTGCTCCGCTCCTGCGGCTTCATCGAGGATCCTTCCCGCCCCGACATCGAGACCATCGTCGATGCTCCGGTGCCGAACCACTTCAGGAGCGAGAGCAAGCTGGGCCGAACCAAGGCCGACGTCGTGGCTCGCCTCGCCGATCAGCGGCTACTGGCCATCGAATGCAAGGTCTCGAACAGCGCCGTCAATTCCTACAAGCGCGTGAACCACGAGGCCGTCGGCAAAGGCACGCTCCTGGCTCTCGGACTTCGGTAGGCGAAAAGTCGTCCCCGCGGCCGTCCTCGGCGGCGTGTTCAAGCCGGCGAACCTGGAGACGGCGCAAGACGAGGGACTGACCCTCTTCTGGGCCTTCCGCCTCGACGACCTGGCAGAGTTCCTCCGCAGGACTTCGGCCTGAGACGGCTACGGGAAGGGCGCCTTCTGAACGCGGCCGTAGTGTCCTGAGCCACGTTCCTCAACGGCGCTGTTCGGGATCAGCGAAGTTCAACGAGATGTACATCGTCGCCGCCGAAGGCCGGCCCGACAACGTCGCTGGACGAAACCGCATTCGGCGGACCGCATCGACCAGGATCTCGCGAGCTTCTTCGGGCAGTTCCCCGGAGAGATCCCGCACCGCGGAGGTTCGACCCCGCTCGTCGACGATGGCGAACAGCGTGGCGCCGCCGCAGTAACCGGTAGCGTTGACTCGCCGAACGCGGTTCTCGAAGGCGCCCCGGCGGGTTTGAACAGGGGGCACGAACTCCCCGAGAGGTTCGCGGGCCTCCCGGGCACGCGACCCATAGCGAACCATCTGCACGATGACGCCCGGCGGAACGCCTGCCGTGTCGAGCGCTGTGAGCGCCTCGGACGAAGTGTCGAAGTGGGTTGCCGAAGACTGGATCGTCTCTCTGATCTCCGGCTCGCTCCGCCCGCTATCGGCGAGGGCGACGATCGTTTCGTTGGTGAGCACCTCCTGGCCCCAAGCCTGTGACCCGACCAGGACAAGGAGCAACCAGACTCGTGTTCGCGCCACGCCTGCCATTTCCCGGCTACACCGCCGGCAGCAATCGGCTGACGCGATAGCCGTCCAGGTCCTTCTCGAAGCCGCAAGCGTCGAGGATCGCGGTCCACGGAGACTCGCGGGCCGGGCGGCCGTCGATGCGCAGGAGCCTGAGGGTCCGCCGCCGGCGCCGGCCGGCGAGGCCACGGAGGGCGGCCCAGACGTCCCCGGGTTCCGGGTCGGCGCCGAGGGCGGCGAAGGTCCAGATGCCCTGACCGCCGGCTTCGAGGTAGAGGCAGGGAGAGCCGGCGCGTAGGACGACCGAGGCGCCGGCCACCCGGCGTGGGCCGCGTCTTCGCGGATCGATCTCGGTTCCGAGTTGCGGCCACGGCAGGACGGCGCCCCAGGGATTCGCGGGGTCGACGGCGGGCAGGATCCCGATCGGGCCGCCTTTTGCCCTTCCCCGCCGCTCCCGTCGCAGCCGCTCGACCGCTGCCGGCAGCGCGAACTGGCGGCCGGCCAGGCCGTGAACGAAGTAGCCGCGGCGGATGTGGCCTGCCTCCTCCATCTCGCGCAGCACGGGGTAGAGCGCCTCGAACCCGCCCGGCACGTTCTCGCTGCGGGCCGTTTCGGCCGCGACCACGCCGTAACGGTCGAGCAGCAGCGTCGCCATGGCGTGAGCCCACTCCGTGTCGCTCACCCGCCCGGCCGGCAGGGCCAGGTCGCCGACCAGAGACCAGCGGCCACCCGCCAGCATGCCGGCCCGGCCCCGGCGGGCGCCCGGCATGCCGGCGCGCATCCCAGCCGGCGCGGTCCCGGCACGCGGCCCGCGACGCCAACCACGGGGAAGTCCGCGAGACGCACGCCCGGCTGTCGACCGCCGCCGTTTACCGAGAGCGGCGAGCGGCAGGAAGGTGTCGTTCGTGATCCGGCCGGCCCACACGAGGTCCCAGATCGCCGCTTCGACTTCCGCTTCGCCCCAGTCGCCGTCACCCACCACGCCGCCGACGAGGTCGAACGTGAAGCAGGCGCCGCGCTCCGCCAGCCCCTCGAGAACCGCCGCGTGCGGAGTCCCGGCCGGCGTTTCGTCCGAGGCCTGGACCGACGCGCTCCCGCGCCCCAGGACCTGGAATCGCTCCCGACGGTAGATCGCGACCCGGCCGTCTCTCGACCCGAGCCTGCCGTCGCCCAGCCACAGCATCTCTCCGGCGGCCGCCAGGCGGTCGAGCATCTCGACCCGGAATCCCGGTACGCGCGCCGGGAGTACGTGGCCGACCAGGGTCCGCCAGGAAAGCGGCACGCCTTCGAGCTGCTCCACAGCCTCCCGGAGACGCACCAGGGCGCCATCCGACGCTGCCGGCGCCGCGGACCGCCCGCGGTCCCGCGTCGCCGGGCGAGTCGGGACCGCTGCCGCCGTATCGACGCCCTGCCAGCGTGTCAGGAACCGCGCCAGAGCCGCGCCGTCGACCGGCTCGGCCTCGCGGCGCAACCTGGCCAGCGTCCGGCGCTTGATCCGGCGAAGCACTTCCCGGTCGCACCACTCGACCACGCCGCCTTCCCTGCGGAACTTGCCCCGGGTGAGCCGGCCGGCCTCTTCCAGGCGGGTCAGCAGGGGCTCCATCGCCCCCTCGGGCAGGCCGAAGCGGGCCGCCGCATCGGCGGCCGTGAACGGACCCCGGCTGTGGGCGTAGCGTCGAACCAGGCTCTCGAAGGGCGCGGGCCGCGAAGCCAGCAGGTCCGGAGGCACTCCCTCGGGCAGCTCCGCGTTCAGCGCGTCCCGATACAGCGCGGCATCCTCGACCGTCACCCAGATCAGCCGAACCGGGCCACGCCCGGGGTCGAGCGAAGCGCTCGCGTCCCCGGATCGACCACTGGCGGACGGAACGTCCCTGTCTCCGGAAACCGGTCTGCAGGGAGCGCGAACGGCAATCGCTCTCTTCTGGACTTCCAGGAGCTTCAACCACTCGTCGCCGTCGCCGGGCGCCCGGGCCTCGATCTCCTCCCGGGTCAGGCCGCCGGTGCGCCGCAGTAGATCATGGAGGTCGTCCTCGTGCCGAGGGCGTCGGTCCGGGGCAAGCCCCTGGAACTCCTCTTCGACGGCCCGGATCACGTCCGGGTCGAGCAGCTCCCGCAGGCTGGCCGTGCCGAGCAGTTCCCGCAGGAGTTCCCGGTCGAGCGTCAGCGCTTGAGCCCTGCGCTCCGCCGCGGGCGCGTCCTGGTCGTAGAGGAAACGCTCTTCGTAGGCGAAGACGAGGGAGCGGGCAAACGGAGACGGCGCCGGGGTCTCCACGTCATCGACCCGGACGTTCCCTTCCGCGACCTCCGCCATGAGCTCGACCAGGCCGGACAGATCAAAGAGATCGCTCAGGCACTCGCGGTAGGTCTCGAGCAGGATCGGAAAGTCGGGGTAGCGGCGGACGACCGAGAGGAGGTTCTTCGAGCGCTGGCGCTGTTGCCAGAGTGGCGTCCGCTTGCCAGGCCGGTTGCGCGGCAGGAGCAGTGCCCGGGCAGCGTTCTCGCGAAACCGGCTCGCGAACATCGGCGAGGAGGCGACCTGCTCGACGACCAGGTCCTCCACCTCGTCGGGATCGAGCAGGAACTCCCGCGCGGCCGGCAACTCGTCGGTGTCGGCGAAGCGAAGCGCCAGTCCGTCGTCGCTCCACAGGGTCTGGACCTCGAAACCGAAGCGCCGGCCGATGCGGCGCTCCAGCGCCATCGCCCACGGCGCGTGGATGCGGGCGCCGAACGGGGTCAGGATGCAGACGCGCCAATCGCCGATCTCGTCCCGGAACCGCTCCAGGGTCACCGCGCGGTCGGTGGGCAGCGCGCCGGTGCGGTTGCGCTGCTCCTCGACGTAGGCGCAGAGGTTCGAGACGGCGTGCGGGTCGAGCGGCGCTTCGCGTTGGAGCCAGCGTCTGGCGGCGGCGCCCTGCCTCTGGCCGAGTTCGCGCACGAAGGCGCCGAGGGCCCGTCCCAGCTCCAGAGGCCGACCGGGGCCATCGCCGTGCCAGAAGGGCATCCGCCCCGGTTCGCCCGGCGCCGGCCGGACGATGACCCGGTCGCGGGTGATCTCGGTCACCCGCCAGGCGGAGGCCCCGAGCAGGAAGGTGTCGCCGGCGCGCGACTCGTAGACCATCTCCTCGTCGAGTTCGCCCACCCGCGGACCCTCGGGTCCCAGGTGAACCGTGAACAGGCCGCGATCCGGAATCGTGCCGGCGTTCATGCGCACCAGGAAGTCGGCGCCCCGGCGGGCGGTCAGGACGTCGCGGCCGCGGTCCCATGACAACCGGGGCCGCAGGTCGGCGAACTCCTCCGAGGGGAAGCGGCCGACCAGCATGTCCAGCACCGCGGCCAGCAGGTTGCGGGACAGGCCCCGGTAGGGCCGGGCGCGCCGTGCCAAGGCCAGGATCCCACAGGCGGTCCACTCCCGGCCGCAGCACATCGCGACGATCTGCTGCGCCAGCACGTCGAGCGGGTTCTCCGGCAGCTTCATCGACTCGATCGCGCCGCGCTGCATCTGGATCGCGGTCACCGTGCACTCCAGGAGATCGCCACGGAACTTGGGGAAGATCAGACCGCGGCTGCGCTCGCCGACCGCGTGCCCCGAGCGGCCCACGCGCTGCAGGCCGCTGGCCGTGGACCCCGGCGCCTCGACCAGGAGGACCAGGTCGACGCTGCCCATGTCGATCCCCAGTTCGAGCGAGCTCGTCGCCACGATGCAGCGCAGACGGCCGGCCTTGAGCGCGCCCTCGATCTCCCGTCGTCGTTCGTGGGAGATGCTGCCGTGGTGGGCGCGGGCCAGCGGCTCACGGTCTTCCTTCTCTTCCTCGACATCAGCCGGGCGGGTCCGGTCGTCCAGCTCGTTCAGCCGCTGCGCCAGCCGTTCGCAGAGGGAGCGGCTATTGACGAAGACGACGGTCGAGCGATGGCGCCGCACCGCCTCCAGAATGCGCGGGAAGACGGACGGCCACAGCCCCGACGTCTCGAACCCACGCGGCCATCCTTCGCCGGAGGAAAGAGACTCCGGCGCTGGCGGCGGCGCCTCCATGTCCGGCACCGGCACGACGACTTGCAGGTCGATGTTCGGCGGCTCTGAGGCGTCGACGACCTCGACCGGCCGGTCGCCGCCGAGAAACCCGGCGGCCAGGTCCATTGGCCGCACCGTCGCCGAGAGGCCGATCCGCTGCGGATCCCGGCCGTCAGCCAACTCCGCGAGCCGCTCGAGCGAGAGCGCCAGATGGGCGCCGCGCTTCGTCGCCGCCATCGCATGAACCTCGTCGACGATCACCGTTTCGACCGTGCGCAGGTTCGCGGCCGCCCGCGAGCCGAGAATCAGGAACAGCGATTCGGGCGTCGTCACCAGGATCTCGCCGGGTCTTCGCAGTTGGCGCCGGCGGTCCGCTGTCGAGGTGTCCCCGGTGCGCACGTCGACGCCGACCGGCCGCACCCGAGCGCCGAGCCTGCGGGCCTCCTCGACGACGCCCACCAGAGGCGCCTGCAGGTTGCGCTCGATGTCGTAGGCGAGGGCCTTGAGCGGCGACACGTAGACGACACGCACGCCAGCGGCGGGAGGCTTGTCGCCGAGACATAGCCGGTCGATCGCCCACAGGAAAGCGGCGAGCGTCTTGCCGCTGCCGGTGGGCGCCACCAGCAGCGCGTTGCCGCCGCGGGTCAGCACCGGCCAGCCCAGTTCCTGCACCCGGGTGGGCCCGGGGAACGAGTCGTCGAACCACCGGCGCACAGGTTCCGAGAACGAGTCCACGGGTCATCCTACGTGGACGCACGCCGCCCGTGGGCCCTGAGTCCGGCTGCTAACCTCGCCGCCCAGCGATGGCGCACCACGACCACGGGAAACACGGCGGCAAGAGCTACTGGCTCGACAGGAAAGGAAACGTCGCCAAGGTCTTCTACGCGCTGATCGCCGTCGACGTGCTGTGGCTGGCGGCGGACTTCTTCTACAAGAAGAAGGCGGAGTTCGAGGCCTGGGGCGGCTGGGCCGACGGCGGGTTCGGGTTCTACCCGGTCTACGGCTTCGTCGGCGCCTTCCTGCTGGTGCTGGCGGCGAAGCAGATGCGGCGGGTGCTGATGCGGTCCGAGGACTACTACGAGCGCCGCGGCGGCAGCTCCTCCACCTGAGTCCCGGATGGCCGACTTCCTGCTGTCGCCGCCGCTGCTGCTCATGCTCGGCAGCGTGGTCCTGGCAGCGGCGCCGCGCAACGTGTTGCCCCGCACCGCGCTGCGTGCGCTGCTGCTCGCCCTGCCGGTCTACTCCCTGTGGCGCTTCTGGGGCCTCGACTTCGGCGACTACGCCCAGTTCGAACTCTTCGGCCAGACCCTGACGCTGGTCCGGATCGATCCGCTGAGCCGGATCTTCGTCGTCATCTTCCACCTCGCGGCGCTGATCGGCAGCGTCTACTCGTTCTACGTCAAGGACAACTTCCAGCCGCTCGTCGGCGTCTTCTATGCCGGATCGGCCCTCGGCGTCGTGCTGGCCGGCGACCTCTGGACGCTGTTCCTGTTCTGGGAAGTGGCCGCGGTGTCCTCGGCGCTGCTGGTCTGGGTCCGGAGAAGCGGCAGAGCGGCCGGCGCCGGCCTCCGCTACCTGGGGATGCAGATGGTCTCGGGCGTCCTGCTGCTCGCCGGCATCGTGCTGCTCCGTCACGAAACCGGCGCGGCTCCCGGCTGGGCCGAGTTCCGCAACCTGACCGGCTTCCTCGAAGACGGCGGGCTCGGCTTCTCGAACCTGGCGGCGACCCTCATCTTCCTCGCCTTCGGTCTCAAGGCGGCCTTCCCGCTGCTGCACAGTTGGCTGATCGACGCGTACCCCGAGTCGACCCCGGCCGGCGCCGTGTTCCTGTCGGCGTTCACGACCAAGTTCGCGATCTACGCCCTGGCGCGGGCCTTTCCCGGCCAGTCCGAACTGATCTGGATCGGCGCGCTGATGACCGCCTTCCCGATCTTCTTCGCCGTGATCGAGAACGACCTGCGTCGGGTGCTCGCCTACAGCATGACGAACCAGCTCGGCTTCATGGTCGTCGGCATCGGCATCGGCACCGAACTGGCGATCAACGGCGCGGTCGCCCACGCCTTCGCCGACATCCTGTTCAAGGGGCTCCTGTTCATGGCGATGGGCGCTGTGCTCTACCGGGTCGGCCACGTCAACGGCTCGGACCTCGGCGGCCTCTACAAGTCGATGCCGATCACGACCGGGCTGTGCATCGTCGGCGCGGCGTCCATCTCCGCCTTCCCGCTGTTCTCGGCCTTCGCCACCAAGTCACTGATCATGAGCGCGGCCGTCTACAAGGAGTACTTCTGGCTCTGGCTCGTGCTCCTGTTCGCCTCCGCCGGCGTCTTCCACCACGCCGGGATCAAGATCCCGTTCTTCGCCTTCTTCCACCACGACTCGGGGATCCGCTGCAAGGAGGCGCCGCGGTCGATGATCGTCGCGATGGTGCTGGCCGCCGCCGCGAGCATGGCGATCGGCCTGTTCCCGCTGGCGGAAATGTGGTTCGGCACGGCAAACCCCTTCTACGAGCTACTGCCCTACCCGGTCCACTACGAGGTGTACACGACCACCCACGTCATCACGCAGAGCCAGCTCCTGTTCTTCTCGGCCCTGGCCTTCGCCACGCTCATGCGCACCGGCCTCTATCCTCCGGAGTTGCGCTCGGTGAATCTGGACGCGGACTGGCTCTACCGCCGGGTCGGTCTTCGCATCTGGGACGGAGTCGCGACCGCTTTCGTGGCTCTTCACCGCACAGGCTACGCCGCGGCCGGCCGGCTCGCCGCCGCCGCGCTCGAAACGGCACAGCGTCACCTGGGCCCGCAGGGGTTCCTCGGACGTTCCTGGCTCACGGCGTCGATGGCGCTGTGGGTCGCCGTGCTGCTGGCGGCGTACCTCGTCGTCTTCTACTGGCGGCTGGGTTAGGCGGACCAAGGAGCCGGCCTGACGGCCGGCGCGCATCTCCCACGGGTCAGAAGACCCGTGGCTACACGCCTGCGGCGGCAGTCGGCGGGGGCGCCGTCGCACCCAGTGTGACCGATGATCTTGCGGTCGGCGCACCTGTACCTTTCCGGGGTTGATTCCGGTCACCGTCTTGTACCGATCCGCCGTAGCCGCCGAGGCTGCGG
>JAPOXA010000041.1 GCA_026707325.1 Acidobacteriota bacterium | reverse complement strand
CGGGACCTCCGCCCCGCGCGGCAGCGCGGCCGGCGGCGGCGGCGCCGGCGGTTCGGCGCCAGGCGGCCCCAGCGTTCCGGGCGGCGCCTCCAGCGGCACGGCGCCGTCCGGCAGCGCGCTCTCGTCGACTTGGCGGATCACGACGTGACCCGCCTCCCCGCGCTCGATCGCGTAGTAGCCGGACGGCGTGCGGACCCCGCCCGCGATCTCCTCCCCGTTGACCACGATGGCCATCGTGCCGAAGGGCACGCCTTCGAGCCGCCCCGTGAGGGCGAATCCGGCCGAGGTGGGAGCGGTCGAGAGGTCGGTGACGCGGAAGCTGGCGTCGTCGAACAGGTTCAGGTCCAGCAGACCGGCCGAAGCCGTCCCCGAAGCCGCGGCGACGCGCGTCCGCTCGAGCAGTCCGCGGTCGATGCGCGCCAGCCGCTGCCGCAGGATCGGAACTTCGAACTCGACCGCCGGCGCCGCGCCGGCCGCCGCCGCGGCGCTGGCGGGGTCGTCCGGCGTCGTGACGGAGGACGGGTCGGGGGGCAGGAACAGGTCGTCCGCCCGGGCCGGGCCGGCGGCGCCCGCGAGGGCAACCAGCAGCAACCAGGCGCGCAGCCTGAAGGCGTTCACGACCGAAATAGTAGCAACCTCGGGCGGCCGCGTTGATACCCTGACCCGATGGAAGCGCCGGCCCCGGCCACCGTTCTGCCGCGCTCCAAGCATCCCATCGCCTCGCGCCAGTTCTCCACCGGCGCCCGGAAGGTCCTTCGCCGGCTCCGTCAGAGCGGCAGAAACGCCTGCCTGGTGGGCGGCGGCGTGCGCGACCTGATGCTCGGCCGGCGGCCGAAGGACTACGACGTCGTCACCGACGCGCGGCCCGAGGAAGTGCGTCGGCTGTTCAGGAACTCGCGGATCATCGGCCGGCGCTTCCGTCTCGTCCACGTCCTGTTCAGCGACGAAGTGGTCGAGGTGTCCACGTTCCGCGGCGCGCCCGACCCCGAACATCAACGTCGTTCACCGGGTGAACTACTGGTGACCAGCGACAACACCTACGGCACCCCCCGCCAGGACGCCTTCCGCCGCGACTTCACCGTCAACGCCCTGCTCTACCGGGCTTCCGACCAAGCCGTCGTCGACTACGTGGAGGGCCTCGAGGACCTCGACCGCGGCCTGATCCGCGTGATCGGCGAGCCCAACCTCCGCTACCGGGAGGATCCGGTGCGCATGCTGCGGGCGTGCGAGTTCGCCGCGCGCCTCGGATTCGACCTCGAGGACCGCACTCTCTCCGCCGCCTTCGAGCACCGCCGGGAGATCGCCAAGGCCTCGCCGCACCGCCTGATCGAGGAGCTGCTCCAACTGCTCTCGAGTGGCCGCGGCGCTGCGGCCTTCGACTGGATGGGACGTTCCGGACTGCTGCCGGTCGTCCTTCCCGAGGTCGACGAAGTGTCGGGACAGTCGAGCGGAACGAACAGCTTCTCCAACCTCGCCGGCCTACTCGACGAGCGGGTGCGGACGGGCCCGGAGGTACCGACCGCGGTGCTCCTCTCCTCCCTGCTGCTGCCGCGGGTCGTGGTCGGCAGGGATCGCCTGGAAGCGGGCGGCGCACGGGTCCATCGCCGCCGTCTCCAGCAACTCGTGGACGACGTGGTGGCCGACTTCGGCGGGCGTTTCGCCCTCTCCGCCGCGCGTCGCGCCGGGATGAAGAAGGCGCTCGAGACATTCCAGCGCCTGTGCGAAGGGCCCCGGAGTTCGAGAACCGTGCAGAGCCTCGTCCGGCGCGAAGCCTTCGGGCCCGCTCTCGAGCTCTTCACCCTCCTGTCCGCCGCCACCGGCAGCGGCGCCGAAGCGCTGGAGAGCTGGCGGCGGCACGCGGAGGCAGCGCCGCCCGCCAAGCCGGCGACCGCCGGCAGGCCGCGGAGACGGAGGCGGCGAAGACGGCCGCGCCGGCGCCACTTGTAGGAGCCTGGATGGAACCGGTCGCCCAAGCGGAGCCGGCCTGCGGCCGGCGCGTTCCTGGCCGCCTCCGGCGGCAGCGGGTCAGAAGACCCGCGCACCCAGCGGGCGGTCGGTTCCATCCAAGCTCCTAGCTGGTCAGGCGGAACCAGCGGGCGAGCAGGCGCTGGGCGCGGGGCGTGAAGCGCGTCCGCCGCCACTGGTTCGCGGCTTTCTTCAACACCTCGGCTCGCGTCGGGTACGGAAGGATGGTCGAGGTGAAGCGGGAGAGGCCGACGCCGTGGGTGACGGCCAGGGCGAGCGGCGCGATCAGGTCGCCGGCCCCGGCGCCGACCACGGTGGCCCCGAGCACGCGATCGCTGCCCTGCTTCAGCAGAACCCGCAGGAATCCCTCCTCCTCGCCGTCGAGCAGTGCGCGGTGATTCTCCTCGAGGGACACGTCGATCACGTCGAGAGCGATTCCCCGCTCCTCCGCTTCCCGCCGGTCCAGGCCGGCGTGCGCCACTTCCGGCGTGGTGTAGGTGCAGCGGGGTACGACCAGCCGGTCGGCGCGGGCGCTGGGAAAGAAGAGCGCGTTCTGGACGACGACCGCGGCATGGGCGTCGGCCAGGTGGGTGAAGTTGGGCGCGGGCGTCACGTCGCCGGCGGCGAAGATGCGGGTGTTCGTCGTGCGCAGCTTCGCGTCGACCTGGATGCCGCCGGCATCGCTGCGGACGCCGACCTGCTCGAGTCCCAGCCCTTCGACGTTGGGCGCCCGGCCCACGGCCACCAGGAGTTCGTCGCAGACGGTCTCCCGCTTCTCGCCCTCGCCGTCGACCCAGACAAGCCGGACGCCGCCGGACTCAGGCGCCGCTTCCTCGATCCTCGCATCGAGGGCCAGCTCGACGCCGTCGCGGCGAAGCGCCCGTTCGACCAGGGCCGCAGCGTCCGGGTCCTCGCGCGGCAGGATGCCGGGCAGCACGTCGAAAGTCGTCACCCGGCTGCCGAGCCGGGCGAAGGCCTGGGAGAGCTCGCAGCCGATCGGGCCGGCGCCGATGACGGCCAGCCGTTCGGGCCGCTCGGTCAGGGCGAAGACGGTCTCGTTGGTCAGGTAGCCGCAGCGTTCGAGGCCCGCTATGGGCGGCGCCTGGGGGCGGGCGCCGGTGGCGATCACGGCCCGCCGAAAGCGCAGTTCGCGGTCGCCGGCGGAACCGGTCACCGCGACCGCGCGATCGGAGACAAACCGTCCTTCGCCCAGGTAGACGTCGACGCCGGCATCCCGGAATCGTTCGGCGCTGTCGTCCCGGCTGATCTCCGCGCGTATGCGGCGCATGCGCTTCATCCCCACGGCGAAGTCGCCGGGCCGCTCGGCGCCCGGCGCTCCGAAGCCGGCGTCGGCGCGGCCGGCGCTCCACCGCCGGGCGGCGGCGATCATGCCCTTGGACGGCACGCAGCCGAAGTTCAGGCAATCGCCGCCCATCAGCCGGCGTTCGATCAGCGCCACCCTGGCGCCCAGCCCCGCGGCCGCGATCGCGGTCACCAGACCGGCCGTGCCGGCGCCGATGACCACCAGGTGGTAGCGCCCTGGAGGCTCCGGGTTCGTCCAGTCGGCGGGCGCGACCCGGTCGACCAACGCCCGGTCGTGCCTGTCCTCCGCCAGCAGTTCCGGCCTGGTCACTCGCCCACCTCTTCCCTGAGCGCCCGACGGGCGATGCGGGTGACGACCGTGATCACCGCGATCGTGGCGACCAGCCCGACGCCCGTGAAGACATGGGTTTCCCAGCCCCGCTCCCCGCCGCCGCCGGCCGCGATCTCGGCCAGGTCGCCGGCCACCTTGCCGTAGTACACATAGAGCAGGGTCGCCGGAAGCATGCCGCTGAAGGCCAGGACGTAGTCGCGCAGCTTCACTCTCGTCAGCCCCAGAGCGTAGTTCAGCAGGACGAAGGGGACGACCGGCGTGAGGCGCAGGAGGAGCACGATCTTGAACCCCTCGCGGCCGACCGCCCGGTCGATCGCGGCGAAGCGGGGCTCCGCGGCAACCCTCCGTTCGATCGCTCCGCGGATCCTGTACCTCGACGCCAGGAAGGCCGCCGTCGCCCCCAGGGAGGCGCCGACGAACGCCAGCGCGGTGCCCTCGGCCAGACCGAAGATCGCGCCGGCCGCCAGGGTGAGCAAGGAACCGGGGATGAAGGCGACGGTCGCCACCATGTAGCCGAGGACGAACACGACCGGTCCCCACACGCCGAGGCCGTCCACCCAGGCGCTGAACTCGGGCAGGTAGCCCGCCACCCGCCGGCCGAACAGGAGCAGCACCGCGAGCAGGGCGACGGCACCGGCGATCCGAAACGCCAGTCCGACCTTCGTCGTCGCCCCGGCCCCGGTCTCGACGGTCTCGACCGTCTCGGGATCCGCGCTCATCGGTCGTCTCCATCGAGCGCCGGGCGCGCCGGGCATTGGTGCTCTTCGCCGGCGAGGTCGAACACGGTCTTGACGGGCGTGTAGACCTCGCCCGGGAGGTCGACGAACCGCGTTTTCCACCCGGCCATCGAACCGTTCCAGAGGCCGGGGCGCTCCAGCGCGGTCAGCGGCCTGCCGCCGTGGCTCTTGTCAACGAGGAAGCTGGCGGCGTGATCGACGTAGTCCTCGAGGCGGTACGGTTCGCCGCCGGGCGCCAGAACCGCGCACACCATGAACACCGGGTTGAAGTGCGTGGACCGCGCGAGGATCGCCGACTGTTCCGCGTCCTCCATGTCCATCTGGGCCGTCTCCACGATCTGCAGCCCGACTTCGCCGGACGCGTCGCGCACCCAGAAGGGGCCGCCGCCGGCCGTGCCGAGCGTCGGCACGACGCCGCAAACCCGGGACGGCCGATCGGCACTCCGCGCCAGCTCCAGAGCCATGCCGGCCAGAATCCGCAGCGCCCTGACCGCCGGGTCCTGGAACGGTTCGGGCTGCATGTTGTCGATGTTCTTCATCGCGATCAGCTCGTAGCTCTGATCGGCCAGTCCCTGGAGATTGCGAAGCAGCGCGCCATGGCCGCCGGGCCGGACGAGCAGGGGCGACGCCGGGTCGTCAACGAGCCGGAACGGTCCGCCCCTCTGGCCCACGGCGATGCTGTCGGTGGCCGGCGACTGGTGCGAGAGCGCGATCTCGAAGCGGCAGGCGAAACGCCGCTCGAGCGCCGGCAACCGCTCGGCGAGCAACGCCTCGAACGCCGGCCGGTGCCGCGAAGCGACGGAGAAGTGGAGCGCCGCCAATCCACCGCCGTTGCCGAGGACAGCGGCCGCCTCGACGAGATGCTCCTCGAGCGCCGTGCGCACCTCGCCGCCGGAATAGCGATGGAAAGGGATCAGGGCCTTCGGCGTGTCGCCGTACCGTTCGAGAATCTCCGCCGGCCCGGCGTCAAAGGGGAGACGCCGCCGGGCCTTCTCGAAGCGGCCGAGCACCGGATCGTCCGGCTCACCGCCGGCGGCGGCCGCCCTGAGCTCGGCGAAGAGCCGCGAGGCCGCGCCCGAGGCCGGTACGAACCGGACCATGCGGCCGGACCGCGCCGCCGCCCGCCCCGCTTCGGCAAGCCGGTCCGCTTCGGACCCCGCGGGCAGCGGGTCGATGCCGTCGCCGAGCAGGGCCGGCCGGACCAGCCGGGCCTTCGGCGGCGGGTCGCGCAGGATGGCGAGCTGGCGCCGCGCCTCTTCCACGCGGATGCCGTGCGCCTCGAGCTGCTCGCGGTCGGCGGCGCGCAGATCGTCCTCCACTGCCGTCCGCGACATCATCTCACCAGGAGAACGTCGGCAACTGCTCGAAACATCCCGCGATCGTCGCCGCGACGCGATCCCGCTCCGAAAGCAGCGGTTCCTCGATCGGCCAGTCGATGCCGATCTGCGGGTCGTTCCAGGCGATCGCGAGCTCGTCCTCGCCGTCGTAGTACTCGTCGCACTTGTACTGCACGTCGGCGGTCTCGCTGACCACGCAGAAGCCGTGGGCGAATCCGCGCGGAATGAAGAGCTGGCGGAAGTTGTCCTCGGAGAGCAGGCAGCCGCTCCACTCCAGGAACGACGGCGAGCCGCGCCGCACGTCGACGGCCACGTCGAACACTTCGCCCCGGGTGACGCGGACGAGCTTGGTCTGCTGCCGGCGGCACTGAAGGTGGAGTCCCCGCACCGTGTCCCGGTTCGACCGGGAGTGGTTGTCCTGGACCCAGGGCCGGCCGATGCCGCCCTCCGCGAACGTCGCCGCGTTGTAGCTCTCCAGGAAGAAACCGCGGCCGTCGCGATGAACGATCGGCTCGACGATCAGCACGCTGGGCAGCCCCGTGGCGCGAACCGTGGGCAGGGCGCTCATCGCCCTTCCTCGAGCACCAGGCTGAGGTAGCGGCCGTACGCGTCGTTGGTCTTCGCCGCCAGCCGCCGCAACTGGTCGGCGTCGATGTAGCCCATGCGGTAGGCGACCTCTTCCAGGCAGGCCACCTTCAGGCCCTGCCGTTCCTCGAGCGCCTGAATGAAGTTGCCCGCCTGCAGCAGTGCCTCGTGAGTCCCCGTATCGAGCCAGGCGATGCCGCGGCCAAGCAGCTCGACCCGCAGCGTCCCCTCCTCCAGGTAGAGCCGGTTCAGATCCGTGATCTCCAGTTCGCCGCGCGCCGACGGACGAAGCGTCCGCGCGAACTCGACGACACGGTCGTCGTAGAAGTAGAGACCTGGCACCGCGTACGGCGACTTCGGCGCCGCCGGCTTCTCCTCCAGGCCGACCACGCGCCGCCCCGCGTCGAAGCTGACGACACCGTAACGCTCCGGATCCCGGACCCGGTAGCCGAAGATCGTGGCGCCGGGCGAGGACATGTGCCGCGCCGCCGCGCGCTGCAGGACGTCCGCCAGTCCGTGGCCGTGAAAGATGTTGTCGCCCAGAGCCAGCGCCGCCCGGGCGCCCCGCAGGTGGTCGGCCCCGATCAGGAACGCCTGGGCGATTCCCTCGGGGGCCTCCTGGACGGCGTAGGAAAGCCCGATTCCCAGATCCCGGCCGTCGCCGAGAAGGCGCCGGAACGCGGGCTGGTCGTGCGGGGTGGTGATGATCAGGATCTGCCGCACGCCGGCGACCATCAGGCTGGAGAGCGGGTAGTGGATCATCGGCTGGTCGTAGACGGGCAGCAACTGCTTGCTGACCGCCCGCGTCACCGGGTGAAGCCGGGTCCCGGACCCGCCCGCCAGCAGGATTCCCCGAAGCGGACTCATGTCGCCGCCGTCAACCGCTGTTGCAGACCCAGCCGGCGCCGTTCGCTCCCGGAAACGACCGCCTCGCACCAGTCCGGGTGATCCAGATACCAGCGCACCGTCTCGCGCAGACCCGTTTCGAAGTCGCGGCGCGGCGCCCAGTCCAGGTCTCTACGCGCCCTGGCGGCGTCGATCGCGTAGCGCAGGTCATGGCCCGGCCGGTCTTCGACGAAGGTCACGAGCTCACGGTAGCTTCCCGCCCCCTTCGCCGCCAGCGCGGGATTCTCCGCGGCCGGGAACTCCGCCTCGAGCGCCGAGCAGACGGCCTCCACCACCTCGAGGTTCGTTCGCTCCGCGTCGCCGCCGAGGTTGTAGCTCCGGCCCGGCTCGCCCAGCCGGAGCGCGCGGAGCAGCCCCTCGCAGTGGTCGTCCACGTGAAGCCAGTCGCGGACGTTGGCGCCCTCGCCGTACACCGGAAGCGGCAGCCCGGAGGCGGCGTTCAGGATCATCACCGGGATCAGCTTCTCGGGAAACTGGTAGGGGCCGTAGTTGTTCGAGCAGTTCGTCACGATCGCCGGCAGGCCGTAGGTGCGGCACCAGGCGCGCACCAGGTGATCCGCCCCCGCCTTGGAAGCCGAGTAGGGTGAACTCGGGTCGTAGGGCGTGTCCTCGCGGAACCGCCCTTCTTCGCCGAGGCTTCCGAACACCTCGTCGGTCGAGACGTGGATGAACCGAAACCCCGCCCGCTCCGGTTCCGGCCGCCGGCCGAGATCGAGCCGGGCCGCCTCGAGCAGTTCGAACGTGCCGAGGACGTTCGTCCGCACGAAGGCGCCGGGGCCGTCGATCGAGCGGTCCACGTGGCTCTCCGCCGCCAGGTTCAGGACGGCCGACGGCCGATGCTCGGCGAACGCCGTCCGCACCGCTTCACGGTCCGCGATGTCGCCGTGTACGAACGTGTAGCGGGGGTCGTTGGCCACCCGTTCCAGGTTGCGCAGACTGCCCGCGTAGGTCAGCTTGTCGAACACGACCACCCGGCGGTCGGCGGCGCCGGTGTCGGCGAGCGCGGCGGCCACGAGGTTGCTGCCGATGAAACCGGCGCCGCCGGTAACGAGGAGCGTCTCCATGAGTTGCTAGGCAGCCGGAGCTTTCGGCAGCACGGTCGTCGCCGCCGCCAGAACCTTGCGGTGCAGCAAACCGTTGGTGGCCACGACGCCGCGATTCCTTTCGAGAGTCCGCCCCAGACTGAAGTCGAGCTCCCGGCCGTAGGCGTCCGTCACCGTGCCGCCGGCTTCCGTGACGACGATGAATCCCGCGGCGTGGTCCCAGATCTTCTCGCGGTAGGTCGCGGAGGAGGGCAGACGGAGGTAGATCGATGCGTCGCCCCGTGCGATCGCACCGTACTTGCACTGGCTGTCCATGCGAACGGGAGCGGCCGTGACGCCGAGCCGCTTGGCTATCCCGGCGTGCCCGCCCCGGTCCGAGTGCATGGACACCGCGGATTCACAGAACACGGCCTCCGTCGAGTCGACGACCGAGGACACGCCGATCCGGCGGGGCGCGTGCCCCTCCCCATCCAGCGGCAACTCCCAGGCGCCGCCTCCGCGGGCGGCCGCGAACAGGCACCCGCGACCGTCGGCGGAGGGTAGATTCGGACAGCCGAGCACTCCCCCCACGACCTCTCCGTCCTCCATCAGGCCAAGTGCGATCGCGTACTGGTCGCCGCGCAGGAAGCCCTTCGTGCCGTCGATCGGGTCAAGCACCCAGAACCTGCCGCTCGCGCCCCCGGCGCTCGAACAGCGGTCGATCGCTTCGCCGACCCGTTTCGCGGCGACGCCGGGAAGCTCGGAACCGACCGCCTCCACGACCCTGGCCATCACGTCCCGGCCCTCGGAAGTCACGAGGTCCGGCGCTGTCTCCTCGCCTACGATGGCGTCTTCCGGGGGCAGTGTGAGGCTGACCAGGGCCTGGGCCGCGTAGTCCGCGACAGTCACCGGCGAGCGGTCGTCCTTGGTCAGGAAGGCGCCCCCGAGTGACGCCTGCAGACGCCGGGTAACCCGGCTCGCGATGCGGACCGCGCAAACCGCGTCCGTCAGTTCGCCGTAGTTCCTGGAGTCCGGGTCAAAGCGCACGGCGGCAATGATACGGGCAGGCACACCGCATGCCACACTGAACCGATGCCCCAAGGACCGCAGGACGAAGCCGCCCTGGTGGCGGAGGCGATCGGGGGTTCGGAACTCGCGTTCCAGACGCTGGTCGAGCGCTACCAGCGACCCGTCTTCAGCCTCGTCCTGCGCATGGTTCGGGACCGCGGCATAGCCGAGGACGTGACCCAGGAGGTCTTCGTCAAGGCCTGGATGGCGCTTTCCCGCTACGACCCCAGGCGGCGTTTCGCAAGCTGGCTGTTCAAGATCGCGAGCAACGCCGCGATCGACCAGCTTCGCCGGAAGAAGCTCCCGACGACGCCGCTCGAAACCAGCGACGCGGACCCGTCGTCGATCCTCGACCGGATCGAGGACGAGCGCTCGGAGTCCCCGGACACCCTGGTCAAGCGGCGCGAACTGTCGGCCGCTCTCGAAGCCGCGGTTGCCGCCCTCCGGCCGGAGTATCGACTCGTCGTGCTGCTCCGGTTCCGGGAGGAACTCCCCTACCGGGACATCGCGGAGGCGACCGGCATGCCTCTTGGAACCGTGAAGACGAATCTGCGCAGGGCGCGCCGCGAGATCGAGGAACGCCTGCGCCAGGATGGCGTAGTGTGAAACACGGCGGATCGGGGATCAGCGTGAAACCACGGCGACCTGACAACCGTAGGGCCAAGGGCATGCGGAACGTCGTTCGCGAGTCGCCGTCCTAGAATCGCATACGCCGCGAGGAAACCAGATGCGGAATCGAATCGACCTTCGGAGCCTGTTCCAGTCGCTGGAAGATCCCGCCGTGCCGGCGGGACTCACGGAACGCATCATGCGGCAGGTCGCGGCGACTGGCCGGCCTGCCCTGGCGCCGGCTCCCTCACGGATCCTGCCCTTCGAGATTCCCCACTGGGCCCGGCTGCCGCTGGCCGTCTCGGCCGCGGCGGCGGTCCTGCTGCTCACCGGCGCCGCCTGGTTGGCCCCCTCTTCGTGGCTGGGCCTGGTCGATGGTCTGCAGGCCTCGCTGTTCGCCGCGGTCTGGCTCCTGACCCTGGCGGCCGCCGTGCTGGCGGAGAGCGTGGCCTTGCTGAACGGAGCGGTCCGCGTGGGCGAGGTCCTCGACCTGATCCTCAACACGCCGGCGGCGACGGTCACGATCGCAGCGGTCACGCTGCTCTGTCTGGCGGGGGTAGCCCTCCTTCACCGGCTGTCGCAGAGGCCCGTCCATCGACCGCACGGCCGCGGTGTCAGGGTGGGCGCGCTGCTCCTCGCCTTCGGGCTGTGTTGCACGGCTGCGGCTCTCGGCCAGCCTCAGCAGGAGGCCGAGACTGCCGGGGAAGACGCGCGGGAAGAGGCCGCCGCGGCGATCGAGGAGGTCCGGGAGCAGTTGGACGAAGCCCTTGAGGAGGCCGGCGAACGCGCGCAGGGCGCGGTCGAGGATGCGATCGAGCGCATCGAGGATCTCGAGCGCGACCTGGCCGAAGCCGAAGACACTGGCGGCGAGAACGGGCCGGTGGTGCGCGTCGACCTCGACAACAAGGTCGCCTTCGGTAGCACGGTGCGGGTCGGTCGCGACGAAGTGGCCGATGACATCACCTCGATCGGCGGCGGCATCAAGGTCGACGGAGAAGTCCGTGGAGACGCCGTGGCCATCGGCGGCGAAGCAAAGATCGACGGCCGTGTGACCGGCGAG
This sequence comes from Acidobacteriota bacterium, assembly GCA_026707325.1. Classification (GTDB taxonomy): domain Bacteria; phylum Acidobacteriota; class Thermoanaerobaculia; order Multivoradales; family Multivoraceae; genus Multivorans. Next base: position 1,253 of record JAPOXA010000041.1, on the reverse strand, counting down.
GTAGTCGCCATCGGCGGGGACGTGGAACTCGGTCCGGACGCGGAGGTGCTGGGAGACATCGTCACCGTCGGAGGCAGGGTCAGCCGGGAAGAAGGCGCGACCGTGCTCGGAGAGATCTCCGAGGTCGACTGGGGCGACTTCGAGTGGGACTGGGACGGCGACTGGTTCGACGGCTGGAGCGGCGACTGGTTCCCCCGAGTCGGCGAACGACCGCCCTTCTTCCGGGTGGGAAAGGTGTTCGAGTTCGTCCGGGCGATCATCTTCACCGGACTGCTCATCGTGCTCGCCGGCCTGGTACTGCTCGTGTCGCCCAAGGGCGTGGATCGGGTCCGGGCCGCCGCGGTGTCGGATCCGCTGATCATGCTCGTGGTCGGCTTCGGCATCGAACTGCTCATCCTGCCGGCTCTGATCGTCGCCAGTATTCTGCTCGCGGTAACGGTGATCGGCATTCCGTTCGCCATCCTCCTCTGGCCGGCGGCGCTGGTTGCCCTGGCGCTCGCCCTCGTGCTCGGGTACACCGGAGCGGCGGCCGCAGCCGGCGACTGGTTCCGGAACCGCTTCAGGGGCGCCGGCGGTGTCGCGGCGGGCAGCTTCGCCGCCCTCGCCCTCGGCGTGCTGACCATCCAGGCACTGGCCCTCGTGGCCGACCTGCTGGGCTTCCTCGGCCTGCCGTGGTTCTTCCGCTTCATGTTCGGTTTCCCCGGCCTCGTGATCTGTTACCTGGCGTGGACTATCGGCCTCGGCGCCGCCTGCATGACAGCCTTCGGCACGTCTCGCTTCGGCGTGAAGGCGGCGCAGACCGTGCCGCCGACCCCGCCGGCGAGCGACGCAGGTGGCGAGGCCGACGCGAGTGACGCGGGTGAAACCAGCGCTGCTTCGGGAGACGGCGACACGCCGCCTGTCCCCGAGCCGCCGCGCGAGCAGCAGGAGTAGAGCCGCCACCACGGTCTGAATTGTCGGGCTTCGCCCGGCGATCTCTGGCCGCCTTCGGCGGCAGCCGGCGGGGACGCCGGCGCACCTGTACCTTTCCGGTGTTGATTCCGGTCACCGTCTTGTACCGATCCGCCGTAGCCGCCGAGGCTGCGGTAGCTGTGGGAAACCGGTTCGCCGGTTTTCCAAGGTCCGGCGGGAAACGGCTTGCCGTTTTCCGCTGGACCGGCGGCTTCCGCGGCCCGCGCCGCGGCGGGCGCTCCCGCGACGCTGATCGGAGTTTCGAGGAGTCGGCGGGCAGCCAGGAGCACCAACGGCGCACT
>JAPOXA010000061.1 GCA_026707325.1 Acidobacteriota bacterium | reverse complement strand
CGCGCCCGCCGGCTTGAAGATCGCCTGCATCGTGGCGAGCGAGTAGTGGACCTTGCCGTCGTCCTGGAAGAGGAAGTCGGTGAAGGCGGCCAGCGTGCTGGTGCCGAAGGCCATGCCGATGAAGCTGGTGAGGAAGATGTAGAAGGCCGTGGCCTGGCCGCGCATCTGGTTGGGCGTGATCGGCTGGAACGCTGCCGCCATCACGCCGAGGTAGGCGCCCGAGAACACCATGCCCGGGATCAGCACCAGCAGGGTGAGCGTGGCGCTCCCCACCAGCGGGGCCGCGACCGAGGGCGGCGTGGCGATCAGGGTCGTGGCCAGCAGGGTCCGCACGTAAGCGTCCCTGTAGCCGCGCGCCGCTAGACGGTTGGCGATCCAGGGCGCGACCATGATGCCGACGACCCCGGTGATGATCGAGATCGTCCCGTAGCTCGTTCCGGCGTCCCCGCGGCTCAGGCCGTAGTTGCGGACGAGGAACTCCGGGTACCAGGCGGAGGAGCCGTAGCCGGCCATCGCCAGCATGGACGAGCCGATGAACAGCGGCAGGTAGACGCGCTTGCGCTCCCAGATGAACCTGACGAACTCGCCGACCGGCAGACGCTCCCTGCCGCTCCGCGAAACCGCCAGCTCCTTGCGCCCCGGCTCGACCATGGTCAGCAGCAGGAGCGCCAGCAGAACTCCGGGCAGGCCGACCGTCACCAATGTCGCCTGCCAGGGTTGCAGCGTGCCGATGACCGGCAGGTCGATCGGACCGATGCGTGTGTAGTAGTCGATCAGCAGACCGCCGATCACCAGCGCGAAACCGCCGCCGACGCGCACGCCCGTCTTGTAGAAGGACATCGCGTAGCCGAAGTGGGCCGGGCGGAAGCTGTCGGTGATGATCGAGTAGGCGGGCGGGGCAAGCCCGGCCTCGCCGGCGCCGACCGCCATGCGCGAAGCGAACAGTTGCGACACGCTGTTGGCGAGGCCGCCCGCCGCCGTCGCCAGGCTCCAGAAGGCGACGCTGGCGGCGACGATGACCCTGCGCGAGTAGTGGTCGGCGAGCCGACCCAGCGGAAAGCTGGCGAAGCTGTACACGAGCGCGAACGCGGCGCCGGCGAGCAGGCTGTACTGGAAGTCGGTGATCCCGAACTGCTCCCGGATCGGGCCGACCAGGAGGGAGAGGATGTTGCGGTCGAGAAACGACAGCACGTAGGCGAGGAACAGCAGGACGACGCCGTAGTTCGCGGCGCCGAGCGATGGATAGCCGGCGGCCGGCTCGGTTGACCCGGCCTCGCCCGCGGTCCTGGTGTCGACGGTCAACGCGCGAAGCGGCCGATAATCGGACGACCGGGATTGACTCCTTCCACGGTCTCACCGTCGCGCACGACGAACACGCCGTTCACCATCGTGTGGACGATGCCCTCCGAGAACGAGAGCCCACCCTCGAAGGTGGCGGTGTCGATCACCGTCTCCGGGTCGAATACGACGATGTCCGCGTCGGCGCCGACCTGGATTCGGCCCTTTCGCCTCATCTGCTCGGACATCGACGCCACCCGGTCCGCCGGGAGCAGGCTCATCTTCAACAGGGCCCTCATCAGATCGAGCGTGCCCCGCTCACGCACGTAGCGCCCCAGGATCCGCGAGTAGGTGCCGGCCGTCCGCGGGTGCGCGCCCGGAGCGTAGGGCATGCCGTCGGAGGCGACGATCACCCAGTCGTTGTCCAGGGCCGTCTCGATCCACTCCTCCTTCATGAAGTGGAGAATCACGGTTCCCCCCTCGCGGCGATACCGCTCGAAGGTCTCCTTCGTCAGCCTCTCCCCCGTCTCCTCCCACTGCAGGTCGCCGTAGTCGATCTGCAGGCGGTCCTGCCAGCCTTCGTCGAAGATGGAGGACTCGAGGCTGGTCGAGCCGGCGGTGTAGGGGTACGCCTCCGTCGTCACGTCCAGCCCCAGGCGGGCAGCGCCGTCGATCATGTCGAGGACCGTGTCGATCTCTCCCAGCGCCATGCTGTTGACGTGCACGATGTGCAGCGGCGCCCCGGTCCCGACCGCGTTGGCCAGGACTTCCTGCATCGCGTCGATGCTCATCGAGCGCACGTGCGTGTGGATCGTGGCCCGCTTCTCGCCGGCAAACCGGAAGACCTCGAAGATCTCCCTGCGGCTGGCGCCGGGGTAGTACTGCGTCGCCATTCCGATACCCAGGCCGCCCTGCTCGAGCCCGTACTGCAGATGCCCCAGCATGGCGGGGAAGCGCTCGGGCGGCAGCTCCGAGTAGTACGTCCTTTGCGCGGCATCGCGCATGGAATCGAGCGGTTCGTCCTCGGCGCCGGCAGCCGCGAAGGCCGCCGCAAGGTCCGCCCGTTCCTCCTCCGGGACGATCTCCAGGCCCCTCAGGGCGCCGTGGTTGACCGTGGCGCCGTAGTTCACGAGCGACCTGCCGCGTCTCGAGTCCAGGAACGAGCCGACGTCCGGCACGCCCCATTCGAGCTCCAGGGCCGTGGTCACGCCGTCCCGCGCCTGGTACTCGTGCGCCCGCGGACCCTGGCCGTGGGCGTGGAGGTCGACGAATCCCGGCGCCAGCACCAGGCCCGCGGCGTCGATCAGGACGCCTCCGTCGGCGAGCGAGTCCGCGAGCGGCTCCTCCGTGAGGGCGGCGATGACGTCGCCCCGGACGCCCACGTTCCGGACCTCGTCGAGCCTTCTCTCGGGGTCGATGACACGGGCGCCCTGGAAGACGACGTCGAACGCCTGGGTGTCGGCTTCGCTGGTCCCGTTGGTGGCGGGGTTGCAGGCGAGGAGAAGCGCGGCGAGGAGCGCCGCGGTTGCGGAGCCGGCCTCACGGCCGGCACGCCTACTCAGCCGCCTCCGGCGGCAGCCGGCGGGGACGCCGGCGCACCCAGTGTGGAGCGTCGTCATTCTTCAGCACCTGTTCCCAGGACGATTGGCCCAGGATTCGTCGATGGTATACACCACGACTGCGCCACAGCCGCAGCTGATCGATCCCCAACCTGGGAGCCACGAGCCATGCCAAAGGCAACACCCGCGCGTACCCGCCTGTCACGCCGAACGCTGCTCGGGCAAGGCGCCGGGGCGGGAGCTCTCCTCGCCGCGTCGACGGTCGGGGCGCCATACCTCGCCTTCGGCAGGCACAGGCTGTTCGCCCAGAGCGAGGAGCGGTACTCGACGCGGGCAGTCGACCTGGTCGGCGACTCGCTGGTCATCGACATGCTGAGTCCCCTCACGCTCGCGTCCTCGACCATGCGGGCCTGGTACGGCAACCCCGAGAACATCCCCGAATCGTTCTGGGACGATCTCGACCGTTCCGGGATCGACGCCGTTCTCGACGCGGTGGGAACCGGCCCCTTCGGCGCCAGGGAGTCCGTCCTGGAGCGGGTGGCGGGAGTCAACGGCGTCGTCGCGCACAACGGGCGCCGGATGCTCCGCGTCTCTCGAGCCGCGGACCTCGACGAGGCGGCTCGAAGCGGCCGCGTCGGCATGATCTTCGGCGTGCAGAACGCCGATCACTTCCACTCGCTGGACGATGTCAACTACTTCTACGGGCTCGGCCAGCGCGTGTCGCAGTTGACCTACAACGCGCGCAACCTGATCGGCACCGGAGCGACCGACCGGATCGACGGCGGCCTGTCGAACTGGGGGGTCGCGATCATCGAGCGGATGAACGATGTCGGGATGGCCGTGGACGTGTCGCACTGCGGCGACCGCACGTCGCTCGACGCCTTCGAAGCCTCGAAGAAGCCCGTTCTGGTCACCCACTCGAACGTCCGGGCGCTCGCGGACGGCCACGTCCGCTGCAAGCCGGACGAGGTCATCGACGCGGTCAAGAAGGCCGGCAGCGTCTTCGGAGTGACGAACATTCGGATGTTCGTCAAGGCCGACGAGCCGACGACCGTCGAGCACTATCTCGACCACTTCGACTACCTGACGAAGCGGATCGGCGCCGAGCACGTGGGCATCGGCAGCGACATCGACCTCTACGGCTACGACGACATGCCGAAGGCGGACTACGAGCGGCTCAAGGCCGCCTACCAGCAGGGCAAGTACCGTTTCCGGGACCAGATCGACATCCCGGAGGTGGCCCACCCCCAACGGGTCTTCGACCTCACCGAAAGGCTGATCCGGCGGGGCTACACGGACCCCGACATTCGGGGCATCCTCGGCGGTAACTTCCGCCGGGTTCTGGAGGAGATCTGGGGATGAGACACCTTCAGCACAACCGTCCCACACCGGGTGCGCCGGCGTCCCCGCCGGCTGCCGCCGCAGGCGGCCAGAGAAGCGCGCCGGCCACAGGCCGGCGGCTCCTTGTTCCGCAAGCGCTGCTCCTCGCCGGCCTCGCCCTCGCAGCCGCACCCCTCTCCGCCCAAACCGTCGACGAGCGGCTCGACGGCTTCGACCCGTGGGTCGAGACCATCATGCAGGAGTGGAAGGTCCCGGGCCTCGGCGTGGCGATCGTCGAGGACGGCAAGACCGTGTTCGCCGGGGGCTACGGCTGGCGCAACGTCGAGGAGAAGCTGCCCGTCACTCCCGACACGCTTTTCGCCATCGGCTCCAACACGAAGTCGTTCACGGCCACTCTGCTGGCGATGCAGGTGGACGACGGCGCCCTCGCCTGGGACGATCCGATCCGGACGGTGCTGCCCGAATTCCGGCTCCACGACCCGGCGGCAACGGACGAGATGACCGTCGTCGACCTGCTGAGCCACCGCTCGGGCCTGCCGCGTCACGACCTGTACTGGTACGCCACGGGCAGGAACCGCTCGGAGCTGCTGGCGGGCCTTCACCACCTGGAGCCCTCCGCCTCCTTCCGGAGCAGGTACCAGTACCAGAACCTCATGTTCATGACCGCCGGCATCGTCTCCGAGCGGGTCGGCGGCAAGTCCTGGGAGGAACTCGTCCAGGACCGCGTCCTCACCCCGCTCGGCATCGATCGGGCCACCTTCTCGGTGATCCGGATGCAGGAGGACGACGACTTCTCCTACGGCTACGGCGCGGACGAGGAGATCGAGCGGGTGCCGTTCCGCAACATCGACGCGATCGGGCCGGCCGGATCGATCAACATGTCGGCCCGCGACCTCGCCGCGTACGTGCGGTTCCATCTCGCCTACGGCAAGGCCGGGGACAAGCAGATCCTGAAGGAAGACTCGGCGCGGCTGATGCAGCTACCCCAGATGGTCCTGACCGGCCCGCTCCAGGCACGCCTGCAGAACGGCCCGGAGATTGGCGACCCCACCTACGGGCTGGGCCTCATGGTGAGCACCTACCGGGGGCACAAGCACATCAGCCACGGCGGCGGCATCGACGGCTTCATCTCGGCGATGGAGTGGCTGCCCGACGAGAAGATCGGCGTCGTCGCGTTGTCCAACACGTCGCACTCCGGAACGGTACCCGCGCTCGTCGTGCGCAACGCGTTCGACCGCATGCTCGGCCTCGAGCCGATCGACTGGGCTGAGCGGGCGCGCAAGCGCGAAGCCGAGGCGAAGGAGAAGGTCGAGGAAGCGAAGAAGAAGGACCTCGCCGCAGCGGTGGCGGGCACGAGTCCCTCCCATTCCCTCGCCGACCACGCCGGCGAGTACGAGCACGAGGGCTACGGCAAGGCAACCGTGAGGACGGACGGGGACGGCCTGGTCCTTAAGGTCGCGGGCATCGAGTTCCCCCTCCGGCACTACCACTACGACGTGTGGATGGTCCCGTACGACCTGCCGGCCAGTGCGCCCGCGGCCGGACGCGGCGGCGCCAAGGTCCGCTTCGACTACGGCAACGACGGGAAGATCAACGTCGTGGCCGTTCCGCTCGAGCCGTCCGTCTCGCCCATCCGCTTCCAGCGCGCCGGCGACTGACGCGGACGGCGACGGCAATGCCGGGCAGGGCGCCAACCCGTTTCCACACCCTGCTTCTGCCGGCGATCATCGCGCAGTCGATGATCATCGGCGGCGGCTACGCGACGGGACGGGAAGTCGTCCAGTACGCCGGCCGCTTCGGCAACTGGGGCTGGCTGTCGGTCGCGATCATCGCGGTCTGCTTCTCGCTCGTCATGGCGCTCGCCTTCGAACTGGCGCGGCTGGCCGGTGCCTACGACTACAAGGCCTGGAGCCGGAACCTGGTCGGACCGTTCTGGTGGCTCGTCGACCTCCTCTTCCTGAGCATGATGCTGCTGGTCATCGCCGTCATGACGGCGGCCATCGGCGAAGTCCTCCAGCAGACCCTGGCGTTCCCGAAGCCGCTCAGCCTGGTTCTGGCCCTGGCATGCGTCGGCTTCCTCACCTGGCGAGGGTCCGGCTTCATTGAGCGGGCGAAGACCTGGGGCAGCGCGGCCCTGTACCTCGGGTACTGCGCCTTCTCGGTCCTCGTGCTGACCGCTCCGGTCGGCGACACTGCCGCGCCGCCACCGCCCGGCTCCGAGGCCGGAGCGGGAGAGGTCGTCATCGCGGCCGTCCTGTACGTCGCCTACAACGTCGCCGTCGTGCCGGCCGTCCTCTTCTGCCTGCACCGCCAGACCCGGCGCAGCGAGACTTTCGCGTCCGGGATCCTCTCCGGCCTGGCGATGACGACTCCATTCGCCCTGACCCTGGCCTGCCTCCTGCGGTTCCCTCACGCCTCCGTGATGGAGGCGGAAGTGCCCTGGCTGCGACTGATCGGGACCGCGGCCGACGGACGTGCCGGCGGGGCGGCCCTCTGGATCGCCATCTTCGGACTCGTCGCCGGCTGGACGTTGATCGAGACCGCGGTCGGCTCGATCCACGCGCTCCTCCATCGCGTCGAACGCAACCTGGGCGACCTGCCACGTCGCTGGAGGCCCGCTTCCGGCGCGCTCACGCCGAGACAGAAGGCGCTGACGGCGGTACTCGTCCTCGCGGCCGCCGCCGGCCTCTCCACGATCGGCATCATCGACCTCGTCGCCCGGGGCTACGGCACGCTCGCCTGGGGCTTCATCGCCCTGATCGTGCTGCCTCTCTTCGTCGTCGTGCCGTACCGGGCGTTCAGGACGACTGCCTGAGCCCCCACACTGGGTGTTCCGGCGTCCCCACCAGCTGCCGCCTTAGGTAGCAAAACGCGCCGGCCCAAGGCCGACTCCGCTCAGAACGTCCAGCCCTCCCTCTCCATGAACCCTTCGAGGTTCGTTGAGCGAATCTCGAAGTGCTCGCAGATGTCCGGAATGCCCACCGAGTTCGGTCTCGACCGCTCAAGCGTCACGACCACGCCGCCGACAACAGCGGCCCTCGCGATCACGAACGGGTCAGCGTTGTACCCTCCCTTGAGGAGCTTCCTCAGTTCGATGTTGGCCTGAAAGTGCTCCACTTCGAAGATCCGGCGCACGAACCGACCTTCGGCAGCCGTCGGTGCGGCAAACAAATCAGCCTGGAGGCCAAGCCAGCGCTGTTGCTCCTTGAAGCCACCATGCTCTAACTCTCGCCGCACTTCCCGTGTCGAAATGATCTTCCCGTTGGCAACGAGTTCGTCGAATCTGTCCCAGAGGCTCGGGAACCGGCCGCGATAGAAGTTCCTGATCAACGCCGAGAATGGCGACGTGTCGAACACGTACGTCACGCCATCTTCCTGGCGAAGTAGTCCTCCAGCTTCGAGAGGTTCGTGAGCTTGACATCAACGTAGTCAGCAAGCTGCTCGTCGCTGATCCGGTTCTGGTAGTACCTCGAGAAGGCCGTCTGAACGTAGGTTCTGCCCAGATACGCGATCCTGGTCCAGTAGTAGTCGCCCCCCGTGCCCGAGCGACCTGTCTCAAGGGCCCAACGGCGGGCAGCCGCCCGATAGCGTTGCCGGCTGACAAGCCCTCGGTCCAGGAACTTCCTGAAGACGAACTCCCGAGAGACGTGGTACTTGCGAGCCATCCTCGTCGCAGACTCTTCGTCTGCGCCTTCCCTGCGGAGCTCCTGCTCGAACCGGGCTGTCGGAAGGAGGAGCTCCGCAGCAAAGCGATTGCAGTCCGTCTCGATGGCCCGGGCGTCAGGAGGCAGCACAGCCACCTCCTGCTGCGGCAGTCCGTCCACTCCGCTCGTCCGAAAAAGAAGGTGGGCTAGCTCGTGAAAGAGAGTGAAGATCTGACGGGTCACAGCGGTGGAGTTGTTCACGTAGATCAACGGGAAGGCTCGGTCGTACAGGCAGAACCCGGAGAGAACCTCCTTCCGGAAGGCGTCCTTGAAGACAGCCACACCAACGGCTTCTAGGGCCTCACGCCACGAGTCGAATGCGGCGCTTGCGTCGGGCCAAGCCACCTGTTCGTCGAGAGACACACCGAGATACTCACGCGCAGTGCCGGCCGCAGTCGCGACGCGGAGGGGATGAGAGAACGACAGATCGCGGACCGCCAGCCGCCCCGCCGCGGGTCGACCGTCGTGGAGTTCCAAGAGGTTCAACTGCAGGGCCTTCGCCTTCCGTAACAGTCTGCGAACGCCACCCGGGATGCCCTCGAAGTAGGTGTCTGGAAGCGTCCGGAAGGACTGCCGGATCGGAGGCTCCTCAGGCGGTACCGGGAAGAAGAACACAGCGGTAGGAACCCGAAGAAGGCGGCTCAGCCCTTCTAGCTGCGGGTACGTCGGCGATGCCTCCCCAGCCTCCCAGGCGGCGATCCTCGGGAACTTCGCGCTCGCCTCGTCCAGCGAGAGAGCCGAACGTTCGCGCGCCCAAGTCAGAACGGCAGGTGTGATCGGAAGGGGGTCGTTCGCCATGGAGCACCTCGGTCCAGGCCGACTTCGGTCGGGGTCTGCGACGATAGCCGATAGCTGAAGGCACCGTCGCACCTTACCGCGGCGCCAGCGCCTCCAATCGAGGCGCCCACGAGAGCCGGTCAACCCGAGATCACTTCGTCAATCACCGACGCGATGATCGTTGCATCCAGCCCTCCTCCAGGCTCGTCGCGGGTCTCGATCAGCGTTCCTTCCGAGCCCCCACCGTCCTCGTACGGCGCGATCCCGCACTCTAGGTACTCGGCTCGTTTCGCCTCCCATCGGGCTCTGTAACCCGGATCGTCCAGCATGCCGAGATGTTCCCAGTAGTATGTGACGCCTAGCGCGTGGTCCGCGATCGTGAAGTCCGGATAGCGGGCGCGACCATTGGCAAGCACAAGACGTTGCTCGTAGGCGTACTCGATCCCGCGGGCGTGAAGCTTGTCGGCGATCACCAGTTCGGACTTTGATCTCACGAGATCGCGACCCTCGGTCCGATGAATGAGGCCGCCCTCGAGGAACCGTTGCTGGCCGTCGACCGTCACGTTCCGAGGCAGCGGATCGGCAAAGAGGTTCGTCATGCGGCGGGCGATCTCTGAGTACTCGTCGCCTGCATAGTCGCGGTAGTCAACGAGTGAACCCTCGTGCAAGATGACCAGCCGCTCCTTGTGGCGGGTCAGCGCCGTGTACAAGAGCTCGCGCGAGAGCAGCCAGCACGGGTTGGTGAGCACGACGAAGGTGGTGCCGAACTCGCTGCCTTGGGTCCTGTGCACCGTCAGGCAGTAAGCCAGCTCAAGCGGGTTGCGGCCTTCGTCCCCGAACTCTTGGGGGCGGAACCTGTATTTTGGACCCAACTGCCCAGCGAACTCGACCTCGAGCTTCCGCGGAAGGCCCTTGAGCTTGCTGTTCTTGAACCTGTACTGCCCGACTACCATGCCGATATCGCCGTTGGCGAGGTACGCCTCCCCCTTCGGCTCTGGCCAGACGTCGCGCCGCCGCCCGTTGACGACATTGATGACCTTGTCGCCGTAGAGGAGGGCCTGCGGGCCGAAGGGCCGTGGTACCTTCCGACCCCAGCCTTGCTGAGCCGCGAGCTCGCGGACCTTAGTCCGGAACCGCGTCTGGAGCATCCGGTTCAGCGCATCCACGCCAACGAGACCGGCGCGTCTAGGCGAGAGAATCTGCCAAGTCTCCGCTAGCCGGGCGGCTCCCGGATTCTTGCCGAAGCAGTTGAAGAAGAAGGCCCACGCATTGTCACCGCGACGCGAGCCGCCAAGCGATTCCTCGAAGCCCAGTTCGTCGTCCGGCCCGGCAAGCCCGAGGGCCCGGACCAGCTCCGCAACGAGCTTCTCCTGAAGCTCCTCCGGGTTGTTCCAGCGTACGAGGCGCACTCGTCCGTCCGTTCCTTCCTTGTCTTCGTCCAACACGGCGTCTGCGGCGGGATCAAGCGGCCGTCCACTGAAATGCGATGCCAGGAGCACGTCGGTCCGGGCCTCCCCCTGGTGGCGTCGCGAGATCGTGAGCTCGGCATAGCCAGGTCCGCAGCGCGGGAAGGCGAACTCAACTCCCTCGGGCTCGAGCGCTCGAACGATGTCTACGAACGGGCGACCGGCCCCTATCGGCGGAAGCTGGCGCGGGTCTCCGACGAACACGAGTCGCTCGACGTTGCTGAGCGCGTCGATCAACGCCGCGAGTTGCTCTTCGGTCAGCATCGAACACTCGTCCACGATCACGGTCCGGTAGTCGCCACAGCGAGGCGCCTCGGGCTTGGGGAAGTAGGCGCCGGTCTCCCCGTCGTAGCGCTGCCGCCTGATCAAGAACTGCGCCAGCGTCTGGCCCGAACCTCGCATGCGTGTCTGCTCTTCCAGTCGCACGCGGGCCTTGCCCGTGGGTGCGAGGAGTATTACCCCCCTCTCGGCGAGGCCGGGAAGGGAGCAAAGCATCCGTAGCAGCGTCGTCTTGCCCGTCCCCGCCTGCCCAATCAACACGGAGAGCCGCGAACAGAAGAGCTGCTCGAGAGCGGCAGCCTTTTCGTCCCTCGCACGCTTCTCCAGCTCGCGCTCTCCGGACTCGCCGGGCAGTGGCTCATCGAGTCCGTCGTCCACGAGCCCGCGCCAATCATGGCTGCGTGCTCAAGGAGGTCTACCACGCGAGCGCGCACCCGCCGTTCGTCGGCCGGGTCTTCGACGCGACTCGGCTCCGGCACGCGGAACTGCTCCTGCACAGCGTTATCCGGAAACAGGCCCCGGTCCACCGCGCCGAAGGCGATGGAGTCGGCTGCTCGCCGGTCGCGTTCAAAGATGAGGTACGGATTGCGCAGCAAGTCGCCGTCGCGAGCCTCGATACCGGCCTCCGCCCGCATCGTAGTGTCGTAGAAACGCAGCGCTTGATCCTCTGAGATGGCGCAGCGGCTGAGTAGCTGGAGCAGGGCTCGGCGCTCGACCGCGAGACGCTTCCAGCCCCTGCGCAGACTGCCCGTCAGTAGCCTCGCCACGGGCCCGCCGAGCTTCCCAGGATCATCCATCACGGTGTCCACGAGCACCCACGGATCACCGCCGCCTTCTCGTTCGCGCAGCAGTTCGATCTCGTAGGCGAGCAGGCTCCCATGCTGGAAGCCCCACTCGTAACCGAACGCGGAAAGCGCCGAGCCGAGGCCGGGAAAGGCGCCGCGCGCCATCCACAGGCGGTTGAGCTGCCTGTCGACCCAGGCGAGCGCTTGGTCCCACGGCCCCTCCACACGACCGCCGATCCGGTGCAGCGTCGCCGCGCAGACAACAAGTGAGGCCACGGCACCGTCGTGGGTCAGCAGCTCCGAACCGAAGGAGTAGGCGTCGAAGTGCTCGTTCGGGGCGAAGGCCACGAACTCCTCTGGGGCAACTCCCTCTCGCTCGGCGAGCGCCAGCACGTCCTGATAGGGGAAAAGGAATCCGTCCGCGAAGCCAGGTCGAATCGAATGGCCCACGTTCCGTTCCCAGAGCGCGCATCGGAGCGGAGGCTCCTCGCCCTTGTAGTCGTAGTCGGTGGCTTCGCCCACCGAGAGTACACGGCCTACGCCAATGATCACGCGCCGCGATTGTTCCGACAGCGGCGTGCGTTTCGCGTAGAAGAAGCAGAGAGACTCCTCCGGCCGGAGCGCACCGAAGAATGTGTCAAGGAGTGCGAGCTGGTTCTCACGCTCCTGAACCCATGCCGTTTCTGCTTGCCCCTGCGATTCCGGATGTCGGGTTCACGATCCGGGTTCCAACCGACCCTCAGGCGTTCGGCGAGCCCGATCTCGCGATCCCTTGCGTTCCCCTCGACCTTCTCCCGCAGCATCCATCGGAAGGGCACGCAGGCAGCGGAGTACGGCGGCTGTACGAAGCGGGTGGGCTCGAAGTGACCATGCGTCTCGGTGAAGACCTCCGTGTAGGGGTGCGTCATGGTCCGTGTGAGAGCGAAGGGGGCCATGAACGAAACACGCTCGCCTACACAGGGCGGCAAGACGCTGTGAGTGAGTTCGTCGAAACGCCGGCCCGGAGCTACTGCCAGAAGTTGTGGATCCGATGATGTAGATCAGGCGGCGTATCCTCC
>JAPOXA010000203.1 GCA_026707325.1 Acidobacteriota bacterium | reverse complement strand
CCTCGTCGCCCTGGTCAGAGAAGGAGTACCATTCACCAACGGAACTCAGGTCAGAAACGCCGCCTGATCAACTCGCCAATCCACAACTTTCGGCAATACCTCTGTCTCACCCGCGTTTGCCGCTCCGTGTCTCGGCAGTCAGTAGATTCAAGAGTCGTTCGGGACCGGACGTAGCGTCCCACTGCTCAGGGGCCCGCTCCGAGTCCGGCCAAGGGAATCAACAGGGCTCAGCTTGACGCCGAAGTAGAGTGGAGGTTGGTACCGCACCGGGCCCGAGAAAGGGCGCCGCACGAAACCCGCCTGACGCCATGATCGACCAGCTCGACGACATCGAAGCGCGGGCCTCCGCGGCGCTGGATCAGGCGGCCGACCTGGAGCAACTCGAGGAGTGGCGCCGGGTGACGATCGGCCGCAAGGGCGAGGTTCAGCTCCTGACTCGCAGCATGGGTGAAATCGAACCGGCCGACCGGCCCGCGTTCGGCAAGCGGATCAACGAGATCAAGACCTCTCTGCAGGCTGCCTTCGAAGCGCGCCAGGAAGCACTGAAGCGCTCGGCGCACGAAACCGACGGCGACGCGGACCGCCTCGACGTCACCCTGCCCGGCCGCCGGCCCACTCTCGGCGGCCTACACCCGTCGACCCTGGTCATGCGCCGGATCGAACGGATCTTCGGCGACATGGGCTTTCAGACCTACCGCAGCCCGGACGTGGTGACCGACCAGTTGAACTTCGGCGACCTGAACATGCCGCCCGACCACCCCGCGCGCGACATGCAGGACACGTTCTACACCACGGATCCGAGCGTCGTGCTCCGCACCCACACCAGCGGCGGCCAGATCCTGGCGATGCAGGAACAGCACCCGGAGCCGGTACGGATCATCCTGCCCGGCATGTGCTATCGCAACGAGCAGATCACCTCCCGCAGCGAGATCCAGTTCCACCAGATCGAGGGACTCGCGGTGGGCCCGGCGATCACCTTCGCAGATCTCAAGGGCACTCTGACCGAGTTCGCCAAGCGTTTGTTCGGAGAAGGTCGCGGCGCGCGCTTCCGGGCCAGCTACTTCCCGTTCACGGAACCGAGCGCGGAGATGGACATCTCCTGCTTCCTCTGTGACGGCGAGGGCTGCCAGTTGTGCAAGGAGACAGGCTGGCTCGAGATCCTCGGCTGCGGCATGGTCCACCCGAGCGTGCTCAGGAACGGCGGATACGACCCGGATGAGTGGAGCGGTTTCGCCTTCGGCATGGGGCCGGAGCGGATCGCCATGCTGCGGCACGGCATCCGCGACATCCGCTACTTCTGGTCGAACGACCTGCGCTTTCTGCGCCAGTTCCAGCGGTTCGTCTGATGCGCGTTCCACTCAACTGGCTCGGCGACTTCGTCGAGCTCGACGGCTCTCCCGACGACCTCGCCGAGCTGCTCACCAACGCCGGCCTCGAGGTCAAGGCGATCGAACGCTTCGGCGTTAACGGCGCCGACCTGCCGTGGCCCGCCGACCTGGTCATGGCCACGAAGGTCCTGCGCGTCGACCCGGTGCCGGACGCCGACCGCCTGGTGCTGGCGACCGTCGACTACGGCGCCGACTCCATCCGGCAGGTGATCACCGGGGCGCCCAACCTGTTCCCGTATCTCGGCAAGGACCTGGCCGATGCCGACATCTGGGGCGCGCTGCTGCTCGCCGGGGCCAGCTACCGCAACCCCTACCGCGACCTGAAGGTCACGCGCCTCAAGCCGAAGAAGCTGCGCGGCATCACCAGCGACGCGATGCTCTGCTCGGCGGCCGAGCTCGGCCTCGGCGAAGACCACGAAGGGATCATCCTGTTCGAGCCGGCCGATGAACTGCCGGCGCTCAAGCCAGGGCGGCCTCTTGCGGAAGTGCTCGGCGACGTCGTGCTCGACATCGACGTGATTCCCAACATCGCCCGCTGCGCCTCGATCCTGGGGGTCGCCCGCGAGGTCGCGGCGCTCACGGAAGCCGCGTTCCGGCCGCCCGCCGTCCCGCTGACGATGGCCGGACCGCCGATCGCCGACCGGGTCGAGATCGCGACCGACAACCCTGAGATCAATCCGCGGTTCGTCGCGCTGCTGATCGAGGGCATCGAGCAGAGCGCGTCTCCCTACTGGATGCAGCACCGGCTGCAGCTCGCCGGGCAGCGGCCGATCAGCAACGTGGTCGACATCAGCAACTACGTGATGCTCGAGATCGGCCAGCCGAACCACACCTTCGACTACGACCTGCTGCGGCAGCGGGCAGACTCGTACGCCGACGAGGGGCCGGTGCGCATCGTCACGCGGCTGGCGCGCGAGGGTGAACGTCTGACGACCCTCGACGGCGCCGAGCAGAAGCTGCGGACGAACCAGATCATGGTCACCGACCCCGCCGGCTCGCTCAGCGTCGGCGGCGTGATGGGGGGCCGGGACAGCGAGATCGGTCCGGAAACCCGCAACGTGCTGCTGGAGGCGGCGGCCTGGGAACCGCGGAGCATCCGGCGCACCCAGCGCCAGCTCGGGGTCCACACCGAAGCCGGTTTCCGCTTCAGCCGCGGCGTCCATCCCAGCCAGGCCCTGCTCGGGGCCCGCCGGGCCGCGGAACTGCTCCGGCTTCACGCCGGTGGCACGATCGCGGAAGGGATCGTCGACCACTACACCCAACCGGCGCCGACCGTCACCGTCGACTTCGACCTCGGCTACCTGCGCCGCCTCAGCGGCCTCGATCTCGACGCTAAGCACACGGCGAATCTGCTGCGGCGCCTCCAGTTCGAGGTCGAGATCGAGGACGAGTCCGCCGACCTGCGGGTCGCCGTTCCCGACCATCGCCTCGACATCGAAGGCCAGCACGACCTGGTCGAGGAGGTCTGCCGCATCTACGGCTACGGCCGCATCCCCTCGACCGTGCTCAGCGACGTGCTGCCGCCCCAGCGCGGCAACCGCGAGCAGGCCTTTGAAGACCGCGTCAAGGACACCCTCGCCGACCTGGGACTCCAGGAAGTCGTCAGCTACCGGCTGACGACGCCGGAGTCAGAGGCGAAGCTGCAACTCGAGGACGCCGAGCAGCCACCCTACGTCCGGCTCGCCAACCCCTCCACGCTCGACCGCGTCGTCATGCGCCGCAGCCTGCTGGCGTCGGTGCTGGAAGCCGCGGCGTCGAACAGTCGGTTCACGGACCGGCTCGCCCTGTTCGAGGTCGGCCGCGTCTTCCCGGTCAACGAAGGCGATTCGCTGCCTGAAGAGCGGCAGTGGGCTGCCGTCGTGCTGACCGGTCCGCACCGGGCGGACCACTGGCAGGCGGCCGGCGCGAGCGGCGACTGCTTCGACTTCTTCGACATCAAGGGCGTCGTCGAGACGGTCCTGGACCGGCTCGGCCTGACGGTCGAGTTCACGGCGTCCACGGCGAACGCGACGCCGTCGTACCGTCCCGGACGCGCGGCCGCGGTTCAGCTCGCGGACGACGCGAAACCCGTCGGCTGGCTCGGTGAGATTCACCCGGCGGTAGCCGCCAACTTCGATCTCGAGCCCGCCGAGGGTCACCCCGTGCTTGCCGCCGAACTCGACCTCGACCGCATCCTCGAGCACGTCCCCGATTCCCTCCAGGTCGAGCCGGTGCCCGTCTATCCGGAAGTACGCGAGGACCTCGCCCTGATCGTGGACGAAGCGACGCCGGCAGCGTCCGTCGAGGCCGCCCTCCTCGCCTCCGGAAAGCCTCTGCTGTGCGCCGTCGAGCTGTTCGACGTGTTCCGCGGCGAGGCGATCGGCGAAGGCTCGAAGAGCCTCGCCTACCACCTCACGTTTCGCGCGCCGAACCGCACCCTGCGCGATCGCGACGTGAAGAAGCTGCGCCGGCGCATCCTGGGCCAGATCGAGAGGTCCGTCGGCGCGACGATCCGTGAGTAGCGGTTCACCCAACCGACCGCTGGGTGCGCGGGTCTTCTGACCCGCTGCCGCCGCAGGCGGCCGGAAACACACGCCGGCCGCAAGGCCGGCACCGCCTTGGCAACCGCCGGTTCAACCCGCCAACCGCGCCAACAACGCGACCACCGCATGCTCAACGCGAAGAGCGCGCGGCCCCAGGCTGACTGTCCGCGCGCCGGCGGCAGCGAACGCGTCGAGTTCTCCATCGAGGAGGCCGCCCTCCGGACCGACCAGCAGCGCGGCGGGCCCCTCGACTCCCAGCGGGCAGTCTTCGGCCCCGGCGGCATCGGCGACCAGGACCCGGTCGTGGCCTCGAACCAGGCCCGGAAGCGCCTCAAGCAGGTCGCGCCCACCATCCAGGCACTCGATCTCCGGCAGCACCGTGTCCCGCGCCTGGGCCAGGCCCAGCATCAGGTGCCTCCGCAGGGACTCAGGACGCATCACGGAGCTCCGCCAGTAGCTTTTCTCCACCCTCGCCGTCTGGACGAGCAGGATCCGCTTGACCCCCATCGCCGCAGCGGCCTGCAGGATGCGGCCCACGAACTTGGGCCGGGGCAGCGCCAGCACGAGGGTCACGGGCAACGGCGCCGGCGGCTCCCGGTCTAGCGGGCCCAGCTCCAGGACGACCCGATCACGGTTCAGTTCGACGATCCGGCCGCGGCCGATGCCGCCGCCAAGCCGGCCGACCGCCAGCGTGTCGCCGACCTTCGCCCGCAGCACCTTGCGGACATGCTGGAGGCGCT
Source organism: Acidobacteriota bacterium (assembly GCA_026707325.1). Lineage (GTDB taxonomy): Bacteria > Acidobacteriota > Thermoanaerobaculia > Multivoradales > Multivoraceae > Multivorans. The sequence continues at coordinate 7,690 of JAPOXA010000203.1, read as the reverse complement.
CGCTGTAAAAGACGGCGCGCACACCGGGTCCGGCCGCCGGATCGAAGTCCGAGTCCTCCAACAGGAGCAGGTTCATGCTGTTACAGTCACCCGCTCAAACGACGCACAGAACTGCGCTCCAGACACCACTTGAAGAGGAGGACGGAACGGCAATGGCAGCAAAGAAGTTCCCGATCGAGGCCGGCCACATCATGATGTTCGCGCGCGCGGTCGGCGACCCGAACCCGATCTATCACGACGCCGACGCGGCGGCGGACACCGAGCCCGGCGATGTCATCGCGCCGCCAACCTTCTACCAGTCCTCGGCGCAGTACGACCCGGACTACTTCCTGCGGCCCAAGATCGGCGAGCCCTGGTTCGGCTCCGGCAAGAACCCGACGGGCGTCCCGCCCAAGCGGACCGGCGGCGACGGCGGCACGGGCCTCCACGCCGAACAGCGCTTCGAGTACTTCCGGCACGTGAGCCCGGGTGAGACCCTGACGATCAAGACGCGTCCCGGCAACACCTGGGAGCGGCAGGGCAAGCGCGGCGGCAAGCTCACGTTCAGCGAGAACATCACCGAGTACTTCGACGAATCCGGCGAACTCGTCGTGCGCGCCACCGGCGTTGGCGTCCGCACCGAGAAGGTCGTCGAGAGCGACTGAGGAGAACCAGATGGCACTTCAGGCAAGCAAGATTCAGGTCGGCGACACCCACACGCAGAAACTCACCGACGACCTCTCCCGCACCCAGATCGTCCAGTACGCGGGCGCCTCGGGCGACTACAACCCGCTGCACTCCGATGAGATCTTCACCACGAAGGTCGCCGGCTACCCGACTGTCTTCGCCCACGGCATGCTGACGATGGGGATGACCGGCCGCATGGTCACCGACTACGTCGGCGACGGCCGGCTCACCGCCTACGGCGTCCGCTTCACGCGCCAGGTCTGGCCGGGAGACGCGCTGACCGCCACGGCGACCGTCGACGCGGTGCGTGAAGAGGACGGCCAGACCCTGGTCGACCTGTCGGTCTCCACCGTCAACCAGGATGGTGACGTGGTGGTTATGGGGAAAGCGACGGCAAAGATCGACCCGTAGGCAGACACTGGGTGCACCCAGTGACGGAACTACAAGCCGCCGTCAACGGCAACGTGGCGCAGGGCATGGTCGGCCAGCACCAGGGCGATCATCGCCTCGCCCATCGGCACGAACCTCGGCAACAGACAGGGATCATGACGGCCCTTCGTGGCAATCGTCGTCGGCTCTCCGGCCCGGGTCACCGTGTCCTGAGGCTGCGGCAGGCTGCTGGTCGGCTTGACCGCGCAACGGAGAACGATCGGCTGCCCTGAGGAGATCCCGCCGAGCATGCCGCCGTGGCGGTTGCCGCGGGTGGCGACACGCCCTTCCCGCATCTCGAACGGGTCGTTGTTCTCGCTGCCGCGCGCCGTGGCGACACCGAAGCCGGCGCCGTACTCGACGCCGAGCACCGCCGGCAGGCTGAATAGCGCCTTGCCGAAATCCGCCTTCAGCTTGTCGAAGACCGGCTCACCCCAGCCCGGCGGCACGCCCGTCGCGACGAGTTCCGAGACGCCGCCGACGGAATCCCGCTCCGAGCGCATCCGCTCGATCAGGTCGGCCATCCGCGCCGCGGCTTCCTGGTCCGGGCAGCGGACGGGGTTCGATTCGACCTGCTCCAGGGTCACGGCGGCCGGATCCTCGATGCGCCCCTCGATGTCGCCGATGCTCTTCACGTAGCCGACGATCCCGACCCCCCAGCGCTCCCGCAGCAGCTTCTTCGCCACCGCCGCGGCCGCTACCCGCACCGAGGTTTCGCGAGCGCTCGAGCGCCCGCCGCCCCGGTAGTCGCGGAAGCCGTACTTCGCGTCGAAGGTGTAGTCGGCGTGGCCAGGCCGGTACTTGTCCCTGATCTCGCTGTAGTCCCTGGGCCGCTGGTCACGGTTCTCGATCAGGAAGGCGACCGGCGTGCCGGTCGTCCGGCCCTCGAAGACGCCGGACAGGATGCGGCACTGGTCCGGTTCGTTCCGCTGCGTAGTCAGCTTCGACTGGCCAGGCCTGCGCCGGTCGAGATCCGGCTGCAGGTCCGCCTCCGACAGTTCGAGACCCGGCGGGATGCCGTCCAGGACGCCGACGTAGCCCGGCCCGTGGCTCTCGCCGGCCGTGGTGAGCCGCAGGGCGGATCCGAAGGTGTTCCCAGCCATGGCATGGGCACTCTGCCACAGCCGCGCCGTGGAACGTCCCGACGGGAATGGCACCGCCGCCCGCTGCCCGGCGAACGGGCGTAGACTGGCAAGTGATGCAGATGTCACCTTCAGGCGCGCGGATCGAGTCGCCGCCCATCGACGCCGTCGGCGTCGAGGAACGGGTGGCGAGGCTCTGTTCGCGCTCCATCAAGAAGGACGCCAAGCTCCAGGCGCTCCACCTGACCCTGTCGATGATCGACCTGACGACGCTGGAGGGCGCCGACTCCGAGGGCAAGGTGCGGCAGCTCTGCGCCAAGGCGCTGCAACTGCACGCGGCGCTGCCCGATCTGCCGCACGTGGCCGCGGTCTGCGTCTACCCGGCACTGGTCGGCGTCGCCAAACGGGCGCTGGATGGCAGCGGCATCAACGTCGCTTCGGTCGCCACCAGCTTCCCTGCCGGCCAGGCCCCGATCGAGATCAAGCTGCTGGAAGTGCGGAAGGCCATCGAGGCCGGCGCCGACGAAGTGGACATGGTGATCTCGCGCGGCCGCTTCCTGGCCGGCGACTTCGCCTACACCGCGGACGAGATCGCCTCGGTCAAGGAGGCGTGCGGCGACGCCCACCTCAAGGTGATCCTCGAGACCGGCGAACTCGGCACGCTCGACGCGATACGGCGCGCTTCGGACCTGGCGATGCGCTCCGGCGCCGACTTCATCAAGACCTCCACCGGCAAGATCAAGCCGGCCGCCACGATGCCGGTGGTCCTGGTCATGCTGGAGGCGATCCGCGACCACTACCTGCGCACCGGCGAGAAGATCGGCATGAAGCCGGCGGGCGGCATCTCGACCGCCAAGGACGCGATCCGGCACCTGGTCATGGTGCGGGAAACCCTGGGTCAGGACTGGCTCGATCCCGACCTGTACCGGTTCGGCGCCAGTTCCCTGGCGAACGACGTCCTGCGCCAGATCGTCAAGCAGCGAAGCGGTATCTACCAGTCGTTCGACGACTTCTCCCTCTGAAAGCGCAGCGGACAGAACCATGACGGATTCCACTCCAGCCACCGGACACGGGGCCCCGAAGCTCCGCCTCGGCCTCCGCAACGACAACGACGACGGCTGGGGCTACGCGCCGGCGCCGGAGTCGACCGACCACGTGGAACTGCGCGACCGCTACGGCCTGTTCATCGATGGCGAGTTCACTGACGCGAAAGGCGGCCGGACCTTCGAGACGGCGAACCCGGCCACCGAGGAGAAGATCGCGGACGTCGCCCTGGCCTCCGACGCCGACGTCGACGCCGCCGTGGCGGCCGCCCGCCGCGCCTACGACGAGGTCTGGTCACAGCTCGCGCCCAGGGAGCGCGGCAAGTACGTCTACCGGATCGCCCGGGTACTCCAGGAGCGGGGCCGCGAACTCGCGATCACCGAGTCGCTCGACGGCGGCAAGCCGATCCGCGAGTCGCGGGACGTCGACATTCCGCTCGCGGCCGCGCACTTCTTCTACTACGCGGGCTGGGCCGACAAGCTGGACTACGCCTTCCCAGGCCGCGGCGCCCGGTCGCTCGGCGTCGCCGGCCAGGTCATCCCGTGGAACTTCCCGCTGCTGATGGCGGCCTGGAAGATCGCTCCGGCCATCGCGGCCGGCAACACGGTCGTGCTAAAGCCGGCGGAGACCACGCCGCTCACCGCGCTCAAGCTGGCCGAGATCATCCAGGACGCGGGCGTGCCGCCGGGCGTCGTCAACATCGTCACCGGCGCCGGCGAGACGGGCGCGGCGGTCGTCCAGCACGAAGACGTCGACAAGGTCGCCTTCACCGGCTCCACCGAGGTCGGCAAGCTGATCCGGCGCGCCCTCGCCGGGAGCGGCAAGCACTACACCCTGGAACTCGGCGGCAAGGCGGCCAACCTGGTGTTCGAGGACGCCGCCGTCGACCAGGCGGTCGAGGGCATCGTCAACGGCATCTTCTTCAACCAGGGCCACGTCTGCTGCGCCGGCTCCCGCCTGCTGGTCCAGGAATCCGTCGCCGACGAGGTGATCTCCAAGTTGAAGGACCGGATGGAGACCCTGATCGTCGGCGATCCGCTCGACAAGAACACGGACATCGGCGCCATCAACTCCCGCGCCCAACTCGACAGGATCGAGGAGTATCTGAAGATCGGCGAAGAGGAGGGCGCTGAGCCGTTCCAGACCTCGTGCCCGGTGCCCGATCGCGGCTACTGGTGCCGGCCGACGCTGTTCCTGCACGCCGCCCAGTCGCACCGCGTGGTCCAGGAGGAGATCTTCGGCCCGGTGCTCGCGGTGCAGACGTTCCGCACGGTGGACGAAGGCATCGCGATGGCCAACAACACGCCCTACGGCCTATCGGGCGGTGTCTGGAGCGACAAGGGCGCCAAGGCGTTCCGGGTGACGAGCCGGATCCGCGCCGGCGTGCTGTGGGCGAACACCTACAACAAGTTCGACCCGACCGCTCCGTTCGGCGGCTACAAGGAGAGCGGCATCGGCCGCGAGGGCGGGCTCGCCGGGCTCCACGCCTACCTGCAGCCGGAGGAAGCGGCATGAGCGAGCAGCGATCCACGGCCGAGGCCGACCGCCTGCCGGTGCTCAAGACCCACAAGGTCTACGTCGGCGGCAAGTTCCCCCGCTCCGAGTCGGGACGCTTCGACCGGGCGTTCGCGCCCGACGGCACGCCGATCGCCAACATCTGCCGCTGCTCGCGCAAGGACGTGCGGGACGCCGTGACCGCGGCCCGCGCCGCACAGGCCGGATGGGCCGCCCGCACCGCTTACAACCGGGGCCAGATCCTCTACCGGATCGCCGAGATGCTGGAGGGCCGGAGCGCACAGTTCGAGGCCCTGCTCGCGGCTGGCGGCGCGACATCGCGCGAAGCCGCGGCCGAAGTCCAGGCCGCCGTCGACCGGCTCCTCCACTACGCCGGCTGGACCGACAAGTTCCAGCAGGTGTTCTCCAGCGTCAACCCGGTCGCCACGTCGCACTTCAACTTCTCGATCCTCGAGCCGATGGGCGTCGTCGGCGTGCTGGCTCCCGAGTCGCCACTCCTCGGCCTCGTCTCCTCCATCGCCCCCGCGATCGCCGGCGGCAACACGACCGTCGTTCTGGTCACCGGCGGCCAGCCGCTTCCGGCCACGACGTTCGGCGAGGTCCTGAACTCCTCCGACGTGCCCGGCGGCGTCGTCAACATCCTGACCGGTCGCCGCGACGAGATGCTCGCGCCACTCGCCGGGCATCGCGACGTCGACGCCCTGCTCCTCTGCTCACCGGACCCCGACGTCGCCAGGTCGGCCGAGATCGAAGCGGTCCACAACCTCAAGCGCGTCGCGGTGCGGCCCCACGAAGACTGGACCGATGTCCAGAGTCCCTACGAAATCACCGACCTGCAGGAAGTGAAGACGACATGGCATCCGATCGGGAGTTGACCGGCGACACGGTTGAGGGAGCGTCCGGGCAGCCCCCCGCGCCTCCCGAAACCGGCGAGATGGAGCTCCCGCTCCACGCGCGCAACCGCGCCGCCGAGATCGTCCGGTCTCCGGACAAGCTCCGGGAGATGGTCGCTGAAGCAAGGGAGAAGGCCGACTCCGCCAGCGGCGCCACGAGCCCGCTAAGCGGTGTGATCGAAGACCTGAAGATGATGTTCGAGCTGCTCCGGGCGGTCGCCCGCGGCGACTACCGTCTCCGGAAGGAGACCCTCGTCCTGATCGCCGGCGCCGTCCTCTACTTCGTCATCCCCATCGACGTGATCCCCGACTTCATCCCGGTGGCCGGCTTCATCGACGACGCCGCGGTGATCGCCTGGGTGGTCAAGACCTGCAAGACGGAGATCGATCTGTTCCGGGCCCTTGCCACGGGCGACGCCCCGGCACCTGACCCAGCCTGACGAGAGCCGCCGCCCCGCCTTGGACAGTACGCCGACGCACGTCTTGAGGACACCAGCCCGACAGGAGGGCGACCGCCTCATCCGATCTCTCGCCCGGCGGGAAGTGCAGTCGTTCTTCGACGATCTGACAAGCGGAAACCCCAGATACCGAACGGTCGCCAGTCTGAGGGGCCAGATCACGCAGGAGTATCGTGGCCGCTGCATCTTGGAACTCCTGCAGAACGCCCACGACGCGCTCGCCGGCGCCGGGCCAAAGGACCCCCGGCGGATCTCCTTCGTGCTCACCAGCGGCCCCGAGCCCGAACTGTTAGTCGCGAACAGCGGCCGACCTTTCCGACGCAAGGACTTCGAGGGGATCTGTCAACTCGGCCAGAGCCCGAAGGACCCCAACAAGAGCGTCGGCAACAAGGGGCTCGGCTTTCAGAGCGTTCTTGAGGTGTCGACCCGGCCCCAGATCTGGTCCACGGCGGCTGACGAAGGCAGCCCGGCCTTTGCATTCGAATTCGACCAGGCGGGAACGCGGCGACTCGTCGAGCAGGCCCTCTCCGAAATCGACAACGACAGCGGACCTTCAGGCGGGCCACTTGACCCAGATGGCGCAATCATCGATTGGGCAAGCAGGAACCACTCCGCCTACCGGCAGCGACTCGCCGAGACAAGCTTGGACGCCCTTGGCGAAGCACGGGACTACCTGTCACCGTACTCCATTCCGCTTCAGGTCGGCGGCATCCCGGAAGAGGTGGCCGAGCTTCTCCGCAACGGTCATGTGACGGTCGTCCGGCTCAGGCTGGACGGAGGCAGAACCGGCACGGTGGACGAGGCCATCGAGTCGATCACGAACCAGCTTGAACAACTCGACGCCAAGTCGACCGTCTTCCTTGCGCACGTTAAGAAACTGACCGTCGCGGTCGACGGCAACCGCCGTGTGCTGGAGCGAGCCGCTCGATCGGCCGACGGCCTTCCGGGGGCGCGTCCTACCCGCGAGGAACTCGTGCGTGTCGATCCTTCGTCCGGTGGCGCTCCGGAAGACACGGGCCGGACTTTCCGGGTCTGGGCCCGCTCCCTTGGAGGGAGCGACGATCCTGCGGAAGAGCGACGGATCAAGCAAGCCGTCAGACATCTGCCGAACCGTTGGCCGGAACTACGCCAGGTCGACGTCGCCGTAGCTGTCGAAGACACCGCCTCGCCGGAACCCGGCACGCTGGTCATCTTCCTGCCGACGGAAGAACCGACCGAAACGGGCACCCACGTCAACGCCCCGTTCTACGGCTCTCTCGACCGCCGCCACATCAACTTCGAGGATGACTACAACGCTCTGCTGCTCGAGTACGTCATCGACCTGACGCTCGACGTGGCAATCGAACTCGCAACCGGGCCGCCGGAAGCTTGGCGAGCGAGAGCGGTGATCGATCTGCTTGCATCAACCGGCTCAGCCCACGCCGGCGGCCAACCAACAACCCGGGGGCGGGCAGTCGAGGCTCCGGCCGACGGTCAGCCCACTCTCATGGATCAGATCTTCCAGAGGGCGGAGGAGACGAACCGTGATCTAGGGGCTTGCTGAAGAATAGGGTTGTTGGCGGTTCACGGTGGTGCGTGGTGCGTTGGGGAGTTGGAACGTCGC
>JAPOXA010000202.1 GCA_026707325.1 Acidobacteriota bacterium | reverse complement strand
CACAGCGACGACCGCCGGCGATTACGCCACTTGCAGAATGGTGGGGAGTCCCAGTGTCTTCAGTTAGGCCTCTTCTTCTTCGCCCGGCGCTTGCGCCGGGTCCTGAGGAGCAGGCCGTCTTCGAGGGACGCGTCTTCCTTCGCGTCGACGACGATCTTGCCGCCGTCGGCCAGTTTGCCGAAGAGGATCTCGTCCGCCAGCTTGCGCTTGATCTTCTCGTCGATCAGGCGGCGCATCGGCCGGGCGCCGAAGTCCGGCTCGTAGCCGTGTTCGGCCAGCCAGTTCCGGGCGGCGTCGGTCAACTCGATAGCGATCTTGCGGTCGTCGAGCTGGCCGCCGAGTTCGCCCACGAGCTTGTCGACGATCAGCCGCACGGAGTCCATCTCGAGTGCCTTGAACACGACCCAGGCGTCGATCCGGTTGCGGAACTCGGGCGTGAACAGCCGTTCGACCGCCGGTTTCGAGGCGGCTTCGGCGGAGAGCTTCGAGCGGTCGCCGAAGCCCATCGGCTTCGTCGTCAGGTCCCGGCCGCCGACGTTCGTCGTCATGATCAGGATGACGTGCCGGAAGTCCGCCTTGCGGCCATTGTTGTCGGTCAGCGTGGCGTGGTCCATCACCTGGAGCAGGATGTTGTAGACGTCCGGATGGGCCTTCTCGATCTCGTCGAGCAGCAGGACGGTGTGGGGCGTGCGGCGGATCGCGTCGGTCAACAGGCCGCCCTGGTCGAAGCCGACGTAGCCGGGCGGCGCGCCGATCAGCCGCGACACGGTGTGCTTCTCCATGTACTCGCTCATGTCGAAGCGGGTGAAGGCGATGCCGAGCACCTGGGCGAGCTGGCGGGCGAGTTCCGTCTTGCCGACTCCGGTGGGACCGGAGAAGAGGAAGCTGCCGATCGGCCGCTCCAGGGTGCCCAGGCCGGCGCGGCCCAGCTTGACGGCCGACGAGATCGAGCGGATTGCCTCGTCCTGGCCGAAGATGACCGCCTTCAGTTCCTCCTCCAGGTTGAGGAGAGCGTCACGGTCGTCGCTGGAGACGGACTTCTCGGGGATCTTCGCCATCGAGGCGACGACCCGCTCCATGTCGACCGGGTCGAGGACGCCCTTGCGCTCGTCCTTTGTCATCAGGCGGTTCGAGGCGCCGGCCTGGTCGACCAGGTCGATCGCCTTGTCGGGTAGGCGGCGATCGAGCAGGTAGCGGGCCGAGAGGTCGGCCGCGGCGTCGAGCGCTTCGTCCGCGTACTTGACCTCGTGGTGCTCCTCGTAGCGGTCGCGCAGGCCGCGCAGGATCTCCGCCGACTCCTCGACCGACGGTTCCTCGATCTCGATCATCTGGAAGCGGCGCGCCAGCGCGCGGTCGCGGTCGAAGGAGCCCTTGTACTCGGCGTGGGTGGTCGAGCCGATGCAGCGCAGCTTGCCCGAGGCCAGACCGGGCTTCAGGATGTTCGAGGCGTCGAGCGAGCCGGACGAAACCGCGCCGGCGCCGACGATCGTGTGAATCTCGTCGATGAACAGGATGTGCTCGGGCTCGGAGATGATCCGGTCGATCACCGCCTTGAGCCGCTGCTCGAAGTCGCCGCGGTAGCGGGTTCCGGCCAGAAGCGCGCCCATGTCCAGGGCGTAGATCGTGACCTTGGAGATCAGCTCAGGCACGTTGCCTTCGTGGACTGCGAGCGCAAGCCCCTCGACGATCGCCGTCTTGCCGACGCCCGGGTCGCCGACCAGCACCGGGTTGTTCTTGCGCCGGCGGGCCAGCGTCTCGCAGAGCACCCGGACTTCGTCGAGCCGCCCGACCAGCGGATCGATGGATCCTTCGGCGGCGCGTTCGTTCAGGTTGGAAGCGAACTGCTCCAGCGGATCCTCGACCTCTTCCTCCTCCTCGCCTTCGGCGTCAGGCTCGACATGCTGTGGTGCGGGAAGGCCGCTGCCCTGCTTCACCGTGCCGTGGGAGAGATAGCGGATGACGTCGAGGCGGGTGACGTCCTGGTGCTGGAGCAGGTAGACCGCCTGGGATTCCTTCTCGCGCATCAGTGATGCGATCACCGCGCCGGCGTCCAGTTCGCTCTTGCCGGCACCGTGGGCGTGCATGGCCGCCCGCTCGATGACGCGCCAGAACGCGATCGTCTGCTTGGGAGGCGATTCGTCCTCGTCAGCGGATTCCGGCACGTGCTCGGCGCCTTGGTCCTGAGTGCCGTCCATCTCGGCTGGCGCCGAACCGGCCGTCTCGTCCGCCGCGTCGGCCGGGAGCACCGGCGGCAGGGTCTCCAGTTGCTGCTCCAGGAACTCCTCGAGCTCGCGAACCAGTCGAGGCAGGCGAACGCCGACCGCCTGCAGCGCCTTCGCGCCCACCGGGTCCCCGCACAGGGCGAGCAGCAGATGCTCGAGTGTCACGTATTCGTGCCGGCGTGAGGACGCCTCGAGCATGGCCCGCCGCAACGACTGCCGCAGATCCTCGGTCATGTGGACGGAAGCGATGGCGTTACCCTCCCGGCGCCGTCAGTTGACGTCGTCGCCGTGCCGGCCGTCGTCGCCCCGGCTGTCGTCGTCGTCGCCGTCGCCGTCGCCGTCCCCCGTGTCTGGCTCGATCGTACAGAGCAGCGGGACTTCCGCCTGCTGGGCCAGACTGCCGACTTCGGCCACCTTGGTCTCGGCTACGGAGAACGGATAGAGGCCCACGACGCCGACGCCGTTCTTGTGCACGTAGAGCATGAGTCGCGAGGCGTCGGATTCCGTGAAGTGGAAGACGTGCTGCAGGACGACGACGACGAACTCGCGCGGGGTGAAGTCGTCGTTGTGGAGGAGGACCTTGTAGAGGCGCGGCCGAGCCAGCCGGGTTCTGGTCTTCGTCTTCGTGAGGACCTTGCTGTCCCCCTGCTGGTCGTCTTCGAAATGCGGCATGGCGGTTCGATTATAGGTCCGGGATGGGGCAGCGAGGTGCGGCGCTAGCCGAGCTGCGACCGGTTGCGCCGCCACGCCTCGATTCCCTCGAGGTGGCGCTTCGCGTCGCGACGAAGCGCCGCGCCGAGCAGCGAGTTCAGTTTCTCGTCCATGAACAGGTGCGAGCTGTAGACGGGCGCGGGCTCGAAGCCGCGGCTGATCTTGTGCTCTCCGCCGGCGCCGCCTTCGAACACCTGGACGCCCCGGGCGATGCACTCGTCGATCGAGTGGTAGAGGCAGACGTTGAAGTGCAGGAAGCGGTGCTCCTCGTGGCAGCCCCAATAGCGGCCGTAGAGGTGGGTGTCGGAGCGCAGGTTGATCGCGCCGGCGACAACCCGGCCCTGGCGCTCGGCGATCACCAGTTCGACCTCGTTGCCGGGGAGCTTGAACAGGTCAGAGAAGAGCTCGTGGTTCAGGTAGCGGCCGCCCCACATGTACCGATCGCAGGTGGTGCAGTAGAGACGGAACGCCGTTTCGGCCCAACGCTCGGGATCGACGGCGATCTCCTCGCCGCGGACGGTGCGGATGGCGATGCCCTGCCGGGCCGGTTCACGGCGCTCGCGGCGGCACTGGGTGCGGCGCTTGGAACGGAGTTTCGCCAGCCAGTCGTCAGGACTCCGGTAGTCGTAGTTCTGCCAGTGGTACTGGACCATGACGCGCTGGGAGAGGCCGGCGGCGGCAAGGGCAGAGGCCTCCCGGGCGCTGTGGTAGAGGACGTGGACCGAGGCCACACCGACGTCCCGGGCGGTGTGGGTGGCAAGCTGCACGAGGAGTCTGGCGGCAACCGCAGGGTCGAGGTCGGCGGCGGCGAGGATGCGTCGCCCGGTGACCGGCGAGAACGGCACGCCGACCACCAGCTTCGGATAGAAACGGCCGCCGACCGCCTGCACCGCGTCGCCGAATGCCCAGTCCCGCGAGAAGTCGCCCATGCCATCGTTCTTGATGTAGGCGGGGGCGGCCGCGATCAGGTCGTCGTCTGGGGTCCAGGCGGTCAGGTGGAAGGGCAGCCAGCCGCGGTTGGGCGCCACGCAGCCGTTCCGTTCAAGGGCTTCGAGGAAGGTCCAGGACAGGAACGGGCGGTCGCCGGGCCGGAGGAGACGGTTCCAGGCTTCCTGCGGAATGTCCGCGATCGACTGGACGATCCTGAGTTCAATCTGCCGCTGCTCGGTGCGGTCTCCTGCCTGGGCCGCAGCATCGTCCATCCGGCGAGTCTTGCATGGCGGTCGCGACGCGCGGACCGTTAGTAGCCGAGCGCCGCTCCGTCCTTTCGCGGATCGGAGGCGCCGTAGAGCGTTCCCCGCCGGTCGACCCTGATTGCCTGGGCGCCGCCGAACTCGGCGCCGCCGGCGCCGCGAACGCGGTGACCGAGCGCCGCGAGTCCCTCCACGGACCTGGGCTCCATGCCTAGCTCGCACAGGAGCTCGAGGCCGTCCGTGTGGCGCCACCGGGGCCGGTCGATCGCCGCCTGGAGAGAAAGCCCGTGGTCGTAGTGGTTGCTCAGGAGCTGCACGTGTCCCTGGGGCTGGAACGGACCGCCCATCACGCCGTAGCAGAGATCGAGCCGGCCCCGGTCCAGGACCATGCCGGGAATGATCGTGTGGAAGGGACGCTTGCCGGGCCGGTACTCGTTGGGATGGCCGGCCGCCAGGCTGAAGCCGGCGCCCCGGCAGTGGAGCATGATGCCGGTGTCGCCGCCGGCGGTCGCCGCGCCGAAGGGCGCGAACAGGGAGTTGATGAAGGAGGCGGCGTTGCCCTCGCCGTCGACGACGGCCAGGTAGACGGTGTCGGAGCCCACCCCGGCGGCACCGGACGGGATGCCGCCCGGAGCGGCGCCGTCCGCCGCCCGGCCCGGATCGATCAGGCGGCTGCGCTCGCGGGCGTAAGCCTTGTCCAGCAGTTCCGCCAGCGGGACGCCTCCGGCGCCCCGGAGCGGCTCCGCCTCCGGGTCGCCGACATGGGCATGGAGATCGGCGTAGGCCAGCTTCTTCGCTTCGACCAGCAGATGGGTGTGCTCGGTTCCGGCCACGTCCATTGAGGCGAGGTCGAAGTTCTCCAGCAGGTTGAGCATCAGGAGAACGCCAAGTCCCTGACCGTTGGGCGGCAACTGGGAAACCTCCCGGCCGCGGTACATCGTGCCGATCGGATCGACCCACGTCGACTCGTGGCGCCGGAGGTCCTCCAGCTCGAGAAAGCCGCCGGTGCCGCGGGCGTAGCGAACGATCTCCTCCGCGATCGGACCCTCGTAGAAGGCGTCGCGGCCGCCTTCCGCGATCCGCCGCAGAGATCGCGCGAGGGCCGGGGACCGGAACACCGCGCCGAGCGCGGGCGCTTCGCCAGAGGTGAGGTAGTGCTCCGCCGCCGCGCGGTCTCCGCGGAGTCGCGGGACGCAGGCTCGCCACATAGACTGGACGCGCTCACTGACGGGGAAGCCCGCTTCAGCGGTTTCGATCGCCGGACCGAGCAGGTCGGCGAAGCGAAGCCGTCCGAGGCGCCGGTGCGCGGTCTGCCAGAGATCGACGGCGCCGGGGACCGTGACCGCCGGCCAGGTGTCCGGATCGATCGCCGGCCCGGCGATGTCGCTTCGCTTCAGGGCCAGGGGCGAGCGGCCGCTGCCGTTCAGGCCCAGGAGCTCGCCGCGTCCGCCGTCGGGATCGGCGAGGTGGTAGAGCAGGAAGGCGTCGCCGCCGATGCCGGTCATCATGGGCTCGACGACCGCCAGCATCGCGGCAGCCGCGACCGCGCCGTCGATCGCCGAGCCGCCGGCCCGCAGCATGTCGAGCCCGGCCAGCGTGGCGGCGGGGTGGGATGTGGCGACCATGCCCCGGCGCGCCATCACGACGCTGCGTCCGGCGCGATGGGGACTGGCCAGCCGGGGAGACACGGCGCTAGCGGAAGACGTCAAAGGTGCGGTTGAACTTGACGGCCAGGCTCCGGTCCGGCGTGTCCAGGCCGAGCAGACCGAATTCCGAGATCTCGTTGTAGACGACGAAGAGTCCGCGGTTCGCCTCGTTCAGCCAACTGAAGCGGACGTTCGTGTTCACGGTGTGGCTCAGGTCGTTGTACTGGATCAGGGCCTGGAGGAGCAGGCTGGTGCTGAAGGCGTAGGTGACGCGCAGGCTACCGAGGTGGGTCTTGAAGGCGCCCATCGGGAGGTCGATGTCGTTGTAAGACCAGCTCAGCTCGGACGTCAGGTAGTCGCCGAGGCGGATGCTCAGCCAGGGATCCAGTACGAGCTGGTTGCCGCCGAAGAAACCCCCGCCCTGGACTCTGACGAACAGGCTCACGGCGCGCCCCCGGTTGGTGTTGCCGAACAGGAAGAAGCCGTGGTCGTCGTACTCGCCGGCGGGTACGTGCACGATGCCGGCGAGCGTGAAGGGTTCGAGGAGCCCCTCGTAGCGGCCGCCGGCGGAGAGGCTGATCTGCGCTCCGTTCCGGAATTCGACTTCGCCGCCGACGGAATAGCGCTGCGTCTCCTGGTAGCCGTCGAAGTTCCAGAAGCCGTCGTAGAAGACACGCGGGCCGAACTCCTTGACGCGGCCCTCACCCGCCGGGCGGAAGCGACGCCGGGCATAGCCGTTGAACTGGCGGTAGCCGGAGCGGCTGAGGAAACCGACCTCGGGGTTGAAGTCCTCCCCGATCTCGGCATAGCCGAGACGCCAGCGCCAGAACGGGGAACTGTAGCCGCCATCGAGGCCGAAACCATGGTCCCGGCCGGTCAGGCCGGGGGTTTCCGTTGCGGCCGCCCAGCCCGAGATGTCCGTGAACTGCCCGATGCCGACCTGGCCGTCGACGGCGTAGGTCCGGTTGCGGTCGCCGTCCGGCGCCAGCGAGCCCGTGCCCTCGCGGTTGACGACCAGCACGCCGGCCCGGCTCCGGTTGCGGTACTCGCGGCCGAGCCGCGCGACCGTGAAGTTGTTGCCGTGGATGTCCCCCAGGTCGTCCGTCTGCATGTTCAGAAAGCCGACGTTGTACGCCCCGGCCCTTCCCGACAGCCGGACGCCGCCGAGAATCGGGACCGGCCGGCCTCCGCTCAGGCCGATCCGCCGGCTGAAGAAGAGCTCCGTGCTGCCCCGGAACGAGGACCGGCTGCCGACTCGGAAGAGACCGGAGTTCTCCAAGAAGAACGGCCGCTTCTCGGGGAAGAACAGGCTGAAGCGGTCCAGGTTGATCTGCTGATCGTCGGCTTCCACCTGGGCGAAGTCGGTGTTGACGGTCAAGTCAAGCGTCAGGCTCGGGGTGACGCCGTACTTCAGGTCCAGGCCGACTTCGCTGTCGTCGGCGCTGCCGTCCACGTTCTCGCGCCCGGAACTCAGGACGTAGGGAGTCAACTGCAGATTGCGCTGGCGCGGCGGTTCCACGCCGACCAGGCGCCCGGCTTCCGACACCCGGAACAGGTCGTGCTGGCGGCCGAGATGGGCCCAGAACGCGGTCTCGTTCTTGCGCCGGATGTTGCGCTCGAAGTTCAGGCCCCAGACCGCCTGGCCCGACCCGTACCGGAGACTGCGGAAGGGAATCGCCATCTCCGCGCTCCAGCCGAAGTCGCCGCTCAACGTCCGGACGGTCCAGGAGGTGTCCCAATCCAGGTTGGCGCCGCCGGAGCTGAAGCTGCGAGAGGAGCTTCCGCCGCCACCACGGCCCTGGTTCGTGAACTGGCCGTCGTACTGGATGCCCGCGACGTTCGTGCCGAAGACGAAGCCGTTCTGCCGGTCGCCGAAAGTGTCCAGGATGACCCGGAAGCTGTCCTCGTTCTGGAGCATGGCGTCGCGGCGGCTGTCGGAGATGGCCAGGGAGGAGGCCTCACGGTCGAAGCAGATGACGGCGAGGTAGAGGTTGGCGTCGTCGAAGGCGATCCGCACTTCGGTCCGTTCGCTCGCCGCTTCGCCCTCGAACGGCTCCACCTGCTGAAAGCCGGTGCCGAAGTCGACATCGAGCCAAAGCTCCTCGCCGAGCACTTCGCCGTCGATGATGGGGGCCTCGGCGAGACGCTGGGCGCGCAGCTGCGGACGATCGCTCCGCGTTTCGACCTGCGCCAGAGCACTGCCGTCGCCGGCCGCAAGGAGGGCGATCAGCGCGATAGCGCCGCGCTGGAGGTGGTGTCGCGGCATCGAACGATTGCGGTACGGGAGTTCTTCTATCGGCCGGCTGGCGGCTGGACGGCGGGAATCGCCAGCTCCCGGGCTCGCCGGTTCAGTTCTTCAAGCTGCGGTCCGGTCAACTCGGATACGGCCTCGAGGATCGGCAGGAGTTCGGCCTCGAGGTCTTCAAGGCGGCGCCGCGCGCCGGCCGTCGGCCGGGCGGTGTTGCCGAAGACGTGAGTGTAGAGGTAGGCGTACTGGTTGTCGATTCGGGGCTGGAAGTTCAGCGCATCCTGGGAGACGCGGCTCCGCGACTGGATCAGCCGCTCGTCGAGATCCCCGGCTCGCTCCAGGATCGCCTCGACGGCCGGTCTCAGCTCGGCGGCGCCGGCTTCGTCGAGACGTTCCTCGAGCGTTCCCGCCTGTTCCCGGACGCTGCGCAGGCCGGCGATCGCGTCGTGGGTCGCCGTCAACCGCGCCGACAACTGGTCGAGCATCGCGTACTGCTCCTCCAGATCGGCCTGGGAGATGTCCTCGAGCCGTGGGTCGGCCAGCACTTCGAAGGTCCGGCTGTCTGACCAGTCGTCGGTCTCGGGCTCAGCGCTGCCGGCGACCGTCAGCGTGGCCCGGTAGGTCCCCGGCGGCAGGTAGGGGCCGCCGGTGTACGACAGGGACATGATCGCGCCTTCGACCAGGTGGGGCGCCTGGCCGCGCAGGTTCCAGACGACCCGGTTGAGTCCCGTCTTCGCCTCGAAGGACTCGATCCGTGGACGCTCCTCGTCCCCGCCCTCGATCTCCTCGCCTTCCGGCACCGACACGAAGCGCCGTAGCACCCGGTTTCTGCCGTCAGGAGAGATCACGAGCTCGACGCGGCCCGCCGGCTCTTCGGGGAGGTCGAACCAGATCGAGGCGCCATTGGTGAAGCCCCCGCCGCTGCCGGGCCGGTCGATGCGGACCGTGGGCTCGGGGGCGAACAGCCGGGGTACATCGCGCACCGTGCCGGCAGCGACTTCCCCGGCGAGTTCGCGCACGGCACCGAGGTCGTCGAGCACCCAGAAGCTCCGGCCCTGGGTCGCCAGGACCAGGTCCGGATTGCCGACGTTCTCGTGAATCAGCAGGTCGGTGATCGGCGTCCGCGGCAGGTTCAACTGGAACGAAGCCCAGGAGTCCCCGCCGTCGAAGGAGGCATAGAGACCGAACTCGGTGCCGGCGAAGAGCAGGCCGGAGGCCCGTGGATCTTCACGCACGACGCGCACGAAATGGTCGGCCGGCAGACCATCGGTCACGGTCCTCCAGCTCTCGCCGCCGTCGTCGGTCCGGAAGATGTACGGCGTGTAGTCGTTCATCCGGTAGCGGTAGACGCCGACGTAGACGCGCTGCGGGTCGTGGTGGGAGACGTCGATCGAGTTGACCGTGCCGTCGGCCGGCGTCGCGGCCGGCGTCACGTCGTTCCAGGTGGCTCCGTCGTCACGGCTGACGTGGATGCGGCCGTCGTCGCTGCCCGCCCAGATCTCGCCCGCCGTACGCGGCGATTCGGCGAGCGCGAAGATCGTGTTGTAGACCTCGACGCCGGTGTGGTCGTGCTGGACGGGTCCGCCGGGCACTCCCTGCTTCTCGTCGTCGTCGGTCGTCAGGTCGGGCGAGATCGTCTCCCACGTCCAGCCACCGTCGCGGGTGCGGTGGACGTAGTTCGACGTGTGGTAGACGACGTCGGGATCGTGCCGGGAGATGAGGATCGGCGCGTTCCACTGGAAGCGGTAGCGCAGGTCGCGCGGCGCCGTGCCGTCCTGCATCTGGGGGTACAGGATCATGTTGCGGGCGATGCCGCTGCGGTGGTCGTAGCGGTCGATCCGGCCCAGGTAGTTGCCCGAGTAGACGAGATGGGGCTGCTCGGGGTGGACGGCGATGTGCCCGCTCTCGGCGCCGGCCACCGAGTGCCAGTGCTGGGTCGCCGTGAGTTCGGGCATGGGGCGCGACGGCACCGAGATCGTGCTGTTGTCCTGCTGGGCGCCGTAGATCCGATAGGGGAACTGGTTGTCGACGGTGACCCGGTAGAACTCGGCCGTCGGCTGGTTGTTCTGGGTGGACCAGGAGCGGCCGCCGTCGACACTCACGTTGGCGCCGCCGTCGTTCCCCTGCACCATGATGTAGGGGTGCTCCGGGTTGATCCAGAGGTCGTGGTTGTCGGCGTGCGGCGTGCCGACCCGTTCCCAGGTGGCCCCGGCGTCGACGGAACGGAAGAAGCGAACGTTCGAGCCCCAGACCGTGTTCGGATCGGCCGCGTCGGCGTCGATGTGGCTGTAGTACCAGCCGCGGGTGAGCAGTTCCGGCTCGTCGCTCACCTTCTTCCAGGTGTCGCCGTGGTCCTCGGAGCGGAAGATGCCGCCGCGGCCATCCGCCGCGGTGATGATCGTCCACAGACGGCCGCGCCTGGCCGGCGACGCGGAAACGCCGATCCGGCCGAGGACCCCGGTGGGCAGGCCGCCCTCGAGCTGCTCCCAGGTGTCGCCGCCGTCCGTGGAGCGGAACAGGCCGCCCTCGTCGCTGCCGTCGATCAGGGTCCAGGGCTTGCGCTCGACCCGCCAGGCGGCGGCGTAGAGGACGCGCGGATTGAACGGGTCGAGCTCCAGGTCGGCGATCCCGGCGTCGTCGGAGATGTAGAGCACCTGCTCCCAGGTCTCGCCGCCGTCCGTAGAGCGGTACACGCCCCGCTCTGGGTTGCTGCCGAAGATCTGGCCGAGCACGCCGACCCAGAGCACGTTCGGGTCGTTCGGATGCACCTCGACCTTGCTGATGGCGCCGGCCCGCGGCAAGCCGATGTGCTGCCAGCTCTCGCCCCCGTCGATCGAGCGGTACACGCCGTCGCCGATGGACACGTTGCCGCGGGGCTGGGCCGATCCCATCCCCACGTAGATCACGTTGGGATCGCTCGGCGCCACGGTCACCGCGCCGACCGAGCCGGCCCGGAAGTAGTCGTCGCTCAGGTTCTCCCAGGAGATGCCCGCGTTCGTCGTGCGCCAGACGCCGCCGCCGGTCGAGCCCATGTAGAAGGTGTAGGGGTGAGACGGGTGCCCGGCCACCGCGGTTACCCGGCCGCCGCGGCTGGGACCGACGAGCCGGAACTCGATTCCCTCGAAGGGATCGGAGTCCTCCTGGCCCGCCGCCTGCGCGGCTATGAGCGCGATTGCCGGAAGCATTGCCCACCCCCGCGGGCGGATCGTTCGCTTCAGGTCGATCATCGGCGCGTAGTCTACGCTGCCGGACTTGGCTGTCCGCTTCGCGCAAGACCGCCTCCGGGGTGACGCGATCTCTTGGGCGGCGCCTCGAGCGCCGGCTGCTACATTCTTGCCGTCGTGAGCACCGAGCCTGTCGGCTGGCCGACCCTTGTCATCTACACCGATGGCGGCGCCAGCCCGAACCCCGGCCCGGGTGGTTGGGCGGCGGTCATTCTCGATTCGTCGGGTGACGTCGAGGAGATTTCCGGCGGCGCGCCGAGCACGACGAACAACCGGATGGAGCTCCAGGCGGCGATCTCGGCTCTCGCGGCCCTCCGGAAACCGAGCGCTGTCGAGCTATACACCGATTCCCAGTACGTCCGGCAGGGCATCACATCCTGGCTGGGGCGCTGGAGAGCCCAGGGCTGGCGGCGCCGCGATGGCGGCGCGGTCAAGAACGTCGACCTGTGGCGGCGCCTGGAAGGCCTGAACAAGCGTCACCGTGTTCGCTGGCGTTGGGTCAAGGGTCATGCCGGCAACGAGTGGAACGAGCGGGTCGACGCGTTGGCCAGCGCGGAGATCGAGTCTCGCGGCGGCGGCTCGTCGGCGGAACCTGGCTCGGACGAGGCGATCCCGCCCGACAGCGCGCGGATCTTCCTCAAGGTGCGTTGCGTCGGCTCGCGCGGCGCGTGGATTGCCGAACTGGTGACGCCCGAGGGGGTCATCGAGCGATCCGGCGGCGCCCGCGGCACGACGCCCAATCGCCTCGAACTCGAGAGCGTGCTGGAGTTGCTCGGCGCTCTGCCGCCCGGTCAACCGGCCGCCGTCTACACCGGCAACGACTACCTCAGGCGCGGCGCCGCGCTCTGGATCCACGCCTGGAAGCGGAACCGGTGGAGGACCAGGAGCGGCGGCCCGGTCAAGAACGCCGAACTGTGGCATCGGCTCGATCGCCAGCTTGAAGAGCGGCGAGTGCTGTGGCCGGCGCCGACCGGCGACGCCGGGGAGCGACTGAAGGAACTGAAGGAGCGGGTGCGCGCGCTGTTCTGATGAGCACGCCGAGGCTGGTCCGCTCGGCCGCCTTCCTGGGCAAGTTCCGCGTCATGGAGATCAGTCTACGCGGCCGGGGTCGATCTTCCTACCGGCATTCGAAGGCGGCGGTGTCGCTTCGCGGTTGGGCGGTGTGTCCGGCGTGGTTGCGGTGGGTCCACCGTTGGCCGTCGGGATCGGTGACGACGAGATGGAAGGCGAGGTCGGTGGCGGGGG
>JAPOXA010000117.1 GCA_026707325.1 Acidobacteriota bacterium | reverse complement strand
CGCCGGAGAAGTACGAGTGGTTCGGCGGTCACGCGATGAGCCGGGCGCGCCTCGAGGACGTGGAAGGCCGGCTCCGCAACCGCAGGATCACCGGCGCGATGGTCCACGCGATGGACGCCGGCATCGGCCGCATCCTCGACGCTCTCGACGAGGCCGGCGTGGCGGACGACACCCTGGTGTGGTTCTTCTCGGACAACGGCGGCGACACGGGCATCGGCGACAACCGGCCTTTCCGCGGTTCCAAGGGCAACGTCTTCGAAGGCGGCATCCGTGTCGCGGCGGCGGCGCGCTGGCCCGCTGGCGGGGTGAGCGGGGGCGGTTCGATCGCCGCGCCGCTCAACTATCTCGACGTCATGCCGACGCTGATGGAGGCCGCGGCCGCCTCCGACCGTCCCGATCTCGGGCTGGACGGCCGCGATGCCCTGCCGGCGCTTCGGGGCGCCGACGTCGCCGGCGACCGCGACTTCTACTCCTGGTGCGCCCAGTTGAGCAACGAGCGCGAGCAGCTCATGGCGATGGAAGGGGACTGGAAGCTGATCGTCATCGGCCCCGAACCGCTCGACCGCGCGGCGCTCGCCGAATCGCAGACCATGCTCTTTCACCTCGGAGACGATCCCGGCGAGCAGAATGACCTGTCGGCCGAGCACCCGGAGATCGCCGCGCGCCTGACCGGGAAGGCGCTTGCGTTTCGCGCCCTGCAGCCGGAGGAGCATGTGCCGATCTTCTGGGAGGGTCGTGACGGTTTCGTGGCGCCGCAGAGGTGGCGGCTCGCGGAGTGACGACCACGTCTCGCCGGAACAACCAGGGAGAAGCCGAAGTGAATGATCGATCCTTGTTGGTTGCCGCGATGGCCGCGGCAGTGCTCGCTGCCGCAGCCGGTGCCGCGGTCGCGCAGGACGCATCGCGGACCGGGCCGGGTGCGCCGGCTGCGAACGGCGAAACGGCGCGCCCGCTGTCGGCCTTCTTCGGGTTGGACAACGCCCTGCCGGCCGGGGCGAATCTCCTCTGCCAGGGCGCGGCCGGGCAGGACGGCATGCCGGTCGTGCTGTCCCATACCGTGGACGCGGAGACCTTGCAGCCCGGGGACTTCCGGATCGTCACGCAGTCGGGGTCTGAACGCACTCCCCTCTGCACAACCCTCAGGCCGGCCGGCGATCCAGGCGAACTCAGGACCGTCCTCCTCATCGGCGAGTTCGGCAACGCGGACAACGACCCACCGGTGAAGGTGCTCGTTGTCGGCGACCTGCTTTCGGATGGAGTAGCTGGCGAGCCGGTGAACTTTCGCGGAACGGAGACGAGTGTCACGCCGCTCGATGCCGGGCCCTCTCTGGTGCTGGCGGAGGTGGTACCCGAGGACCGATGGTCGACCGAGAGCCGGGGGACCGCCTGTCCGGAAGGCACCCGGCAGGTGGTCCGGGCGACCTGGGCCGGAGGCGTACGACTGCCGGATGGCGACGAACTGGGCGACGCCGAGCGCGTCCTCTATCGCGTGACCGTGGAGCGTCCGGACGGTTCGAGTGACGAGATCGCTCCGGCGGCGCTCGCGGATCTGGGGGACCGGGACAACAACCACCTTCTGTGCCTCGATACGTCCGCCCCGGTGGTCTCGGTCAGCTTCCCGGGCGGCCATCTGGTCGACCCCAATCAGGACCTGAATCCCGACACGCAGGTTACCGTCAGCAGTGCTTCGTCCGAGGCGCCCTGACCACGGGCAGGCTGTGCTAAATTGCGCGGCCCTGCGCACGCGTGGCCCGTTCGTCTAGGGGTCTAGGACGCTGGCCTCTCACGCCAGTAACACGGGTTCGAATCCCGTACGGGCTACCAGCGCGTGTACGTGGTTCGCCCCGGCAGGCCCGGAATCAGGCCTGCCCGCGGTGGTGTTAGGTTGCCGTAGTGTCTCTCCGACGCGGCATCCCTTGGTGTGCCTCCGGACTGCTGGCAGCGGCCCTGGGGCTCTCGCCGCTCGCGCCGGCGTCGGCGCAGAGGGACGACGAGCCGGAGACGGTCATTCTCTCCCACGAAGCGGGGACGATCGTCGTCGGCCGTGACTTCGTGCCGCTGCCCTGGGCCCGCTCTTCCTCCGGGCCGCTGGTCGCGCTGGCTCCCGTCGTCGAGGCGCTGGGAGGGGACCTCGAGATCGGTCCGCTCGGCGAGGCGCACACGGTTCGCGTAGCGGGGCGGGAGGTCGTTCTCGGACCCCTGAGCAGGACGGTGACAGTCGACGGCGAGGTCCACAACCTGTCGATCAGGCCGTGGATCGAGCCGGAACCGGTGTACCCCGACGAAGAGGAGGAGGACGACGGGGAAGCGTCGGAGTCGGAGGACGATGGGGAAGAGGAAGAGCCCGTGCCCCCGCCGGAGGAGCCGGAGCCCCGTCACCTGTTCGTGCCGGTCGACGCGCTGGCGCGGGCGTATCCGGAGACGCTCGGCTACCGCTTCGACTTCGACCGGCGGCGGGGCCTGCTTCGTGTCGACAGGACGGGCGAGCGCCGCCTCGACGTGGAGGTGGACCGCGTTCACGACCTCGGCGCGACCACGCTCGTCGTGACGTTCTCCGGCCGGCCCCGCTTTCAGGTCGATCGTGACCGCGCCGGCGTGCGCCTGCGGCTGCTGAGCGGAGTGATGGACCCGCGCCGCCGGGTGCGATTGAACGATCCCCTCGTGCGCTGGATCGAAGTGCGAGAGCGTTCGGTCGACATCGGTCTGGCGCCTCAGGCCGAGGCGTCCGAGCCGTACCTCCTGGGCCGTCCGCCGCGGGTCCAGCTCGTCCTCGACATCACGCGGGGACGGCCGGGACTTCAGCCGCGCGCGACGTCGCGGCCGGAGGAGGAACGGCGCGAGTTCCGGATCGTCCTCGATCCGGGCCATGGCGGGACGGACAACGGCGTCCGGGCGCCGTTCGGCCAGAGCGAGAAGAACCTCGCACTCAGGATCGCCGAGGCGCTCGGGTCGCACCTGGAATCCGAGCTGGGGGCGCGCGTGGTGCTGACCCGCAACGGCGACAGCACGGTCACGCTCGAGAATCGCACGTCCTTGGCCAACCAGTACGAGGCCGACCTCTTCGTGTCGCTGCACGTGAGCGGCGCCGAGGCGCTCCTGCCGGGAAGCGCGTTCCAGGCGTGGGTTCTCGATCCGCCTCCGGCGTCGCTCGAACCGGAGGGGGACGAGTCGGCAGCGGACCTGGAAGTGGACCCGGAGGTCGACGCGGCTCTCGAGGTCGCCGAGGACGCACGAGCGCCCGAGGCCCTTGAGGACGAGGAGTTCGACGATCTGGAGTCGGAACCGGAGGAGGAAGAGCCTCCGGTCGTGATCCCGCCGCTCGAACCCTGGGACCGGGTGCAGGACGGCCAGCTCGAGCGCAGCGCGCTGCTCGCCCGACTGATCCAGACCCAGGTCGGCGACGCGCTCGACTTGCCGAATCGGGGCTTCCGGCGCGCGCCCCTGCGGGTGCTGACCGGGGCGTCGATGCCGGCGGTCCTGATCGAGTTCGGGTACGAGGAGGTCGTGGACAGCGAGGGCGAGAAGACTCCGGTCTTCGACGGCCCGCGCGGCCGCGAGGTGTTCGAGGCGATCGGCCGGGCGATCCGGCTCTACCGGGGCGTCATGACGGGCGCCGCGGAGACGGCAGCCGAGGGCGCGCGATCGTGAACCGGCCGCGTTCGAGCCTCTGGCCCCTCGCCGCCGTCTTGTTGCCCGCGCTGCTCGTGGTGCTTGGGGCATGCGGCGACGGTGACGTCGACGGCGCCGTCGACGGCGAGGTGGAACTCGTCGCGGAGGGCGAGGACTTCTTCGCGACCCTCTGCTTCCCGGCGGCCGACGGACTGCTCCGCTGCGAGCCGCGGGCGATTCCGGCCGCCGGCAGCGTCGAGGAGACGGCGGCGGCGATCGTCCAGGCACTGATCGACGGTCCCGGTCCGAGCCCGGCCGGCGGCGACCCGCCGGACCAGGACGAGGAGATGTTTCCCGCCCTGCCGTCCGACGTCCGCTTGCAGGCGTTCGACCTGGTCAACGGCGTCGCCTACGTCGACCTGACGGTCGCGCGGACCGGCACCGCGCTGCGCTTCGAGCGGCACGCGATGGGCTTGCGCGAGGAACTGCTCGCCGTCTACAGCCTGGTGAACAGCCTGACCGCGAGCAACCTGGGCATCGAGCGCGTCGTGCTGATGTGGAACGGCGAGCAGCGCCTGACCTTCGCCGGCCATGTCGACACGAGCCGGCCGCTGCTGCCCGATCTCGACCGCAACGCGGAGCCTTCCGCGGACCTCTGAGCGATGCCCGGAGCGCAGCCCCTGATCGGCGTCTTCGACTCGGGCGTCGGCGGCCTGACCGTGGTTGCCGCGCTCCGGCGCCGCCTGCCCGGCGCCTCGATCCTCTACCTCGGCGACACCGCCCGCCTGCCCTACGGCACGAAGTCGCGGCGGACCGTGCTCCGCTACTCCCAGGCGAACGTCGACTTCCTGGAGCGCCGCGACGTCGACGCCCTGGTCGTGGCCTGCAACACGGCCTCCGCCATGGCGCTCGACGACCTCGTCGTGCGGGCGCCGCACTGGGGCGTGCTGGAGCCGGGCGCCTCGGCGGCGGTGGCGTCGGCGCGCCGGCATGTCGGCGTCATCGCCACCGAATCGACGGTGCGGTCGGGGGCCTACGAGGAGGCGATCCGCCGCCTCGACCCGCGCCTCCGCGTCAGTCAGCGGGCCTGCCCGCTGCTGGTTCCGCTGGTCGAGGAGGGCTGGGAGGAGGACGAGATCACCGGGAGCATCGTGGCGCGGTATCTCGAACCGCTGCTGGCCGAGGGGATCGACACGCTGCTGCTCGGCTGCACCCACTACCCGATGCTGCGCGGCGTGCTGGAGTGGGTCTGCGGCCCGGAGATCACCCTCGTCGACTCGGCCGAGTCGACCGGCGCCCTGGTGGAACAGGAGTTGCGCGGCAGGGGATGGGCGGACGGCGCTGGTCCCAGGTCGGCGAGTGTGAGACTCTTCGCCACCGACGCCGGTCCGCGGTTTGCCAGACTGGCCGAGCGGATCCTCGGCGAGCCGGCAACGCTCGAGTGGATCGACGTGGACGAGTCGGCAGGAACTTCGGGGGCAGGGGAGGAGGTCGAGACATCGTGACGAAAAGAGGCGGCGGCTTCAGCCGGAGCGGAGACAGGTCGGCTTCCACACTGCGCCCGGTGACGATCGAGCTCGACGCGATGAAGTTCGCCGAGGGTTCGGCGCTGATCGAGTGCGGCGACACCCGGGTGCTCTGCTCCGCAAGTGTGGAGCGGCGGGTGCCCCCCTTCCTGATCGGCAAGGGGCAGGGTTGGCTGACGGCGGAGTACGCGATGCTGCCGCGGGCGACCCTGACCCGTTCGCGGCGGGAGGTGTCCCGCGGGCGGCCCTCGGGACGGACGGCGGAGATCCAGCGGTTGATCGGCCGTTCGCTCCGGTCGGCGGTCAACCTGAAGAAACTCCCGGAAGTCACGATCGCGGTCGACTGCGACGTCATCCAGGCCGACGGCGGCACCCGCACCGCTTCGATCACCGGCGCCTACGTGGCGACGGTCGCGGCGCTGGCCCGGATGCTGCTCGAGGGCGACCTGAAGAGGTGGCCCGTCGTCCATTCCGTGGCCGCCGTCTCGGTCGGGATCTGCCAGGACGAGTTGCTGCTCGACCTGGAGTACGTCGAGGACCGGGACGCCCAGGTCGACCTGAACGTCGTGGCGACCGGCGAGGGCAACCTGATCGAGGTCCAGGGCACCGCCGAGGGCCGCGTGTTCACGCGCCCCGAGTTCGACGGCCTTCTCGACCTGGCGCTGGCCGGGATCGCCGAGCTGACCGAACTGCAGCAGAGCTGCCTGGCCCCCCGCCTGGCGGAGATGGAAGAGGCGCTGGAACGCCGCCGCAGCGGTCCGGCCAAGGCGAAGGACGAGGCCAGCATCTGGAAGCGGCCATCGCGCTCGTAGCCGCTCCCTTGAACATCCACCTGATCGCGATCGGCGGCACCGGCATGGCGCCGCTCGCCTGCCTGCTGCGCGATCTGGGCCACGACGTGCGCGGGTCGGACGGACCCCTCTACCCGCCGACGAGCGACATCCTGGCCCGTGCGGGAATCGAGCCCCTGGTCGGCTACGACCCGGCTCACCTCGAGCCGCGGCCGGACCTCGTGATCGTCGGCAACGCGGTGCCGCGGACGAACCCGGAGGCGGTTGCCACGGAAGAAGGCGGCCTGCCGCGGCTGTCGATGCCCGAAGCGCTCGACCGCTTCGTGCTCAGGGATCGGAAGCCGCTGGTCGTCGCCGGCAGCCACGGCAAAACGACGACGACGGCGATGGCGGCCTGGGTCTACTCCCGCGCCTGCGCCGATCCCGGTTATCTCATCGGCGGCGCGCCGATCGGTCTGGCCTCGGGGTTCGCGCTCGGCGGCGGACCGCGCTTCGCGATCGAGGGCGACGAGTACAACGCCTCCTACTTCGACCGCGGCCCCAAGTTCTGGCACTACCGGCCGGAGACCGTGATCCTGACCAGCCTGGAGCACGACCACGTCGACCTCTATCCCGACTTCGAGGGGCTGGAGCGCGCCTTCCTCGGACTCGTCGAACGGCTGCCGCGGGGCGGACTGCTGATCGCCTGCGCCGACTATCCGACGGTCGAGCGGCTGTTGCCGGCGAGCCCCTGCCGGGTCGTGACCTACGGTGTCGAGGCCGGCGACGTCCGGCTCGCCGGCCCCGTCGAAGGCGGCGAACACGGAATCTCCTTCGAACTGGAAAAAGCCGGCGACCGCCAGCGGATCGAACTCGGCGTCTGGGGCGAGCACAACGCCCTGAACGCGATGGCGGTGTGGGCGGCGGCCCGCGCCGACGGTCTGGAGCGAGACGCCGTCCTGGAGGCGTTCGCCACCTTCCGGGGCGTCAAGCGGCGGCTCGAGGTCGTCGGCGAGGCGGCGGGCGTCGTCGTCATCGACGACTTCGCCCACCATGCCTCGGAGGTCGCGGCGTCGCTCGCCGGGCTCCGGCAACGGTTTCCCGGCCGCCGGCTGGTCGCTTTGTTCGAGCCGCGAAGCCTGAGTGCGGGCAGGCGGCAGTTCGCGGCCGACCTGGCGGTGTCGCTGGCCTCGGCCGACCGTGTGTTCCTGGCCCCCGTGTTCCACCGCGAGCGGCTGGGCGAGGAGGGGTTCGACCCGGAGGAGGTGGCCGCGGAGATCGAACGACTCGGCGCGGCGGCTACGTCTTGCAGTTCGAACGACGAGCTGGCGGAGGCGGTGCTCTCCGAGGCTCGGCCCGGCGACGTCGTGGTCACCATGTCGTCGGGATCCTTCGACGGCATGCCCCGACGCCTGGCCGTATCTCTGGGTGCGCGGGTCTTCTGACCCGCTGCCGCCGAAGGCGGCGGAAGCGTCGTCGGCGGTTGCTGCCGCCTCGGCTGGACGGACCGAAGGGAAGGGGTCCAGCGGCCGCTCGCGTCCGTTTGGTGAATGGAAGGACCGCGCTCGCTTCGGTCGGCTGCGTTCCGCCACGATGTCGTTCTGGGCAAGGGCGCGGGGAGTCACTTGCCTCCAGCCCGCTGGTCCCCTTCCCTTCGGTCCTTGCCGAGGCTGGGCGGCACCAGGCCGCGAAGCGGCGACGACAACGGGCCGCGCTACAGGTGGCTCTCCAGGATCTGCCGGTCGGAGAGCCCGGGCAGCCTTAGCGCCTCGGCGCCACCCGCGGGCACGACACGGCGCGGCGCCAGCCCGACCAATTCCGTCTCAACGACGCGCACGCCGCCGGCGGCCGCCAGTTCGTCTGCAAGGTCGACCACGTCGAGCAGCGACGTCCGGTCGCAGTCGGTCAGGTTCACGCTGACCTGTGCCTGTCCGCGACTCTCGAGAAAGAACCCGAGGGCGCGCACGCCTGGCAAGCCGCCGCCGGCCTCGCGCAGCGACGCCGCGATCCGCTTCGCTGTGGCAACCTGATTCGTGTCGAGCAGCAGGTTGAAGGCGACGAGCGGTGGCCGCGCACCAACGCAGACAACACCGCCAGTCGGGTGGGGTCGCCCGGGACCGCGGTCCGGCGGCCAATCGCCGCTCGCCATCCGCTCGCCGAGCTTGGCGGGACCGCCGCGGCGATGGTCGGCGAGCGCAGCACGCCCTGGATCAGAGGCGGCCTCGCCGTAGAGAAGCACCGGTAGATCGAGCGCGGCGAGCGCGTCCGCGGCGCGCAGCGCGGTGTCGACGGCCGCGGGCATCTGGCCCGCCTCGGGGGGCACGAACGGTGCCACGTCGACCGCGCCGAGAAACGGGTGCACACCGGAGTGCCCGGCCACGTCGATGCGCTCGATCGCAACCGCCGCCAACGCCGTCACAGCCCGCACCAGATCGCCGCCCGTACCCAGCAATGTCAGCACTGTCCGGTTGTGGTCAGGGTCCGAGGACACGTCGAGCACTCGCACGCCGCGCGTCGAAGCCGCCTCCACGCAGGCATCGATGACGTCGCGTCGCCGACCCTCGCTGATGTTCGGAACGCACTCCAGCCGGACCATGCGGTCAGGCTAGCCGAGTGTCTGAGTTAGCTTCCAGGAGCCAGATGCCCTCAGGTGCCGACCCTCGCGAGAGGTGGATCGAAGGCCGCCACTTCGCGGCGGCCACCATGATCGGCGCGCGTACACGCCAGGAGGACGCCTGGAGTGTCCAGGTCGTGGCTGACGCCGGGGCCGGCAGGCCACTACTCCTGGCCGCGATCGCCGACGGCATGGGCGGTCTACCCGCAGGCGACCAGGCCAGCCGGATCACGATCCGGAACTTCGTCGGCAGCTACCCGCTGATCATGAGGCCTCCGGCCGAGCGCTTGCGCCCTGCACTAGGCCACGCGAACCACGCGATGAGGGCGGCCATCGAAGCCGACCCGTCGCTTCGGGGAATGGGCTCCACGCTGGTGGCGACGGTGTTCTTCGAAGACCGCTTCCGCTGGCTCAGCGTCGGCGACTCGCACATCTTCCACTGGCGCCGCGATGCGCTGGAGCGCGTCAATCCGCTCCACACGTACGGCCGCGAACTCGACGCCCGCGCCGCCCGTGGCGAGATCACCGCGACGCACGCCGCCCTGCATCCGGAGCGCGCCGCAATCACCAGCGCGGTGATGGGGATGCCGCTTGACGAGGTGGCCGAAGGCGAAGTCGACTTGGCGGCCGGCGACGTCGTCGTTCTCGCAAGTGACGGCATCGAGACGCTTTCCGACGAGCAGGTCGCTGCGATCTGCGGCGAGTACAAGTCCGCGGGAGCGTCGCGGATCGCCGAGGCGATCATCCGACGGATCGAGCAGCGGGCGACTCCCTGGCAGGACAACGCGACGGTTGTCGTCGTGTGTCCCGTTTCCACCCTGGCCTGAGCGGAACACGCGCCCCGCTACACCAGCCGACCCAGCAACTCCAGGGCCGGCGCAACCCGGATGCCCTCGGGCGTCACATAGTCCTTCGTCCCCGTGGCCGACACCTGCCACGCGTCGCAGTCCGGGAAGCGGACCTTGAAGTAGCGCAGGTTCTTGTCGAGCCGCCCGTCCGCCCACTTGCATTCGATACAGAGCACAGGCTGCTGGCGGTCGGTGACGATGAAATCGACCTCGCGGCCGTCCGTGTCGCGGAAGTAGCGAAGTTCCAGGTCGAGACCTTGGGTGTCCTGCTGATGATGCACCCACTTGAGCAGGTGCCACGCGATCAGGTTCTCGAAACGTGGCGCGTCCGCCGGCACGACCGTCCAGTCGACGTGGTAGTGCTTCTGCTGCTTCTTGACCGCCCGGATCGTCGGGGCGCCGAAGGGCGACAGCCGGAAGATCGCGTAGAGCCGCTCGAACGCTCCCAGCCAGTCGGCGACCGCCTTGTGGCTCACCTGCAGGTCCTCACGGACTGCGTTGATCGAGAGCGGCGAGCCGACCAGCTCCGGGAGACGGAGCATGAGGAGCTCGAGGCGGCCGAGGTCCTGGATCCGTTCGAGGCTGGTGACCTCCTCGCGGATCAGCAGGGTGCGGTGCTCCCGCGACCACCGGCGGGCCTCGACTTCGGAGCCGCCGAGGTACGGTTCGGGGAAGCCGCCGAGCCGCAGCAGGTCCTGGAGTTCGACGGCCTTCCGCAGCCCGAGTTCCGCGGCGGACAAGGGGTGGAGCCGGAGGAGATGGAAGCGGCCCTGGAGCGAATCGCCGCCGAAGCGGTAGGCGTCGAGCCTGGCGCTGCCGGTCACCAGGATGCGTCGCCCGACGTCGGAGGCGGTGGGAGCCTGGATGGCTGGACCGCTACGGTCCCCGGTCAGTGCGGGCTCCCGGGCAACACGCGCGTCGTAGAGGCCCTTCAGGTAGTTCCTCCAATCCCGGCACTTGTGGATCTCGTCGAACACCCACAAGCCGGCTGCAGGAAGCTGGCGCCTCAGGATGCGTTCCCGGTCCTCCGCGATGTCCCAGTTGAGGTAGCCGGCCTCGGCACCTGGCAAGCTGCGGGCGAGAGTCGTCTTTCCGACCTGCCGGGGGCCGGCAACGAAGACCATCTTCCGCTCGAGGTCTCGCTCGACCTGGTCCGCCAGGTACCTGGTTGTTGTTGCCACGACGCGCCAGATTACCAGAGTTTTCGACCGTAGGTGAAAATGCCCGCAGACGTTTTCGACCGCAGTCGAGAAATCCGGCGCAATTCCGGCGGCGATCGCGCGCTGATTCGGGCGGTGATTTCGGCGGCTGGAATCGGCGATTCTCCGCGCCTGTCGCCGCCGTTGACCGACCCCGGTAGCCGTGTTACGTTACCGCCGCTTTCGGGCCTTGGGCGAGAGAGGCAGGAACCCGGAAGAAACCGGAAGCAACGAGCCGGATCAGCGCCGGAACACTAGGGCCCGAGAGAGACAGACCCGGACGACCGCGGGACGAGTAGCTGTGGATTTCGACGCCAGCCTCCTGGTCATCATGGCGATCTTCTGGGCCACCTATGTGGTGGTCCGGTTCTACCTCGTCAGACCGATCATGCGCATGCTCAAGGAGCGCGACAGCGAGATCGTGACGGCGCAGGAGACGTTCGACCGGGCCCAGGCCGAGGTCGAGGCGAGAGTCGAGGCGCAGCGCGAGAAGCTGCAGGAAGCCCGCGCCGAGGCCGCCGCGCACCGCGACCGGATGCGCAAGGAGGCCCAGCAGGCCCGCGAGACGCTGGTCGCCGAAGCCCGCCAGGAAGCCGACGCCGAACTCCAGCAGGCGATCGCCGTGCTCGACGCCGAGACCGCGGAGCAGCGGCGCTCGCTCGAAGCGCGCGCCGAGCGGCTCGCGGCCGACATGACGGCGAAGCTGATGGGAGCCCCCTCATGAGGCGCTCCACGGTCCTGAGAGTCGCCTCGCTGGCGCTGCTCTGGACGCTGTTCGCCGGCGTAACCGCCGCGTTCGGCGCGGAAGTTGGCGAGTCGACGACCTTCCTCGGCCTGCCGCGCTGGGTCTTCTCCTGGTTCAACATGCTCGTCTTCTTCGGTGGTCTCGGCTACCTGGTCGGACCGATGGCAATGAGTGCGCTCGAGAATCGCCGGGACCAGATCCGGGACAGCCTCATGACCGCCCGGCGCCAGCGCGCGGACGCGGAAGAGCTCCACGCCGGCCTCGACGACCAGCTCGCCGCCTTGGAGGCGGAGGTCGCGCAGGCCGCCGAGCGCGCGCGGCAGGAAGGCGAACGCGACGCGCGGGAGATCGCGGCGCTGGCCGATCGAGAGCGCGAGCGGATGCTGGAGCAGGCCCGCGCCGAGATCCGGAACCGCGCCGCGCGCGCCCGGGTCGAGTTGGCCCAGCACGCGGCCCGGCTCGCCACCTCGCTCGCCGCCGAGCGGCTGGAGCGCGAGGTCGACTCCGCCGCCCGCCGCCGGATTCTCGACCGCGGACTGCTCAGCCTGGAGAGCCGGGCGGACGACGCCTCGGCCGGAGCCGACGCACGATGATCTATCGCTACGCGAGGCCCTACGCCCAGGCCCTGATGGGCGCGGCCGGCTCGCTCGAGGCCGCGCAGGCGACGCGCGATGAACTCGACGCCTTCGCGGAGGCGATGCGAACCGTGCCGCGCCTGGGCCGCATGGCCTCGAATCCGGGCGTGCCGCCGGCGACCAAACGGGCGGTGGTCGACGAGATCGCCGGCATGCAGGGCGCGGGCGCGTTGGCCCAGCGGATGCTGCGGCTGCTGCTCGACAACTACCGGCTCGTCCACCTGCCGGCGATCTTGGAGGCGATCGATGAGCTGCTCGACCGGGCCCACGGCGTGGTCAGCGCCACGGTGACCGCGGCCGAGGAGCTCGACGAGCAGCAGCGCGCGCGGTTGGAGAAGGCGCTCGAGCAGCTGTCCGGCGCCGAGGTCCGGCTGGAAGCCCGGGTCGATCCGAGCCTGATCGGCGGCTTCGTCGCCCAGTTCGGGAGTTACCGGTACGACGCGAGCGTTCGGGGCCAGTTGGCCGTACTGGAATCCAGATTGACCGCCGAGTCGGCGACTGCGGCGGCGGAAGCCTAGAAACGACACGATTTGGAGACGCTCCGCAGCCTCGGAGCGCCACCTGTCAGGGGAGTGGAACGAACATGCAGGTAAGAGCCGATGAGATCGCAGCGGTCCTCGAGCGCCAGTTGGCGGGTTACGAGGCCGAGGTCGACGTCGCCGAGGTCGGCACCGTCCTGAGCGTCGGTGACGGCATCGCCCGCGTCTACGGGCTGGAGCAGGCGATGGCCG
>JAPOXA010000037.1 GCA_026707325.1 Acidobacteriota bacterium | reverse complement strand
AGCGTTCATTCTGAGCCAGGATCAAACTCTCCAGTTGAATCCTGCATGCGCTCGGAGCCCGTGGCTGAGCCACGCGCGCCGGGCGCCGTTACTTCGGCATTGGTCGCCTCCGGGAACGAATGATCCCGGAGGGCTTTACGCCGACGCACGGCCGCGCGGCATGACCGCCAGGCCCCGACATCGGCGAGGTGTTGTGTCCTTGTCGGACGTCATCTTCGACGGCCGCCGTGGCCGCCGAGGAATCGACGCGGACTCTTCCTCTATTCAGTTTTCAAAGAACCGGCCATTCGTGGCCGCGGGGCCCCGTGGGCCCAAGCGCGGCGTCAACGCCGCTTCGCGACCTGCCCGCGTCCCGCGCTGGGCAGCGCCCCTCGAGGCACCGTCCGCGGTTCCGCTGAGCGAAGGAGAGGATGCTAGTGGGGCAACGCCGGCCGTGTCAACCCCACCGGAGGAGATTCCTTCAATCGGCCGGCGGGCCGAACAGGACTCGCCGACCCTCGATCCGCCAGCCCTCGGTCAACAGACGGCGCAGCGCATCGGGGTACAGCTCGTGTTCCTGCCGCAGGATGCGTCTGGCGAGAGAGTCCGCGTCGTCGCCGCTTCGCACGTCCACCGCGCGCTGACCGACGATCGGGCCGCTGTCGAGGCCGGCGTCGACGAGGTGGACGGTACAGCCGCTGACGCGGACGCCATGGTCCAGCGCCGCCTGCTGGACGTCGAGCCCGGGAAAGGACGGGAGCAGACTGGGATGGATGTTCAGGATCCGGTTCGGGAACGCCGCGACGAACTCCGCGCTGAGGAGCCGCATGTAGCCGGCGAGACAAATCCACTCCGCCCCGGCGCGCTTGATCTCCTCCCGCACTCGAGCTTCATGGGCCGCCCGCGATCCCGCACCGCGGCTCGGAACGACAGCCGTGTGCAGGCCCAGAGAGCGGGCATGCTCGATGCCCGCCGCCGTGGCGACGTTGCTCAGGACCAGCACGATTCGCGCGGGCAGCCGCCCATCCCGAGTAGCCCGATAGAGCGCCTCGAAGTTGCTCCCGCGACCGGAGATCAGGACGGCGATGGGAGTCGTCCGGACCGTCACGCCGACTCCATTTCCCCCACGTAGGACACTCCCTCCCCGGGCCGCACCGAACCCAGAACGAAGGCCCGGCCGCCCGCGGCCTCCAGTTCCCGCACCAGGCCCTCCACGCCGGCCGGCTCCACGACGAGGACCATCCCGATACCCATGTTGAACACCCGGTACATCTCTCCGGTGTCGACGTCCGCCAGACGCTGGATCGCCAGGAAGTCCTCCGGCACGTTCCAACCGTCCGTTTCGATGACCGCACCCAGGCCCGGCGGCAGGACGCGGGGAAGGTTGTCCGTGAGCCCGCCGCCGGTGATGTGCGCGAGCGCATGCAGCCGCGGATCGCCCAGGAGCGGTTCCAGCACACTCAGGTAGGAAAGGTGGGGAGCCAGCAGCGCGTCGCGCACCGTCCGTTCGGATCCCGGCAACGGCGAAAGCAGGTCGAGACCGGCCAGGTCGAAAAAGGCGCGACGGGCAAGCGAGAAGCCGTTCGTGTGGAGACCCGCGGACGCCAGGCCGATCAACGCATCGCCGGAGCGCACGGCCGAGCCGTCCAGGATCCTGTCGCGCTCGACGACCCCGACGATGAAGCCCACCAGCTCATAGTCGCCGGGCTGGTAGAAACCGGGCATCTCCGCCGTTTCTCCTCCCAGCAGCGCGCAGCGGTTCGCGATGCACGCGCCGGCGACGCCGCCGACGAGCTCCCTCATGGCCGGGCCCTTGAGCTTCCCGGCGCCGACGTAGTCGAGGAAGAAGAGCGGCGTCGCGCCCTGCACCAGGATGTCGTTGACACAGTGGTTGACGAGATCGCCGCCGACCGTGCTGAAATCGCCGGCCATCCGGGCCACGCTGAGCTTCGTGCCGACGCCATCGGCCGAAGCGACCAGGACGGGATCCTGTGCCGATGCCGGCAGGGCGAAGAGACCGCCGAAAGCTCCCAGACCGCTCAGGACGCTCTCCGTGAACGTCGACTTCACGAGACCGCCGATGCCAGCTAAAGCCCGGTCCTGGGCCTCCAGGTCGACTCCGGCCTCCCGGTAAGCCTCGGCCCCCGTCATGCGCTGGAGCCTGCGGCTTCGAGACGAAGCGGAAAGAGCTCCGCCTGCGGCTCGCCGTGGCTCTCGGCTGGAACGGGGTAGTCGCCGCTCCAGCACGCGGTGCAGTAGGAATCCGGGCGGCCCGAAACGCTCCCGAGCACTCCCTCGAGCGAGAGGTAGGCGAGGCTGTCGGCCCGGATGAAGCGGCGAATCTCCTCCAGCGAATGGTCGGACGCGATGAGTTCAGCGCGGGTCGGCGTATCGATGCCGTAGACGCAGGAGAACGCCGTCGGCGGCGACGTGATCCGGACATGAACCTCGGTGGCGCCCGCTTCACGCACCATGTTCACGATCTTGCGCGACGTCGTGCCCCGGACGATCGAGTCGTCCACCAGCACGATCCGCTTGCCGGCGATCAGCTCGCGAACCGGGTTCAGCTTCACCTTGACGCCGAAGTGGCGGATCGACTGCTGCGGTTCGATGAACGTTCGGCCGATGTAGTGATTCCGGATCAGGCCGAGTTCGATCGGGGTGTTCGCGGCGCGGCTGAATCCAAGCGCGCCGTACAGGCCGCTGTCCGGGACGGGTACGACCACGTCCGCCTCCACCGGGGCTTCCCGGGCCAGCCGAGCCCCCATCTCCAGCCGGGATTGCGCCACGGTGTCGGAGAACACCTCGCTGTCCGGACGCGAGAAGTACACGTGCTCGAAGACACAGCGGGAGGCCCTCGCGACCGGCGGCAACCGGTAGCTCTCGATCTGATCGCCCCGGGCCAGAACGACCTCGCCGCGGTCCAGTTCACGGAGCGCTCGAGCCTCCAGCAGGTCGAAGGCGCAGGTTTCGGACGCGAAGCACGGCTGTCCTTCCAGTTCCCCCAGAATCAGCGGCCTGAAACCGTGAGGATCCCGGGCCGCGATCAACCCCTCCCGGCTGATGAGCAGCAGGGAGTAGGCGCCCCTGACGTCGCCCAGGACGCGCAGCAGCGACTCGACGACTTCGTGATGCGGGCGGGTCGCCATCAGGTGGAGAAAGACCTCCGAGTCGCTGGTGGTCTGGAAGATGGACCCCGCCGCTTCCAGCTCCTGGCGAGTCGCCATGGCGCTCACGAGGTTGCCGTTGTGAACGATACCGAGCGGGCCCATCGAGGTCATGACGACGATCGGCTGCGCGTTCGTGATCACGCTCGAGCCGGCCGTCGAGTAGCGGGTATGGCCGATCGCTCGGCCTCCCGCGAGTTCGCTCAGCTTTCGCTCGTCGAAGATCTCGGCGACCTTCCCCATGCCGCGCTCCGCATGAAGCTGCTCCCCGTCCCAGGAGACGATCCCCGCGCTCTCCTGACCCCGGTGCTGCTGGGCATAGAGGCCCAGGTACGTCAGGTTCGCCGCGTCAGGCGCGCCCTCGATACCGAAGATGCCGCACATTCGGGCCTAGCCTACCGCTCGCGGCAGAGCTTCCCTCCAGACCCGCCGCAACTCGTCGACCGCGCCGTCGACCGCGCCGCCGTCGAAGTCCAGCACCAGGCGGTCGCCGCCAACGTCGCCGACCTCCCTGGCCGCTACTCCACCGGCCTCGGCCGCCGCCAGCAGATCCTCCGTCCTGCCGACCGGAACAGTGACGATCGCCCGCGCCTGACCCTCCGAGAACAGGGCAAGGGGACCGCAGTCGACCGCGGCCCGCAGGCCGATCCCCCGGACCATCGCACACTCGGCCAGGGCCAGGAGCAGGCCGCCGTCCGCGAGATCGTGACAACCGCTGAGCCAGCCGGCGCGCCGCGACTGCCGCAGCAGCGCGCACAGCGCCGCTTCGGCCTCCAGGTCGACCGCGGGCGGGCGCCCCGCTTCGACTCCATGGAGCAGACGCTGGTAGGCCGAGCCCCCGTACTCGCCGGCATCGGAACCGAGCAGCACCACCCGGTCGCCCGGCCGCCAGAAGCCGCAGCCCAGGACCAGGTGAAGGTCGCCCTCCGCACCCACGTCCTCCAGACGGTCGATGACGCCGACGATAGCCACCGTGGGGGTCGGGTGGACCGCTTCACCCTCCGTCTCGTTGTACAGCGACACGTTGCCC
Organism: Acidobacteriota bacterium; assembly: GCA_026707325.1. GTDB lineage: Bacteria > Acidobacteriota > Thermoanaerobaculia > Multivoradales > Multivoraceae > Multivorans. The sequence continues at coordinate 329,157 of JAPOXA010000037.1, read as the reverse complement.
GAGATCACGGGGACGTCGAAAGCCCGGCAGGCCTCGGCCATGCCCTCGATGCACTCCCGGAGCTGCCAGGCGATGCCGGGGTTCTCCGGCGAACCGAAGTTGAGACAGTTCGTCATGCCTACCGGTTCCGCGCCGACGGTGGCCAGGTTGCGAACCGCCTCGGCCACCGCCTGCCGCCCACCCATCCGCGGCTCGAGCCAGCAGTAGGAGGGGTTGACGTCCGACGTCAGCGCAAGGGCCGAAGGAGTGCCCTTGAGCCGCAGCACGGCGGCGTCCGAGCCCGGACCGACGATCGTGTTCGACCGTACGGTCGAGTCGTACTGCCGGTGGATCCACGTCTTGTCGCCGAGTTCAGGCGTCCCGAGGAGATCCCTGAGCGCCCGGAGCGGATCCTCCGGCGTGTCGCAGTCGACGACCCGCTGGCGCTCGCGCAGGTCCGCGGGAGGGGCCGCCGGCCGATCGTAGACCGGCGCCCCGTCGACCAGCGGCTCGACCGGCATGTCCGCGACGGTACGGCCGCGAAACGTGAGGCGCGCACGCCCGCTATCGGTTACCCGGCCGATCTTCGACGCTTCGAGACCCCAGCGGGACAGGATCCGCGTGACGGCCTCCTCCTGCCCCCTCCGAGTGACGAAGACCATCCGTTCCTGCGACTCGGAGAGCATGATCTCGTAGGGAGTCAGGGAGGCCTCGCGCAGCGGCACCAGGTCGAGATCGAGCTCCGCTCCCGCACCGCCGCGGGCGGCCATCTCGAAGCAGGAGCTCGTCAGTCCGGCGGCGCCCATGTCCTGGACCCCGAGCACGACCCCGCTCCTCATCGCCTCCAGGCTCGCCTCGAGCAGGACCTTCTCCGTGAACGGATCGCCCACCTGTACCGTGGGCCTCTTCGCCTCGCTCTCGGCGTCGAAGGCCTCCGATGCCATCGTGGCGCCGTGAATGCCATCGCGGCCGGTGCGGCTGCCCGCGTAGAGAATCGGGTTGCCGGCGCCCGAAGCCGTGGCGGTGAAGATCCCGTCCTCCCGGCACACGCCGAGCGCGAACGCGTTGACCAGGATGTTGCCGTTGTAGGACGGGTGGAACCCGGTCTCGCCCCCGACGGTAGGGATGCCGACGCAGTTGCCGTAGTCCCCGATGCCTCGGACGACGCCGTCGACGAGATGCCGCATCCGCGCGCCCCGTTCCCCGTCGATCTCGCCGAACCTCAGCGAATCCAGGCACGCGATCGGCCGCGCGCCCATCGTGAACACGTCGCGCAGGATTCCACCCACGCCGGTGGCGGCGCCCTGGTAGGGCTCGATGAAGCTGGGGTGATTGTGGCTCTCCATCTTGAAGGCCGCGACCCAGCCGTGGCCTATGTCGACGACTCCCGCGTTCTCGCCCGGCCCGTGGACGACGCGCCGGCTCCGCGTCGGGAACCGTCGCAGGTGAATCTTGGACGACTTGTAGGAGCAATGCTCCGAGTAGAGGGCCGAGGCGATCCCCAGCTCGGTCCAGGTCGGACTGCGACCCAGCAGCTCGCAGAGTCCGCCGAACTCCTCCCCGGTCAGGCCGTGATCGGCCGCGAGGGCCGAATCGACGACCGGCTCGCCTGCCGCGGAATCCGGCGTCGTCACCGGCCCTACCCGCCCGCCGCCGCCAACGCGCCGACCCGGCCGCCAACGGCCACCGCGCCGGCCAGGAGACCCAGGCCGTCCCGGTTGCCCAGCATCTCTTCAGCGCATCGCTCGGGATGCGGCATCAGGCCCAGCACGTTGCCGCCAGCGTTGCAGATACCGGCGATCGCCCGCTCCGATCCGTTCAGGTTCGCGGCCGGCTCGCGCCGCCCGGCGGCGTCCACGTAGCGAAAGACGACCTGACCGCGCCGCTCCAGCTCGTCAAGCGCCCCCTCGGTGTCCACGTAGTTTCCCTCTGCGTGGGCGACCGGCATCCGCAGCACGTCGCCCCGCCGGTAGTTGGAGCACCAGGCCAGATCGTCCCGCTCGACCCGCAAGTGGACGTCGACGCTCAGGAACCGCAGATCCCGATTCCGCCGCATCGCACCAGGCAGCAGGCCCGTTTCCAGCAGCATCTGGAACCCGTTGCAGATACCGAGCACCCGTCCTCCGGCCTCGGCGTGGCGCCGCACCGCGGCCATGATCGGCGAATGCGCGGCCATGGAACCGGCCCGGAGATAGTCGCCGTAGGAGAAGCCGCCCGGCAGCACGACCAGTTCGCATCCCTCGAGCGACGTCCCCTGGTGCCACAGAAACGTCGCCTCCTGCTCGAGCACGTGACTCAGCACGTGGTACACGTCGTGGTCGCAGTTGCTCCCGGGGAAGACCACGATCCCGCACTTCATTCCGAGACCCACTCCACGGTGTAGTCCTCGACGATCGGGTTGGCCAGGAGCTGCCGGCACATCCGGTCGACCGCCTCGGTCGCCTGCCTCTCGTCCGCGGCCTCGAGCGCGACCTCGAAGCTCTTGCCGGCACGAATGCGGCGTACGCCGTCGAATCCGATCCGACCCAAAGCGTCCTCGATCGCCCGCCCCTGGGGGTCGAGCACCTCGGCGCGCGGATAGACCAGCACCCGGGCCACGAAACGGCCTTCCGGTCCTCTTCCGTGGCGACTCGTCTGCGACGTCAACTCAACCCCTCCCCCGCGGCGCTCAGCCGCCAACCTCCAGCCAGGGTCCAGGCCGATGCTGCTCGGCCACCAGCAGCTTCGCCCGCGAGCGGCGCCGATCGAGTACGGGCTGTACCGCCGCGACGGCGAAAGCCGGCGAGTTGTTCGTTTCCGAGAGATGACAAAGGACGACCCAGGACAGACGATCCGAAAGCAGAGCCTCGATTCCGACGGCCGCATCCTCGTTGCTGAGGTGCCCCCGCTTCGATGCGACTCGCTCCTTCAGGCGCCAAGGGTATGGTCCCGTGCGAAGCATGTCGAGATCGTGATTCGACTCGAGCACCAGAATGTCGAGATCCTGGAGGTTCCGCCACGCCTCCGGCGTTCGGCAGCCCAGATCCGTCGCCAGCCCGAAGCGATAACCCCCGCCGCTCTCGACCACGATTCCTACCGGTTCCCGCGCATCGTGCGAAACCGGAAACACGTCGATCCGGAAGCCGGCGGCGGCAAGCGGAATGCCGGGCGCCATCGGGCGGGCGAAAGAGCCGAGGCCGCGCAACAGCGGCCCCCTGCAAGTGCCGCGCGTGCCGTAGACCGGAACCTGGTGCCGCCTGGCGAAGCGGTCGATTCCCCGGCAGTGATCGTCGTGCTCGTGGGTCAGCAGAACCGCGTCGACGTCGGCGGCGGAACGGCCCACCGCCTCCAGCCTGCGTTCGAGTTCCCGGCACGAGAACCCGGCATCGAGCAGCAGGCAACCCTCGTCACTCTCGACGATCGTGCTGTTGCCGCCGCTGCCGGAGCCGAGCACGGCAGCCCGCAGACCCGCGCCTCCGCCCGCTCTGCGGCGACGCGACCACAGCTTCGATTCGCGGCCGGCAGCGGCCAGCGCGCCGTCGCCGAAGAGCGAGAGTTGCCGGCTCAAGCTCCTAGCGCCGCCAAACCTGTCGCCAGCTCCATGTTTGGCCCCAGCCCCCACCTCTCTAGGACCTCACGCCGCGGAACTCGCTGCGCTGCGTTCCGCGGTGCAAGCTCCTAGAAGCGCTGGCCGATCCAGAACGTCGTGCGGCTGTCGCCCGACTCCTCGAAGTCCCACTGGGTCGCGAAGTCCCAATGCAGATCGAGGCCGAGCATCCGCACCGTGAGACCGAAGCCGTAGGCCGCGATCGCGTCGTCCAGCCGGCTGTTCTCCGAATCCCACACGTTGAAGTCCTGGACATCGTCGAACCAGGCGCCGGCGATATCGAGGAAGAAGCGCCCCTGAATCCCCTGGAACGTCCAGATCGGCGTCACGAAGAAGTCGATCAGGGGGAAGCGCAGCTCGAGATTGGTGAAGAAGCCGTGGTCGCCGACCATGTCGCGGAAATCGACGCCCCGCACCGTGTCCAGCCCGCCGAAGTACACCGGATTGGGGAAGTTGCCGGTTCTCATGCTGCCGAAGAGGCGGGTCGCGAAGACGCTGCGCCGCGTGAGCGGGAAGTACTTGCGCGCGTCGAGCTGGAAGGTCTGCGTCAGTGCGCCGGACTCCTCGAGGTCCGGGGCGTACTCCGCCGACAGGCGGTAGCGGTGCCCGCTCGACGGCCCGGCGGGTCCGAACACCGTCGTATCGCCGACCAGGGCGGTCTGGATCACCGGGTAGTCATCCTCGCGCGGGGTGATGGTCGGGATCGGCCGTCCGAAGTCATCCAGTAGCAGGTTGAAGTCGCTGTCGCGAGCGTAGGCCTGGAAATCCAGCTTGCGGCGGATGTAGCCCGCGCCCACCTCGAACCGACGGTAGAAGCTCATCGGGTAGGAGATCGAGAAGATGGCGCCCGTCTGCTGGAAGAACGAACGGCCCCGCTCGTAGTACCCGTAGGTGTAGTTGGCGCCGATGTAGAAGGCCCGGTCGTCGAACAGCGACACCTGCCACTGCAGCCGCCTGGAGAGGTTCAGGTAGGTCACGTTGAACTGGGAGAAACTCTCGATCGAGGCGAACGTCGTGAACAGCCGCCGGTCGCCCAGGAAATCGGAGAACTGCAGGTAGACCTGACCAAGGAACGTCTGGTTGTCGTCAACGCCGACCGCGGTCTGGGCATCCTCCAGGAACAGTCGCCAACCTCGCTTGTCCTCCTTGTTCGACTCGTCGATCGAGACCTGGATGTCCGGCTCGAAGAGGTCGATCGCCGGAATCGGCCCAGCAGTCGCGCCGAGGTCCACGACCTGGACTTCGCCGATCGGCTCGTCGATGTCCGTCTCGTAGAGATCGAACCGGCCCTGCCAGAAACCGGTGTACACCAGCCGGTCGTCGCTCCCGGCCCTGCCCAGAACGGTGGGCTGGAAGCAGCCGGTGATCGCGTTCGTGTACTGGCGAAGCTCGCCGGTCTCGATGTTCAGCCCGAAGATGTTCTCGGCGCCCGTGCGGTCCGACGTGAAGTACACCGTCCGGTCGTCGCTCGAGAAGACCGGGTCCGTGTTGTGGTGCTCGTCGCTGCCCAGCCGAACGCGCTCCATCGTCTCCAGGTTGAGCCGGAAGAGCTGCCCGTTCTCCCCTGGCACCGAGGAAAACACGAGCCACTTGCCGTCGTGCGAATAGGACGGGGAGCCGTCGAAGACCTCGTCGTTGGTCAGGTTCCGGATTTCCAGGGAGTCCAGATCGAGTTGGAAGATGTCGTACTGCCCGTTCTGGTTGCCGGCGAACGCGACACTCCGGCCGTCCGGGCTCCAGGCGGGCGCCGTCTGCTGCTCGATCTCCATGTCGATGACCCGGCGCACCCCTCCGCCCAGGACATTGACGATGGCGAGGGAGTAGCCCGCCTCCTTGCGGACGAAGGCCGCCAGCGAGTTGCCGTCGGGCGAGAACGCGAGGTCGCTGCCGTGCTTGCGCCCCAGCGTCAGCATCTGCGCGACGTAGTGGCGGAAGTCCGCCGTGTATCCCCGCGTCAGGTTGCGAACCGGTTCCCGCTCCTGGGTGTCGAAGAGGACGATGTCGACATCGCCCTGGAAGGTCGAGAACGCCGCCACCAGGTCGCCGGAAGGCGAGGCCACCGGCGACGTCTCCTGGCTACCCTGGGGACGGGTGCGGAACGGCCGCCCGAAGTCGCTGGGCTCTCCTGTCGCCACCAGTTCGGGCAGGTACCGGTTGCGGAGCCAGCGGCGGAACTCGAGGTCGAAGTCCTCGGGGTCCATGCGGAAGGCTCGTTCGATCGCCCGGCCCACCCGCGAGCCGATCGTGTTTCGGAACTCGAACAGGAAGTCGATCACTCCGTCGGACCCCCAGCGCTCCTCCATGAAGTCGAAGGCGGCGTGGCCGTAGCGGTAGGCGAAGAAGCCGCTAGCCTGACCCGATGTAATCGGCGGCAGGCGGTCGTTGACCACCGCGTCCCGCAGGTACATCCGGTCGGAGGTGCTCTCATCTTCCGCGAAGTAGCTCGCCATGCCCTCCATCAACCACTGCGGCGGGCTGTTCGTCATGGCCCGCCCCAGGCTTCCCCCGAACAGGATGTGGTACTGGAAGATGTGGGTCAGTTCGTGGAGGATGAGTTCGTACAGTTCGACGTCCGCCAGGTCGATCGGCAGGACCATCCGGAACCGCGCCGAGGTGGCGAACGCGGCGACCCCCTCCGGGATGAAGTTGATGATGACGTTGTTCTGGAGGAAATCGGAGTGCGTGTTGTAGATGATCAGCGGCGTCGGCTCCTGGATCTGGTAGTCCAGGTCGAGCGACAACTGGTCGTAGGCGCTCTCCGCGAGTGACGCCACCTTCTGCAACTGGGGCTCGCTCTCGGAGTAGTAGTAGATGTCGAAGTGAGTCGAGTGGTAGATGCGCCAGTCGAAGTCCTCGTAGCGGATCTTGTTCTTGCCGAAGCCCTGCGCTTCGAGACCGGCGGCCGCGCAGACCAGGAGCGCGCACACGAGGGCCGTGACGCGGAGGGCCGGCCTGCCGGCCGGCCGGAGTGGTGCTGAACTCACTGCTCCTCCTTAGGGCGTGAAGATCACGCGCGAGACCTCAATGTCCTTCTGGGTGAAGACGCCCAGAATACGGTCCTCCAGCGCGTACAGGTTCTCGAACATCCCCTGCAGCGGGTCCGCCTGCTCGCCCTCGAAGCTCTTGAAGTCCTTGAAGTTGTCGTTGTAGATCAGTTCGCCGGTCGAGCCGTCGAACACCATGACGACGATGTCGTACTCGAAGCCTGTCTGCTCGACGAGCACCTGCCGGTACATGGTGCGGCCGTTGAAGGGCGAGATGTACTCCTCGGTGCGGTAGCCGGACCGATCCTGGATGTCGAAGTCGAGCGTACCGGCCAGGATCAGGTCCGATTGCGTGGTCTCGCCGAGATTGCGCCAGAAGTCCTCGTCCCTGGCCAGCATCTCCAGATCGTACGTCGGGTAGTCGATCCGCCCCGCCTCGACGATCCGCAGGTCCGTCTCGCGACGGAGCACCTTGTTCAGGTAGCGCTCGAACTCCCCCTGGATGTCGATGTCCGATCCTTCGATCCGACCTTCGCCCTCCTGGCTGACGACCAGGAAGGGCGCCGGCAGCAGCGTGTCCCGGCCGGTCAGGTCGATCCGCGCCCGCATCGGCAGCTTCAGCCTCACCTCCACGGTCCCTTGGGCACTCGCCGGAGTCGCGGTCAGCGGCGCCAGCAAGCTGGCCAGCAGACCGGCCGACGCCACGATCGCCGACAGCCTCGCCCGGGACCTTTCCGCTGGCCTGCGGCAGGCTGAACGCCGTTGTGCCGCGGGTCCTCTACTGACGGCTAATCCTCTACTGGCAACTTGCGTCACGCGGGTCACCTCCAACCATCGGGGCAAGCAAGAACCGTTCCATGACCTCCGAGCCGACCACCGACGCAAGCCGGGAGGCGAGTCACCGCGCACCGGCCAGCGATCCGCCCGTGCCGCCTCCACCGCTCTCCGGTGAAGTCGGCTGCCCGACCTCGTCCGCCGCGGCTGACGCATCCTCCTCTTCGTCGTCCCGGTCGCCCTTGAAGTTCTGGTAGTACTCGACGAAGCGCGAGTAGTTCCGGCGAACGTCGCGCTCGCGGGGCGCCAGACGCAGGGCCTGCCGGTAGTAGCCCAAGGCTTCCTCGAACAGACCCAGCGCCTCGTGAGCGACCGCGATGTTGCTCAGGATCGCCGGATGTTCCGGCTCGATCCGGCGAGCCTGCTCGAACCGGAAGAGAGCCTCGCTCCAGAGGCCCCGGTCGGCCATGTCGACGCCAAACTGCCACTGCTGCTTGGCCTCGGGGGCCACCTTGCGCTTCTGCGCTTCGGCAACGCCCGGGATCGTCGCCAGAACGAGCACTCCCGCGATCAACGCCAGAACGCGCGGCCGGCGGTACGCAGTCCGCGTCATCGAGCCAGTATAGATCACGGACATGGAATCCGTCTCTGTCTCTGAGCGCCGTTCCAGGAGAGCCGCGCGATCCGGGAGGAAGGCAGCGCGATGGCGGAAGAACCGGTCACGAACGGGAACACCCCCAAAGACGGAGACGACGTCCGAAGAGCACTCGTCTCACTGAATCTGGTCCACGGCGACCGCGGCCTCATCTGCGCGCTCGGCCAACGGCTCCGCACGGCCGGGGAACTCCGCAGCGACCGTTTCGCCGAGGAGGCGGCCAGCAGCCTCGAAGCGCCACCGGACAGGGTTCGGACCATCCTGCACGCGGCGCGCGGCCGCCTCGACGACGCCGGCGCCGAGATGGCACGGGCAAGCGAGAACGGCATCGAGATCGTCACCCTGCTCGATCGCGACTACCCGCCGGCCCTCGCCGACCTCGGACTGCAGGCGCCTCCCGTCCTCTACGTCCGCGGCCGCCTGACTCCTTTGCCCGGCATCTCGATCGTCGGTTCGCGCAAGGCGGACGCGTACGGCCTCGAAGTGGCCGCCTGGTTCGCACGCCGTCTGGCCGCGGCCGGCCTGATCGTAATCTCCGGATTCGCCCGCGGCATCGACCAGGCGGCCCACCGCAGCGCGCTGGCGGCCCGCGCCGGCACCGGCCGCACCGCCGCCGTGCTCGGCTGCGGCATCGACGTCGACTACCCCCGCAACAGCCGCCGGACCGCGGCCGAGATCGCACGGCACGGCTGCCTGATCACCGAGTTCCCTCTCGGTTGGCAGCCCCGTGCCCACCACTTTCCGATCCGAAACCGCCTCATCGCCGCTCTCGGTTTCGCTTCGCTCGTGGTCCGCGCCGCCCGGCGCTCGGGCTCCCTGATCACCGCCCGTCTGGCCCTCGACCTCGGCCGCGACGTCTACGCGGTTCCGGGTTCGGTCCTCTCCCGGGAGTCCGCCGGCGCCCACCTGCTGCTGCGGGACGGAGCGATTCCCGCCCTCGACCCGGACGCCATGCTCGAAACCCTGCCCACGCCGATCCTGGCCCAACTCGAGAGCCCGTCGACAGACACGGCCGAGCCGACTCGACCCGCCGCCGGCGCCGTACCCGAAGTCGACGACCTCCTGGTCGCCCTGAAGGATGGCGCCCGAACGCCGGAGGAACTCGCATCCCGGCTCGAACGACCGGTACCCGGCGTCCTTGCCACCCTGGCCCGCCTGGAAGTCGACGGACTCGTGCGCCGCTACAAGGGCGCCAACTACGCCCTGGCGGCCCGCTAGCGCCGCCTAGCGCCGCGTCGTCTTCTTCTTCGCGGGCCGCCGCTTCCGCATCGGCCGGCGACGGGGCGCCCTGGGGTTCTTGCCCTGGGCCACCAGCTTCGCCTCGCGCGCCGCCAGGAGATCGACCGCCTCATCGAGGCCGATGTCCTGCGGATCCTTGCCCTTGGGCACCGTGGCGTTGACCTGACCATCCGTTACATAGGGACCGAAGCGCCCCGTCTTGATGGAAAGGGCGAGACCGCTCTGCGGGTGTTCACCCAGCTCCTTGAGCACCGACGACGAACCGCGGCGGCGTTTCGGTTGGCGCAGCAGCGCCAGGGCCTCGTCGAACCCGATCGTCGCCATCTGCTCCTGGCTCTCCAGGCTGCGGCTCTCCTTGCCGCAACGGACGTAGGCGCCGTACCTTCCGTCCCGGACCGTGACGACCTCATCGCTCTCGGGATGGCGGCCGAGTTCGCGCGGAAAGGACAGGAGCAGGAGCGCTTCGTCCAGGGTGAGACTCGTCCGATCCATCGATGGCCACAGGCTGGCCATCTTCGGTTTGACCCCGCTCTTCCTGCCCCGCGCCGGCGGCGGAGGGTCGCCCAACTGGACATAGTCGCCGTAGCGGCCGCTCTTCACGTAGACGGGTTCGCCCGTCTCGGGGTGGTGGCCGAGCGGACCCTTCCCTTCGGCCGCGCTCTCGAGGAGGGAAAGCGCCTTCTCCACCGTCATCTCGTCCGGCGGCAGCTTGTCCTCCAGCGAGACCCGCTCCCCGTCGTCCCCGGCCTGGACGTACGGACCGTAGCGGCCGACCCGGACGGCGACTTCGCGGCCCTCTTCGTCCTCGCCCAGCAGGAGCGAGCAGACCGCGCGGGCGTCGATCTCGTCGACCCCCTCGCCGACCAGCGACTGCAGGCCCTTGCGGCCCACGCCTCCCGACCCCGACTCGCGGCCGAAGTAGAAGTTGCGCAGCCACGGCCTGGCCTCCCGCTCTCCGCCGGCGATGGCGTCGAGATCGCTCTCCATTCGCGCCGTGAAGTCCAGGTCGACCAGATCCCCCAGGTGCTGCTCCAGGAGCCGGGTCACGGCGAAGGCGAGGAAGGTCGGCACCAGGGCCGACCCCTTCTTCCAGACGTACCCCCGGTCCACGATCGTCTGCAGGATGGCGGCGTACGTCGACGGCCGGCCCACGCCCTGCTTCTCCAGTTCGCGGACCAGGCTGGCCTCCGTGTAGCGCGCCGGCGGCTGAGTGGTATGGCCGTTCGGCTCGGCGCTCGCCACTTCGACCGTCTCGCCCCGGCTGAGCTTTGGCAGGAACCGCTCCTCGTCCTCGGCCCGGCTCCGGGGATCGTCGCGGCCCTCGACGTAGACCCGCAGGAACCCGGCGAAGAGCAGCACCCGGCCGGAAGCGGTCAGCCGGACCTCGCCGGCCCCCGGCGTCGACGTGTCCAGCCTGACCGTGGTGCTGGTCCCCTTCGCGTCCTTCATTTGGGACGCCAGCGTCCGCTTCCAGATCAGTTCGTAGAGGCGCAGCGAGTCCCGGTCGAGGGCTCCGCGCAACTGCTTCGGCGTGCGGAAGCTGGTGCCGGCAGGCCGGATCGCTTCATGCGCTTCCTGAGCGTTGGCTCTCCTGGCGTAGACCCGCGCCTTGTCCGGCAGGTATTCGGCGCCGTAGAGATCGGCGACCTGCCGCCGAGCGGCGGCGACCGCCTGCCCGGAGAGGGCGGTCGAGTCCGTGCGCATGTAGGTGATGTAACCGTTCTCGTACAGCCCCTGGGCAACCCTCATCGTCCGCTGGGCGCTGAACCGGAGCTTGCGCGCGGCCTCCTGCTGGAGGGTCGAGGTGATGAAGGGCGCGTAGGGGCGGCGGGTGAACGGCTGCTCCTTGACCTCCGCAACCACCGGGCGGGTCGAGGGCAACTCCTCGCCCAGAGTCTCCGCCTCGGCCTGCAACAGCAGGTGGGCCTTCGTCTTCAGCTTGCCCGTCATCCGGTCGAAGTCCTTCCCGCTGGCCACGGTCCGGCCGCCGACGGCCGACACCCGCGCGGGGAAGCGCCGAGCCTGCCCGTCCTCCGTCTCGAGTTCCACCTCGACGCTCCAGTAGTCCGCCGGGACGAAGGCCATCCGTTCCCGTTCCCGCTCCACCACGATCCGGGTCGCCACGGACTGCACGCGGCCAGCCGACAGCCGCGGCTGGACCTTCTTCCACAGGACCGGCGAAACCTCGTAGCCGTAGAGCCGGTCCAGCACCCGCCGGGCCTCCTGGGCGTCGACCAGGCGGCGGTCGATGTCCCGGGTCTGGCCGAGCGCCGCCTCGACCGCCGACCTGGTGATCTCGTGGAAGACCATCCGGCGCACCGGCACCTTGGGCCGCAGCACCTCCTTCAGATGCCACGCGATCGCCTCCCCCTCGCGATCCTCATCCGTTGCGAGCACGAGTTCGTCCGCGTTCCTCAACGCCTTTCGGAGCTTGGTGATCTGCTCCTTCTTCTCGCGCGGGATCACGTAGAGCGGATCGAATCCGCCTTCGATGTCGACGCCGAGGCGGGCCCACGGGCGGTCGCGGTACCTCTGCGGCACCTCCGCGGCGGTCCGGGGCAGGTCCCTGATGTGTCCGATCGACGACTCCACCCGGTAGCCGGGCCCGAGGTAGCGCTCGATCGTCCGGGCCTTGGCCGGCGACTCGACGATGACGAGGGAGTTGCTCATACGCGCGGGACCATAGTAGAGCGGCGAACCTTGTCAAGCCGGCAGGGTCTTGCCATGATGCGCCAATGACCGCGCCCGTCGTAGTCGTTGGCGGCGGGCTCGCCGGCAGCGAGTGCGCCTTTCAGCTCGCCTCCCGGGGCCGGGCGGTGACCCTGTACGAGATGCGGCCGCGGCGGTCGACGCCGGCCCATGCGAGCTCGGACCTCGCCGAACTCGTGTGCTCGAACTCGCTGCGCAGCGACGATCCGCACCATGCCGCCGGCCTGCTGAAGCGGGAGATGGAGTACTTCGGCTCCCTGATCATCGGGGCGGCCCGGAGGAACGCCGTTCCCGCCGGCGGAGCGCTGGCCGTGGACCGGACGCGGTTCGCCGCCGACGTCACGGCCGCGGTCGAATCGCACCCGCTGATCGAACTGCGGCGCGAGGAACTGACGGCCCTGCCCGAACCGGACGCGGGAGGCGACTGCGTCATCGCCACCGGCCCCCTGACGTCGGAAGCCCTGACCCGGGAAATCGAGAACCTGATCGGTGCGGACCATCTCTACTTCTATGACGCAATCGCGCCCATCGTTACGGGAGAAAGCCTCGACCACGACCGTTTGTTCCGGGCCTCGCGCTACGGCAAGGGAGGCGACGACTACCTGAACTGCCCGCTCAACGAGGAGGAGTACCGGCGCTTTCGCCGCTCCCTGCTGGAAGCGGAGACGATCGAGCTGCGCGAGTTCGAGCGGCCGCTGTTCTTCGAGGGCTGCCTGCCGATCGAGGAACTCGCCCGCCGTGGCGAGGACACCCTGCGCTTCGGACCGATGAAGCCGGTAGGCCTCCGGGCGCCGGACGGTACGCGCCCCCACGCCGTGGTCCAGCTTCGCCAGGAAGACCTCGCCCGCAGCCAGTACAACATGGTCGGCTTCCAGTCCCGGATGACGTGGCCCGAGCAGCGCCGCGTGCTCCGCACCCTGCCGGGACTCGCATCCGCCCGTTTCGTCCGCCACGGCCAGGTCCATCGCAACACCTTCATCAACGCCCCCCTCCACCTCGATCGCTGGTACCGCTTCGCCGGGCGGTCCAACCTGCGCCTGGCCGGCCAGATGACCGGCGTCGAGGGCTACCTCGAATCGGCCGCCACCGGTCTCGCCATCGCCCTGTACCTCATGCTCCAGGATGGAGGCCGGCAGCCGTCTCCGCTTCCCGACACGACCGCGCTCGGCGCCCTGGCAAGGCACCTCACCGAGTCGAACCCGAAGCGCTACCAGCCCACGAACATCAACTACGGCCTGCTCGAGCCCCTCGCCGGACGCGTGCGGAAACGCGAGCGGCGCGCCGCCTACGCCGACCGGGCGCACCAGGCGCTCGCGGCCTGGGCCGGTAACATGGGAATCGCGGGAGCGCCTTCGTGGGGAACACCATCGACCATGCCGAGCCGGGAAGACGAGCCGAGCGGCGCGGCGCGCTCGCCCGCCTGATCCCGGACTTCCTGGAGTACCTGGAGCTGGAGCGGAATTGCTCCGAACACACCGTGCGCGCGTACGGCCGGGATCTCGCGGCCTTCGCCGAGTTCCGAACCGCCAGCGGCAGCAGCGACCAGAACCTCCATGACATTGATCCACTCCTGGTCCGGTCCTTCGTGGCCTCTCTCAACCAGCGTCGACTGGCCCGGCGCACCCAGGGCCGCCATCTCTCGGCGCTGCGCGGCCTGTTCCGCTACGCCTGTCTGATGGGCCGGATGCAGTCGAACCCGGCCGAGTCGGTGCCCACGCCAAAGGTCGAAAAGACCCTGCCGCGCCACCTGCGTCCGGGCGAGATCGAGGCCCTGCTCGAGGCTCCGGCCGGTCGCGAAGGCCCGCTCGGCCTGCGGGACCGCGCGCTGCTCGAACTGCTCTACGCCTCGGGTCTCCGGGTCGGCGAACTGGTCGCCCTGAACTGGCGAGACATCGACCTCGGAGCCAGAGTGCTCCGCGTGGTCGGCAAGGGCGACCGCGAACGGATGACCCCCTTCGGCGAGCCGGCGGAGAAGGCGCTCCGCCAGTGGCTCGGGGCCTGGGAGGACGTGTTCCGGCGTCGGGGAAGCGACGAGGAACAGCACCTGGAACCGGTCTTCCTGAACCGCAACGGAGGCCGACTCTCGGCACGATCGGTGCGCCGCATCATCGACCGCTACGTCGAGGAGACTGCACAGGCGGCCGGGGCTCATCCTCATGCCCTGCGCCATAGCTTCGCGACCCACCTGCTCGAATCGGGCGCCGACCTGCGTTCGATCCAGGAACTCCTCGGCCATGCCTCGCTCTCGACCACCCAGCGCTACACGCACGTGGACACCGGTCGCCTGCTCCAGGTCTACCGGGAAAGCCATCCCAGGGCGAAGGGCGTCTGAGTTCCGTCCCGGAACACCCGGCTCGTCCGCGATTCGCCCCAAGACAACGTCCTTCCCGACAGTTCAAGAAGAGGTACCTCGAATGAAACTCCCTGCCGCCCGCCGAACGATCCCGTCCTTGCTTGCGATGGTCGCGTGCCTGACGGTCTCCGGCGCGGCCATCGCCCAGGACGACCTGCGCGGCTTCCAGCTCGTCGGCGACTACCAGCTCTTCCTGCAGGGCCAGGAGGCGCCTGACGCCCAGCTCTACCTCTCCCGCACTGCGGGCGCCTTCCTCGTCGTGGCCGACGGCCTGCCGTCCCCGGTGCTGCTGAGCGCCCGCAACCAGATGACCCGCAAGGTGCAACTGCTCAAGATCTCCCCCGCCGGCGAGGACACGCTCGACCTGTTGCCCGGCGCCCTGTTCGGCCCTCCGATGCCCTTCCGGCCCATTCCGAAGGGACTCGAGTTCGCCGTCGACGGCGTCCTGGCCCAGCTCCGGCAGCGTCCCTCGTGGGCCGGCGAAGCGACGCTCGCGGACCTCTACTCCCACGAACCGGGCTATCGCCGCGACGCCAGGTCCTACGAGAGCGATCCCGCGGCGGTCGCCGAGGTGGCCGCCCTCGGCGCCGGCGTCGAGGTCCGCGTCGTGTTCGGGTCCTGGTGCCACGTCTGCGAGCGGTTCATGCCGCGCGGCCTGAAGGTGCACGAGGAACTCCAGGACTCGCCCGTGCGCTTCACCTACTACGGCCTCGGCGACGACAACCCCTGGGGCGACGCCGAAGTGGACCGTCTCGAGGTCACGGAACTCCCGACCGCGATCGTCTACCGCAACGGCGAGGAGATCGGCCGTTTCATCGGCGGCCCCGGCTGGACCAGTCCCGAAGAGTCCCTGCTCAACATTCTGCGAGAGAATCCGTAGACGGGCTGCGACCGTCCCGCGACGGGAAGCCCGGAGAGCCCCAGTAAACGATGACGACGATCCTGCTCGTGCGCCGCGGCGGCACGACGTGCATGGCCAGTGACGGCCAGGTCACCAACGGCGCCGCGAACACGGTGGTCAAGGCCAGGGCCCGCAAGGTCCAGCGCGCCGCCAAGGGGCGGGTTCTCGTCGGTTTCGCGGGCGGCGGCGCGGACGCTCTGGCCCTCTTCTCGCGGTTCGAGGCGAAGCTCGACGAGTACCAGGGGAACTTCGAGCGCGCCGTGGTCGAACTGGCGATGGACTGGAGGACGGATCGCGCCCTGCGGCGGCTCGAGGCCCAGATGATCGTGACCGACGGCCGCAAGAGCTTTCTGGCGATGGGCAACGGCGACCTGCTGGAACCGGACAGTGACATGCCGCTGGCGATTGGCTCGGGCGGGAACTACGCGCTGGCGGCGGCTCGCGCGCTGCTGGAGCACACCGAACTCGACGCGGAACAGATCGCGCTCGAGGCGATGCGGCTCACCGCGGATCTCTGCATCTACACGAACGACGAGATCACCGTCGAACGCCTCGAAACCGGCGGGGGCGGCGCATGACGCTTGCTCCCGCGCCGGACGCTCCCTTCGTCGAGGATCTCACGCCGCGCGAGATCGTCGCCGCGCTCGACCGCCACGTCGTCGGCCAGAAGGACGCCAAGCGCGCCGTGGCCATCGCCATGCGCAATCGCTGGCGGCGCCAGCAGCTCGACCCGGAGACCGCCGAGGACATCGCGCCCAAGAACATCCTGATGATGGGGCCGACCGGCGTCGGCAAGACGGAGATCGCGCGCCGGCTGGCCAAACTCGCCCGCGCCCCTTTCCTCAAGATCGAGGCGAGCAAGTTCACCGAAGTCGGCTACGTCGGCCGCGACGTCGAGTCCATCGTCCGCGATCTGATGGAGCTCGCCGTGGCGATGGTGGGAGAAGAGAAACGGGCGGCGGTCGAGGCCGACGCCGCCTCCCGGGCCGACGAGAGGCTGCTCCAGATCCTGGTTCCCCAGGCGCCTCAACCGACGGGCGAGTCCAGCGATCCCGCCGACCAGGCGGCACCCACCGAGACCCGCGAGCGTTTCCGCCAGTGGCTCGAGGAAGGCCGCCTCGACCACAGGATGGTCGAGATCGAGGTGGACGACGCTTCGCACCAGCAGTTCGAGATGTTCACGCCCCAGGGCGTCGAGGCGGTGGGCATCAACCTGAAGGAGATGCTCCCCGGCCTGTTCGGCAAACGCAAGCGCCAGATGGTCGAAGTGAGCGAGGCGCGGGAGATCCTGAGGCGGCAGGAAGCCGAAGCGCTGATCGACCGCCAGGACATCGCCGAGGAAGCCCGCCTGCGCGTCGAGCAGGCCGGCATCGTCTTCCTCGACGAGATCGACAAGGTCGCCGGCCGCGACGGCGGTCACGGTCCCGACGTGTCCCGCGAGGGCGTTCAACGCGATCTCCTGCCGATCGTCGAAGGGACGACGGTGACCACCAAGTACGGGCCCGTCAAGACCGACCATGTGCTGTTCATCGGCGCCGGCGCGTTCCACGTGGCCAAGCCATCGGACCTGATCCCGGAGCTCCAGGGCCGTTTCCCCATCCGCGTCGAACTGGGAGCGCTGGGCGAGGAGGAATTCGTTCGCATCCTGACCGAGCCGGACAGCGCCCTGACCAC
Source organism: Acidobacteriota bacterium (assembly GCA_026707325.1). GTDB lineage: Bacteria > Acidobacteriota > Thermoanaerobaculia > Multivoradales > Multivoraceae > Multivorans. The sequence continues at coordinate 312,303 of JAPOXA010000037.1, read as the reverse complement.
GCAGTACAGCGCGCTCCTCGGCGCGGAGGGCCTCGACCTTTCCTTCGGCGACGACGCGGTGCGGGAGGTCGCCCGGCTCGCGGTGCAGGTCAACTCGCAGACCGAGAACATCGGCGCCCGCCGCCTGGCCACCCTGATGGAGCGGTTGCTGGAAGAGGTCTCCTTCGAGGCGCCGGACATGAACGGCGTGACCCTGAAAGTCGACGCCGACTACGTGAACCGCGCGCTCGCCGACGTGGTGAAGGACCGTGATCTCAGTCGCTATGTCCTCTGAATCCGGCGGGCGCCGACTGCTTCGGCCGGGAGCAAGGGTCCGGTTCGCTCGTTGCGCTTCGCTCGCCCTGCTCGTCCTGCTCGTCCTGCTCGGAAGCTTGGGCTGCGGGTTGAAGGGAGATCCCCTGCCGCCCATACGTCCGCCGGAGCCGGCCACGGAAGAGGTGCCGGCCGAGACCGAGGCCGCCGACGAGGAGAGCGAGGGTTCCGAGCCCGCGGCCGACGACGGCGAGGGCGAGGAGGACGCCGCAGGCGAAGACGACGCCGAAGGCCAGGCCGAGGAGGACGGCGACCGCGCCCAAGGGTCGGCATGACCGACCGGGACGGAACGCCGTTCCTGCTCGTGTCCGGCGCCGGCAACGACTTCATCGCCCTCTTCGAGCGACCGGCGCCCGCACCCGAGACGATCAGCGCCTGGTGCCGCCGCGGCGTGTCGGTCGGCGCCGACGGCCTCTTCACCCTGCGCCGATTGGCCAAGGGTCGCTACGCCCTCGAATACGCAAACGCCGACGGCGCCCGAGCCGCCCTGTGCCTGAACGCGGCCCGCTGCGCGGCCCGGCTCGCCTTCGAGCGGGAGCCGGACGCCGCGAGCCTGACGATCGAGACCGGCGCCGGCGCCCTGGTCGCCGAGCCGGTCGACGACTCGCGCACGGCCGTCCTCGTGCCGGCGCCCGGCGCGGGGCAAGCGAGGACGCTCCGCGCGAACGGGCAGGAACACCAGGGGCGCCGGATCGACGTCGGAGTTCCCCACTTCGTCCTCCGGTGGCCGGGCGATCTGGACGAGGCGCCGGTGGCGTCGCTCGGTCCCCTGCTGCGCGCACACCCGGATCTGGGACGGGAAGGCGCCAACGTCCACTTCGTCGACGTCGAGACGCCCGGACGCGTCCGCATCCGGTCCTACGAGCGTGGGGTGGAAGCGGAAACCCTCGCCTGCGGCACCGGCGTCGTCGCGGCGGCCGCCTGCGGGATCGCCGACGGCCGCCTCGATCTGCCCGTCACAGCCCTCACCCGGAGCGGCTTCCACCTTCAGGTTTCCGCCGCGGCGAGCGGGCCGGACGGCGCCAGCCGCTGGCGCCTGTCCGGGGACGCCAGGATCGTCGCCAGCGGCCGCATCGCCGGGGCCGCCACGGCGTAGGGACGGCTTGCTACCCTCCGCCCAATGAGCAGCGGCTTTCCCCCCACGGACGAGCAGATGGAACTGCTGCTGCGCGGAGCGGTCGACGTGGTCGAAGAAGACACCCTGCGGCAGCGGCTCGAGCAGTCCCGCAAGGAGGGCCGTCCACTGCTCGTCAAGACCGGCTTCGATCCCACCGCGCCCGACCTGCACCTCGGCCACGCCGTGCTGCTGCGGAAGATGGCCCACTTCCAGCAGCTCGGGCACCGGGTCGTCTTCCTGGTCGGCGACTTCACCGCGATGATCGGCGACCCGACCGGCAAGAAGGCCACCCGCCCGCAACTCTCGCGCGACGAGGTCCTGGCCAACGCCGAGACCTACCAGGAACAGGCCTGGCAGGTCCTCGACCGGGAACGCACCGAGATCCAGCACAACAGCGAGTGGCTCGGAGCGCTGGGCGCCGAGGGCCTGGTCCGCCTCGCCGGCTCCTACACGCTGGCGCGGATGATGGAGCGGGAGGACTTCCGGGACCGCTTCGAGAAGCACGAGCCGATCTCGATCCACGAGCTGCTCTACCCGCTGACCCAGGGCTACGACTCCGTCGTCATGGAGGCCGACGTCGAACTCGGCGGCCACGACCAGTTGCTCAACCTCCTCGTCGGCCGCGACCTGATGCGCGCCCGCGGCATGGAACCCCAGATTGCGCTCACCGTACCGCTCCTGGTCGGCACCGACGGCGCCCAGAAGATGTCGAAGAGCCTGGGCAACGCGATCGCGTTCGAGGACTCGCCGCGCGAGATGTTCGGCCGCACGATGTCGATTCCCGACGACCTGATGTGGGACTGGCGGCTCCTGCTCACCGACATGGACGCGAGCCGGATCGAGCGCCAGAAGGCCGACGTGGCGAGCGGGCAGGCCAGCCCACGCGACCTGAAGGCCGACCTCGCCCATGACCTGGTGCGCCACTTCCACGGCCCCGGCGCCGCCGACGAGGCACGCGCCGAGTTCGACCGCATGTTCCGCGGCGGCGGCGTGCCGGACGAGATCGAAACGCGCGTCGTTCCGTCCGGACAGGCGCTCTTCACCCTGATCGCCGACGCCGGTCTCACGGGAAGCCGGGCCGAAGCCCGGCGCCTGATTCAGCAAGGCGCCGTCTCCCTCGACGGCGAGAAGATCGGCGATCCATACTTCACCCTGCCGGATGGAGCGAACGCGCTGCTGAAGGTGGGCAAGCGCCGCTTCCTGAACGTGACCACCGCAGCCGCCGCGAGTCCGGAATGACGCGGGGGCGGAACGGCGCAGTCCGTCGTGTCTTCACAAACGCGCCAATACGATCGGCCAGATGACCGTGCCGCAACCTGACCACCATCCCGATCCCCAACCACGCCAACTCGTCGAAGACGAACACGAGCTGCCGCCGCTGCGGATCGGAGTGCGCGTTCTCCTGTTCGCTCTAGGCGCCCTTCTCGTCCTCTTCGGCATCATCTTCGGACCGCTGCCCGGCATTCCGGCCATCGTCCTGGTGCCCGCGGGCGTAGCCCTCCTGTCACTGGCCAGCAAGCGGCTGAACCAGCGCCTGCGAGCCTTCGTCATCCGCCGCTGGCCCAACGCCTGGCACCGGATTCAGCGCGTCCGAGCCTGGTTGCACCGCCGCCTGAGTTGATGCCGCCGGCGGACGTTCCACGCGAGATCTCGCGGAAGATCGGAGACGGGAGGTTCGAGTTCTCGGAACATGCCACGGACCAGACCATCCTGCGCCGGATAGCCGTGCAGGAAGTCAGGGAAGCGCTCCGTCGGCCCGAGTTGAGCGAGTTACTATCCTCAAGACAAGTACGGCCCCAGTTGCCTCATGCTTGGCTTCACCAACGCGCGCAGACCCCTGCGCATCCAGTGCAGCGGTCCGCCGCGTCCACTCGTGAAGATCATCACACTCTACGAGCCGGACCCTGCAAGGTGGACTGACGCGAGGTTCAGGAGGAGGCCCTGCGCGACGTCAACGACGCCATGGAACTCTGGATCGACACCACAAAGGAGTTCGGCAATCCGGTGCCGGAGCCCCAGGGCGAGCGGCTGAGTCCCCGCTGACGAGGCCCGCCACCGAGTCTCGCGCCCCATGCGGCGCGGAGCCCGGAGCGAGCCGACGGCCTACGGGCAAGGAGCCAACTCCTCGTGACCCCCGGCCGCCAGGGGAAGATGCTCGGGGCCACATGAAGCGCGTCCTGGAGCGGCCCGGTCAGGTGACCGAATCGAGGTTCTTGGCGTGGCCGAGACGTTCGATTCAGAACGCCACGACTACGACGTGACAGTGGTCGTGGACTGCATCAAGGGAGCGCTGCGGATGCATCACGTGTGCCACCGTCGTGGCAGGGGCGCATCGTCAACGATTCAGAGATCATCGACGTCGACCCTTGTAACGCGACGCCGCTCGGTCCACACTGCGCGCTCCAGGTTCCGAAAGCTGACTTTGTACTCCCCGATGGGCAGGTTCGGGACCGTCTCGCCTACCGAGAAGGCAGAAACGCCGTTGAACCACAGACGGAGCCGGCCGAGATCCCATCCACCTGGCCCGATGATCTCCACCATTGCCGAAGACGCTTCGCCGACGAGGGTGATGGATGAAGTCGAGTCGAGCGGATTGAACTCAATGCCGCGGTCCAGGGCCGTCCGCAGGTCCCGCCAACCGTCCAGAATCCACTTGCCATCCGTCAGGCAGGCGACACGCAGCCGGTTCGGAAGGGGTAGCGCGGGCGTCACTCTGGCAACGCCGGCCTCGATCTGAACAATCTTCTGAAGGGCCGAGTCCATCTCCACGAAGCAGAAGCCGCTGTCACTGCCCCTGAGCACGATCTCCAACTCTCCCGCGGGAGGGCGGTCCTCAAGGATCAACTGCACGAATTCGTGGTTCCCCGAGTCGGACGACTCCGCTTCAACCAAGGCGGAGTTCAAGTGCCGGAACCGCGCCCGCAGTTGGTGGACTCCAGGTTCCAATCCAAGAATCTCAAAGCGACCATCCCGGTTCGTACCAACGGTTCGACGACTCGGGAAGGCCGTCACGCTCGCTAGCGCAACAGGTTGACCATCAGGATTGAGAACCCTGCCCGCGATCGAGAGGCTGTCGTACCGAAAGTCCAGTATGGCCTCCCGGGCTTTCGGCACCCTGACGGAACGCGCATCCTGTATCCCGCCTGTTACTGGCGCCCAGATGACCTCCCATTCGCCGGGAAGAACCGATTCGAGGCGGTAACTACCGTCGCTCCCCAGTGGCACGGTGAGCTCCACGCTCTGCGTCAGGGCCAACTCTTCGGTTCTGGTGAAGGGGCCCGACCTGTGCCTCACGAATCCCCCCGGCAGATCAGGCTCGTTCACGCGCTTCCACACCAGTACTCCGTCCCCCGGCCTGTCGCCCCTGGTCACCAGTCCACTGACCCTCGCGGCGCTGTGGTTGCAAGTGATGACCTCATCACCCTCCGTATCCTCCTCGTGCTTCTCGCAGACCGGATCGCCGTCCAGATAGACCAGGACGCCGAACGGTTCTTCCGGCACGGCAGCGAACTCGGCACTTCCCTCGATCAGCTTCCCGTTGAGTCGATCATGTGACAAGCCCGTTCTTCCCACGTCTAGCGCGACCATGCCCCCGTCGACGTCGGAGCGGACCGTGACCCGGCGCCCGCGCGAGAGCTCCACGACGCCGACATCTACCCCCTGGATCGCGGGTACTTCGACGTGGAGATCCCGAGAGGCGAATCCCTCGGCCTGAAGCCTGAGCGTCGACGTCCCCAGATCGAGGCCATGTATCTCGAAGTAGCCTTCGTCGTTCGTCGTCACCGTCGCGACGTGACCCAATGCCGGCGCCAACAAGGGTCCAAACTCCGATGGTCTGGTGTATGACACCGAGGCGCCTGTCACCGGCTTGTAGTCGTCCCGGCCGAGGAGATAGCCCCGGGCCCAGGCAGCGGGCGGGGCCGAAACGAAGCCCAGATCGAGCGATTGCCCCGCTACGCCCTGTACCCCCATGTGCCGGTATCCGGTGTTACCTGCAGCCAACTCCAACTCGTAGGCGCCCCCTGGCAGGTCGATGGAGAATGAGCCGTCGCTCTCGATGCCGACCGTTCGGCCGCCCGTCCGATTCAGGGCGCTCACCCGGCCGCCTGTCGCCGGAGTGACCCCGTCCGCCGCGACGAACACTCCCTCTATCGAGAACGCTGGCGCCAGCCCGATGACGAACGGCTCGTCCTTCGTTGCGCCAGCGCGCACCGGCAGGATGAACTGCGTTCGGATGTACCCCTCGGCGCGGACGACGATGTCGCGGCCGAAGTCGAGCGACAGGCGGACCAGCCCATCCTCACCCACGGACGTCCAGTAGCCACTCGGATCCTGAACTCTGGCGCCGGGGACCGGTTCTCCATCCCGCGAGTCGACTGCCTGGACCCAGGCGATCTCGGGGGCCCTCAACACAACAGGGCCGAGATTCATCGACCCCTTGAGGTCGAAGGTCGCGGAGAAAGCCAAGTCGCCCTCCTCGGTCTGCAACGAGGCCGAGCCGGGCGAGAAGCCGCTGATCGCGAAACGCCCGTCAGCTCCGGTTCGTCCTCTATGCCTCTGCATCAGTCCGAAGGAGTCGGGAACAAAGGACAAGCCCCTGAGCCGGACCGCCATTAGCGGCTCTCCCTCCTCGTCCACGGCCTGGCCGCTCACCGTCAGGCCTCGCCCGAGTTCGATCTCCGGCGGCGCGTTCCTGAAGTTCTGGAATGGCTCGGCTGACCGTGTGTCATGCGAGACGACTGCGGCAGAAGCCTCCGAGATCGGCAGAGGGAGCGTCACCACGCCCTCGCCGTCGGAGACCTCAAAGCCAAGCACGTCAGGAGGCGACCCCCGTCCCGGCCTGACCAGATAGAAGCGGGCGTCCGGCAAAGGGGCGCCACCTGCCGTTACCACGAACCGGAAGTCGGCTGCCGGCAGCAGCCTCAACGCCACCGCGGTTCCGCCAGCAGGGACGTACTGCCAAGTCGATGCATGGTCGCCGCCATGGGCTTGCAAGCGCCAAGGGCCGCCGCCACGCGGAACGGAGAACGCCGATGCGTCCGTTGTGGTCACAGGCAGGAGGCTCCTGGGAACCTCTGCCCACATCTCCACCGGCGCGGCGACAATGCCCACCTGCAGCGGTTCCGTGCCAAGGCCAAGAAGACTGACTTCTAGTTCGCGAGTCCGGTCGCACCCCCTGACAGCCGAGAACGGATCTTCATCGACCGCGATCTTCCTGGGCGGGCAGATGTCGTTCCATGACCAGCAGTGGGCGATCTCCCGGTCTCCAACGAGATCCTTGAGAGACCGGATGGAGGAGGTGGTCGGCAGCGGTTCAACCGCCCATGCCCGGTGGTCGACATTCAGGCAAACAAACCTCGTCCGGTTTTCGCTCTCTTGGGCCGTCGCCTGGACCGCCAGAAGGCCGGAAGCCGCGAGCAGAATCCGAGCTGGACTTCTCATGTTCCGGCCTGTCAACTTTGGGGCGGGATCAACCGCGCCTCGAATGCCTCCGACTGTCTGATCGTCGCCACGGCGCCGTAGGTGTCGCCCCGAAGCAGGATGACGGCCCTGTCTCCCCGAAGATCGGCCCGCAGGCGTGCATCGGCGATCTCGGCTTCAACCACGCAGTCGGCCTTGGTAGCGGCCTGGAGATCGTCGACGTGGGCATGCACGAGGTCCCAGCAAACCCTGGTGCGCCGTGGTTGCGGAATGTCGGACGTCTCCATGATCCGGCCGAACTCCTCTAGCAGCGCTCTGTCGCCAATGGCGCCTCCGCGAACCAACTCCTCTTCGCTGGTGATGTCATAGCCGGCATCCTGGATCAACTCCATCATCTGGGCAACCTGCGCATCCGACAGCGGCACCGGTCTCAGGTTGCCTGTTCTGTCGACGACGGTCAGTCCTCCGGTGATTCGCCCTTGAGGACCCGATGGGACGTGTGCAGGGTATGGCAATTCCGTGGGCACATGGCGAACGAAGAAGAAGACGTTGCCCCGGTCGTCGACGACGGCCTCGTCGATAATCCTGTATCGACTCAGCCAAGCCCTGAACCAGGAGGGTTCCGTCAACAACTCCTCTTGATCCGGACTGATCCGCCAGGGGCTGTCGGCGAAGAACGTCCCGGTTCCAAGCGTGTCGAGAAGTCGACCGTCCCAGTGGTAAACGAAGACATCCGGCTCGATGCCAGGAATGATCAAGACTCGGTCTTTCGGGAGGATTCGGGCCACGCCCAGGTCGCCAGCGAGGGACCAGTGACTCGTTTCGGCGGCTCGCCTCGGGAGAATCCCGCGAACCGTTCCGTCCTCGGAAATCAGCCAAGCGAGTCGGTCCTCGTAGTCGCCGTCCGCGCTACGGCTGAGTCCCACAACGACGGTTCTGGCGTGTCGCCGATCGAGGTCACCCACGATCTCAACCTCCTTGGAGGATCTGATTCCGCTGTCGTCCTGACGGTAGACGCCGTACGCGGAACTCGAAAAGGCCACCGATCCTGACGATGAACCGCCTACGTTCGAGTAGTCCTGGATGACGCCGAAACTCGATCCCGCGAGAGTGACCACGAGTTCGGCGCGCCTCGCTCCCACTTCCCAGGAGTAGATGCCGTTGCCGCCAACGCCAAGCAGCAGAGAGCCGTCGTTGCGCAACCGCACGTCACTGGCGGTGGCGATCTCCTCCGGGAGATCGAGTGCCGCCAGCCGTTCCAGACGCGGGCCGTCGGCCTCGGCACTGAGTGCGAACGCCACCGCCAAGACGGCCGCGGTCGCGAAAGTGGTTCCGGCAAAGCGCGGACGGAGTCCGGCGCCATGGGAATCGCTCACGGCGCGGCGGGTGTCAAGAGCGCCGGACTGACCGGCGGTTCCGGCTCCTTCGCAACGTGCATGTGCGAGCTTTCTCGCCGATCCAGGGCATCGAAGAGACTGCGAGTCTTGCAGGAGGCATCTGGCAGAGCGAACTGGGTACCCGGCTCGGCTGACACGTTGCTCCCGTCCAGAAGCGCGAGACGAGTTTGGGGGACGGTCAAGTGGCCCGGCTCCGACCTGTAGTCAATGGGATACGGCTGGCCGTCGCACTCCCAGTAGAAGTTCAGACAGAAGCTGCCCTCTCCCTGACAGACGCCGTTCTTCATGACGCTGTCGGGATAGAACTCGAACCTCATCTCGCAGTTGCCCAGTTGGGCTGTCGCCGCAGGCGCAGCGAGAGCGGCCACGGTAGCGATCATGGTTGCGGCAGCCAGCCAGTACTTCCTCATCGAGAACCTCCTGCTTGCGGAGGACCTCCCTGGTGGAGGACCTCCCGTGAAAGATCGCGGATATCTACCACGGGCGGGTTTCGGACGTCAAACGACTGTCGAGGCTTCCTGCGCTTCGATGGGCGAGTCGACCAGCCGATGGCCGACGCGGAATCCGAGGAACGTGCGTTCCGCTACGCCTTCGACGCGCGCTTCTTCAGGCCGCGCAGGAAGACCCCGTTGAGCGCGATCAGCACCACGGCGACGACGATCCACTGCGCGAACATGTTGCCGACGCCCAGAGGCCCCCAGAGAGGCTCGTTGCGGGCGCTCCAGATCATCCAGGCCACCAGCGCCAGCGCCTCGATGGCGACCAGCCGGATCGCCCAGTCCCACCACGCACCGACCTGCATGTCCTGGTCGCCGCTGTTGATCATCTCGGCACGGAAGCGGGTGACGCCGTAGCGGATCGCGATCAGGGCGAAGAACAGGCCGCACGACATCAGGGCGACGCTCCACACGTTGTCCTGATTCAGGAAGAACGGCTGCCAGAGGGCCGAGGGAATGCCGAAGACGAAGGCCGCCGCCGCGAGCGAGATGATCGCCTTCCGCCGTTCGATCCCGGCCTCCTCGAGGGCCAGGCCGACCAACTGGAACATCGCCACGAGCGACGTCCAGGCCGCGAACACCAGGGCCATGAAGAACAGCACCATGAAGAAGGAGCCGCCCGGCATGGCGTTGAAGAGCTGCGGTATCCAGATGAAGGTCAGGCCCTCGTTGCCGGCGCCCACGATCTGGCTGGCGGCTCCGGGCATGATCGAGAAAACCGTACAGAGCACCATGACACCCGCGAGCAGCGACACGCTGTTGTTCCCGAACGCGAGCAGGAAGGAGTTCAGGTTGGTGTCCTCGCGGCGGCGCGAGAACACGGCATAGGTCAGCACCAGGCCCCAGCCGGCGCCCGTGTCCCAAGCGTTCTGCGTCAGGGCCTGCAGCCAGATGTTCGAGTCCAGTAGATCGCTCCAGGTGGGCCTGAACAGGAACTCCAGACCGTTCACCGCGCCCGGCAGCGTCACCGCCCGGACGGCGAGCACCACGACCAGAACCAGCAACGCCGGCATCAGGATCCGCACCACGCTCTCGATGCCCCGGATCCCCTTGAGCACGACGATCACTCCCATCGCGAGCGCCAGAGCGTGAAAGACGAGCACCTGGGGCGTGTAGGAGAACTCCTCCCAGAGCTGGACCGATCGCTCGCCCCGAAGCTGCATCGTGATGGCGGCCAGGAAGTAGCGCAGGGTCCAGCCCATGACCACCGCGTAGTAGAAGCCGATCGCCGCCGCCACCCACGCGATCCACGCGCCCATCCAGGCGAACCGTTCGCCCATCATCGCCGCGAACGTCCCCACCGTCCCGTTGCGCATCCTCTTGCCGAGCGCGAACTCGGCCAGGATCAGCGGCACCGACCAGAGCATCAGGAAGACGACCCAGGCGACGAGGAAGGAACCGCCGCCGTTGGACGCCGCAATCCGGGGGAACCGCCAGATGTTGCCCGTGCCGACGGCCATGCCGAGCATGGCGAGCATCAGACCCCACCGGCTCGAGAACAGTTGGGTCGCTGTGGTCAAGCCGCCTCCCGCGCTGGTTCTGCCGTGCCGACGAAGGACCCTATCAACCCGCCCCTCGCGGCAACGGGCGCGGCCAGCAGCGTGACACGGCGCCGACCATCTCAGTTCCGCCAGCGCCAGAGGAAGTAGAAGGGCGCCCCCAGCCCGATGATCAGGAGGCCGGCGCCTGAGGTCGCGGGACTTTCGCGGAGAGCATTGACGACGATCAGCAGGCTCGCCACCACGAAGAACAGAGGCGCGAGAGGGTAGCCCCACGCCCGGAACGGACGATGCTCCAGAGGCCGTCGCCGCCGCAGAACGAACACCGCGAACACGGCGATGCCCGCGAACAGCACGACGCCGAACCCCGTGTACTCGACGAGCTGGTCGAAGGCGCCGGTCAGAACCAGCACGCTGCTCCAGCAGGCCTGAGCAGCGATCGCCACGATCGGCGTGCGAAACCGCGGATGCACCCTGCCGGCCGCGGCAAAGAACAGCCCGTCGCGGGCCATGGCGTAGTAGATCCGCGGCCCGGCCAGCACCATGGCGCTGATGGCGGCCACGATCATCACGATCGACGCGGCCGCCCAGGCTCCGGCCACGCCGGGTCCAAACAGCCGTTCCACCGCCACGTCGCCGATCCGGAGCGCCTGGTTGGGGAACTCCGCCAGTGGCATCGCGTAGATGTAGACCATGTTCAGCGCCAGGTAGATCACGACGACGATGCCCGTACCCATCAGCAACGCTCTCGGAACGTTCTTCTCCGGGTCCCGGATCTCCTCGCTGACGTAGGCCGCGGCATTCCACCCCGAGTAGCTGAACAGCACGGGGATCAGCGCGAACGTCCAACTGGCGAGAGCTACCGGTCCGCCTTCGGCATAGTGCGTCGCGTTTCCCCCCCCAACGAGAACCCGAGCGCGACGACGACGACCAGCACGGCGATCTTGGCGCCAGCCAGCAGGTTGTTGACGACGCGGCCGGGGCCGAGACCCAGGCTGTGGACGACCGACAAGCCAACGATCGTCGCAAGGGCCACCGCGCTCCGCGGTGACAGCGTCAACGACACGAAGGCCAGGGAAACCGAGAAGATCGGCGTGGTGTCCGCGGCTGCGGGAACGAAGCGGCCCAGGATCCCGGCCATGCCGACCGCGCTGGCCGCAATCGCCCCGGAGAACCCCGCTACGAAGGACGTCCAGCCGGCCAGAAAGCCCAGGAGGGGGCCGTAGGCCTCCCTGAGGTAGACGTACTCACCGCCTGCCTGCGGACGCAGAGCCGCCAGTTCCGCGTAGGCCAGCGCGCCGGCAAGCGCCAGTGCTCCGCCGATCAGCCACACCCCGAGCATGGCGCCCGGGCTCGGCGCCAGTTGGGCCACCGCGGCCGGCACGATGAAGATCCCGCTGCCGATCACGTTGGACACGACGATCGCGGCGCCGTCGAGGGCGCCCAGTCTGCGTTCGAGTGTCGGCGGCGGAGCCGTGGCCCGTCCCCTGAGGCGGTATCAGCCGACCAGGTCGCAAGCGGCGAAGAAGAAGGCGCGCTCAACGCCAGCGTTCTCGGGCGAGTCGCTGCCGTGGATCGCGTTGTTCTGGATGTTCGTGCCGTAGAGGTTGCGGATCGTCCCGTCGGCGGCCTGCGTCGAGTCGGTCGCGCCCATCACGTCGCGAAGATGAGCTACGGCGTTGTCGCGCGCCAGCGCGATCGCCACCGCGGGACCACTCGTCATGAACGCGACAAGGTCAGCGTAGAACGGTCGTTCGCGATGTACCGCGTAGAACGCCTCGGCCTGCGCGCGCGAAAGACGCATCCGGCGCATGGCCTGGATCTCGAAGCCGGCGTCCTCGAGGTGGGCGATGATCCGGCCGGTGTTGCCGGCACGGACCGCGTCCGGCTTGATGATGGTCAGCGTCTCTTCCATCCCGCCTATCCCCCTAACGCCTCGGACACCCGCGCGCCCATCTCGGCCGGCGAATCGACGACCAGGACTCCAGCCGCCGCGAGCGCCGCCTTCTTCTCGGCCGCGGTGCCCTTGCCGCCCGCCACGATCGCGCCGGCATGGCCCATGCGCCGGCCCGGCGGAGCGGTGGCGCCGGCGATGAAGCCGACGACGGGAACGTCGAGGTGCTCGCCGATCCAGGCCGCCGCCTCCTCTTCCGCCGTACCGCCGATCTCGCCGATCAGGACCACGGCCTCCGTCGAATCGTCCCCCGCGAACAGCTCCAGCACGTCGATGAAGCTCGTGCCGTTGACCGGATCGCCGCCGATGCCGACGCAGGTGGTCTGCCCCAGCCCCTCGTTCGTGAGCTGCCACACGGCCTCGTAGGTCAGGGTGCCGCTCCGGCTGATCACGCCGACGTTGCCCGGCTCGTGGATGTGGCCGGGCATGATGCCGACCTTCGCCTGTCCCGGGCTGATCAGACCCGGGCAGTTCGGCCCCAGCAGACGGCTGTCCCGGCCCCGGAGGAAGGCCTTGACCCTGACCATGTCCTGAACCGGAATGCCCTCGGTGATGCACACGATCAGCTCGACGCCGGCGTCGGCCGCCTCCATGATCGCGTCGGCGGCAAACGGCGGCGGTACGAAGATCAGCGTCGCATTGCAGCCGGACACCCGCCGCGCGCGCTCGACCGAGTCCCAGACCGGAAAGCCCTCGACGGTCGAACCGCCCTTGCCGGGCGTCACGCCGCCAACGACCTCGGTGCCGTACTCCCGGCAGCCCATCGCGTGGAACAGGCCCTCCCTGCCGGTGATGCCCTGGACGATCAGGCGCGTGCTTTCGCCAACCAGAATCGACATCGGCTCAGCCTCCCAGGGCCTCGACCGCGCGCTCGGCGGCGGTCGCCATGCCGTCGGCGACGAGGAAGTCGAAGTCCGCCCGCTCCAGCACTTCGCGGCCCTCCTCGACGTTCGTGCCCTCGAGCCGGACCACGACCGGCACCTCCACCGGCGTGCCCTCGGCGGCGAGTTCGTCGATCGCCGCGACCACGCCGCGCGCGATGCGGTCGGTGCGGGCGATGCCGCCGAAGATGTTGATCAGCACCGCCTTGACCGCCGGATCGGAGAGGATGATCCGGAAAGCGCTCGCCACCGCCTCCTGGGAAGCCGAGCCGCCGACATCGAGGAAGTTGGCCGGCTCGGCGCCGTAGAGCTTGATGATGTCCATCGTCGCCATCGCCAGCCCGGCGCCGTTGACCATGCAGCCGATGCTGCCGTCCAGCTTGATGTAGCTGATGCCGTGCTCGGAGGCCTCGACCTCCAGCGGATTCTCCTCGTGCACGTCCCGCAGCTCGGCGATGTCGCGCCGCCGGAACAGCGCGTTGTCGTCGAAGTTCATCTTCGCGTCCAAGGCATAGACGTCGCCCTTCGAGTCCACCATCAGCGGGTTGATCTCGACCAGGGAAGCGTCGGTTTCCAGGTAGGCCGCCACCACGCTGGACACGATCGACTGGATCTGGCGCGCCGTGCCGCCCTCGAACCCGAGCCCGGAAGCGATCCGCCGGCACTGGAAGGGGAGCACGCCAAGCAGCGGATCGATCAGCTCGCGCAGTATCGCGTCGGGATCCGACTGGGCCACCTCCTCGATGTCCATTCCGCCCGCGCGCGACGCCATCAGGAGGGGGCGCTCGGCGGCGCGGTCGAGGGTCACACCCAGGTAGAGCTCTCGATCGATCTCCAGGGCTTCCTCGATCAGTACCTGGCGCACCTGCTGACCTTCAGGGCCTGTCTGGTGCGTCACCAGTTGCATTCCGAGGATCTCTCCGGCCAGCCGTTCCGCCTCGCTCGGGCTCGAAGCCACCTTGACGCCGCCGCCCTTGCCGCGGCCGCCGGCGTGTATCTGCGCCTTGACCACGCAGCGGCCGCCGAAGTCCTCGCAGATCGGCCCGGCCTGAGCGGGGTCGTCGATCACCTTGCCCTGGGGCACGGCAGCCCCGAACCGGCGCAGTATCCCCTTGGCCTGAAACTCGTGGATCTTCACCGGCGAGGGCTCTTCAGTCGAGATCTGTCAGTCGAGATTGCCGATGATCGCCTGGCCGAACTCGGACGTCTTCAGCAGCGTCGCGCCCTCCATCTGGCGCTCCAGGTCGTAGGTGACCCGCTTCTGCCGGATGGCGCGGCTGATCGCGTTCTCGATCGACCGGCCGGCCTCGTTCCATCCCAGCCAGTTCAGCATCATCACGCCCGACAGGATGACCGAGCAGGGGTTCACCTTGTCCTGGCCGGCGTACTTCGGCGCCGTACCGTGCGTGGCCTCGAAGAGTGCGACGCCGTCCCCCTCGTTGGCGCCCGGCGCCATGCCCAGACCGCCGACCTGGGCCGCCAGGGCGTCCGAGAGATAGTCGCCGTTCAGGTTGGTCGTCGCGATCACGTCGTACTCGTCCGCCCGCAGCAGCACCTGCTGGAACATGGCGTCCGAGATCCGGTCCTTGACCAGAATCCGCCCGTTCGGCATGCGGCCATCGTGCTTCGACCACAGGTCGTCCTCGGAGATGGTGCAGTCGGCGAACTCCTCGGCGGCCAGTTCGTAGCCCCACTCCTTGAACGCGCCCTCGGTGAACTTCATGATGTTGCCCTTGTGCACCAGGGTCACGCTGTCCCGGCCCTGCGCGCGGGCGTACTCGATCGCCTTGCGGACCAGCCGCTTGCTCCCGGTCACCGAGACCGGCTTGATCCCGATGCCGGAATCGGCGCGGATGTCGCGGCCGAGATTCTCGCGGACGAAGTCGATCAGCGCCTTCGTTTCCGGCGTCCCCTGCTGCCACTCGTGGCCGGCGTAGACGTCTTCCGTGTTCTCCCGGAAGAGGACCATGTCGACCTTTTCCGGCTCCCGTATCGGCGACGGCACGCCGTCGAAGTAGCGGACCGGCCGCACGCAGGCATAGAGGTCGAGCAACTGCCGGAGCGCCACGTTCAGGCTGCGGATGCCCCCGCCGACGGGCGTCGTCAGCGGACCCTTGATCGCGACCCGGTAGTGGCGGATCGCGTCGACCGTGGCCGCCGGCAGCCATTCTCCGGTCCCTTCCAGGGCCTTCTCGCCAGCCAGGATCTCGAGCCAAGCGATGGCGCGCTCGCCCGAGTACGCCTTCGCGACCGCGGCGTCCATCACCGCCTGAGCCGCGCGCCAGATGTCGGGCCCGATGCCGTCACCCTCGATGAAGGGAACGATCGGTCGATCCGGGACGACCAGAACGCCGTCCTGCCAGCCGACCTCCTGACCGCCGGCTGGCGGCTCGACTGGGGGTTCGCTCACGGCGGCGCAGGGTATCACGTTCCGCACCTCCGGTCCGAGCCAGAGCGCAAGGCGAGGCTGCTAGGGTTTCACCGATGAGCGCGGAACCCGTCTTCCACCTGCCGACGCCGGATCACGGCGCCAAGTGGGAGGGCGTCGACTGGGAAACTCTGGTCAACGCCGCCGTCAGGTGCCGGGAACGGGCCTACGCGCCCTACAGCGACTTCCGGGTCGGCGCCGCGCTGCTGGCCGCCAACGGCAACGTCTACGTCGGCTGCAACGTGGAGAACCGCCTGCTCGGACTGACCCTCTGTGCCGAACGCGGCGCGTTGTCGGCCGCGGTCGCGGACGGACAGGCATCGTTTGCGGCGCTGGCCATCGCCACGGGCTCCGCGCCGCCCTGCGCGCCCTGCGGGCAGTGCCGCGACGCCCTGGCCGAGTTCAGTCGCGACCTGCCGATCGTGTCGGTCACCGCCGGGGCCCACGATGCGGCGAACTGGCGCCGGTTCACGCTGCACGAGCTGCTGCCGGAGCCCTTCGTCCTCGACCGGTCCAGAGGCTGATTCCGCTACACCGCGCTCGCGGGGTACGCCGACTTCAGGCCGCCTCGAGCGCCGGCACGGGCGCCCCCGTCTCCGTTCAGGTCCCGCCGGCCTCCGCCGCGAGGGCGTCCTCCACCGTGTCGTAGGTCGGGAACAGCGACGCGACGCCGGCCACGGTCAGCAACTGAACGATCCGTTCCGAAGGCCGGACCAGGATCAGCTTTCTTTCCTCAGCGCGGAGCCTGACCAGGTACCCGACGAGCTCGCCGATGCCGGTCGAGTCCATGTAGTTGACATCCGAGAGGTCGAGCAGGACATGGCCGTCGCCCTCCGCCAGGCTCCGTTTCAGGGCGTCGGCCAGGAAGCGGGCGCTCTCCCCGAGCTTGATCACACCCTCCACCGCCAGCAGGCTGGCGTTGCCGATCTGCTGCTTGTTGATGATCATTGGAGGGGACGGCAAGCGCGGCGGCCGCCGCCTGAACTCGCAGCACCGGCTCCTAGCGGCTGAACCGACCGACGAAGGTGCTCCGCTTGCCGGGGCTC
This sequence comes from Acidobacteriota bacterium, assembly GCA_026707325.1. Taxonomy (GTDB): domain Bacteria; phylum Acidobacteriota; class Thermoanaerobaculia; order Multivoradales; family Multivoraceae; genus Multivorans. The sequence goes on along the minus strand of JAPOXA010000037.1, from coordinate 295,751 downwards.
TTCCAGGTGGCGCCCAGGCCCGGACCTTGCCAGGTGTGCTCGATGGCGACGCCGGGCACAGCCCCGTCCGTCGGAGCCAGCGGCGGATAGAAGACGGTCTCGTTGCCGCAGAGGTGATCTCGATGATCGAGCGGACGCGTCCTCACCGCGGCCAGGTTGCCCGCCGTGACCGAGGCGGCCCCGTTCGGCCGCAGATCGAACGTGACGTCCGCCGCCTCGACACGGGCCACGTCCGCAAGGAGGACGCCCCCCATGCCGCGCGCGAATCCTTCGAGAGCCGAACGCTGAGACCCGTCCGCGGTCGCGTCCACGATCAGCACGGACTCCGTGGCTCGCGACTCGGCGTACGGATCGCCGAGAGTCGCATCGGAGCGCACGACCGCGAGCACCGAGAGGCCCGAGAGATCGACGCCGTCCCAGCCGCCCGCCTCGATCCGCCAGGCCATGATCGCCTCGTTGCCGACCAGCCCGACTTCGGAGTTCGCGAAACAGGGGCCGGTGTAGACGTCGGCGGTGCGCGCTTCAACGTACATGCCCGAGACACCGGCCGCCATCGCGGCGGCGGGCAGGACCATCAGAAGCAGGGCGGGGAAGAGAACTCGTGGAGCAAATCTCATGTCGGCAGGTCTCCGTGGGCCGAGTTTCGGGGGTTTGGACGGTGGCTCTCGAAGCAACGGCGGCCTTCCCGGCAGTCCTCCCGGGAGGCTACCGCGCCGTCGGGCCCGAGACAGTTCATGCTGTGCGTACACCAGACGAAGCCGTCATCGATCTCGTGCTGCGGGTCGACGGCCGCACCCGGCTCCACCGGCACCAGGGCCATGAACATCGTCTTCCAGCGCAGCCTCCGGCAAAGTTGCGGCGCCTGGGGAATGAGCGGACGGTCAGCCATCGCGTTCAGATCTCCATCCCGGCGGCGCGGCCGAGGGCGCGCCGCACCGCGGTCCGGGCAAGCTGAACCTTGTACCGGTTGCCGCTCATGGGCCGGGCGCCCTCCACCGCCGCATCCGCGGCCGCGGCAACCGTCTCCGGCGTCAACTCCTGCCCGGCCAGCAGGTCGCCCGCCGCCGTCGCCACATGGGGCACGGGCGCGGCGTGGCCGAGCACGATCCGCGCACGCTCGGTTCGCGCTCCCGAGCCGGTGAGCGAAACGGCGGCCGCCATCAGCGGCCAGTCCAGCGCGCGGCGCTGGCGGACTTCGTAGACGGCCGACCGGGACCCCTCGACGTTCGCTTCGACGCCGACGAGGAGCTCGCCCGGCGCCAGCGTGTTCTCGCGCTCTCCGTCGACCTCGGGCGCCCGGTACAACGCCTCCACCGGCTGCCGGCGCTCACCGGCCGGTCCGCGAACGACCGCCTCCGCCCCGACCGCGACCAGCAGCGGCGCCAGGCTGGACGGGTTGACGAAACGGGCTTCGCCTTCCGGGAAGATCGCGTGGTAGCGATTGTCGCCGGCCGTCACCATCGAGCGGCCGTCGGCAGCCAGCGCCAGCAGACCGAAGCCCCGGCGGTAGTACCAGCACCGGGGCCGCTGGAGCAGATCGCCGCCGACCGTGCCCATCGCCCGCAACTGCGGGCTGGCGACGCCGTCGATCGCGACGGAGAGAGCGGGCAGGGCCGCGATCGCGTCGTCGTGGTCCCGGAGCTCCTGCAGGGTCGTCATGGCGCCGATTCGGAGCATGCCGCCGGCGAGCTCGATCCCCGAGAGACCCGTCACGCCGCCAAGCGCGACCAGACGCTCGACCCGTTCGACATCGTCCTTGAGCAGACTCAGAAGATCCGTGCCGCCGGCCAGCGCCTCGCTGCCCTCCGCTTCCAGCAGGCCGACCGCCTGGTCGACGGTCGCCGGCGCGGCGTAGCCGAACGGGCGCATCAGGCCGGCCCTCCACGTCCGGCCAGCGCGTCCAGCACGCGGTCGGGCGTCAACGGCAAGTAGGGCACGCGGACGCCGATCGCGTTCGCCACCGCGTTGCTGATCGCGGCGCCGGGCGAGATGACCGGCGGTTCGCCCAGGCCGATCACGCCGCGCTCGTCGTAGCCCGGGCCGGTCATCATGTGAACCTCGAGCGACCCCACATCGACGAGACCGGCGAGCTTGTAGAACTCCATGTCCGCGTTCAGCAGCCTGCCGCTCACCGGATCCGGAATCCACTCCTCGTAGAGCGCGTAGCCGACGCCCATGATCAGGCCGCCGTAGACCTGGCTCTCGGCCAGCCGGCGATTGATGATCAGGCCGCAATCCTGGACCGCGATCATCCGCTCGACCTGCACGACACCGGTCTCGATGTCGACTTCCACGTCGGCGATCTGCACGCCGCCCACGCCGCTGGAGATCAGCCGGCCGGGGCCGGGATTGCGGCCCTGAACGCTGATCGGCGCGCCGCCGATCTGGGCCGCCGCCTCGCGCCAGGACATCCCGCGAGAGGAATCCCCCTCCACGAACACCCGTCCGCCCCCGGCGACCAGTTGCTCCGGCTCGGCCTCGAGCCGCGGCGCCACGTGGACGAGCACCTCGCGCAGGGCGTCCTGCGCAGCCCGCCGGGTCGAGGCGGTGACTCCGCCCACCGTCGAACTGCCGCCGGAGGGACCCGACTGCGGGTACACGTTGTCGCCGAGCGACACCCGCACCTGGTGGAGTTCGAGGCCGAAGGTCTCGGCGAGCACCTGGGCCACGATCGTGCGGGTCCCGGTGCCGATGTCCTGGCTGCCGATCCGCGCTTCGACCGCGCCGTCGGGATGAACCGTCACGTCGCAGTTGCTCGAGTGGCCGCGGCCGCCCCAGGTGTGAACGGAGACGCCGAGCCCGCGGTGGACGGCGCCCTCGCGCGTGCGGTCGCGGGGCTGCCAGCGCTCCTTCCAGGACGCCATCTCCGCGGCGATCGCGAACTGCTCCCGGTAGGTGTCCGCCCGGCCCGTCAGGTCCAGGTTGCGTTCGAGAAAGTCGATCGGGTCGAGACCCAACTCGTCGGCGAGGTCGTCCAGGACGGCCATCGTCAGGAAACAGGCCTGGGGATGGTTGGGCGCCCGCCAGGCCCTGGAACCGGCCAGGTTCGTCGGCACGGAGGTGTGGCGGGTGCGGCGGTTCGGCAGCCTGCTGAAGACGTACGGCAGGGGCGTCTGGCCCGTGCCCGGAAGGCCCCCCGAACCCCACGAGTCCGAATCCCACGCCACGAGCCTGCCCTGCTCGTCGGCCGACGCCCGGATGCGGGCGAAGGCGGACGGCCGGCTGCCCGCGACCGTCACTTCCTGGTCCCTCTCGAGGAAGAGCTTCACTGGCGCTCCCGCCTTGCGCGCCAGTTCGGCACCGACGATGCCCCAGCGATCGGGCGAGAACTTCGAACCGAAGCCGCCACCCATGTACTCGGTCCGGATCCGGACCTGGCTCGCCGGCACGCCGAGCTCCGTCGCGAACTGCCCTCCCAGGGTCGAGACTGCCTGGGTCGAGGCATGAACCTCCAGCTCGTCGCCGTCCCAGGAACAGACCTGGCCGTGCGGCTCCAGGCACATGTGGGCCATCTGAGGCATGCCCAGCGTCCGCTCCACCGTGCGATGAGCGGTGGCGAAGGCGGCGTCCGGGTCGCCTTCGGTCCTCTCACCGGCGGGTCTGGCATCGGGCGCGCCGTCGCGGTCCGCTTCGGTGACGAAGTGCGGAAGCACCTCGTAGTCGACGCGAATCGCCCGCAGCGCGTCGCGCGCCACTTCCTCGGTGACGGCGGCGACGGCCGCGACCTCGTCGCCGGCCCACTGGATCTCGGCGCCCTCTCCCTGGATCACGTGGACCACGCGCACGCCGGGCATGGCCTCGGCCGCGGACGTGTCGATCCCGACGATCCGGGCATGGGCATGCGGACAGGTCAGGATCTTCGCCGCCAGCAGACCCTGTGGGTTCTGGTCGGACGGGTACTTCGCGAACCCGGTCGACTTGACCGGACCGTCGAGCCGCGCCGGCCGGGATCCGATCAGGGCCCTCCGCTCCGCCTCGGGCCACGAGTAGTCAGCCACCGCTCACTCCTCCGCCCCCGGCGCCCTCGACCACGGCGCGAATGCCCTTGTAGGTCCCGCAGCGGCAGAGATTGCCGCCCAGGCCAGCTTCGATCTCCTGTTCCGATGGCGCCGGGTGACGCGCGAGCAACGCCGCGGTCGCCACCACGAAGCCGGGAGTGCAGTACCCGCACTGCTGCGCGTCGTTCTCGACGAAGGCCTGCTGCACGTCGTGCATGGCGTCCGGCGAACCGAGTCCCTCGACGGTCGTGACGCTGCGTCCCGCGGACTCGATCATCAGCCGGCTGCAGGCGTAGATCGGGCGGCCCTCCTCGAGCACCGTGCAGGCACCGCAGGTGCCGCGGTCGCAGACTCGCTTGGGACCGGTCACGTCGAGGCGATCGCGCAGCCCGTCGAGCAGGGTGACCCGCGGCTCCACCGCCAGCCGGCGGGTGACGCCGTTCACCTCGAGTTCGATCTCGACCGGGCCGGGACCGACCGTTTTTGGCGCGTCCGTGTCGGCCGCGGCGCCTGCGGCTTCCTCGGTCAGAAGACCCGCGGCCAGCCCGCCCGAGAGGGCGCCCGCGGCGCCGCTGCGCAGGAACGACCGGCGAGAGAGTCCTGACCGCTTTGCGTCGTCCGTCACGCGCCCACCCTCAGTTCATGCGAATCGGAAGCCGCCACTCTACCAGTTGGAGGCGACTCAGGTGCTTGCTCCCGCGTCGCGATGCCGAAGCCGGCGACACACCTCGACGAACTGCGAAAGCCCGTCCGCCGTGAGCATCCCCTGCAGCTCATGGTCGCGCACGACCCAGAGCGCCCGCGCCGGACTCTGCAACTCCCGGAGCACGTCCAGCAGGTCGCAGTCCTCCGCCACCGTCAGGGGCTCCCGGTTCATCAGCTCCAGGAGGGGCGTGTCGGCCGGGAAGCGGGTCACCGACTCGAGCAGGCGTTCCCGGTCCACTTCGCCGGCCACCCTGCCCCAGCCGTCGACCACCGGGAACTGGCGCTGCGTGGTCGAGAGCAGCAGGCGCACCGCCCACTCGATCGTGTCCTGGGGCGCCAGGCGCTCGCAGCGGGTCATCATGGCCTCGCTCGCCCGGCGCCCCTGCAACACCTGGAGGGTCTTGACCAGGGAGGACTCCCGGCTCGCGCCCACGAGGATGAAGAAGGCCGTGACGAACAGGAACAGATTGAACGCCACACCGAACTGCCATGGGATGAGAGCGGTCAGACCGAGGAAACCCGCGACCACCATGCCCAATCGGGTCGCGACCTTGGTCGCCCGTTCCTGCCCCATGGCGAACGAGAGAGCCGAGCGGAGGATGCGCCCGCCGTCGAGCGGAAACGCGGGGAGCAGATTCAGCGCGAACAGGCAGAGGTTGCCGACCAGGAGCCACTGCAGCGCCGACGAAAGGTCGACGACCGGTCCGGCGCCCAGCGGCGGGAGCCCCGCGACCGTCAGCCCGACGAAGAGCACGATGGCCAGGCCCAGGTTGAGCAGCGGACCGGCGCTGGCGATCGCCAGTTCGACCTTGCCCTTGGGATATCCGTCCAGGCGCGCCACTCCGCAGACCGGCGTGAGGACGATGTCACGGGTCTCGATGCCGAACCGCCGCGCCATGAGGGCATGGCCGAGTTCGTGGACGACGACGCTCATCAACAGGCCCACGACGACGAACGTCAGCAGCAGCGCACTGCTGCCCATGTCCGGCGCCAGCACGGCGAGCCAGACGAACAGGAGGATGAACGTGAAGTGGATCCGCACCCTGATCCCGAACAGGGTCAGCATGTGGAACGCGAGGCCGCGCGCCAGGGGTCTCATCCCGCCCGACCTCCGGCAGCGAAGGACGGTACGACCTGCCCGGTCGATCGGCTGAGGACCCGAACCAGGCCGTCGAGGCCGGAGGCCAGTTCCTCGTCGCTGCAGGCGAAGGAGAGGCGAATGTGCCCTTCGCAACCGAAGGCGGAACCGGGTGTGGCGGCGACGCGAGCCTCCTCCAGCAGGCGGCGGCAGAGGGACGCCGAATCGGGACATGCCTCGTCGAGACAGGCTCTCACGTCCGGGAACGCGTAGAACGCGCCAGCCGGCGGCGGGCAGACGACTCCCGGCACGCGCCCCAGTTCCCGGAGCACGAGTTGCCGGCGGCGCGCGCAGGCCGCGACGAGCGCCGCCGACTCGGGCGGCTCCTCCGCCAGCACGGCCTCCGCCCCGGCCATCGCGAACGAGGTCGCGTTCGAGGTCACATGGCTCTGGACGGCCGCCGCGGCCGCGACCACCTCGGCCGAACCGAGCAGATAGCCCACCCGCCAGCCGGTCATGGCGTAGCTCTTCGAGAAGGAACCGACCAGCACCACCGTGTCCGGGTAGCGGGCGGCCAGCGCCGCGACGCTGGCGTGCCGGCGGCCGTCGTACACGAAGCGCTCGTAGGTCTCGTCGGAGATGAGCAGCGCGCCCCGCTCGCCGCAGGCCGAAGCCAGACGTTCGAGATCGAGGATGGAGGCCACGGCGCCGGTGGGGTTGCACGGCGTGTTGACGATTACCGCCCGCGTCCGCTCCGTCATCGCCGCGATGAGCGGCTGCGCCCGGACGGCGAATCCGTCCTCCGCCGCCATCGGCACGGTGACGGCTTCGGCCCCTGCGAGTCGCACCTGCGCCGGAATGCTGACCCAGGCCGGGGTGTGCACGACAGCCTCGTCGCCGGGCGCGAGGAACGCCCGGGCAAGCTGGTACAGGGCTGCCTTGGCGCCCACCGTCACCAGCGTGTTGGCCGCGCTCCACGGCGCGCCCTGGGCGCTGTAACGATCCGCCAGCAAGGCTCTCAGCTCGGCCGTGCCCTCCAGCACCGTATACTTCGTCCGGCCTTCGTCGAGAGCTCGCCGGGCAGCCCTCACGGCTGTTTCCGGTGAGGGGAAGTCGGGTTCTCCGGCACCCAGATCGAGGACCTCGACTCCCTCACGGCGAAGCTCGGCTACCCGCCGGGTAACCGCCATCGTGGCCGACTCGCGCTCACCGGAAGGCATGAAACAGGATCGTAACAGCAGCAGGGCGCTCGGAACGGCCGTGTTTCTCGCGGCGGGACTGGTGCTTGCAGTGGCCGCGAGCGGGCAGTTCAGACCGCCTCCCAAGGCCTCGGTCGAGGCCTTCGCCGATCTCACCTCCTACGCCCCGGGAACATCCGCCCGCATCGCCGCGGTGGTCACGATCGACGACGGCTGGCACATCCAGAGCCACACGCCCAGCTACGACTATCTGATTCCCACCGAACTCGCCCTGGAGCTGCCGGAGGGCTGGCCCGAGGCTGTCATCCGCTATCCCGCCCACGTCATGTGGCAGTCGCAGTTCGCGGAGGATCCGCTCGCGGCCTACGAGGTCGAAGCGGTAATCCACGCCGACCTCGAGCTGCCGGCCGACCTCGCGAGCGGCGGCGTCGAAGTGCCGGTCGAACTGCTGTATCAGGCTTGCGACGAACTCGTCTGCCTGCCGCCGACGACCGCCGAGACGACCGCTCGGCTCCAGATCGGCGAGGCCGGCCAGCCGACCGGGCACCCCGCCTTCGAGGCAGCGTCGTCGGCGCCCCCCTCGACCGGCGGAGGCCTGAGCCTCTTCGCCGCGCTGATCCCGGCGCTGCTGGGCGGCCTGATCCTCAACGGCATGCCGTGCGTCCTGCCGATCGTCTCGCTCAAGCTCTTCGGGTTCGCCCAGGCGTCCGGCAAGCCCCGCCGGGAGATCGTGGGCGGCGCACTGATGACGACCCTCGGCATCCTGGTTTCGTTCTGGGCACTGGCCGGCGTGACGCTCCTCGCCCGTTCGGCCGGGCAGGCGGTGGGCTGGGGCATACAGTTCCAGAACCCCGTGTTCGTTACGTTCCTGGCCCTGGTGCTCACCCTGTTCAGCCTGAACGTCTGGGGCCTGCTCGAGATCCAGTTGCCGCACGCACTCGCCAGCCGGCTGGGCAGCGGCGGGCACTCGCACTCCGCGCCCGTCGCCAACCACCAGACCGGCGGCGGGAGCTACTCCGGGCACTTCTTCTCCGGCGTGTTCGCCACCCTGATGGCCACGCCCTGCTCGGCGCCCTTCCTGGGCACCGCGGTCGGCTTCGCGCTGAGCCAGCCGGCGGCCACGATCGTCCTCGTGTTCACGGCGGTCGGCATCGGCCTCGCCATTCCGTACCTGCTGCTGGCCGCCATGCCCCGAGCAACGCGGCTGCTGCCCCGGCCCGGCGAGTGGATGGTGACGCTCCGGGGCGTCATGGGCTTCCTGATCGCCGGCACGACGATCTGGCTCCTCTACGTGCTCGCGGCCCAGATGGACAGCGCCCGGCTCGCCTTCCTGGAAGTCGGCCTGCTGACTCTGGCCCTCTTCATCTGGCTGCAGAGCCGCAGCCAGAAGGCGGGCCTGCGCGTTTTCGGCCGCGTCGGCGCGGCTGCCGCGGCCGTCCTGGTGCTGCTGCTGGCCAACGGCGCGCCCGTCCAGTCCACGACGGGGGGCGGCGCTCCGAGCGGCATGAAGGTCCTGGACTGGGTGCCGTTCGACCCGGTCCAGGCCGAGTCGCTCGCCGCCGAGGGCCGGCTGGTCTTCGTCGACGTCACCGCGGACTGGTGCGCGACCTGCAAGGTCAACGAACGGCTCGTGCTCGAGACCGACGAGACGGCCGCACTCTTCGCCCGCTACCAGGTGGTCGCGATGCAGGCCGACTGGACCAACCGGAACGACGACATCGCCCGCTACCTGGCGAGCTTCGGCCGCTACGGCATCCCGTTCTACGCTCTCTACCGCCCCGGGCAGGAGCCCCACGTGTTCAGCGAACTGCTGCGCGGCGGCAGGCTGGAGGAAGCGATCAGGAACTCAGCCGGCGGCGCGGCCGGCTGAGGCGCTCAGAGCGGCCGTCCCGGCGCCGCCACGAAGACATCCCCTTCGCCTTCTTCATTCACGGTGAAGATCCGGTCGAGCCGCCGCACCGTGGCGCCTGCGTCGAAGTCGAGGCAGAGGTCCGCGCCGTCCAGCATGCCGGCGACGCCCTCCGCGGCGCTGTCCGCGAACAGGACGGCCCAACGATCGCCAACGTGAACGAGATCGCCCGGCGCCGGCGAGCCATCGCCCGAGGCGCTCCACGCGGTGCTGCCGTCGAGCGGAGCGAGTTCCCAGGTCAGGTCCTCCCAGGTGACGCCGCCCGCGGCGAGAATGTCCCGCAGCACGGAAACCTGGCTGAAGGCGAGCCGGTCGTCGTAGAGCTCGTGCAGACGGGCGACGGCCGAAGCGTCCCATCCTTCTCCCTCCCGGTGGATTCCAGGCAAACCGAAGACTGCCGACGGGGTACCCAGCGCCCCCGGCAGCCGCGCCTCGAGCCGGGTGGCGTCGGGAGGAACGGGAGACTTGACGAGCAGACCCGGGAGCGACGGCGCTGACCTCCGCCGAGCAGGGACCAGGACGTCCTCGTCGACCATCTCCACCACCCAGACCTGGTAGCGGAGGGTGCCGAAGTCCCGGTCGATGTCGGGACCGTCCTTTTCGAGCCATCCGTCGAAGTGGGCGTCGAGCGTGCCGTCGACCGACCAGGCGCTGCCCCACTCGGGCCGGAAGAAGGGCTCGTACTCGAAGGGCTCGACATCGGCGGCGTCCTCCAGTTCCCGGAACGGAACGCCGTGTTCGACGCTGAACCAGAGCATCCGCACCCGGTCCAGACCTCCGAGCCGTTCCGGCGGAAGGGCCTCGAACCGGCGACCCTCGATCTCGACCTGGGCAACGGCGCTGTAGTAGACCGGTTCGCCCGCTTCGTCTCCGCCACGCGGCTCCGTTGCCAGCACGGCGTGCAAGCGAAAGCCCTGGCCGGCGACCATCTCGATGTCGCCCGTCTTCGCCACGCCATCGTCGTCCACCTCGATGCCAACCCAGGCGCCGGACAGAGTCGGCACGCGCGCAAGCTCCGCCCGCGGCAGGAACCAGAGAACCGCCGCCGCCACCGCGACGATCGCGCCGATGATCAGGAACAGCAGGCGATTCCCTTGCACGGGGGGATCCTAGTCCCCCTTCCCCCGGCCGGGCAGCACGGAACGGAAGGTGAGGCGATGAAGCGGCGTCGGCCCCAGCTCGCGCAGGGCGGCGCGATGACGTTCCGAGGCATAGCCCTTGTGGCTGGCGAACCCGAAGCCCGGGTACTGCCGGTCGTACGCCGTCATCATCCGGTCCCGGTCCGTCTTGGCGATGATCGAGGCGCAGGCGACGGCGAAGCTGAGCGAATCCGCCCGCACCAGCGGCAGCGTCGGGACGGCGGCGCCGCGGACCTCGACCTCGTCGAGCCGCACCGCGTCGACCAGGGCGACCGCGGGCCGAACAGTCAGCGACCGCAGGGCCAGCCGCATCGCCCGGCGAGTCGCTTCGAGAACGTTGACGCGATCGATCAGCGCCGCGTCGCCGACGCCCGTGGCCCAGGCCACCGCCCTCTGCTTGATCGTCCGCGCCAGCCGCTCCCGCTGCTTCCCCGAGAGCCGCTTGCTGTCGTCGACGCCGGGAATCAGGCAGTCCGGACCCACGACGACGGCCGCCGCCACGACCGGACCGGCCAGACAGCCGCGTCCCGCTTCGTCGATCCCCGCAACGAGTCCGTAGCCGGCCGCCGCGAACTGATCCTCGAGCCCGCGCATCAGGCGCAGGCGGTACGTCTCGGCGAGTAGCGCCGCCGCTCTCAGCGGTCGCGCCGCTCCTCGATCCGGGCGGCGCGTCCGCGCAGCTTCCGCAGGTAGTAGAGCTTCGCGCGCCGCACCTTCCCGCGGCGAACGACCTCGATCTGGCCGATCACCGGCGAATGGAGGGGGAAGATGCGCTCGACCCCGATTCCCCCCGAGACCTTGCGCACGGTGAAAGTCTCCCGGGTGCCGCTGCCGCGCCGCGAGATGACCACGCCCTGGAAGATCTGGATGCGCTCCTTGGCGCCCTCCCGAACCCGGACGTGGACCTTGACCGTGTCTCCGGCCCGGAAATCCGGCAGTCCATCCCGCACGTACTCCTGCTCAACCTGCTGTAGATCGTGCATTGCGTGTCACCTGTACCTCGGCCGCGAATCCCGTCCCGCGGCGCTGTTGTCTCCTGGCGAACTTCACTCCCTCATCCTGCGGCCGGTCGCTGCCGACCGCGGATCGCGAAGAAGCAGGAGGCGGATTATCGCCTGTTCGGCGCCTTCGGCGCAACCTCTTGACCGCGCATGTCGCCAGCCAGCAGGTCCGGCCGCTTGCGGCGCGTCGCCTTGAGCGCCTGCTCGCGCCGCCAGGCGTCGATGCGCGCATGGTCGCCCGACCGCAGCACGTCCGGCACCTCGATCCCCTCGACGGTCCGCGGGCGGGTGTAGTGCGGATGGTCGAGCAGGCCCGAGCGGAAGCTCTCGTTCTCGACCGATTCCGGGCGGCCGACCACGCCGGGGATGTGCCGCGACACCGCCTCGATGACCGTCATGGCGGGCACCTCTCCGCCGGAGAGAACGTAGTCGCCGACCGACAGCTCGGAGTCGACGACCAGCATCCGGACCCGCTCGTCGATCGCCTCGTAGCGTCCGCAGAGCAGCAGCAGCCGCTCCTCGCCGGCCAGACTGCGCACCCGGGCATCGTCCAGGCGCTCGCCCTGCGGCGAGAGCAGGATGCGGTGAGGCCGCGGGCCGTCCCCGCACACCGCCCGCACGGCATGGAGCCATGGCTCTGCTTTCATCACCATGCCGCCGCCGCCGCCGTACGGTTCGTCGTCCACGCTCCGGTGCGGATCGTCGGTGTAGTCGCGCAGGTCGTGAACGTGAATCTCGAGCAGGCCGGCGGCGATCGCCCGGCCGATCAGGCTCGCCCCCAGGAACTCCCGGAAGACGGTGGGGAAGATCGTTATGACGTCGACCCGCATGCCTCGATCAGTCCCTCCGGCAGGTCGCTCACAATCAGGCCTTCGCCGATATCGATCTCCGGCAGCAGCGCGCCGGCGAAGGGAACCAGCACCGAACCGCCGCCGCGCGCGGCCACGTCGAGCAGAACGCCGCCACCGTCCTCCACCACCGCGGCGACCTCGCCGAGTTCTCCGAGCCGCCTGTCGACGACCCGGCAGCCGACGAGCTGGAAGTAGTAGAACGTGCCGTCCTCGGCAGCCGGCACCTGGTCCTCCGGCACCTCGAGCAGGGCGCCGTGGAGCGCCTCCGCGCCGTCCCGATCCGTCACGTCGGCGAAGCGCACGAGCTGCCTGCCGCGATGCGGCCGGCTGGACGCCACCTCCAGAAGCCGGACCCGGCCCCCGACCTCGGCGAGAAGCCTGGAACCCTTCCGGAACCGGTCCGGATTCTCGCTGTCCGCGTCGACCAGCACCTCGCCCCGCAGGCCGTGCGCGCGCAGAACGGCGCCGACCGTCACCATCTCCGCTCCTTCGCTACCGGTCGACCGCGGCGGCTGTTTCATCTCTGGCCCCTTTGGGGTGCGGACCGCCCGCCTCTCGTTCGCTACTCGGGTTCGACGATCTCGACCTCGTAGTACTCGCCGGCCTCGGCGCCGCGGACTTCCAGCAGAGCGCGCAGCGACCTGACGCTACGGCCCTGGCGGCCGATCACGCGGCCAAGCTCCTCCGGCGCGACCTCGACCTGCAGGACGATCGCGTCCTCCTCCTCGATCTCCTCGACGCGGACCGCGTCCCCGCGATCCACCATCGACCGGACGACGCTCGCGAGTTGATCGGCGACTTCCGACATGACGCGGCCCGCTACGAGTCCGCGGCGGTCGCCGCCGCCGCCCGCCGCACCAGGCCGCGGACGGTGTCCGTGAGCTGCGCTCCGCGCGCCACCCAATGGTCGATGCGGTCCGACTTCAGCCGGATCACCGCAGGGTCCTTGCAGGGGTCGTAGTGCCCGACCTCCTCGATCACCGCCGAGGTCGGCACCTTGCGGCTGTCCGACACCACCACGCGGTAGAAGGGTCTGTGGCGCGAACCCATGCGCCGGAGTCGTATCTTCACCATGTCAGGATCTTCCAGAGTTCAGGATTCTTCCGGGTTGTTGAGCCGCCTGCTCCACGGCAGCACCGGGAGCCGGGGCAGCGGCGCAGTCTAGCAGCAGAACGGCTTTCACCAGGGAACACCGGCTCCACTCACTTGAGTTGCGGCAGCACCCGCCGGGCGCAGTCCATGATCGCGAACCGCCGGCACATCGACCTGATCGTTCCGAGGTGTACTCCACCGGTCCGGGCCGCCTGCCGGCTGTGCTCACCTTTCGGGAGACGGAAGGGCTCCCGGTCTGCGAACCGAACCACCCAATGATGGTCCGTCTCGACGCTGGTGTAGCCCGGAGCGCACTCGTCCAACATCCCGAAGACCTTCCGGAGCTGGGCCTGCGGCACGGCCGCGCTCAGGCGGCCAACTGGACTGGCAGACTCTCCCCTGCCGGCAGGACGGGATTGTTCCTTGAACTCAGTTCAAGCTCGACGACTTTGGCGACGAGTTCCGGCTTGGGTTCGAGTGGCAGCGAACTATCGACTTTCCCGGCCGCGACCATCAAGCGGCCTTCGGCGAACTTCGTCTCGCCCCAAGCATCAGGGCTGTCGAAGAACTTGAGCACCTCGTCCCGGAAGGCCTCGAACGGAGCGTCCCCGGCCATGTCGTAGAGGACCGTCTGCACGTCCTCCTTGTAGGCCAGGTAGGCCTCGGTCAGCGTCGAGCCGACGCCGGCGACACCGCCCGGCTTCAGGCCGTGCGCGATGAACTCACTCGCTTCCTTCGTCACTACGACAGCGCCGCTGAACTCCACGCCTGCAACCCAGCCCTCGCCGAGAACGGCGGTCCGGAACTTGAACAGGAGAGGGTAGACCATGTCGATCCCCTCTTCTCGCCACTTATTGATCAGGAGTTCAGTCTTGCCCATGGGCCACTTCCTTGCTCCCAAGAGAGCACGAATCGGACGCCGGGGAGTACCACGACCGCGAGCCAACCGCCAACTCTACTCGTTCTTTCCCGCCAGCGGCATCCTTGGACGACACGAATCGACTCTACCGCCTCTGGCCAAGTCAGCCCGCATCACCTGGGGACGCTCGGTCGCGAACCACCGCGAGGCCCTCACCGCCCAAGACGAGCACCCTAAGAGGACGGCACCAGCCAGGCCCTGAGTCGCTCGACATAGGATCGCGCTCCTAGCCGCACCCGTACTCACCTGAGCCACCAGTCGACCGAACCCAAGTCCATGGAGCCGTTCGAGTTCATCGAGAAGTGGCGAGCCTCCGAGTTGAAGGACAGCTCAGCGGCCCAGGCACCCTGTTCGAACGCGGTCTGGACCCGAGCAAGCGCTCGCAACTCGGCGCCCACTACACCGACCGCGAGAAGGTCATGCTCATCGTCGAGCCGGTCGTGGTGCGACCGCTGGAGGCCGAGTGGAGCGAGGTCAAGGAGAAGATCGCCCTCAAGCTGGAACAAGAGAAGCGGCAGAAGGCGATCCCGGCGGCCCGAAGGCGCCGGCGCGAGGCGGAGAATCTGCTGCGCGAGTTCCTCGACCGATTACGCACGTTCACTGTACTGGACCCGGCCTGCGGGTCCGGCAACTTCCTCTACCTGGCCCTTCATGCCCTGAAGGACCTCGAACACCGGGTGCAGTTGGAGGCGGAGGCTCTCGGGAGCTTTCAGCGCCAGCTTTCCCGGAGTCGACCCGGCCAACGTCAAGGGCATCGAGATCAACCCGTACGCCGCCGAACTCGCCCGGGTCTCGATCTGGATCGGCGAGATCCAGTGGATGCGGCGCAACGGCTTCTCAGGCGCCCGCGATCCGGTCCTCGATCCTCTGGAGACCATCGAGTGCCGTGACGCGCTGTTCAGAAAGATTGCGGTGCATAAGCGCTGCGAACTGGGCCCGTTGTCCAATGGAGGTTGTACATGAAGAAGACCCTGACCTTCGCCGCCATCATCGCCGTGGTGTTCTGTCTGGCAGGGTTGCCCGCCGTCGGCTATGCGCAAGAGCGTCCCGATGAAGCTTCCATGCCGGAAGTGCGGACGGTCGATCCTCACGAGGCTCGCCAAGCCCTCCAGCGGATGATCCACGAAGCGGACGACGACGAGATCATCGAGATGTACTACGGTGCCCGCGAGGCGATCGAGAAGAAGCGAGCTCTTGAACACAAGATCAAGAAGAACCTCCGCGAGTTGAACGAGATGAGACAACGCTTCGAGGAGAGCGACCGCGAGCGCGAGAACCCCGAGAACGCAGCGTTCCGTCTCCCGAACTCACAGCAGCCGAGCCTCTTTACGTGAGTGGCGCAACCGCATCCGTGGGACAAGTGCGACGAGGCCAAAGAGGCTCTGGCAGGCTGCAAGAGCGACCTGGACGAACAGTGCAACTTGGCGATGGCGGACCGGCCCAAGGCGATTCTCTGCGCCGAACTGCAAGCCATCTGTGACGAGATGGCACGTTTGATAGACGAGCATTGTCATGGCGGAAGCGGGTTCCTTATCGCTTGGCGTCCCGCCTGCACACCCGACCGCATGGCCTGACTCCGGCCGCCAAGCACCGAAGCGCCTGAGCCGCGCGCCCAGGTTTCAAGCTGACGCGCCGGACGCCAGCACGAGCGCTTGATCGGCGCAGCATTCGAGGAGTCAGGCGCTCCAGCCCGCCGGCCACAGCCCGATCAGTGTGCCGCCGCGGGGCGCGCCGCGAGAACTGCTGGCGACACCACGGACCGAGGCAGGGAATGTGGGGGGACTCCGGGCGGCAGGAGCGCGAGCGGCAGGGGTTGACGGCAACAGCCGACTCAGGCCAAAGAACGTGACCGGGAGCAATCACGGTCAGGACACCCAAAGCCGCATGTTCGCCACGTCCTCCTTGGTGGCGCCGTTCTTCTCGATGCTGCGCAGCTTCTCATCGATGCCGGCGCGCCAGCCGTCCATGTCCTGACGCCATGCGAGCCAGTCGTCGGTGATGTTCGGGGTGTGGTGCTCTGCGGTTGCCATCACTCGGGGTTCCTCCCCGGGGCAAGCTCTACCCTACCCGGTCCGGCATCGGCTACGCGCCCCGGATCCCCTGCATCCACTTGCCCCTGGTGCGCTTCATCAGCTTCCGCATCTGGCGGTACTGCCGGAGCAACTGGTTCAGTTCCTGCACGGTGCGGCCGGAGCCGCGGGCGATGCGGCGGCGACGGCTGGCATTGAGGATCGCGGGGTTGCGGCGTTCGCGCGGCGTCATCGAGTCGATCAGCGCGGTGATGCCGACCAGGCGGCTCTCGTCCACCGCGCCCGCCAGGTTCGCGCCGCGGAACTGACCGGGAAGCAGATCGAGGAGCTGGGACAGCGGCCCCATGCGGCGAAGCTGCCGCAACTGGTCGCGCAGGTCCTCGAGAGTGAACTCCTGGCGGGCGATGCGCTCGGCGAGGCGCTCCGTTTCCTGGCGGTCGACGACACGCTCGGCCTTCTCGATCAGGGACAGCACATCGCCCATGCCGAGGATCCGGGAGGCGATGCGGTCCGGCGCGAAGGACTCCAGGTCTTCGAGCTTCTCGCCGACGCCGACAAAGCGAAGCGGCACCTCGGTGACGCCCCGGAGCGACAGCGCGGCGCCGCCGCGGGCGTCGCCGTCGAGCTTGGTCATCACGGCACCGGTGAGCGGAGCGCCCCCGGCGAAGGCAGCCGCGCTCCGCACCGCGTCCTGCCCGGTCATCGCGTCGCAGACGAAGAGCGTCTCGCGGGGATCGACGCGGTCCGCCAGGGCCACGAGTTCGGCCATCGACTCCTCGTCCACGTGCAGACGGCCGGCGGTGTCGAAGATCAGCGTGTCGAAGCCTCCCTCCCGAGCCGACGCCAGGGCACGGTTCGAGAAGGCCGGCAGATCCTCCCCGGCCGCGGGCTCGATGACCGTGGCGCCGGCCGCCGCGCCGACCTGCCTGAGCTGCTCCACCGCCGCGGCCCGCCGAAGGTCTCCGGCCGCCAGCACGGGGTTCCTGCCCTGCCCGCGGAGCCGCACCGCCAGCTTGCCCGCGGTCGTCGTCTTGCCCGAACCCTGGAGGCCGCAGAGCAGCACCACCGCCGGCCGGCCCGCGAGCTCGAGCTCCGCGCCCGGCTCTCCCAGCACCGCGATCAGTTCGTCGCGGACGATCCGGATCATCTGCTGGTCCGGGGTCAGGCTGTTCAGCACCTCCTCGCCCAGCGCCAGCTCCTGGACCCGGCCGATGAAGGAGCGGACCACCCGGACGTGAACGTCGGCCTCCAGCAGCGCGAGGCGAATCTGCCGCACCGCCCGCCGCACGTGATCCTCCGAGATCCGGCCTTCCGAGCGCAGGGAGCGGAAGACTCCCTGGAGCTTGTCCTGCAAGCCCTCGAACATCAGGTTCCCCGCGCCGCGCGCCGACGCCAGCCGAGCGCCACCAGGGCCGGCAGCAGGGTGATCGAGACCAGCGCCGTGGCGACCGCGCCGAGGATGGCGACGATGCCCATCGAGCGAAGTCCCGGGTAGTGCGACAGGGCCAGCGAGCCGAAGCCGACGCTGGTCGACGCCGCCGCCAGCACGATCGCCTTGCCGGTCTCGCCCAGGGCCTCCACCAGCCGCTCGCCCTCGAGCGCCGCCGGGCCGAAGCCGATCTCGCGCCAGCGGTGCACCATGTGGACGCCGTAGTCCACGCCGATGCCGATGATCATCGTGACGACGAAGACGTTGAAGAAGTTCATGTCGAGCCCGGCCAGGACCATCACCCCGAGCATCCAGACCACGCCGACGGACAACGGCAGCAGGGACAGAAGAGTGCTCAGGAGCCAGCGATAGTCCAGGAAGAGAAGCAGCGCCACCAGGACGAAGCCGAGGATCGACGCGGTGACGGCGTCGATCCGGATGCCGTTCCGCAGCCTCTCGCCCACCACGTTGACGCCCGACAGCGCCGCCCGGGGGCCGAGGCGCTCGACGATCTCCGAAGCCCCGGGCGGCGCGCTGCGGCGCCACTGACCCGGTGGCGGATACAGGTAGACGACGAGCTTGTGCTCGTCCGTGTTCCGGCTCATGTAGCGCTCCAGCAACCGCTCTATCCGCGGGTCGGCGCGGAGCGAGGACAGCGTGACCGTCGTGCGGTCCGCCCCCGCAGCGGCGAGGAGGTCGATGCCCTCCTGGAACGGCTCCGCCCGGAGGCCCTCCTCCGTCGCGAACCGCTCGAACAGGGACCGCAGCCGCTGCCGGTCGAAGAGGTCCCGGCGCTCGTCCAGCCACTCGTGCGCCGCAGCCTGCCGGGCCGGCAGCGGGACCAGGCTGCCGATACCGTTCACGCCGGTCAGGACGCCGCTGTCGACCAGGGCTCCGGCCTCCTCTTCGGCCCGGTGCGAGAGCTCCATGACGTCCCGCTCCGTCGCGCCCGAGAGCACGACCATCGTCGGTCTAAGCCCCGAGCCGAAGTACTCGGAAACCTCGTCCTCGACCTCGACGCCCGGGTTTCCCTCCGGCCGGAGCTCCCGGATCGCGTCCTCGAACTCCAGCCGGGGAGCGATCGCGCCGGCGGCCGCGGTGACCGCCACGCAGCAACAGATCACGGCTACCGGCCGCTCGAAGCTCCAGCGCACGAGGCGGCGAGCGCCCAGCCCGTGAAGAACCAGCCGGGGCTGCCTTCCCGAAGCCGGGCGGTGGTCTTCCCGCCAGGCGAGCATGGCCGGCAGCAGCAGGAGCACCGAAACCATGCAGAACAGGATGCCGGTGCCGGTCAGGAGACCCATCTGGCGGAGCCCCACGAAGTCGGTCACCAGGAACGCGTAGAACGTCGCCGCCGTGGTGATCGCGCCGGTCCAGACCGCCCTGCCCGAGGAGCGGCTCATCGCCACCAGCGCCGCTTCCAGGTCGGCGCCGCGGCGCCGCTCCTCGACGTACCGGCCGTACGAGACGATGACGAAGTCGATCCCGAGGCCGACCAGGAGCGCGGCGAAGCCGCTGGTCAGCGCGTTCAGCTCACCCAGCACCGTGCCGGCGAAGCCGAAGGCGAGCACCAGGCCGAAGGCTAGCGGGACGAAGGCATAGGCGATGAGGCCGACGCGCCGGAAGGCGAGAGCGAACAGGAGCAGGACGCCGATCAGCGAAGTGGCCATGTTCGAGATCAGCCCGGTCACGATCGTGCCCGCGTCCGAGACGGCCGTCACATAGGTGCCGCCGAAGGCCACCTCGGGAAGCGGCAGCAGCTCGCCGTCCCGGTCCTCCCCTCCGAGTTCGGGCCAGCGCCTCCCGAGGTCGGCGGCCAGATCTTCCACTTCCGCCAGCAGCCGGCGGCCGAACTCGACTTCCTGCGCCGGCTCGGCCGGCCGTGTGATCAGGAGCGCGCGCGACCGGTCGTCGGACAGGAAGTAGCCGGTCGCCCAGTCGAAGGGGGGGCCGCCGCGGGTGAATTCGAGCTGATCGAGGAACACCTCGTGGACGCCCAGCGGATCGAGCAGGAAGAGTTCGCGAAGCGCCAGGCCCTCCGGCGTCGCCAGCCGGCGGCTCAACTCCTCGACCTTGCGCCTGAGGCCGTCGTCCGTCAGCCGACTCGCCACCTCCTCGCGCGCCTCCTCGTCGAGATAGACGAAGGCGTGGGCAAAGAACGTCTCGGCCAGCTCCTCCACATCCAGCGTGTAGTCGACGTAGTCGATCTCCTCGAGCGCCTCCATCGAGGAACCGAGCTCCTCCACGAACGACAGGTACGGATCGAGCGGCACGTCCGACGGCAGCCGGACCAGGACGAGCAGGTAGTCCAGGCTGCCGAAGTCCTCGATCGTCGACCGGAAGGTCGTCACAACCGGGTCGTCCTTCGGCAGCAGGTTCAGGATCTCCGTGTCGAACCGGAGCCGCGCCGCCGACCACACGGAGAGAACGACCAGCACGGCCCCAACCAGGAACACGGCCCGATGGCGACGCCGGGCGAAGGCGGCCAGCCACGCCAGGACGGACTGGATCATGGCCGCCGTCCCACGCCGGCGGGAGCGAGCACCGGCGAGGCCGGGGAGCGCACGGTCATTGCTCCGGGGATGCCGCCCCGAACGCTTCGAGCACCCGCCGGCCGTTGCGCACGAAGTACTCGATACCCGAGTAGAGCGTCGCGGCCAGCGCCACCCACAGCGACAGCGGCGCCAGCACGTCGAACGCGCCGAGTTGGTCCGAGATGATCAGCAGCGAGATGGCGACGATCTGGGTCACCGTCTTCACCTTGCCGGCCAAGCTCGCGGCGAGGACGACGTCCTGAGCCGCCGCCAGCGAACGCAACGACGAGACCGCGAACTCGCGCGCGATGACGACGACCACCATCCAGGCGGGCGCCAGACCGAGACCGACCAGCGAGATGAACGCGGCCGACGTGAGGATCTTGTCCGCCGCCGGGTCGAGCAGCTTGCCGAGCGCGGTCACCTCCTTGCGCCGGCGGGCGAGGAAGCCGTCGAGGAAGTCGGTCAGCGAAGCGACCAGGAACAGGCCCAGGCCGATGAACTCCCGGCCCTCGATCTGCGTCAGCAGGACGACAACGAGCAACGGGACGATCAGGATACGGCTGAGCGTCAGCGCGTTCGGCAGGTTGAGCCCGGCGCGCAGCAACGCGGCCGTCGCGGGCCGCTGCCGCTCCGCTTCCCGCCCGGCCACGTTTCCTGGCCTCGGCACCCTAGGAGTGCGTGCCGCTCAGGCTGTCTTCGATGAGCCGTTCGGCGGCGGCGAAGGCCGAGGTCAGGTTCTCGGCCCGGCCTCCGGCCTGGGCGAAGTCGCGACGGCCGCCGCCGCTGCCCGAGATCGCCGAGCCCATGGCCCGCGCCACGGCCGCCGCGTCGATCCGATCCTGGAGGTCCTTCGTCACCGAGGCCACGAGCTTCACCTTGCCGTCGTCCCGGGCGCCGAGGACGACGACACCGGATCCCAGACGGCCCCGCAGGACGTCGGCGAGGCTGCGAAGCTCTCCCACGTTGGAGGCCGGCACTTCGCGCAGGACGACGTCGACGCCGCGAACGGACCGCGTGGCGCCGCCGGCGTCCTGACCGGAAGCCGGCTTGCCGTCGCCGGCGAGCACGCCGAGCCTGAGCTGGGAGAGTTCTTTCTCGACCGTCCGCAACCGCTCCTTCAGCGCCCGAACTTCGGCCGTGGCCCGCTCTCCCGAGGCGCCGAGCTCCGCTTCCAGCGTCCCCAGCAACTGCGCCCGGCTCCGGTGCAGACGATCGGCACGGTCGCCGGCGAGCGCCTCGATCCGGCGGACCCCGGCGGCGACGCCGCGCTCTCCGACCAGCGTCACGGGGCCGATCTCGCCCGTGTTCCGGACGTGGCAGCCGCCGCAGAGTTCGAGGCTGAACCCAGGAACCTCGACGGTACGCACCCGGTCGCCGTACTTCTCGCCGAAGAGCGCCATCGCGCCGGCCGCCACCGCCTCGTCGTAGGAGCGCTCGCTGATCTCCAGAGGTACGGCACGCCGCACCCACTCGTTGACCGTGTCCTCGATCGCCTCCTGCTGCTCTTCGGTCACGGGGGCCCCGTGCGTGAAGTCGAAACGCAGCCGGTCCGGGTGGACCAGGGAACCGGCCTGACGCACGCCCGTGCCGAGATGCTGGCGGAGGGCGGCGTGCAGGAGATGGGTGGCGGTGTGGTGGCGCTGGGCTGACTCTCTTTTCTCGCGATCTACGCGCAGTTCGACATCGGCACCGACCTCGATCGCGCCGTCGACGACTTCCAGTTCATGCACGATGTAGCGACCATGGCGCTGCGTATCGGTGACTCGCGCCTGGCCGCCGGGTCCCGTCACCAAGCCGACATCGCCGACCTGTCCTCCTGCCTCGGCGTAGAAAGGGGTGCGATCGAAGAGAGCAAACCCTGAGCCAGTCAGTCGTTGAACCGCTTCCGGTTGATCCTCGCCCGCCAGGAAGCCAAGGACCTTGGCGCCAGATCCCATCTCCCCATAGCCGACGAACTCGGTGTCCGCCGGTCTCGTCTCGACCCCCCCCTCGAACTTCAGCGCTCCGCCAGTGAAGTTCACTGGCGGAAGGTGCACCGCCCGCGACCGCTCCCGTTGCTCCGCCAGCGCCGCCTCGAACCCCGCCTCGTCGATCCCGAACTGCTCCTCCTCGGCGATCTCGCGCACCGTCTCGATCGGCAGGCCAAACGTGTCGTACAGCCGGAACGTCGCCTCACCGTCGAGCACCGAGCGGCCTGCGGCGCGCGCTTCCTCGATCGCCTGCTGGACCTTGCCCGCGCCGACCGCGACGGTCTCCAGGAACCGGGTCTCCTCGGCGGTGATGGTGGCCGAGGACGGCTCGCGGGCCTTCACCAGCTCCGGGTAGTGGCCGGCGAAGGCCTCCTCGAGCGACGGCAGCAGCGAGGCCAGGAACGGCTCCTCGAAACCCAGCTTCATGCCGTGGCGCGAGGCGCGGCGAAGAAGCCGGCGCAGCACATAGCCCCGGCCCTCGTTGCTCGGCAGCACCCCGTCGGCGAGCAGGAAGCCGACCGCCCGCAGGTGGTCGGCGACGACCCGCATGGACACGTCCGCGTCCGGATCGCGGCCGTACTCGTTTCCCGCCGCACCGGCCACCGCGCTCAGAATCGTGCCGAACAGGTCCGTGTCGTAGTTCGAATCGACGCCCTGGAGCACAGCGGCCACCCTCTCCAGTCCCGCGCCGGTGTCGATCGACGGATTCGGCAGCGGCTCGCTCCGGCCGTCTTCGTGACGCTCGAACTGCATGAAGACGAGGTTCCAGATCTCGAGATAGCGGCCCGAGTCGGAGCCCTCGTCGAAGCCGACTTCGGGCAGCTCCGGCGCGGTGTCGACGAAGATCTCGCTGCAGGGACCGCAGGGTCCGGTCTCGCCCATCGCCCAGAAGTTGTCCTTCTCGCCGCAGCGCAGGACCCGCTCCGGCGGCAGGCCGGAGATCCGCAGCCACAGGTCCTCGGCTTCGTCGTCGTCCTCGAACACGGTGGCGAACAGGTGCTCCGGCCTGAGGCCCCAGGGCCCCGTGACCAGCTCCCAGGCCGACGCGATCGCCTCTTCCTTGAAGTAGTCGCCGAAGGAGAAGTTCCCCAGCATCTCGAAGAACGTGTGGTGCCGGGGACTGGGCCCGACGTTCTCCAGGTCGTTGTGCTTTCCGGACACGCGGAGACACTTCTGCGAGGTCACCGCGCGCGGCGAATCCGGCTGCTCGACGCCAAGGAAGTAGTTCTTGAACTGGACCATCCCGGCATTGACGAACAGCAGGGTCGGATCGTCCTTCGGCACCAGGGGCGAACTCGCCACCTCCGCGTGTCCGCGGCCGGCGTAGAAGTCGATGAAGCTTCGCCTGATGTCCCGACTCAACATGAGCTCTGGCCCTGCATCTCCCGCTCCGCGACCGCGTCGTCGGCCGCCTCGAACAGGACGGCGCCAATAGTACGGGGAAGGAAGCCCCGCCGTTCGAGGTGCCGGGCCAGGGCGGCCGCGTCGCGCTCCGGGTGCGTCGCACGCCAGCGCGCGGCAACCGACCCTGCCCGCTCCAGTTCGTCCTCGTCGCCCACCGTCTCGAGCGCTGCGCTCGCCGCGGCTTCGTCTGCTCCGCGCCGCCGCAGGTCGAGCTCGAGCCGCCGCCGGCCGTAGCCCCGGCGCTTGAGCGACCGCACGAGCATGTGCGCGGTCTCGCCTTCGTTCAGGTGACCGCCATCCGTCAGCCGTTCGACCGCACTCTCCACCTCGGCCGTCGTGTAGCCACGCTGCCTGAGCTTCGCGCCCAGTTCGGCCGCAAAGTGCGCGCGCCGCGCCAGCAGATCGAGAGCGCGGTCGTACGCCGGCTTCGGCGCCCGCTTTCGATCAGGCGTTCTTCGAGTGGACTGGGAGTTCCGCACGTCATTCCTCCAGCGGAGGATAGCGCCGTCACGGCGTCCCGGTCAGGGCAACGGCGAGCGCGGCCACCGCGGCCGTCTCTGTCCGCAGCACGCGGGGTCCGAGGTGCGCTGGAATCGCACCGCGCCCGGCCAGTTCCTCCATCTCCCGCTCGCTGAAGCCGCCCTCGGGGCCCACCACGACCGCTTCCGCCGATCCCGCGACGGCCATGAACGGCGTCGCGGCCCCTGGATGCAGCGCCACCGACCCGGCGCCGATCGGCGCCTCCCCGAGCGGGACGGGCGCGCCGATCTCGGGCAGCCAGGCGCCGCCGCTCTGTTCGAGCGCCGACTTCGCGACCCGGCGCTGACGCTCCAGAGCCCGTTCCGGCAAGGAACGGCTGGTGTGTTCCGAAACGAACCACTGCAGCTCGCGGAGGCCGAGCTCCGTCGCCTTTTCCACCAGCCAGGCCGCACGCTCCGGCCGCACGACGGCCACGAACAGCGCCACGCGCCGGGGCGGCTCGAGCACCGGCGCCGCGCCTTCGACCCGCAGGACCGCCCGCCGCGCGGTCACCTGGTCCACCACCGACCAGCGAGCCGCGCCGCGGCCGTCGACAAGACGAACCCGGTCGCCGACCTTCAGCCGGCGCGCTCGGAACAGATGGCGGTAGTCGGCGCCTTCGACCTCGACCGTTCCACGGGCGAGGTCACGGGCTTCGGCCAGCAGGTGGATCATGTCCGAGGGTTCAGGCCTCGGACCCTCGCTCCGCCTTCTCTCCGCCGCCGGCCGCGGGATCCGTGTCCGGCTCGTGTCCGGAGAAGAGGTCCTTCACTCGGCTGAACAGGCCGCGCTCGTCGCGGATCGTGCCGCCGCCGTCGCCGGAAAGTTCGGCCAGCGCCCGCAAGTGCTCGAGCTCATCGTCGGAGAGGTCCCGCGGCCTCGGCACGTTGAGCCGCACCTCAACGACGTGGTTCCCGCGGCCGCGGCCGTCGATCCGGGGAATTCCCTCTGACCGCAACACGAAGGTCGAACCGTGGACGGTCGCCGGCGGAACCTCCAGCTCGGACGTGCCATGGAGGGTCTCCACGTCCACCGTGCAGCCGAGAACCGCCTGCGGAAAGCCGATCGTGACCGAGCTCAGGACGTCGGCATCGCGCCGGCTGAAACGCTCGTGCGGCTCGACTCCGATCACCACGTAGAGGTCGCCCGGAGGGCCGCCGTTCCGGCCATGCTCCCCCTCGCCGGGAAGTCGGAGGCGGGACCCCGTATCAACGCCGGCGGGCACCCGAACCTGGATCGAGCGCTGCCGCTCGCTCCGCCCCTGGCCCCGGCAGTCGCCGCAGGGATCCCGGATGACGCTCCCCGCCCCGCGGCAGTCAGGACAGGTGCGGGCCACGGAGAAGAACCCCTGGCTGTACTGCACCTGACCGCGGCCGCCGCACATGCGGCAAGTGGTGGGACCGGACCCGGGGGCCGCGCCGCTGCCGCCGCAGGTCTCGCAGCGCTCAAGGCGCGGAATGCGCAGCTTCGGCTCCACTCCGAAGGCGGCCTCCTCGAACGAGATCCGCAGGTCGTAGCGAAGATCCGCGCCCGCGCGCCGGCGGCGGCCACCGGTGCGACCGCCGAAGCCGAAAACGTCTCCCAGGATGTCCGAGAAGTCGGCGAAGATCGTGGGGTCGAAGCCGCCGCCGCCCGGAGTGGCCTGGTGGCCGAAGCGGTCGTAGCGTTGCCGCTTGTCGGCATCCGAGAGCACGGCGTACGCGTCGGCCGCCTCCTTGAACTTCTCCTCGGCGGCGCTGTCGCCCGGGTTGCGATCGGGGTGGTAGCGGACGGCCAGCTTGCGATACGCCGACTTGATCTCCTGCAGGGTTGCCGAACGGTCGAGGCCCAGGACCTCGTAGTAGTCACGCGGCATGACGCGTCTCAGGCGCCGCCGCCGGCCGGCGCGTCCGCCTCAGCCCCGGCGTCCTCCTCGACGCCGGCTTCCCGCGAAGCCGCTGGCGACGACGGCACGGCGACCCGGACCATCGCGGCGCGCAGCAGCCGCGACTCCATCGTGTAACCGGTCTGCAACTCCTGCACGACGGTGGGCTCCTCCACCTCGGCACTCTCTTCCCGCGCCACCGCCTGGTGGACGTTCGGATCGAAGGGCGCGTTCACGCCCTCCACCGGCTCGACGCCGAACCGTCGCAGGAGGTCCGACATCTGACGCCGGATCATCTCGACTCCAGCGCGCAGATCGTCCGCCGACGCGTCGGCCTCAAGCGCCCGGTCCAGATTGTCGACCACGCCGAGGAACTCACGCAGCGGGCCGGCGGCCGTGTTCCAGCGCGACTCGAGCCGTTCCCGCTCGGCGCGCTTGCGCAGATTGTCGAACTCGGCCGCGGCGCGCCGCAGGCGGTCGACTTCCTGGCTGGCGGCCGCGAGCTCGGCCCGAAGCTCGCCTTCGGTGTCCGGCGCGCCGCCGTCACGATCCGCGAGGGTCTCCTCGCCTGCGAGCGTCTCGCCGCGGCCCTGGTCCTCCAGGTGAGAGTCCGGGCTCTCCTTCGCCTCGATCGTCATCTCGTGAGTCCCCGTTTACAGCCGTCGAGTCAGGGCCTCGGACAGGCGTTCGCCCAGGTAGTTCACCAGGGGCACCATCCGCGGATACTCCATGCGCGCCGGCCCGACGACCGCGACCGATCCGGTGACGCCGTCGCCCGCCTTGTAGCTCCGCACGACGAGGCCGAAGCCGAGCTCCTCGGTCAGCCTCGAATCCTGGCCCAGGACCACCCGCACGCCGTCCGCGTCGAGGCAGCGGTTGAGCAGACCGGCCAGCCGGGCGCGCTCGGCGAACATCTGGAACATCCCCTCGATCCGCGACATGCCGGGCCCCGCATCGAACAGGCTGTGCGTACCGTCCACCACGAGCGACGGTGCGTGGCCGATGTTCATGCCGTCCCGGGCGAGCTCGATCGCCCGCCGAAGCAACTCGTCGAGCCGTGCGCGTTCGTCGCTCATCAGCCGAAGCAGTTCCTCCCGGATCTCGAAGAGGGTCCGCCCGCTGTAATTCTCGGTCAGGTAGTTCGAAATGCGCACCAGGTCTTCGCGCGGGATCGGTTCGTCCGTGACGACGAGCTTGTTCTCGACGAAGCCGGTTTCGGCGACGACCACGCAGAGCACCTTGCGCCCGCTGAGCGGCACGAACTCGATCGCCTTCATCACCGCCGAACCGAGGGCGGGCGTCAGGACGACGCCCACGTGGTGGGAGAGCTGGGAGAGCAGCCTCGACGTCTCCTCGGTCAGTTCCTGGCCGGTACTCCCGGCGGTCGTCAGCCGATCGTCGATCAGCCGCCGGTCGTCGTCGCTCACCACTTCCGCCGACATCAGGTCGTCGATGAACAGGTGGAAGCCGGCCTCGGTCGGCAGCCGACCCGCCGAGACGTGCGGCTGGCGCAGATAGCCCATGTCCTCCAGGTCCGCCATCACGTTGCGGATCGTGGCGGCGGACAACTGGATCTGGCGGTCCTTCGCGACCCTCCGCGAGGACACGGGTTCACCCGACGAAAGATACGTCTGGATCACCTCCCGCAGAATCTCGCGGTCCCGGTCGCTGAGCTGGTCGTTGACGCGGCTCATGGGAGCGGCATTCTACCCGGTGGTAGCGTTCCGGGGACGGCATGAGATGTCCATTCTGCGGCGCCAACGATGACCGCGTGGTCGACTCGCGGGACGTTCGCGGCGGGGAGACGGTCCGGCGCCGGCGGGAGTGCCTGAACTGCGGCCGCAGGTTCACTTCCTACGAACAGATCGAGAACATCGCCTACCGGGTCGTCAAGTCCGACGGCCGGCGCCAGGAGTTCGACCGGCAGAAGCTCCTCGGCGGCCTCCTCAAGGCCTGTGAGAAGCGGCCGGTCGGCCTGCCGGCGCTGGAAGAGATCGTCGACGAGGCCGAAGCCCTGCTCCACCGCAAGGAGGACCGGGAGATTTCCACGTCCGAGCTGGGCAACTTCGTCATCGACCGCCTGAAGACGCTCGACCAGGTGGCCTACGTCCGCTTCGCCTCCGTCTACCGGAAGTTCGAGGACGTGGACGAGTTCATGGAAGAGCTGCGGGTACTGCTCGAAGCGTCGCGCAAGGAGTGAGCGGGCTGGTAGCGTGACCCCATGGCCCAGAACCCGGTCGATGAGCAGGCGGACGCGATTCTGCTGCCCGACGTCCTGCCGGTGCTGCCACTCAAGGACGCGGTCATCTTCCCCTACATCATCCTGCCGCTTTCGATCAGCCGCGACCCGAGCATGCTCGCGGTCGAGGACGCGCTGAACGGCGACCGGGTCATCCTGCTCGCCCCCCAGCGCGACGGATCGATCGAGGAGCCCGGGGAGGACGACCTCCACGAGATCGGCACCGCCGCCCAGATCATGCGGATGCTGAAGCTGCCCGACGGCCGGGTACGGATCCTGATCCAGGGTCTCGCCAGGGCCCGACTGCGCTATCTGAGCCAGACCGAGCCCTTCCTTCGAGCCCGTGTCGAAGAGGTGGACGAGGCCGGCGAACCCCACCACGGCCTCGAGGCGGAAGCGCTGGTGCGCAGCGTCAAGGAGGGTCTCGAGACGGCCGTCAACCTGGGCAAGGACATCTCCTCCGAAGTCATGGTGATCGCCGCGAATCTCGATCACCCGGGCCGGCTGGCGGACCTGGCGGCCAGCAACCTGGACCTCCGGGCGGACGAAGCGCAGATCGTGCTGGAGACGACCCCGCCGATCCAGCGGCTGCGGAAGGTGGGCGACCTGCTGACCCGGGAGATCGAACTCCTCAGCATGCAGCAGCGGATTTCCGCCCAGGCGCGGAGCGAGATGGACCGCAGCCAGCGCGAGTACTTCCTCCGCCAGCAGCAGCGCGCGATCCTGGACGAGCTCGGCGAGGGCGATGACCTCCACGGGGACATCCAGAGGTACGTGCGAGCCGTCGAGGAGAAGGGGCTGAGCGAGGAGGCGGCCGCCGAAGTCGAACGCCAGGTCAGACGGCTCGAGCGAAGCTCTCCCGACAGCGCCGAGAACGCGACCATCCGCACCCACCTCGACTGGTTGACCGGCCTCCCGTGGTCGACCCTGAGCGAGGATCGAATCGACCTCGACCGGGCCCGCACCGTGCTCGATGAAGATCACTATGACCTGGATCGCGTCAAGGAGCGAATCCTCGAGTACCTGGCGGTCAGGCGGCTCAAGCCGGACGCCAAGGGTCCGATTCTCTGTCTGGTCGGTCCCCCGGGCGTCGGCAAGACATCGCTCGGCCGCTCCATCGCGCGAGCGATCGAGCGCAAGTTCGTCCGCATCTCGCTCGGCGGCGTCCGCGACGAGGGAGAGATCCGCGGCCACCGGCGCACCTACGTCGGTTCGTTGCCGGGTCGCATCATTCAGGGCCTGAATCAGGCCGGAACCGGCAACCCCGTCTTCATGCTCGACGAGATCGACAAGCTGGGCGCCGACTACCGTGGCGATCCGGCTTCGGCACTGCTGGAAGTGCTGGATCCCGAGCAGAACTCGACCTTCAGGGACCACTACCTCGGAGTCGAGTACGACCTTTCGCGCGTGTTGTTCATCGCCACGGCCAATCTGCTCGAACCCATTCAGCCCGCTTTCCTCGATCGCCTCGAGGTGCTTCGACTCTCCGGTTACACCGAAGACGAAAAGGTGCTGATCGCGCGCCGGCACCTGCTACCCAAGGCCACCGACGAGAATGGTCTCCCGGCCGGCGCCCTGACCATCACGACGCCCGCGCTCCGCAGCCTCATTCGTGGCTACACGAAGGAAGCCGGCGTGCGCAATCTCGAACGCGAGATCGCAACCCTCTGCCGCAAGGCGGCCGTACGCGTAGCGCGAGGAGACGGCGGCGAACTGAGGGTGACGCCGGCGCGGTTGAAGAACCTGATCGGGCAACCGCGTCACTTCAGCGAGGAACTGCTCGACCGCGACCGGGTAGGCGTGGCGACCGGACTCGCCTGGACCGCTTCCGGCGGGGATCTCATGCTGATCGAAGTCGCGGCGCCGAAGGGCAGGGGCAAACTGATCCTCACCGGCCAACTCGGCGACGTCATGAAGGAATCGGCCCAGGCCGCGCTGAGTTGCGCACGCACCACGTACACCGCCGGTCCGGGCGCCGGAGGGCCGGATTTCTTCCGTAACCACGACCTTCACATTCACGTCCCCGCCGGTTCCGTGCCGAAGGACGGACCGTCGGCGGGCGTCACCATTGCCGCGGCCATCGTCTCCGTCTGCAGCGGGCGCATGATCGATCACAGGGTGGCGATGACCGGCGAGATCACGCTGCGCGGCGAAGTGCTGCCCGTCGGCGGTCTCAAGGAGAAGCTGCTGGCCGCGCGGGGAGCCGGAATTCGCAAGGTTGTCCTCCCTGAACGAAACCGGCGGGACCTGCCGGAGATACCGGGCGCGGTGACGCGAGGTCTTGAACTCCTGTTCGTCGAACACGTCGATCAGGTGCTGGAAGCCGCGCTGCTCGATCCGGAGCACCAGCGGTCATGGCCGGCGGCGAAGACCGGCTGATCGCCTGGCTCGCGGACTTCGCGGGCTCCGGCCGTCGAATCGGCGACGACGCCGTCCTGCTCACGCTGGGCGAGCGGCAGTACGCGTTCAGCGTCGACACGCAGCGCGCCGGCGTCCACATTCCGATCGATTTCGATCCCGCGGACGCTGCCCGCCGGCTGCTCGCCGTCAGTCTCTCGGACCTCGCCGCCACCGGGGCCGTACCGCGGTGGATGCTCGTCGCACTCGGCATCGACGATGAGAACGCCGCTCGCCGTTTCCTCGCCGCCCTCGTGCGCGCCGGCCGCCGCTACGAAGTCGAACTCGTCGGCGGCGACACGGCCGGACCGACGACGCCGGGCCGGCTGGACGCCAGTCTCACCGTGGTCGGCGAAGTGCCCGAAGGAGGCTCCCCCCTGACCCGGGACGCGGCTCGTCCCGACGACAGGCTCTGGATCGGCGGACCGGTCGGAGAGTCCGCCCTGGGACTCGATCTGGTCCGCCTCGGCGCCCGGATCGCGGGGCGCCGCGCCGACTTTCCGGAGGAACTGCCTGACGGCCTGACCCGTGTCGCCAGCCGGGTCCTTCGCCGCCAGCTGGAACCGCGGCCCCAGATCGATCTGGGCCTGCTGCTGGGCGGGCGGACGCCGGCCGGCGCCGCCATCGACGTATCCGACGGTCTGGCGAAGGACGCGGCGCGTCTCTGCCGGCGGAGCGGCGTCGGATGCGAACTCGAGGAAGGCGCGCTCGCTCTCCGCGGCGACGCCCGACGCCTGGCCCATCACCTGGGCCGCGAGCCGCTCGAGCTGGTTCTCGCCGGGGGCGAGGACTACGTCCTTCTCTTCACCCTGCCGCCCGACGCCGACTTACGCCATCCCGGGTGCCGGCCGATCGGTCGCATCACGGCCCGGCCCGGCCTGAAGCTGCGCCGGGTCGACGAAACGATCGAACCGCTACCCGCCAGCGGCTGGGACCACCTCAGCGATTGAGCGTGACCGTGATCGGCTGGTCCAGCTTCTGCAGCACCAGGGCCACCTGGGCCTCGAGCGCCGCCAGCCGCGCCTCCACGCTGCCGGCCGCCGCTGGCGCCGGCTGGCGCCTCGCCTTGGCAGCTCTCGCCTTTCGCTTTCTCCGCACCGGCGTCTTCGCTGCCGCGGCAACCTTGGCCTTCGGCTTCCGGCCGCGCCTGCTCTGGGAGCGGATCTCGTTGAAGACCGCCACCGCCTCCGGGTGGTAGCGCCGCTTGCGCCCCTCGCCCTCGTGCGGTATCCGGTCACCGTACAACTTGAGGTAGCGCTGCAGCGTAGGACCGGAGATTCGCGTCTGCTTGCCGATCGCCGTCAGCGTCAGGAGCTTCGAAGCGGCGGGCTGATCTTTCGCCGCCCGCGCCTTCCGCTTCTTCCGGGCCGGCGACTTCTTTCGAGCCGGCGACTTCGCCGCCGGCGCCGCCTTTGGCTTGCGGCCCGGCTTGCTCTCCGCACGAAGCTCGCGAAACACCGCCACGGAATCCGGGTGGTAACGCCGCTTGCGGCCCTCACCCTCGTGCGGTATCCGATCGCCGAACAGCCGGACGTAACGCTGCAACGTTGGATAGGAGATCTTCGTCTGCTGGCTGATGCTGGACAGCGTCAACAGCGCCGGGCCGCCGCCCGCGCCCTTCGCTTGGGTTCCTGCCGCCTGCGTCGTGGCCTTCTTCTTCCCTCGACGCTTCGTTGACCGTTCGTTCTTGAGCGCCTTGAACTCCCGGACGGCGGCGACCGGATATCGCTGCCTGCGCCCGGTTCCCTCGGACGAAATCCGGTCCTGATACAGCTTCTTGTACCGCAGGGCCGTCGCCATCGACACACCGGCCCGACTAGCGACTTCGCCCAACGTCAACAGTTTCTTTCTTCCAGCAGCCGCTGCACTCACGAAGTTCTCCTTGCGCCGCCCTGTGGCGCTCCGGTTCGTTCCCTTACAGGAAGATCACGATCGAAGCGCGACCATAGCAGAAGACCGGAACCGACGGCCCGTGACGCGGACAAGATCAGTCCTCCGTCAGAGGTTCGTAGTTGAGTTTTCGCACCAGATACGACAGGGCCTGCCGGCTGATTCCAAGAGCGCGGGCCGCCCTGGCCTGGTTGCCGCCGGACTCCTCGAGCGCCTTGCCGATCAGTCGACGCCGGTACTGCTCCATCTTCCAGTGATAGCCGCTTTGCTGAGGCGCAGCCGGCTCGGCCGGCTCTTCCGGCAGTCCGAGCATGTCAACGGAAATCTCGGGGCCCTCGGCAAGCGCCACGGCCCCATCGATAGCGTTCTTCAGCTCCCTGACGTTGCCGGGCCAGGAGTAGTTGCGAATCCTCGCGCGTGCCTCGTCGCTGAACTTCAGGTCCTCTCCAGACGCGCCCGACGTCTCCAGGAAGTGGTGCGCAAGCAACATCACGTCCCCTTCGCGATCGCGCAGAGGCGGCGCCTCCACATACGCCACCCTGAGTCGGTAGTAGAGATCCTGGCGGAACTCGCCGGCCTTCACCATCGCTGCGAGGTCCTTGTGGGTCGCCGAGACGAGCCGGAAGTCGAGCCGCCGCGTCCGGCTCTCACCGACGCGGCGCATCTCGCCCTCCTGCAGGAGGCGCAAGAGCATTCCCTGCGCCGCCCACGGCAACTCTCCGATTTCGTCGAGAAACACGATGCCGCCGTCCGCGCTCTCGAACACTCCCACGCGATCACTGTCGGCGCCGGTGAACGCGCCTCGACGGTGGCCGAACAGGTCGGACAGAAGCAGGCCGTCAGGCAGCGCCGCGCAGTTCACCGCCAACCAGGGGCGGGAGGCCCGGGCGCTCGACCGGTGGAGCTGTCGCGCCAGGAGTTCCTTGCCGGTCCCCGACTCGCCGAGAATCAACACCGGCAGATCGTGGGCCGCGTACTTTTCGATCCGGGCCTGAACGTCCAGCAGAGCCTTGCTCTTCCCCACCATTCCGGTGGCGGCAGCCCTCCTGGGCTCCGCGAGTTCGGAGGCCCCGCGCCGGCGGCGCGCCGAGGCCGGCAGGCGGGTCGCAACCGCGGCCGCCAACGCCCGGGCGGGCTCATCGATTCGCTTCGCGCTGAGCACGAGTCGTCCCGCCGCCGCGTCGACCGCGAAGCGGTCCGAACCGCCTGGACCCTGGAGCAGGACTTCCCCGTTGGCATCCAGAGCGCCAAACCCTCCCGCGGAGCCATGAACCGCGAGTCGGGCCTCCGGATGACCAGCCGCGGCCATCAGGATCCGGTAGGCGTCCGCATCGGGGTCGGGCGTGGCCAGGAAGAGCCGAAGAGCCCGCCAGGGACCGATGCGCGCGCCGTCCACACGCTGGACGAGCGGTTCGGCGCCGACGGCCGAGAGGACGCGCGCCGCGCTGGCCACCAGATCCACGGGAACCGTCTCGACGTCGAGACAGACCAGGTCGTGAACGGTGAGCGCGGCACCGAAGGGGCCTTGCGCCTCGATTCGCCGCCAGTCGGCGGCGTTCGGTGACCGCTTCTCGCCGATCGCGCCCCAAAGTCCCTCCTGTGCGGCGCCGACCGCGACCGCACGCGCCTCGTCGCGGAGTCCGGCAAGCAGCAGCAGGGGCAACAGGTCGTCCACTTCCGCCGGCGTCCAGACAGCGAGGGGACGTTCGAGCGCCTCCGAGAGTTCCTCCGCCGCCTCCTCGACACGTCCGAGCTGGATCAGGGCACGAGCCGAGAGCAGGCGCAGCGAGCGGAGCTGACGCCACCCCGTTCGCCTCCCGCGCAGATTGTCCAGAGCCGTTTCGCAACTCTCCAGCGCCGAATCCCAGCGGCCAAGCGACAGGAAGAGACGCGCATCGAGCAGGCGCGCTTCGACGACCGCAGGGGCGCTCCCCGCCATCAGGCCCTCCCGGCGGAGGTTCTCGATCGTCTCGGAGACTCCCGCAAACCGTCCCGTCCGAATCCGAATCTCGGCCAGTTTCCCGTGCGCGGCGGCTCTCCCGGCGGGTCCTTCGCAACGCCGGAACAGCCCCACCGCGATGCACGCCGCACGCTCGGCGCCGGCGAAGTCGTTCACGGCCAGCCGAATCGTCGCCAACTCGTTCCACAGGACGGCGCGCTCGTACACGGGAAGGCGCTCCCCGAGGCGCCTGAGACCGGCAACGAGCAGCCGTTCCGCCTCACTGAACCGACCGTTCGCCGAAGCGAGCCGGGCCCTCGCCCCAAGCTCCATCCAGTGTTGCGGGTCCATCCACTGTTCAGGCTCCCCAACCGAGGGCTCCAGCAGGCTCGCCATGGCGTCAAGCTCGCCGAGTTCCCACTTCGCCAGCGCGCACAGGACCCGACCATGCGCCGCCTGGGGACCGACCGCGGCATCGAGCACCTTTTCCGACCAGCTTCCAAGCTGATCCGAACGCCCCGCGGCCGCCTGGATTCCAATCGCCAGTTCGCACCGTTCCAGTGCGCGCCGGCCAGAGAGCGATCGCTTCTCGAGCGTGCTCAGACTGCGGCGTGCGGCAACCGTTCGACCCAGCCGAAGCTGAGCCCGGAGGCGCACCAGGATGTCGTCCGTTCGCCTGGAGTCCTTCACAAGCCTCAGAACGGCCTCGAAGCGGCCGTCTTCGAGGAGGAGGCGCGCCAGCGCCGAACGGTCCTCCGGCGCGTCGGGCGGCGGAGATTCGGAGTCGGCGTCCCTGACACGCTGCCAGTACGACCGCGCCGCATCGCCGCCCGCGGCGATGCGGAGGCGCTCACCGCCGTCCATGCCCGCCAGAATCCGCCGCCACCGGGACCGCCCGGCAACAGCCACCCGCTCGCCGTCCCGATCCTCCAGAACCGCGAAGAGGGAGGCGCGCGCGGCTTCGAACCTGTGACCCAACAGGAAGGGCGCCCCAGCCAGAATGTCGGCGACCATCCGGTTTCCGGACACCGGCAGCAGTTCGTCTCGCCAGGTCTCGAAGCGGGGTCGAAGCGCCGCCCGAACGGCGCTTCGACCGGGCGCGCCCTCGCTGCCGAACAGGAGCACGACGAGTTGCCTCAACAGGGCCTGCGGCAGCCGGTCGTCCCGCACGGGCCGCACCGACGCCGGAGGAATCCGGAGGACGCCCTCAGCGTCGACGCGAAGATCCTGCCAGGCCTCGAGCCGCCACCCGGCCGCCCGTACATGAGCCAGCAGGGCCGCGCCCTGAAGCAGGAACGCGGCCCGATCACGGTCTGTCGCGACGATCTCGTTCAGATCGGTCGCCCCCGTGCCCTCGGGAACCGGTTGAAGCGATTGGTGATGGATGCGAAGAATGCGTGTCATCGCCGGATCTCCTCCAGGTCGGCCCAGAAGCCCGGGTAGGACTTGCCAACGACCTCCGGACGCCGAATCGAGAGGCCTCCCCGGCGCATCCCCACCAGGGCCATGCTCATCGCGATGCGGTGGTCGTCGTAGGTGTCGATCGGGATGCGCGGCGAGCCGGGCGAGGCGGCGAGGCCGGGATCTCCCTCGATTCGAAGGCCGTCCTCCAGTTCGTCGACGGTTGCGCCGGCGCGCCGCAACTCGGTCGCCACCGCGGCCAGTCGGTCGCTCTCCTTGATCCTCAGGTGCGCCACGTTGCGAATCCAGGTCGTGCCGTTGGCGAAGGCCGCCACAGCGGCAAGCGTCGGCACCTGGTCGGGCATGGCCGAGAGGTCGCAGTCGAGCGCGGCGAGGGCGCCGTCCGCCTCCACCTGGATCTCCTCCTCTGTCTTCCGCACCTCCGCGCCCATCCGCTCGAGCAGGCCCAGGAAGACGCGGTCGCCCTGGGTCGACGCGGGCGCGAGGCCTCGCAGGCGCACGGAGCCACCGCAGATCGCGGCGGCCGCCGCCGGATAGGCGGCGGCCGAGTCGTCGCCCGCGACGCGATAGCGCCCTTCAACCAGTTCCGGAACGCGCGGTTCCACCCGGAACTCGCGTGCTTCGCCGTCGCGGCGTACGTCTACAGGAGCGCCGAAATCGGCCATGACTTCGAGAGTTGTGTCCACATACGGACTAGAGACGAGAAAGGGCACCAGGAGTTCGATCGAGCCCTCCGCGTTGAGCGCCGCCATCAGCAGCGCGGACACGTACTGGCTCGATTCGCCGGCGTCGATTTCGACCCGGCCGCCAGCCAGCCTTCCCCCCCGGATCCGGACCGGGGCGCAGCCCGGCCGGCCAAGCTCTTCGATCCCGGCGCCGAGCTGACGCAGGGCCGCGACCAGAGGGCCGATCGGCCGTTCGCGCAGCCGGGGGGAACCGTCGAGAATCCACTGGCCCGGGATCACCGCGCAGGTGGCGACCAGTAGACGCAGCAGCGTCCCGGCACTCCGGCAGTCGAGCCGCACCGGACGTTGAGAGTCCGCCTCCGGCCCCGGTTCCAACCGCAGCCCCGAGCCCGCAACGGAACGGACGCGCCAGCCCATCGCCACGAGCACGGCCCGGAAGGCAGCGATGTCGTCGGCCTCCAGCAGGTTCTCGATCATCGCGGGCCGCTGCCCGATCAGCGCCAGGTTCAGGGCGCGGTGCGAGATGCTCTTCGAACCGGGCGGCTCGACCACGCCCGAAACCCCCGCGGCGCGGCGGACCGGGTACGGGTCGGGAAGAGGGGCCGTCAGCCCAGCCACAGCAACTTCCGATCATGAAACCAGGCGTCCGCGATCCGCACCTCGCCGTCACCGACGGTCCAGCGGCGGGCGGCGTGAAAGTGCCCGAGCAGCAGCACGTCGTTGCCTTCGGCCAGCCGGCGCGCCGCGTAGCGCCGGATGACCGCGCCCGGGATCCGGGCCCTGTGCTCGCGGTTGGTACGGGCCAGGCCCCGCTCCGTGGAAGCGACGAGACGACGGCCTGTCGATCGCGGCAAGCGGAAGGTCAACCACCGGCTGACCGCGTTCTTCGACAGTCGCCGCCAGCAGCGATAGCGCCAGTCGCGCGGATTCAGCCCGTCGCCGTGAACCGCGAGGTACTTCGCGCCTCCGGCGTCGAAGCCGACTTCCCGGCCGCAGTCGTCGAAGAGGTCGCCGTAGGCTCCGTCGGCCAGAAAGAAGTCGCGGTTCCCCTCCACGTAGGAGACCCGGATTCCTCGCTGCCTGAGGCCCCGGATCGCGGACGCGAGCCGTCGTATCTCGGGTGTTTCGAAACGCCGCGATCCGATCCAGAGATGGAACAGGTCGCCGAGGAACAACACCCGGGCACAGCGACCGGGATCGAGCGCGCCGAGCTGCTCGGCCAGATCTTCCCCGCTGCCCCCGGGACCACCCAGGTGGGCATCGGCGATCACGGCGACAGGCATGAGTTCGAAAGCCGGATCCCTAGACGATCGTCAGAGTCGGCCGTTCGGAGGCCACCTCCAGCAGCCGCCGCTCGACTGCCGCCGCGATGCCGCGGAAGATCGCCGCATGGGGGCCGCCGGCGTCGGAGACCACGATCGGCAACCCGTCGTCGCTGCCCCGCACCAGGGCGCCGTCCAACGGAATCGCTCCAAGAACCTCGCAGTCGAGCAACTCGGCCGTCCGCTCGACGCCGCCGCGTTTGAAAACGTCGGTCGTCTCGCCGCAGTGAGGGCAGACGAAGGTCGACATGTTCTCGACCATCCCGAGCACCGGCACCTCGACCTTGCGAAACATCGCGAGCCCCTTCCGGGCGTCTATCAGCGCCACGTCCTGCGGCGTCGAGACGATGACCGCGCCGGACAGGGGCAGCTTCTGCGACAGCGTCAGCGCCGCGTCTCCGGTGCCGGGCGGCAAATCGAGCAGCAGGTAGTCGAGCCGGCCCCAGTCCACGTCGCCCAGCAACTGGCCCAGCGCCTTCATCACCATGGGGCCCCGCCAGATCACGGGCGTGTCCGGATCGAGCAGAAAGCCGAGGGACATGACGCGCACGCCGTGGCGCTCGAAGGGCTGGATCTTCCCCTTCACGATCTCCGGCCGGCGGTTGATGCCGAACATCAGGGGGATGGACGGGCCGTAGATGTCCGCGTCGAGCAGCCCGACCCGCAAGCCCAGGGCCGCCATCGCGGCACTCAGGTTGGTCGCCACGGTCGACTTGCCAACGCCGCCCTTGCCGCTGGCCACGGCGACCACGTGGGACACGCCCGGCAGGAGCGAGGGGTCACGCGCCGTGGCCGGCGCCGGCGCGGTCGCCACCTCGAGCGAGACCTGTACGTCGGACACACCGTCCAGACTCCGCACGGCATCGACGATCCGGCGCCTGATCTCCGTGGCGGCCTCCGGGTCCCGCGTCGGGACACGCAGATCCACCACCACGTCGCCCCCGGTGACCGCGACCCGCTGCACGAAACCGAACGACACGATGTCGCGTTTCATCCCCGGGAAGGTCACGGTCCGGAGGCACTCGCGCACCCTGCTCTCGATCGCTTCAGTCATCCCTGTCTCCCGCTTCGGCGGCGGTCTTCAACCCAGCCAACCGGCCAACCCGCTGCTCGACATCGCGCATGAACGACCGCCGTCCCCGGACCCCGGCGGCGGCCGGGTCGACGACCTCGCCGAAGATCAGCTCCACGGTCTGCGGCCGGACCACGAGGTCGCCCTTCTGCCTGATGTGGGCCGTTCCCCGGATGCCCAACGGCGCGATCAGAGCCCGACCCTTCAGCGCGAGCAGGAACCCGCCCCGCTGAAACGGTCTCATCCGCGGGCCGGAGCTGCGCGTCTCCTCGGGGAACACGACCAGGGAAACGCCGGACGCCAGCAACCCTGTCGCGGCCGCGAACGTCTCGCCGGCCCGACTCCGATCCTCCCGGTCCACCGGCACGAAACCGGCCGCCCTGAGCCCCCAGCCGAAGAACGGCAGGCGGAACAGGCTGCGTTTGGCCAGGAAGCGGACCGGCAGGTCCAGGATGGCCAGCAGCGCCGCGATGTCGTACAGGCTCCGGTGGTTCGCCATGTAGACCACCGGCCGGTCGCCGATCGGGTCGCGCCAGGCCGCGTGGCTGCCCCCGGCGTAGCTGAGCTCGAGGCGAACACCGCTCGACCGGAGCAACCCCCGAGCCCAGAGGCGAGCCTGAACCCCGGCCCAGTCACGGCCCGGGAACCAGGAGGCGATGGCCGCGGCGACACCCATCACGGCGCTGCCCAGAAACAGGTACACGTTCCCCGTCAGGGTGGCCAGCGCCACCGACCACCCGTTCAATCCTCCCCCGGGCGCTTTCGCCGTAGACTTGCCGCGCTGCCTCGTGCGGCGCAGGTTCGTGGGGTTCCGGATCGACAAGGTTCTGCTCGGTGCCGTGAGTTGGCCGAAGCTACACCAAGCACCCAACCACGAGGGGCGACTCCAACAGACCCTTCCCATGGGCAGATGCAACAGGCTGGACACAGGATTCTGATCGATTTCAGGGCCCCCTTGCGAGAGGTTGGCGCCATCTGGTTACTGACTGCGCGCGGAATGGCCGCCCTCGTCAGACCGCCGTACGAGTTCCGGTCATGGCTCGGTCAGATGGGACACCTCGGCGTCAGCTCGCTCGGCGTCGCGTCGGTCACCACCCTGTTTACGGGCATGGTACTGGCCCTCCAGACCGCGTACAGCCTGCCCGAACTCGGAGTGAAGTACTACATTGGCAGCGTGGTCTCCAAGTCCTTGACCCGGGAACTTGGACCTGTCCTCGTGGCCCTCATCGTCGGCGGCCGGATCGGGTCCGGAATGACCGCGGAACTCGGCACGATGAAGGTCACGGAGCAGGTCGACGCCATGCGCTCGATGGCCGCGGATCCCATAAAGAAGCTGGTCGTTCCGAAACTCGCCGCCACTCTGATCATGTTGCCCGTGCTCACCGTCCTCGGCGACCTGCTGGGCATTCTCGGCGGCCTGTTCGTCGCCGTGAATCAATTGAACCTCTCCGTCGGCCTGTACGTCAACGACGTCGTGCAGACCCTCACCATGGAGGACGTCTTCAACGGCCTCGGAAAGTCGGTTTTCTTCGCCTGCTTCATCGCGATCATCGGTTGCCACAACGGCCTGACGGCCAGCGGCGGCGCCGAAGGCGTCGGGCACGCCACCACACGCACCGTAGTCTGGGCCTCCATCATGGTGCTCGTATCTGATTTCTTTCTGACCAAGTTGTTCCATGTCCTCGTCTGAAGCCGCCGGCAGCCAGAACGTGCGAGAACCGCTCTACGTCGTGCGCGGACTCTGCCGGCGCTTCGGCGAGCGCGCCGTACTCGACGGCCTCAGTTTCGAGGTTCTGCGCGGCGAGTGCCTCGTCGTGCTGGGCCGTTCCGGCTCCGGCAAGAGCCTCACGCTGCGGCAACTCAACGGACTCGACCCGGCCGAGGGAGGCGAAGTGCTGTTCGAGGGTACGGACCTCGTCCAACTGACGGAGCGCGAGTTGTACCCGGTGCGCCGACGCATCGCGATGCTGTTTCAGTCAGGCGCCCTGTTCGACTCCTTCGACGTCCTCGAGAACGTCGCCTTTCCCATTCGCGAGCACGAGCGGGCGAGCGAGGAGGAGGTTCGCGACCGGGTGGCCGCAGCGCTCGCCTGGGTCGGACTGTCCGGGATCGAGGATCGGATGCCGGCAGCTCTGTCGGGCGGCATGAAGAAACGAGTCGCCCTCGCCCGCTCGCTCGTCCTGGAGCCCGAGGTCGTCCTGTTCGACGAACCGACCGCCGGTCTCGACCCGGTCACGGCGGCGACGATCTCCCGTCTGATCAGGAGCACGAGGGATGAACTCGGAACGACTTCGGTGGTCGTGACGCACGACATTCGCCTGGCCCGCCACGTCGGCGACCGCCTCGCACTGCTTCAGGACGGACGCTTCCGGTTCCTCGGCTGCTGGAAGCAAGCGGAACGAAGCACCGACCCCGCGCTCCGGGCGTTCCTCGAAGGTCGGTCCGGCCCAGAACAGGAGGACATCGATGCAGCGTGACTCGAACACCACCAGGGTGGGTCTGACCGTACTCGCGGCCGTAGTCGCGCTGGCCGCCTTCATCTTCGTGATCGGCGAGCAGAGCGCCCTTTTCACGCCCACCAACAGCTACCGCACCATGTTCCCGAACGCCGCGGGGCTGGTCGAGGGGAACCCGGTTCAACTGAACGGCGTGACCGTCGGCAGGGTCGACCGCATCCTGCTCAGCGAAGACCCGGACAGCGAACTGCTGGAGGTGCGGATCAGCGTCGAGCGCCGCTATGCAGGCCGGCTTCGCCGAGACTCCCTGGCGCGCCTCAAGACCCTGGGTCTTCTGGGCGACAAGTATGTGGAGATCACCTCGGGTTCGCCCGAAGCCGTCCTCCTGAGTCCCGGCGAGGAAATTCCGGCGGCCCTGCCGACCGACGTCGACGAGCTGATCGCAAGCGGTGCGGACGTGGTCGACCATGCGGTGGCGACGGCCCGCTCCCTGTCGAACATCCTCGCCCGCATGGAGCGCGGCGAGGGCCTGCTCGGTGAACTCGTCGCCGCCCGCGAAGACAAGCGGATCACCGACTCGGTGATCAGCACGCTCGAGTCGGTCGAGCGCGTGGCCGATCAGGTCGAGGCAGGCGACGGAGTCCTCGGGCGGCTGCTCACGGACCGTGAGATGGGCGACCGGATCGCTTCTTCCATCGAGGAACTTGACGAGACCCTGAGACTCCTGCGGGAAGGCGACGGCCTGGCGCCGGCGTTGCTGCATGACGGCGAGCTGAAGGCCCGCTTCGAGACGACCCTGGCGGACACCGAGGTCGCCGCCGCGGATCTCCGCCAGATCACCGCCGACCTGCGCGATGCCGACGGCCTCCTGCCCCGGCTTCTGAACGACGAGGACCTGGGCGAATCGCTGACGACCGAGGTCGAGCAGCTCCTCAAGCGGCTGAACTCGACGCTGGACCAGGTCGCGGAGGGAGACGGCACCGCGGCCCGTCTGATCAACGACCCCGCCATCTACGAAGCGCTCGACGATCTCGTGGTCGGCATCAACGAGTCGAGGCTGCTCCGCTGGCTGGTGCGCAACCGCCAGAAGGCGGGTATCAAGAAACGCTACCGGGACGCGCAGGACCAGGCGGCGGCAGCCGGAACCGAGGACCCGGGAGAGCGACGGTGATCGCCTGCGCCCGTTGCGGCCGGGCACGGGAAGCGCTGACCGGGCCGCCGGTGCCCGGCGCCACCGGCGAGGAGATCGCCCGGCGCGTCTGCGCTCCTTGCTGGGAGGAGTGGGCGGCGATGGAGATCAAGGTGATCAACGAGCTGCGCCTGAACTTCATGGATCCGGCGGCCCAGGCGACCCTCACGGGCCACATGAGGGCATTCCTCTTCCCCGGCGACGACTCCACGGTCGAGCCCGAGGAACGGCTCGCCTTTGACGAGATCGGGAAATCGTGACTCGATCGGCGAACCATAGCGGCGGCGACCGCAAGGCCGGCTCCGCTGGGTGCGCGGGTCTTCCGACCCGCTGCCGCCGAAGGCGGCCGGGAAACGCGCCGGCCGCAAGGCCGGCTCCGCTACCGCCAGGGCCGACGCGGGGGCTCGCGGATCCGGCGGAGCATCCGGCGACGCCGATTGTTCGGGTCGCTTGGATCGTTCGAGAACAGGCGCATCACGTCGCCGTCGCGGGCGAAGCGGTAGCGGCGGGCCGGCTTCCTGCCGTTCAGCCCCTTGGCCGCGCCCTTCGCGTAGGTCCAGAGCTGGACGTCCGGGTCATCGATGTCGCGATGCTCTTCCCACTCGGTCTTCTCCGGGTCGCCGAACAGGACGTAGACCATGCCGCGGTCCGTGCGCCGGCCGAGCCGGCCTGACTCGGAGTAGCGCTTGTCCGCCTCGGCCGCACGACGGTCGAACTGCCGTCGCAGACCGGCGTCGCGGCGGCTCCAGAACTCGTCGACGAAGGCGGCGGCTTCGTCGTCCGATTCCAGAAGGAGATAGAGGGTCCGTTCCTCCTCGTCGGCAAGCTGCCCCGCGGGGCCGACCAGCCAGCTCGTGTACCCGGGGCCCAGGAAAGGATTGATCAGGTCGTCCGGATGGAGCCGCTCGAGGCTCTCGGCGGCCTGGGCGCTGCCGGCGGTCAGAACGCCGAACGCAAGAGCCAGGCCGAGCCGCCGCACGTCACCGTCCCTTCAGCAGGTCCAGGAACTCTTCCCGAATCGGGCGTTCATGGAAGATGCCGCGAAGCGCCGACGTCACCGTCATGACGCCGGACTTCTCGACCCCGCGCATCTCGACGCAGAGGTGCCGGGCCTCGATCACGACCATCGCGCCGCGGACCCGCAGTTCGTCATCCAGGAAGCTCACGACCTGCTCGGTGAGCCGCTCCTGGAGCTGCGGCCGCTTGGCGTAGAACTCCAGGATGCGCGCGAACTTGGACAGGCCCAGGATCTTGTCGCCGGGAACGTAGGCGATGTGCGCGTGACCGTAGAAGGGCACGAGATGGTGGGAACACATGGAGTAGAACGGGATGTCCTTCTCCATCACCATCGCCTGGTAGTTCTCGTCGTTGGGAAAGGTCGTGACCCGCGGCTTGGTGCCCTGGTCCATCCCCCGGAACATCTCCAGGTACATGCGGGCCACTCGCTCATGGGTGGTCTTCAGATTGGGGTCGTCGAGATCGAGACCGAGCTCGATCAGCATCGCGCGGACGCGCTCCGCGAGGCGGGCCACCCGCTCCGGATCGAGGTCCCTCCGCGGACCAACTTCGTGGGTCGAGAACTGCTCGACCGGCTCCAGCATTCGCATCGGCGCATGCTACCGTAGTCGCTCGCAGTCACAGACAACAACCGGGACGGAATCCGATGAGCCGAGTCACGATCGAATACTGCGTGATGTGAAACTACCGCCCCCGAGCCGCCGGTCTGGCGGCTCAGTTGAAGGAGCGGTTCGACCTCGACACCGAACTCATAGACGGCGGCGGCGGCGTCTTCGAGGTCGCCCTCGACGGCCGCCCCGTCTTCTCCAAGAAAGAGCTCGGCCGCTTCCCCAACAACGGCGAAGTCGAGCACGCCGTCGCCGAACTGCTGTAGCGCCGCGGCTGCGGCGCAGCGGCGGAGGAAGTACCCGTCCGCTGGGGCGTTCCGGGGGAGGGTTCCCAGCGGACGCTCACGCTTGTTGGGTGGAAGGGACGTTAGCGCTCGCTTCGGTCGCCTGCGCTGCGGTTCGGTGGTGGTCGGGGTGACGATCCGGGGAGACGCTTGGCTCCAGGCCGTTGGGAACCCTCCCCCGGAACGCCGGGCGGACTGGTCGTCGTCGGCCGTCGGTCACGAAGGCCGACGTGTCGACGCCCGCGACCGCGAGGCTGGGAGCATCCGAAGCCTTGAGTGTCGGTGCGCCGGCCTTCTGGCCGGCATCCGGTTCTTCAGGACGCTACGATCGGGGCGTGTCCGGCACCTACTCACTACGCCTCGGCAAGGAGGACTTCAAGTTCTCGGCGGCTCATTTCACGGTGTTCTCGGAGGACGAGGCGGAGGCTCTTCACGGACACAACTACCGGGTGCGCGTGGAACTCGGCGGTCCAGGGGTGGACGAGCTGGAGTTCCTCGTGCCGGTCGCCGCGGCGAAGCGGGACATCCGGTCGCAATGCGCGGAGCTCGACGAGAAGGTCCTGCTGCCGGAGGAGTGCCCGCATCTGGAGCTGACTCAATCCGACGAGA
The DNA here is from genome assembly GCA_026707325.1 of Acidobacteriota bacterium. Taxonomy (GTDB): domain Bacteria; phylum Acidobacteriota; class Thermoanaerobaculia; order Multivoradales; family Multivoraceae; genus Multivorans. Next base: position 250,977 of record JAPOXA010000037.1, on the reverse strand, counting down.
CCGTAACTACCAGGTTCGGAACGCGGCGGTACGAGTTCCCGTCATCGGAGGTCGTCCTGCTGCCGGTGGCGAACGTGACCGTCGAGGCGCTGGCCCGGTGGCTCTGGCAACGCCTGGCGGACCAATGGGACTCTCATCGCGATCGCGTGGAAACACTCGAGGTCACCGTGGCCGAGACCCGGGGCCAGGGCGCCAGCTACCGGCGCAACCTGTAGGAGCATCGCCTTGAAGACACAGTTCGATCCCGACGACAGCCAGTTCGCGACCCTCCGCGGACTCGATCCCGACGCCCCGGTTGCCGCGCTCAACCTCTTCCAGTTCAACGACCGCGCCCGGTACGCACCGGGCGACGAGGAATACGGCACCGAAGCTGCCGAAGTCTCCGGTCAGGAGGCCTTCCAGCGATACGCAGCCTCCGCGGGACAGGTCCTCGCCGACCTGGGAGGCCACGTAGCGTTCACCACGATGGTCGATCAAGTGATGATCGGGCCCTCGGACCCGCCGTGGCACGTCGCGGCGACCATGGTCTTCCCTTCCCGCCGGGCTTTCATCGAGATGACGATGAACCCCGGGTTCCAAGCCGCCTCCCGCCACCGGAAAGCCGGCCTGGCAAACCACTACCAGGTCCACCTGAACGGCGCACCCTGGGTGGAGGAGTAGTCAGCCCCCGCTTCCCTCCTTCAGGCGAGGCTCCATCGTTGCAAGCGAGGGCGGGTCAGAAGGCCGGCGCACCGGCACTCGAACGTCGTGCCACGAATGCCGACAACGACCAGTCCGCGGCGGCGTCCGGAGGGGAGGGTCCCAGCGGGCTGGAGGCAAGCGTCTCCCCGGATCGACACCCCAACCATCATCGAACCGCAGCGCAGCCGACCGAAGCGAGCGCCATCTCCCCCACCACCAGGAAAGCGTGAGCGGCCGATGGAACCCTCCCCTCCGGACGCCACCGCGGACGGGTGCTACCGACGCCGCTGCAACTGCGCGACGGTTTCGAGGTGGGCGGTCTGCGGGAAGACGTCGAAGAAGGAGATGGACTCGAGGTCGAAGTCGCGGGTCAGGTCGCCGAGGTCGCGGGCGAGGGTGGCGGGGTCGCAGGAGACGTAGGTCAGGCGGCGGGGCGCGGCGCTGAGGAGGGCGCTGCGGACCTTTCGCGAGAGGCCGGCGCGGGGCGGATCGACGAGGACACGGTCGAGGCCGGCTTCCAGACCGGGGCCGCCGCGACGTCGATCGATCCAGCTCTCGACCGCCGACCGGTCGACGCGGCAGTGGCGGAGACCGTTGCGGCGCAGGTTGTTCCGCGCGTAGCGTGCAGCGACCGACTCGGCTTCCACGGCCGTGACGGACCGGTAGCGGTCGGCGAGACCGACGGTGAAGAAGCCAACGCCGGCGTAGAGCTCCACGGCGGCCTCGCCCTCGAAGGGTCCGACCGCCGACAACAGAAGCGACTCCAGGAGCCCGCCGTGGGCCTGGAAGAAGCAGCGGGCGTCGTAGCTGAGCCGTTTTCCAAAGAGGTCGATCTCAAGTTCACCGCCCGGCAGCCCGTCGACCGGCGGCGCCGCGACCACCGGGGAGTCCCGCTCCAGGCCCGCCGTCGCCAGACTGAGGCGGCTCGGCGGCGTCCTGGAAGCTGCAGCCGCGTCGCCCAGCAGCGAGGACAGACCGCGCAGCTCGTTCTCGAGCGCCGGAGCCAGCACCGCGCAGCGGTCGACCAAAACCAGATCATGGCTGCGACGCCGCCGGAAGCCGACGCCGAACGACTCTTCCGCACTCGCGTCGACATGGACCTGCGCCCGCAGCCGATAGCCCCACGCCCTCTCGCTCACCGGCTCCTCGAAGCGGCACGCGGCGAGCTGGGCCGGATCGATGCCGCCCAGCCGGCGCAACGTCTCCATGGCCGCCGCCGCCTTGAGTCCCAACTGCGCCGCGTCCTCGATGTGCTGGAGCTGGCAGCCGCCGCAACGCTCGTAGTACGGACACGGCGCCTCCCGCCGTAGTGGCCCCGGGGTCTTCACCTCTTCGATCTCCGCGCGGGCGTAGCTCGGGCGACGCTCGGTGATCCTGACCTCGACCACGTCGCCGGGGGCGGCCCGCGGCACGAAGACCGGCATCCCGCGCCACCGCGCGAGGCCGTCGCCGCCGAGCACAAGCTTCTCGATGGTCAGTTCGAGGCGATTGATGCCGGCCAGGGCCGCCAGCGCTTCCAGGCGCTCGGCCGACAGCGGCCGCTTCCGGCGAGTCGACTCAGTCGTGGCCGCCGCCGGTATGGCGCCGTCCGTGTTCCCAGGCCGGATCCCGGCGCGCGAACTCATCGAGTTCGCCCGGCACTTCGACGAGGGTCCGGCTGCGCTCCGGATCGCAGACATCGTTCTCGCACTCGTAGACGTAGACGTTCCAGTCGTCCCGACGGCGGTAGGCGCAGAGCGTCTGGTAGGTGTCGCAGTAGCCGCACTTGATCGAGAGGTTGCGGATGTTGATCACGACGCGATGGCCCTCCCGGTTCGCGGGAGCCGCCGCCCGTCCCGGACCTCAGCCGGTCGCGGACGCGAGCGCCTCCTCGATCGCGTTGCGAACCACGCTGGCCCCGGTGATGCCGATCGAGATGTAGGAGAGGTCGCCCCGCGGGTCCAGCACCAGGAGCGTCGGCAAGGCGTAGAGTCCCGCCGCGCCCATCACCTCCTCGTCGGGGTCCAGCAGCACCGGGTAGCTGAACGGGGTCTTCTCGACGTATCCGCGGACCGTTTCCAGGTCCTCCCCGCTGTTCAGGGCGAGGAAGGACACACCCTGGCCGGCGTACTCCTCGCGCAGCCGCTCGAGGATCTCCGCCTGGACGACGCAGGGCTTGCACCAGCTCGCCCACATGTCGACCACGACGACATCGCCCCGCAGGTCCGGCGGACCCAGCCGCGACCCGTCCAGCGTGTCCAACTGGAAGCTGGTCAGGATCGGATCGAGTTCCGAGACCTCCGGCGGCTCGGCACCCGCGAGGATGCTCGACACGAGGAAGCCGAACACCGCCACCAGGACGGCTCCGGCCACGCCCAGGCCGACCAGCAGACCGACCGCCAAACGTCTCGTCATGCCGGCAGACTAACAGTGGAAGGGCGCGTCGCCCCGAGAGTGGTCAGGCGCCCGCCCAGCAAGGCGCGACGAGGGAGCACATAGCGGGCAGTATTGCGAAGCAATCGAAGTTGGACACGCCGACCGAGGAGCAACGACGCTGGGCGGGATGAATGGCCGCTCTCGGTCAGCTGCAGCCGCTGGTGGAGCCGCAGTTCATGCACTTGTAGCAACTGCCGTTCCGCACCATGATCGAGCCGCAGTCGTGACACGACGGCGCGTCCTGCTGCAGGAGAAACGTCACCGGGGCGAGGTTGCCACCCTCCCTGGCGGGCGCCTCGGCGCCGTTCTCCGCCTCCGCGGGTTCCACGTCCGCCGGCGACCCTGCCCGCGCCGCCGGCTCCGACCGCTGGATCACGCCCGCGACCTCCTGGGCCTCGCGCGACAGGAACTTCGAAGCCAGCCACCGGAAGACGTAGTCCATGACGGACTTCGCCATCGGAATCTCTGGGTTCTTCGTGAACCCCGACGGCTCGAAGCGGCTGTGGGTGAACTTGTCGACGAGGATCTGGAGCGGCACGCCGTACTGCAGCGCCACGGACACCGCCTGAGCGAAGGAGTCCATCAGCCCCGAAATGGTCGAGCCTTCCTTGGCCATGAGCAGGAAGACCTCGCCGGGCTGGCCGTCCTCGTACAGGCCGACGGTGAGGAACCCCTCGTGGCCGTTGATCGAGAACTTGTGGGTGATGGCCTGCCGCTCGTCCGGCAGCCGGCGCCGCGTGATGCCCGCCGCGGCCCTCGCCGCGACTTCGGCCTCCAGGTCGTCGCCGGTGTCCTTCGAGGTCGACAGCGGCTGAGAACGCTTGCAGCCGTCGCGGTAGATGGCGACCGCCTTGAGTCCCAGGTTCCAGCCCTCGATGTAGGCCTCCCGGATCTCCTCCGAAGTCGACTCCTCCGGCATGTTGATCGTCTTGCTGATCGCCCCCGAGATGAACGGCTGGGCCGCCGCCAGCATGCGGAGGTGCCCCATGTGGTGGATCGACCGCGAGCCGTTGGCCGGCTTGAAGGCGCAGTCGAACACCGCCAGGTGGTCGTCCGCGAGATGGGGCGCGCCCTCGATCGTGTCGTGGTCGTCGATGTACTCGACGATCTGCTGGATCTCCGACTTCTCGTAGCCGAGCCGGTCCAGGGCCAGAGGAACGGTCCGGTTGACGATCTTGATCATCCCGCCGCCGACCAGCTTCTTGTACTTGACCAGCGCGATGTCGGGCTCGACTCCGGTCGTGTCGCAGTCCATCATGAACGCGATCGTGCCGGTCGGGGCCAGCACGGAGATCTGGCTGTTGCGGATGCCGTTCCGTTCGCCCTCCTCGACCACGCCGTCCCAGGACTTCTTGGCCGCGTTCAGCAACTCGAGCGGCACGTGCGCCGGTTCGACCTCCTTCAGCGCGGCCCGATGGTTGCGCATGACCTGCAGCATCGGCTGGCGGTTCGCCTCGTAGCCCTTGAACGGGCCCTTGATCGCGGCGATCCGCGTCGACTGCAGGTAGGCGGCGCCCGACATCAGGGCGGTCACCGCGCCGGCGTAGTCGCGGCCGGCAGCCGAGTCGTACGGCAGGCCCCGCGCCATCAGCAGGGCGCCGAGATTCGCGTAGCCGATGCCGAGCGGCCGGTAGGCGTGCGAGTTCTCCCCGATCTTCGGCGTCGGATAGCTCGCGTTGTCGACGATGATCTCCTGCGCCGTGATGATGATCTCGCAGGTGTGCCGGAACGACGCGGTGTCGAAGCCCGTGGCAGGGTCGTAGAAGCGCATCAGGTTGAGCGACGCCAGGTTGCAGGCGGTGTCGTCCAGGAACATGTACTCGCTGCACGGGTTGCTGGCGTTGATCCGGTCCGTGTTCGGACAGGTGTGCCAGTGGTTGATCGTGCTGTCGAACTGCATGCCCGGATCGCCGCACACCCAGGTCGACTCGGCGATCATGTCCAGCAGCTCCGCCGCCCGCAGCGAGTCCATCGGCCGGCCGTCGGTCACCGCGGTCGTCGTCCACTCGCGGTCTTCGACCACCGCCTGCATGAACTCGTCGGTGGCGCGCACGGAGTGATTCGCGTTCTGGTAGAAGATCGAGTCGTAGGCGCCGCCGGCGACGTTGAAGCCCGCGTCGTAGCCGGCCTCGATCAGCGCCCAGGCCTTGCGCTCCTCGACTTCCTTGCAGCGGATGAACTCGACGATGTCGGGGTGATCGGCGTCCAGGATGACCATCTTCGCGGCGCGCCTCGTCTTCCCGCCGCTCTTGATCACGCCGGCGAACGCGTCGAAGCCGCGCATGAAGGAAACCGGGCCGGAGGCCGTGCCCCCACCGGCCAGGGTCTCGGCCGAGGAACGGAGCGCCGAGAGGTTGCTGCCGGTGCCGGAGCCGAACTTGAACAGCATCCCCTCCGTCTTGGCGAGACCGAGGATGGACTGCATCGTGTCCTCGACGGAATTGATGAAGCACGCCGAGCACTGGGGGTGCTCCTCGATCCCGACGTTGAACCACACCGGCGAGTTGAAGCAGGCGTACTGGTGCAGAAGGATGTGGGTGAGCTCGGCGTGGAACGCCTCGGCGTCCGCCTTGCTCGAGAAGTAGCCGCCCTCACGGCCCCAGTCGGCGATGCGGTCGGCCACCCGCGAGATCAACTGCCGCGCGCTGGACTCGCGCTCGGGAGTGCCCAACTGACCGCGGAAGTACTTCGACACGACCACGTTCGTGGCCGTCTGCGACCACGCCTTCGGCACCTCGACGCCGTGCTGCTCGAACACGGTCTCGCCCTTCTCGTTCGCGATGACCGCGTCGCGGACGTCCCACTCGACCCGGTCGAAGGGGTGGACGCCGGCTTCGGTATAGCGGCGCTCGATGGTCAGGCCCGCCGGACTCGATGCCGTGGCCGTCGCGCTCCGGGTCTCCGCAGGGAGCGCGGCGCCGGCCGCAGCGGAAGCGGCTACCACCTGCCGGCCGCCGGCCTGCGCCGCCTCCAGAACCCTGCCCTGACCGCCTTCGTGAGCGCGTGAACCATTGACCGACATCTGCTCCCTCCCTGGTCGGCACGGTCCCGGCGTGGTCCCGTGCGCATAAGCGGTGAATGGCGAACTGTAGCTCAGAACACCCCTCCGGCGCAAGCAGAATCGCCGCGAAAACCACTTCATGTAGCCCCAGGAGACCCCGGTCGCCACTAGATATGGGCATTCATCGTTCTATAGCGCTTTATCGATAAATGCGGAGCGCCTTCGGAGAGAAGCACTGGATCCTGCGGATTCGGGGCGGCGATAAGCTCCTCTGCCGTGACCAGGAACCGCGCCACGAGTTCGGGTATCGATCTGCCGCCGTTCTTCGAGCCGGACGACCTGCCGCGGGAGAACGGGGCTCAGGCCGCGCCCGGCGAGTTCCCGTTCACGCGCGGCCTCTACCAGGACATGTACCGCAAGCGGCTGTGGACGATGCGCCAGTACGCCGGCTACGCCAGCGCCACCGAGTCGAACCGCCGCTACCGCTATCTCCTGGAGCAGGGCACGACCGGCCTCTCGGTCGCCTTCGATCTCCCTACGCAGATCGGCTACGACTCGGATGCCCGAGCCGCCCGCGGCGAGGTGGGGCGCGTCGGTGTCGCGATCGACAGCGTCGAGGACATGAGGACCCTGTTCGACGGCATCCCGCTTGGTCAGGTCACCACCTCGATGACGATCAACTCGACGGCGTCGATCCTCCTCTCCATGTACCTGGCGGTCGCCGAGGAGCAGGGTACGCCCTGGTCGAACGTCGGCGGCACGGTGCAGAACGACATCCTGAAGGAGTACATCGCCCGCGGCACCCACATCTATCCGCCGCCCCAGTCCCTGCGCCTGGTCACCGACCTGATCGCCTTCTGCTCCGAGCACGTTCCGCGCTGGAATCCCGTGTCGATCTCGGGCTACCACATCCGCGAAGCCGGCTCCACCGCCGCCCAGGAAATCGCCTTCACCCTCGCCAACGCCCTCTGCTACGTCGACCTGGTGCTGGCGCGCGGGCTCGAGATCGACAGCTTCGCCCCCCGGTTGTCCTTCTTCTTCAACGCCCACAACAACTTCCTCGAGGAAGTCGCCAAGTTCCGCGCCGCCCGCCGCCTCTGGGCCGAACTCGTCCGCGAGCGCTACGAGCCACGCAACGAACGCTCGTGCTGGCTGCGCTTCCATACGCAGACCGGCGGCTCGACCCTGACCGCGCAGCAACCCGAAAACAACGTCGCCCGGGTCGCGATCCAGGCGCTGGCCGCCGTCTGCGGGGGCACACAGTCCCTGCACACGAACGGGGCCGACGAAGCCCTCGGCCTGCCGACCGAGACCTCCGCGCGGGTGGCGCTGCGCAGCCAGCAGATCGTCGCCCACGAGACCGGAGTCGCCGACGTCGCCGATCCGCTCGGCGGCTCGTGGGCGATCGAGGCGCTCACCGGGGAGCTCGCGGCCAAGGCCCGGAGCATGATCGAACAGATCGAGGAGCTCGGCGGCGCCGCCCGGGCGATCGAACAGGGCTACCAGCAGAACGAGATCGCGAACGCGGCCTACCGTCACCAGTTGGCGGTCGAATCCAGGGACGAGGTGATCGTCGGCGTCAACGCCTACACCCAGGAAGAAGGCGAGGAGGCGACGTTCCTGGCCGTGGACCCGGCCGCCGAAGCCCGGCAGGTCGAACGGGTGCGGAAGGTCCGCGAAGAGCGCGACGCGAGCGCCGCGACCGCGGCCCTGGACCGGCTCCAGCAGGCGGCGGCGGGCGAAGACAACCTCGTTCCCCGCATCCTCGACTGCGTCCGGCAGCGGGCCACCCTTGGCGAGATCTCGGATCGCCTCCGCGCGGTCTGGGGCGAGTACGAACGGTGAGCCGGTGAAGTCGGCCTACGAGAGAGCGCTCGAGAAGCTCGAGAACCGGGGCATCGCGGCGCCCCGGCAGGACGCTCTCGACGAAGATCAGCGGCGGCGGATCGAAGACGCCCGCAGCCGCCACCAGGCGAAAGTGGCCGAACTCGAGATCCTCCACCGCAAGAACCTCGCCGCGGATCCGGCCAGGCGGCTCGAGGAGGAAGAAAACTACCGCGTCGAGTTGCGGCGTCTCGGCGAGCGCCTGGAGAGCGACATCGAGCGCATCCGTCGCGGCTGAGGCCGGCTCAGTGCGCCGCGGATGTCGCGACCGCGTCTCCCGCCACCGGCGCCGAGCCCAGGTCCTGAAGCGCGGTCACCTGCAGCAGGCTCTCGCGCAGCGCCTCGATGGCGTCCACCGCGGCCATCGCCCCCGAGATCGTCGTCACGCAGGGGATGTCGAACTTCAGCGCCGTGGTGCGGATCTCCATGTCGTCCTTGTACGACTCGCCGCCCAGGGGCGTGTTCACGATCAGGCCGACCTCGCCGTTGATCAGGTAGTCGACCACATGCGGCCGTCCTTCGGCCACCTTGTTGACGCGCTGTGTCTCGATGCCCCGCTCGCTGAGGAACGCAGCGGTGCCGGCGGTGCACAACAGCTCGAAGCCGAGGTCCCGCAGCCGCGCGGCGACCCGGAGCAGCGCCGGCTTGTCCCGGTCGTTGACCGACAGGAAGGCGGCGCCGCCGTCCGGCAGCGCGTGGCCGGCGCCCAGCCAGGCCTTGGCGAAGGCGCTGCCGAAGCTGCGGCCGATGCCCATGACCTCGCCCGTCGACTTCATCTCCGGGCCCAGGACCGGGTCGACGCCCGGGAAGCGGTCGAACGGGAAGACCGGCGCCTTGACGAAGAAGCGGTCGACCGGCGGTTCCTCGACGAGACCGATCTCCTCCAGGGTCTCCCCGACCATGACCCGCGTGGCGATCTGCACCAGCGGCAGGCCGACCGCCTTGGCGATGAAGGGCACCGTCCGCGAGGCCCGGGGATTCACCTCCAGCACGTAGACCTCTCCGTCGTAGATCGCGAACTGCACGTTCATCAGACCGACGACGCCCAGCCTCAGCGCCAGCCGCGTGGCGATGTCGCGCATCTTGTCGAGGTCGCCCTCGTCCACCCGGTAGGGCGGCAGCACCGCCGCCGAGTCGCCGGAGTGGATGCCGGCCTCCTCGATGTGCTGCATGATGCCGCAGACGACGGCCCGCTCCCCGTCCGCCACCAGGTCGACGTCGACCTCGAAGGCGTCCTCGAGAAAGCGGTCGAGCAGCACCGGCCGCCCCGGTGAGACGTCGGCGGCGCGGCGCATGTAGTTGATCAGCGTCGGCTGGTCGTAGCAGATCGACATCGCCCGGCCGCCCAGCACGTAGCTCGGCCGCACGACGACCGGATAGCCGATCTCGTCCGCCACCCGGCAGGCCTCGTCGAGCGACACCGCGGAGCCGTTGGCCGGCACCAGGATGTCCTCCTCCGCCAGGAGATCGCCGAAGCGGCGGCGATCCTCGGCGAGGTCGATCGCCTCCGGCGACGTGCCCAGGATGGAGACGCCCGCAGCCTCGAGGCTGTGGGCGAGCTTGAGCGGAGTCTGGCCGCCGAGCTGGACGATCGCGCCCAGCGGCTGCTCGCGGCGGTAGATCGCCATCACGTGCTCGAACGTGAGCGGCTCGAAGTAGAGCCGGTCCGACGTGTCGTAGTCCGTCGAGACGGTTTCCGGGTTGCAGTTCACCATGATCGTCTCGTAGCCGGCTCGCCGGAGGGCGAAGACGGCGTGGACGCAGCAGTAGTCGAACTCGATCCCCTGGCCGATCCGGTTCGGTCCGGAGCCCAGGATCATCACCTTCCGGCGCTCGGTCGGCAGGGCCTCGTCCTCCACCCCGGGCGTCGAGTAGAGGTACGGGGTGACGGCCACGAACTCGGCGGCGCAGGTGTCGACCCGCTTGAAGACGCGGTCGAGCCCCCGCTTCGTGATCTCGCGGGCCACCAGGTCCTCCCCGCTTCCGAGCAGCGAGGCGACCCGCTGATCGCTCAACCCGCTCAGCCGGGCCCGGCGGAGCAGCTCGTCCGGCGCGGACTCGAGATCCCAGCACGCCAGTTCCGCTTCGATCTCCACGACGGTCCGGATCTCGCGCAGGAACCACTGGTCGATGTCCGAGGCCGCCGCCACCTCGTCGACCGTCCAGCCCTGGCGCAGCGCGGCGAAGACCCCGAAGAGGCGCTGCCAGTTGGGCGTGCTGAGCCGACGTCGCAGACCGACCGGATCGCTGACGAGCTCCTCCTGGCGCGGCCACGCCGCCTCCAGTTCCAGGCCGGAGAGACCCTTCATCAGCGCCTCGCGGAAGTTGCCGCCGATCGCCATCACCTCGCCCACCGACTTCATCGACGTGCCCAGGGTGCCGGCGGTGCGCTCGAACTTCTCGAACGCCCAGCGCGGGATCTTGACGACCGTGTAGTCGAGGGTCGGCTCGAAGGCGGCGTAGGTCTTGCCGGTGATGTCGTTCGAGATCTCGTCCAGGGTGTAGCCGACCGCCAGTTGCGCGGCGATCTTGGCGATCGGGAAACCGGTCGCCTTCGACGCCAACGCCGAACTTCGCGACACCCTCGGGTTCATCTCGATCACGACGCGCCGCCCGCTGCCCTGCTCCACCGCGAACTGGATGTTCGAACCCCCGGTCGCGACGCCCACCTTGCGGATCACGGTGAAAGCGTCGTCGCGCATGTCCTGGTACTCGGGATCGGACAGCGTCTGCTGCGGCGCCACGGTGATGGAGTCCCCGGTGTGCACGCCCATCGGATCGACGTTCTCGACCGAGCAGACGACGATCGCGTTGTCGGCCACGTCGCGCATCACTTCGAGCTCGAACTCCTTCCAGCCCAGAACCGACTGCTCGATCAGGGCGGTCGAGGCCGGACTCGCCTGCAGGGCGCGGACGATCACGTCGTCGATCTCGTCGCGGTTGAACACGACGCCGCCGCCCTCGCCTCCCAGCGTGAAGCTCGGCCGGACGATGACCGGGAAGCCCAGGCGGTCGATGATCCCCCGCGCCTCCTCCAGCGTGCTCGCGATACCGCTCTCCGGCACCTCGAGACCAGCCTCCACCATGGCCCGCTTGAAGAGCAGGCGGTCCTCGCCCAGGCGCAGCGCCTCGATCCCCGCGCCGAGCAGTTTCATCCCGGACTCCTCGAGCGCGCCGGACTCCTCGAGCGCCAGGGTCAGGTTGATCCCGGTCTGGCCGCCGACGGTGGGCAGCAGCGCGTCCGGCCGCTCGCGCTCGATGATCTTCATCGCCACGTCGGGCACGAGGGGTTCGACGTAGGTCGCGTCCGCGATCTCCGGGTCCGTCATGATCGTCGCCGGATTCGAGTTGACGAGAATGACCCGGTAGCCCTCCCGGCGCAGGACACGGCAGGCCTGGGTACCGGAGTAGTCGAACTCGCACGCCTGGCCTATGACGATAGGCCCCGAACCGAAGATCAGGATCGACTCGATGTCCGTCCGCTTCGGCATGAGCGCGCGGAGTGTACAGGCAAACCGGACGCGTTCCCGGATCGCGGCGCGCACCGAAACACGACGCGGAGGAAACACTTTGGCGCCGGGTCGCGTATACTCCTTGTCAGAGGCGACACCGAACCACAGGCAAGGATCGATCGGCAACCAGCCAGTCGACTTCGCGCCCTGGCTCCCGTGCCGTCACCCACCGGGTTGCGACTGGACGCACTCGCGGCCAGCGGAACTGCGACCCACCCCCGGACACAGTCCGGACCTGCCTTAACCCTCAACTTCCGCTCAGCGGCCACGAGCCGACTGAGGCGCGATTCAAACCCGGGAGGGGTTGCTTTCGAGCAGCCCCTCCTTCCACGTGCGGCCGGCGGATGGCGGGCGGCGCGGCGCTACTCCCAGTGGAGCGCCCGCGCCGGCTCGAGCGACGACGCCAGCCGGGCAGGCCACCAGCACGCGAGCCCGACGACGAGGAGGCTGAAGCCGGCCACCGCCAGCAGGTCCAGCGCCCGCACGTCGAACGGAACGCTGCTGATGAAGTAGATCTCCGCCACGCCGGGATCGAACCTCACGAGTTCGTAGCGGGTGATCAGCCAGCTCACCGTGGAACCCAGCAGGAGTCCCAGACCCGTTCCCGCGGCGCCCAGGCAGAGCCCGCAGGACAGGAACACGCCCCGCAGCCGGCGGGGACCCAGGCCGAGGGCCGCGAGCACCGCCGTGTCCCTGCCCCGCTCCCGCACCATGACGACCAGCGCGGCGGCGATGTTGAAGGTCGACACCAGCACGATCAGGCCCAGCACCAGGAACAGGCCCCACTTCTGCAGCCGAAGCGCCGCGAAGATGTCCCGGTTGCCCCGGCGCCAGTCGGTGACCAGCGCATCGGCGCCCACCAGCTCCTCGATTCTCCCGTGCACCACCGACGGGTCGGCGCCCGGCGACGTCGCCACTTCCAGGACGACCCCGACCGCGCCGAGAGCCTCGACCGCGTCCCGGTGGAGGACGGCGTAGCCCCGGTCGTACTCGGAGAATCCGGTCTCGAACGCGCCGGCAACCCGGAGCGTGCGGTAAGCGAAGCGCGGCCGGCCCGATGGCGAACCGACGATCGCCGTCAAACGCAGCAGGTCCCCGTCCGCCGCGCCGAGCGTCCGCTGAAGCTGGCGGCCGAGGACGACCGCGTCGAAGCCGTCGGCGTTCCGCTCGAGTTCTTCTTCGCCGGCCCCGAAGGAGGAAGCCCCCGGCAGAACGCCCCGGAACCAGACATCGACGCCGGCCGGGTTCGTCCCGCTCGCCAGCGCGCCCTGACCGGCCAGCGTCACACCCACACGGTCCACGCCGGGCAACCGTCGCAACCGGCCGGCCGTTTCGTCGGCCGCGGCGAGATCCCCCGCGGCTTCTCCCAGGGGCGTGACGACCAGAGGCCCGCTCTGGAGCAGCCGCGTCTCGACGGAGCCCGTGTAACCGCTCATCAGCGCCATCGAGACGACCATCGCCGCCACGCCCAGGCCGGTCGACCCGAGGGCCGACCTCGCGGTCCCCGTCAGAAGCCGGCTTCGTCCCCCGAGCAGGTAGCGCGCGGCGATCCACCAGACCACCGAAGAGGACGCCGGCCTTTCGGCCGGCGCGCCCGGTACGCGACCAGTTCCCTCCGCCGGTTCCTGAGGATCACCCACAGACGTCGAGGAACTCCCCGAAGAGTCGCGCGGCGTCGTGCGGCCCCGGCGCCGCCTCCGGGTGGTACTGGACCGAGAAGATCGGCCGTCCGGTCGCCTTGAAGGCCTCCACCGTTCCGTCGTTCAGATTGATCGCCGCCACCTGGCAGTCGTCGGGAAGGCTGTCGCCGGCGAGGGCGAAGCCATGGTTCTGGCTCGTGATGGAAACCTCGCCGGTCTCCTCGTCCCGGACCGGCTGGTTGCCGCCGTGGTGCCCGAACTTCAGCTTGAACGTCGTGCCGCCCAGAGCCAGACCCAGGAGCTGGTGGCCGAGGCAGATGCCGAACAGCGGCACCCTGGACTCGACCAGTTCCCGCACCTCGCCGATGATCTCGTGGAGCGGTTCCGGGTCTCCCGGCCCGTTCGAGAGCACCACGCCGTCGACCTCCAGGGCGAGGCACTCGCGAGCCGGTGTGCGCGCCGGCAGCACGACGACCCGGGCGCCCTGCCGGACCAGCGAGCGAAGGATGTTCCGCTTGACGCCGAAGTCGTACACCGCCAGGCGGACCTTCTCCTCGCCCTCCGGCTCGAGCTCGTACGGCGCCTCGCAGGTCACCTCGTCGACCAGGGCCCGTCCCTCCATCGTCGGCTGCCGCCGCACCTCCTCGACCAGCTCGCCGTCCGGCCGGTCGCAACTCGTGATCAACCCCCGCATGGCGCCGCGGTCGCGCAGGCGCCGCACCGCGGCCCGCGTGTCGATACCCGCGAGCGCCGGCACACCGGCCGCGTTCAGGTAGGCGCCCAGCTCGCCATCGCCCAGTCCCGAGCGGCGGGCCGTGAACTCGCGCACGACGAACCCTTCCACCCAGACCCGGTGCGACTCCGCCGCGTCGTCGTACGTCCCGTAGTTGCCGATGTGGGGCTGGGTCATGATCACGATCTGACCCCGGTAGGAGGGATCCGTCAGGATCTCCTGGTAACCCGTCATCGAAGTGTTGAAGACGACCTCCGCGAAGCGGCTGCCCTCGACCAGGCTCTCGCCGTGAAAGACGGAACCGTCCTCCAGAATCAGACGACCCGTCACCGCGCCGGCTCCGACAGTTCCAGCAGCACGCCGCCGGCGCTCTTCGGGTGGACGAACTGAACCGTGGCGCCCTCGGCGCCGGGGCCGGGCCGCTCGCGCAGGAGAAACAGTCCGCCCTCGCGCAGCTTCCCGTCGTCCTCGTGAACGTCGTCGCTCCGCATGCAGAGGTGGTGTATGCCCGGGCCGCGGCGCTCGAGGAAGCGCCCCACCGGAGAATCGCCCGAGAGCGGCTCCAGGAGTTCGATCCGCGTGCCGCCGCAGGGGATCATCGCTACCCGTACCCCCTCGTGCTCGACCACCTCGATCGCGGCGATTTCCAGGCCCAGCTTCTCGTAGAACGCTCTCGCCTCTTCGATCGAAGGGACGGCGATCGCGACGTGGTCCAGACCCGTAATCATTAGCTAGACGCCTCGGTGTTGCCGGAATCCGCCTACGAACTCGCCGACCAAACGGTCCGCCAGTTCGTAGGGGTCGACCGGATCAAAGGGATCGCCGGCCGGCCCGGCTTCCAGCGGCGCCCGATTCTGCTGCGAATCGGCCTCCCCGTCCAGACCGACAGCTCCGCCTGGCGGCGTCTCTGTCGGTGCGCCGGCCCTCTGGCCGGCATCCGGCGTCGTCGCGCTGGCGGCGAGGAGCGCCCGCGCGAACCGGTCGTCGTCGACCGAGCCCATGGCGAGCCGGAGGACCTCGGCGCGGTACAGGTCCAGCACCCGGCGCCGCAGGCGGGCCGCCCGCCGGGCGCGGATCTCGCCTCCGGCCCGCAGCCATTCGAAACGCGCGGACACCGCGTCCAGGACTTCCGCCGCGCCCTCGCCCGTCCGCGCCACGGTCGGCAGCACGGCCGGCGGCTCACCGCCGACTCCGTCCGCCAGGTCGAGCATCTCCACGATCGACCGGCGAGCGGCGGCGGCGCCCGGCAGATCGCTCTTGTTGACGACGAACACGTCCGCGATCTCCATCGTCCCGCTCTTGATCGCCTGAACGCCGTCGCCCAGGCCGGGCGCCGTTACCAGGACGACCAGGTCCGAGTTCCGGCGAATGGCGGTCTGCGCCTGACCGCTGCCCACCGTCTCGACCAGGATCCAGGGAAAGCCCGCGGCATCGAGCAGGTCGGTCGCCGCCGCGGCGGCCTGCGCCAGTCCGCCGCCGGCGCCCCGCGAGGCCATCGACCGGATGAAGACGCCCGGATCGGTTTCCAGGGCGGACATCCGCACTCGGTCGCCGAGCACGGCGCCGCCGGTCAGCGGGCTGGTCGGGTCGAAGGCGAGAACCGCCACCGGCTCCCCCCGTCGCCGGAGCTCCTGGGCCAGAGCGGCCGTCAACGTGCTCTTGCCGACCCCGGGCGGTCCGGTCAGACCGATCGTCATCGCGCGCCCGGCCCGCCGCCAGGCCGCCCTGGCGAGAGCCCCCGTCGCGCCGCCGCCCTCGATGGCGGTCAACGCCCGGCCCAGACGTCTGGTCTCGCGCCAAGGCTCGGGGTCGTCCAGCCAGGCGTCGGCAGTCCGGTCGACGCTCAAGATGCGAACTCGCCGATCTCGACCGCGCCGTAGTAGTGCCAGAGGATCTCGCGGTAGGTCAGACCGCGTTGCGCCATGAGATACGCGCCGACCTGGCACATGCCGACGCCGTGGCCCCGGCCGCGGCCGGCGAAGCGCCAGCCGGGAACGGCACCCTCTCCCGCTTCGGCGGTCAGCCGGACGAGGTGTTCGGGGATGTCGAGCAGCCAGCGGATCGCCAGACCCTGCAACTCGACCGAACTCCGCTCACCGACCAGGTCGAGCCGCGCCACCCGACCCGAGACGCCGCGCTCCAGCACTCTCATGGACCTGAGTCCCAGGCCGGGAAAGCGCTTCTCGACCGCGGCGCGCAGGAAAGCGTGCGACCGCCAGAGCGACCACGGCTCCGCTTTCGGTTGATCTCCAGTTCGCGGCGTCTCGTGAACGAGCAGGACCACCTGGCCGCGGACCAGGTAGACGCGCAGCCGGTCGCCCGGCGCGGCCGTCACGGACGGCGCAGGCACGCCGAGATCGCCAGGGCGGGTCCCCGGCGGAACCTTGGTCACCAACAGCGCCGACTCGGAGGCCAACGGCACCAGCCGGCGGCGACCCTGCTGGCGCAGGTCGAGCCAGCCGCCGTCGAGACCGCCCAGGCTCCCATGGACGACTTCCAGATCGCCGCCGGAACGGGCGCGGTCGAGTCGCTCATCGACCCGTCTCTCGCGCACCCCGCGAGCGCCGATGGACCTCAGCAGGTGCCTGGCGGGCGAGCCCTCGGCGCCGCCCGCCAGGGTCACGACTCCCCCTTCGACACAGGCCGTTGCCAGGGGGCCTCCGCCCGCCAGAAGAGGAAAGACGTGATCGACGAGTTCGGTACTGCCGCCGCAACTCGCCGTGAACAGTGCCTCCTGGAGCGCGCCGTCACGAAGCAGGATCTCGCCGCCGGTCGCCGCGATCGCGCGGTCCGAGACAGGGTGCTCCACGTCCAGACCGCCGTAGACCTGGCATAGCGGCGTGGCGCAGAGGTCGTACCCCTCCCCCTCGAACTCGCCCAGGCGCTTTGCCGCATAGGTGCGCGCGGCCACGGCCTGCGCCTTGATCGCCTCAGGCTCCGGGTACAGGTCCGGTCCCAGCTCGACCGGCACGACGCCGCGCAGGTAGTCCTCGAGCGGCGCCGCGTTGACGACATTCAGCCCGGACCGGTCGCTCAGGAAGACCTCGAGCGCCCCCCGGTAGCGGCGGTCCAGGATGTGGACGACACCGTCCCGCGACTCGAGCCGCAGCCTCCGTCCCGCGACCCAGCCGACTCCATCCACCTCGAATCCGGGATGCTCCAGAACCTGGCCCTCGATGGTGATCCAGACGTCGTCGAACCCCTCGACATGAAGCCGGCCACGAGCCCTCTCCGCCGCCGCCCGGTCACCGAAGCGGCCCACGCGGACCCGGTACAGGCCGGTGCCCGCGTCGAGCACCGAGTCCGCCTGCTGATCGAGCAGACTCGCCAGCCGGCCGGCCAGCTTCTCCGCCTGCACCCGATCCCGCAACGCCGCCACCTGCAGGCGATGAACCCCCGGGCTCGCCGTCCCCGGCGCCGCCAGCACCTCGAAGGAGCCGGCAACCTCGTACCGCCGGCCGGTCTCGTCCACAAGCCACGAAGGGCCATCGCAGCAGGCAACCTCGACCCGCTCAAGGTCCGTGGCCAGCCCCAGCCGAATCTCCTCCGGCAGAACGATCGACGGAGGAGACGTCGCCGCACCGGGATGCACTGCCGGCGCCGTCGCCAGCAGCAGACAGGCCGCAACGCCCAGACCCAAGTCGGTCATCCACCGCTCAACCCTCTGTGATCCGCTCACTCCCATCGCCCGTTCCATACGTTATTGGAAATACGACGAAACGGTGGTTTCCTCGAGAGGTGCCGGCCTGGCGGCCGGCGCGCTCGTCAGCCGCCTTCGGCGGCGGCGGGTCAGAGGACCCGCGCACCCGGAGGTACGGGGTCAGTACTCTGGATTCCTCTACAGCAGGCGACGCGGCGCTACGTCGAAGTGCAAGCGTCCAGTCCTGCGGCGTCGACCGACAACAGCGAGCGCACGGCTCTCCAGACTCCGAGACAGCGCGAGCGTGCCTCTGGGACCCTCCCCTCCGGCCGACGCCGCGGGACGGGTGCCACCGCTACCGATGCTGATGCGCCTGCATTTCGTGGCGGAAGTCGCGGACGGCGTCGATGAGGATCGGCTTCGCCATCTGGTGGAGGCGGCTGATCAGGCTGGCGGGGACGCGGCCGGCCAGGGTCCGGGCAGCATCGGCGGGGTCGCCGTCGGCTTCGGACGTCAGGTAGTAGTTGCTGGTGAACAGAGTCGGCCGGCGGGCCATGTACCGGCCGTTGATCAGCAGGTACAGCGTGTCGGAGACGAAGGGCGAGGGCCGCCGCGCGCCGAGTTCGTCGACGACGACCACCTCCGCCTCCTGGAGCGGACGCAGCAGGTCGGCCTGGTTCCGCGGAGCGTCGGGCTGGAACGTCGCCTGGATGTCGGCGACCAGACTGGTGAAGTCGACGAAGCGGCCGCCGACGCCGTACTGCTCGGCCAGTTCGATCAGCACGGCCACGGCAAGGTGCGTCTTGCCCCGGCCGCTCGGGCCGATGAACACCAGTCCGGTTTCGTTCAGCGATCCGTCGAACTCCATGAACTCCTCGATGTACTGGTCGCAGTCGCGGCGCGCGGTGAGGAGCTGGTCGCCCACGTCTCCCGCGAGCCGGAAGTTGGTAAGCCGGCAACCCTGGTACTTGGGCGGAATGCCCAGGTCGTCGAGGCGGCGGCCGCGAACACGCGCCGAGTGGCAGGTGCAGCGGCGGGCGCGGTTCGTGGCGAGGTCCACGATCCAACCGCGCCCGCCACAGAGTTCGCAGCCTTCCTCGTTCACTCCTCGTCCTCGACCTTGACCAGCGCGCCGCTCCGCACCCAGACCAGGGCGTGCCGCCGCCGGACACCCCGGCGGCGGTCCGCCGCATCGCGCTCGACGATCGAGAGTAGCCGGTCCCGCTCGGCTTCGAGCCGCGCCAGCCGTTCCTGCAGCGTGAGGATGACCTCGACTCCCGCCAGGTTGACCCCCATGTCCCGGGTCAGGGTCAGGATCGACTCCAGCCGGTTCAGGGAGTCCTGATCGTAGAGGCGGGTGTTGCCGTCGCTCCGTTGCGGCTCGAGAAGGCCCTCCCGCTCGTACAGCCGGAGCGTCTGGGGATGGATGTCGTAGCGCTCGGCGACCTTGCTGATCATCACGTAACGGCCGCCCCCCACCCGCCGACGGCGGGACGGGGGACGGCGCTCACGCGACGACCGCGGCGGCGCCACCTAGTTCGCCCCTTTGTCCCCGGACGTGCTGTCGTCCTCGGACGTCTCGTCGACATCGACGAAGTCCGCGTCGATCACATCGTCATCGGCGGCCTGGGAATCGCCGTCCCCGGGGCCGCCCGCGCCCGGAGGCGCGTCGGGCGCCGCCTGGGCGCTGGTCTGTTCGTAGATGACCTGCGCCAGCTTGTGTGAGGCCTCGGTCAACCGCGCGGATGCGCCCTCCATGGCGGCGGCGTCTTCGCCCTCCATGCTCTTCTTCGCGTCCTCGATCGCGGACTCGAGTTCACTGCGGTCGCTCTCGGACAGCTTGTCCCGGTGCTCGGCGAGGTTCTTCTCCGTGCCGTAGACCAGGGAGTCGAGCTGGTTGCGGGCGTCGATGGCCTCGCGACGCTTCCTGTCCTCGTCGCTGTGGGCCTGGGCGTCCGCCACCATGCGCTCGATCTCGTCCTTCTCGATGCCGCCCGAGCCCGTGATCGTGATCTTCTGCTCCTTGCCGGTGCCCTTGTCCCTGGCCGACACGTTGACGATGCCGTTGGCGTCGATGTCGAACGTGACCTCGATCTGCGGCAGGCCGCGAGGCGCCGGGGGAATGCCCACCAGGTGGAAGCGGCCGAGCGTCCGGTTGTCGCCGGCGATCTCACGCTCCCCCTGGAGCACATGGACCTCGACGGAGGTCTGGTTGTCGCCGGCGGTCGAGAACACCTCGCTCTTGCGGGTGGGAATCGTCGTGTTGCGGTCGATCAGCTTGGTGAAGACGCCGCCCAGCGTCTCGATGCCAAGCGAGAGCGGCGTGACGTCCAGCAGCAGGACATCGGTGACGTCACCGGCCAGCACGCCACCCTGGATCGCCGCGCCGATCGCCACCACCTCGTCCGGGTTCACACCGCGGTGGGGTTTCCGTCCGAAGAACTCCTTGACCGCTTCCTGCACCGCCGGCATCCGGGTCTGGCCGCCCACCAGGACGATCTCCTCGATGTCGCTGGTGCCGAGGCCGGCGTCCCTGAGCGCCTGGCGGCACGGTTCGAGCGTGCTCCTGACCAGGTCCTCGGTGAGCTGCTCCAGCTTGCTGCGCGAGAGCTTGACGTTCAGGTGCTTCGGCCCGGAGGCGTCGGCGGTCACGAAGGGGAGGTTGATCTCCGTCTCCTGAACGCCCGACAGCTCGATCTTCGCCTTCTCGCCGGCTTCCTTGAGCCGCTGCATGGCCATCGGATCCTGGCCGAGGTCGATGCCCTGGTCCTTCCTGAACTCCTCCAGCAGCCAGTCGATGATCCGCTGGTCGATGTTGTCGCCCCCCAGGTGGGTGTCGCCGTTCGTCGCCTTGACCTCGACCACGCCCTCGCCCACCTCGAGAATCGAGATGTCGAAGGTGCCGCCACCGAAGTCGTAGACGGCGATCGTGCGGTCGCCCTCCTTGTCCAGGCCGTAGGCAAGCGCCGCCGCGGTCGGTTCGTTGACCAGCCGCTCGACGGTCAGTCCGGCAATCTGGCCGGCATCCCGCGTGGCCTGACGCTGAGCGTCGTTGAAGTAGGCGGGGACCGTGATCACGGCACGCTCGACCGGACCGCCGAGATAGTCCTCGGCCGCCTGCTTCAGCTTCTGCAGCACCATGGCCGAGATCTGGGGCGGCGTGTAGGTCTTGCCCGCGGCTCCGATCTGCACGTCGTCGCCGGCGCTCGAGACCGTGTAGGGGACCATCTTCTGTTCTTCCGAGACCTCGCCCAGGCGCCGCCCCATGAAGCGCTTGATCGAGAAGACCGTGTTCTCCGGGTTGGTTACCGCCTGACGCTTGGCGACCTGGCCAACGAGCCGCTCGCCCTTCTCCGTGAAGCCGACGATCGACGGCGTGGTCCGGCTTCCCTCCGAGTTCGGAACCACCTTCGGGTCCGAACCCTCCATCACGGCGACGACGCTGTTCGTCGTCCCCAGGTCGATGCCAATGATCTTGCTCAAGACTCTCTCTCCTGAATCGTCCGCCCAGTGAGCGGGAACGGGTCGGTTCTCTGTTTGCGGCGCTTCGGACGGGTGCGGCGTCAACCGCCTGCCTGGCCCGATGCCACGTGAACACTAAGACCTAAGCGATCCGTTGTCAAGTCCGGGGAGGCGACAATCTGACTTCTAAACGCTCAGATTACGGACAAGGCATCGTCGTCGAGCGTGCCGGGATCGGCCGGCAATCAGGTCCGGCTCTTCTCGACGTACCGCATCCGGAGCTGCGCGAGAAGATCCTCGAGCACGGCCGTCTCCTGCTCGGGGACGTTGCCCCGCGTCTTCTCCTGCAGCACCGCCAGCAAATCGATGTGGAGCCGGGCCCGCGGCAGATCCTGGGCGCTTTGACCGTCCGGCAACTGGGCATCGCCGAGCAGGAAGGCGATCGGCTCGGCCAGAACGGCGACCAGGTCCATGAAGCCCGGAGACTGCGCCCCGCCCGGCGGCATCCGCGGAGCCTCGGCGGCTCCGGCGCCCTGGGACGGCGTCGCGGATGCGGCCTGTCCAGCCCCGCCGGCCGGCGACTCGCTCGCACGAGGCGCGTTGTCCTGGCCAGCGACCGGGGGCGGCTGCTCCGCGGCCGGCGCGGCTCCCCCGGCCTTCTGCTGCTCGAGGAAGCGGTACTCTTCGCGCAGTTCGCCGTCGTCCGTGAACATCCTTCTGTCGGTTACCTTCACTTCCGACCTCCGCTCCCAACGAATGCAAGATCGTAACAAAGGCGACGGCGCGGGAACCGACTCCTGCTCGCTCGCTCCGATCGCCGAGCTGATCGATCGGCTGCGCATCGACTGCCCCTGGGACCGTGAGCTGTCACTGGCGGATCTTCGGGCCTATCTGATCGAGGAAGCCCACGAACTGGCCGCGGCGATCGACGAACGCGATCCCGCCGCGATCAACGAGGAACTGGGCGATCTGCTGTTCGAGGCGGTGTACGTCGCCCGGCTGGCCGGCGCCGAACTGGAGGAGATACCCCTCGGCGGAGCGATCCGCACCGTGATCGACAAGATGGTCGTGCGCCACCCTCACGTCTTCGGCGACGAGAAGGACCAGGCAGGGCCGGGTTCCGCGGCCGAAGTCGCGGCGATGTGGGAACAGCGCAAGCGGAACTCCGGCGGCGAGCGTTCCGCGCTGGACGGCGTCCCGATCTCCCTGCCGGCCCTGGTCGGCGCCTACCGTCTCGGCCAGAAAGCGGCCGGTATCGGTTTCGACTGGGACTCGACCGAAGCCGTGCGCGCCAAGGTGGCCGAGGAACTCGGCGAGCTGGACCGCGAGACGGCCGGCGACCGGGCCAGCCGATCCGCCGGGGCAAAGGCGCGGGTCGAAGAGGAACTGGGCGACGTGCTGTTCGCGGTCGCCAACCTGGCCCGCCACCTGAAGGTGGACCCGGAGCGCGCGCTGGCGGCGGCGAACCGCAAGTTCCGTCGCCGCTTCGCGGCCATGGAGGCGGAGCTCGGGCCCGGCGGCGACCACCGGATGGAGGAACTGGAACGGCTGTGGGAGCGGGCGAAGCGGGCTACAACTG
Organism: Acidobacteriota bacterium; assembly: GCA_026707325.1. GTDB lineage: Bacteria > Acidobacteriota > Thermoanaerobaculia > Multivoradales > Multivoraceae > Multivorans. Next base: position 228,430 of record JAPOXA010000037.1, on the reverse strand, counting down.
CGCGGGCTCGGCGGGAGCTTCGAGGATGAGCTCCAGGGCGCCTTCCAGCATCGGATCCGTTCCCTCGTCCCTCTCGCCGAAGAAGAGCGCGCTCAGGCGGTCTTCGTTGGCGACGCGGATACGGCCGTTCAGCCGTTCACCTTCCGGGTCCGTGTAGAAGGCCGCGGTCGTTTCCAGCAGGCCGCCGCCGTTCGGCAGCTCGATCTGCTGCAGCGTTCCGGCGTAGCCGAAGGTCGACTCGCCGTAGTGGTCCGCGTCGACCGACTGACGCAGGACGGCGGTCAGGATCTCGGCCGGTCCCTGGGAACTGCGATCGGTCAGGACGCCGATATCGCCCGAGTACAGGCCCCCCGCGCCCTGGAAGGTCGCGAGCTTCCGGCCGTCCCGGTCGATCAGGCTGCCCAGCTCGCCCTCCGCGAACAGGCCCGCTACCGCGTAGGCAGCCTCCGCGGAACCCCCCGCCACGCCGCGGAGATCGATCAGCAGGGAGTCGCCGGCGTAGCCGTCGAGCAACGCCTCCACCTGTGCGACCGTGCCGGAACCGAAGCTCGGGATCCTCAGCAGGCCGACACCGTCGACCTCTTCGAACTCGGGTTGCAGCGGTTCGTACTCGTCCAGGGTCAGGCTCGCTTCCACGCTGTTGCCGCGCCGCACCAGTTCCAGGTCCAGTTCGGAACCAACCGGGCCGGCGAGCTGACGCCGCAGTTCCCAGAGGGGCATCGCCCGCGAAGAGCGACCGTTGATACCGGCGACGATGTCGTTCCGCTCCAGACCCGCGGCCTCGGCCGGGCTGCCGCCGTCGACCGCGACCACATAGGCAGTGCCGCGCTCCTTCAGCACCAGGACGCCCGAATGCCGGCGGCCTACCTCACGCGCTGCCCGGTACGACTCGACCTCGCCCGGCGGCACGTAGACCGAGAAGGGATCGAGGGCATCCGTCACCCCATCCATGGCGCCCGCCGTCAGGCTGCGTCCGTCGGTCTCCTCGACATACGAGCCCCGGATCAGCCGAAGTACCTCTTCCCACAGCGTGAGGTACTTGTAGATCGAGTCCCGTCCGCCGTCTTCCGCGTCGTCGCTGGCGCCCAGCCAGGCGCCGCCGGCGAGACCAAGAACCAGGAGCAGGGACAGCCAGACGACAGCCTGACGGCCGCCGCCGACCCCGTGGCGGCGATGCTCCCGCGACCGCCCCCTGCCTTCCGCGTTCACCGCTCTCTCAGGCGAGCGAAGCGACGGCCTCGGCCTCGTCCTCCAGGATGTCCAGGACGGTGATCAACTGGGTGATCTCGAGCACGCCCAAAACCCTCTTCGGCATGGAGAACAGACGCAGCTTGCCGCCCCGGTTGGTGACCGTGGTGTAGGCGGCAACCAGTTCACCGACGCCGGAGGAGTCGATGGAGCGCACGCGCCCCATGTTGAGCAGGATGTTCGTCGCGCCTTCGCCGACCGCCGCGAGGACAGCCTCTCTCAAGGCAACGTCGCCCTCGCCGATCGTGATCCTGCCCTGGAGATCGAGAATCGTCGCTCCATCCCGCTGGCGCTTGTCAATCTTCATTCGCTCCTCCCTGGTTTGCTTCGGCGCTGCTGGCCGGGGCGTCGAACTTCTTGTGAAGCCGAACCTTCGTGCCGCCGCCGGCGCCGAAATCGTAGTCGATCTTATCCATGAACTTCCGCATGTAGAAGATGCCTCTGCCTTCCGTCTTGAGCAGGTTGTCGGGCGCCAGCGGGTCCGCCACGGCGCCAGGATCGAAGCCGCTGCCCTGGTCCTCGACGGTGATGTCGATCCCGCTCTTGCCCACCGCCAGACACACGTCGACCTTCTTCTCCGGATCGAGGCCGTTGCCGTGCTTGATCGCGTTGGTCAGCGCCTCCCGTAACGCGATCTCCATCCAGTAGGCGGTCTCCTCGTCGATCGGCAGGGACTCCAGCGTTTCGTCGAGCACCGCCTGCACCAGCTCGATGTTCTCGTACCGACTGCCGATGGAGAGCCGAATCGTCTGCTGAACGGGTTCCGGCACGGCAGCCTCCGCCTCAGGAGCGGGCGCGGGTCGCGCCGCGCTGGTGCTGGTACCGGCTTCCAGCGCCCGGTTCGCCGTAGGCGGTCCGCGGCTCCGACTCCATCGCGATGAAGATGATCTGGGCGATCCGGCGGCCCGCGTCGAGCACGAAGGGCACCGGGCCCAGGTTCTGCAGCTCCAGGGTGATGTTCCCCTCGAATCCCGGGTCGCACCAGCCGGCCAGCGAGTGGTTGATCCACAACCGGCCCAGCGTCGACTTGAGCTTCAGGTCGCAGGCCACCGAACGCGGAATGCGCACGAACTCGAGGGTGGTGGCGAGCACGACCTCGTTCGGGAACAGCTTGATCCGGTCGCCGTGGAACTCCTCCGGGTCGCGGGTGGGGCAGATCCAGTGGTCGCCGACACGGACGTCGTAGCTGGCCGCGTTCACCTGGTCCGGTTCGAAGGGGTCGACGCCGCCCGCCTCGCCCCAGGCACGGATCCAGTGGTCCGGCTTGATCACGGCCGCTCCGTCACGGTGCCGTCCACGTTCCCCACCTCAGTAGAAGTAGACGGGACCGCCGTCCTCGCCACGGTGAATCGTCTCGACAAAGCGAATGACGCCCTCCCTGAGCGACATGGTCAACGTCGACGTCCGGAAGCCGTCGCCAAAGAAGCGGACGCCCCGGAGCAGGTCGCCGCCGGTGACGCCGGTGCAGCAGAAGAGGATGTCGTCCCCCGGCGCAAGCTCTTCGGTGGTGTAGACGCGGTCGGGATCCTCGATGTCGAACTGGGCGAGCCGCCGCTTCTGCTCGTCCGAGAGCGCCGACAGCCGCCCCTGGATCTCCCCGCCGAGGCAACGCATCGCCGCCGCGGTGATCACGCCCTCCGGCGCGCCGCCGGCGCCGATCACCGCGTGGACGCCGGTGCCGCGGACCGCCGCCGCGATCGCCGTCGACAGGTCCCCGTCGCCGATCAGCTTGATGCGCGCTCCGGCGGTCCGGATGTCGTCGATCAGGCCCCGGTGCCGGTCCCGGTCGAGAACGACCACGGTCAGGGCGCTGACGGCGCAGTCGAACGCGCCGGCGATCGCCTTCAGGTTGTCCTCTACCGGAGCGTCCAGGTCGACCTTCCCGCGAGCGGTCGGGCCGACGACGATCTTGTCCATGTAGATGTCGGGGGCGTGGAGCAGACCGCCGCGCTCGGAGGCGGCGAGCACCGCCATCGCGTCCGAAGCCCCGGTGGCGCAGAGATTCGTCCCCTCCAGGGGGTCGACCGCGAAGTCCACCTGCAGATCGCCCGCCGCCCTGCGGCCGACTTCCTCGCCGACGTAGAGCATGGGCGCCTTGTCCCGCTCCCCCTCGCCGATCACCACCCGGCCGTCGATCGCCATGTCCGCCAGGACCCCGCGCATCGCCTCGACGGCGACGTGGTCCGAGTGGTGGCGGTCGCCGTATCCCATCGTCTGGGCCGCCGCGACCGCGGCGGCCTCGGTGACGGCGACGAAGTCGTGGTCGCGGAGTTCCCCGGTCACGAGCCGGCCCCCGCGGCGGCAGCGGCCGGCGCCGGCCGGTCGACGGCCTCGCGCGCCTGATCGCGGCTCATCGGCGGGTTGAAGGAGGGAATGCCGGTGATCGCCTGGCCGATCACGAGACCGTGGATGTCGTGCGTCCCCTCGTAGGTGTAGACGGACTCGATGTTCAGCATGTGGCGGACCACCGGGTACTCGTCGGAAATGCCGTTGGCGCCCAGGATCTCGCGCGCCAGCTTCGCGCATTCACGCGCCACCCAGACGTTGTTCCGCTTGCACATCGAGACGTGCTGCGGCTCCATCGTCCCCGCCGTCTTCAGCCCCGCCAACTGGTAGACGAGGAACTGTCCCTTGGTGATCTCGGTGATCATCCAGGCCAGCTTCTCCTGGACGAGCTGGTGGCTGGCGATCGGCTGACCGGCGAACTGCACCCGTTGCCGGGCGTACTCGAGCGCCGTGTGGTAGCACTCCATCGCCGATCCGAGGCCGCCCCAGCAGATGCCGTAGCGCGCCTGGTTCAGGGTCTGCAGCGCTGAGCCGACGCCCCGGGTGCCCGGCAGGATGTTGCCTTTCGGAATCCGGCAGTTCTGAAACGAGAGTTCGCCGGTCGCCGAGGCCCGCAACGAGAACTTGCCGTGCATCTCGGCGCTGGTGAAGCCCTCCGTCCCCTTCTCGACGAGAAAGCCCCGGATCCCCTCGTCGGTGCGCGCCCAGACGACGGCCACATCGGCGACGTTGCCGTTCGTGATCCACTGCTTGGCGCCGTTCAGCACCCAGCAGTCCCCGTCCCGCCGCGCCCGCGTGCGCATAGCCGACGGGTTCGAACCGAAGTCCGGCTCGGTGAGTCCGAAGCAGCCGATCATCCGGCCGCTCGCCAGCCCGGGAATGAACCGGTCCTTCTGCTCCTGAGAGCCGAACGTGAGAATCGGGTACATGACCAGGGAACTCTGAACCGAGACCATGCTGCGGACGCCCGAGTCCCCGCGCTCCAGCTCCTGCATGACGAGGCCGTACGCGACATCGCCCAGGCCCGGCAGCCCGTACTCGGTGAAGTTCGCCCCGAAGAGGTTCAGATCGCCCAGTTCGGGAGCGAGTTCCATCGGCGCCTTCGCCTCGCGATGGCACTGCTCGATGATGGGCTTCACGCGTTCGTCGACGAACTGCCGGACGGTGTCCCGCATGAGTCGTTCCTCGCCGCTGAGCAGCGAGTCGAAGTTCATGAAATCAACGCCTGGAAATCGGTCCAAAGCCCTCTCCCGGGTGGTTCGCGGCAGCGCCGAACCCTACCAGTAGGATGCCGGCCGTGACCCTGCTCCGTTTCGCGCTTCCCCTGGCGGCCGGCGTCGCCTGCGCCTGGTGGATCGACCGCTCGACGGCGGCGCGAGGGCTCCTGCCGCCGCGCTTCGCCGACCCCGCGTGGGGAGACGTTCGCCGCCTCGCCGCGATCGCCTTGCTCGCCGCGGTGCTCTGGGTCGGCGTGTTCGCCGCCGCCGGCCAGATCGGCCTGCCGTCACCCGAGATGGACTTCGAGAACCTCTCGCCTTTCCTCCTGTTCCAATCGCACGCGATCCTGATCGTGACGCTGGCGGGCTGGCTCGTACTCGGCTACTGGAACTGTGGCCACCGAGCCAGCGAGGTGATCCAGAGCCAGCTTGGCCTGCGAACGCCGACCGGCACCAGCGTGCCGAAGGAGACCGGCCTCGGCATCCTTGCCGGCCTGGTCCTCTGGGTGGGGGTGCTGGCCGCCGTGTTCTTCGCGGCGCTCGCCGTCGGGCTGATCGGCGGCTTCGAGAACCTGCCCACCGAAGCGCCGGAAATGGTGCTGTGGATGGGCAGCCTGCCCCTCCTCCTCCGACTCATGGTCAGCCTCTCCGCCGGTGTCGTCGAGGAGCTCTTCTTCCGCGGTTTCCTGATGCCGAGGGTCGGTTTCTGGGCGTCGAACGTGCTGTTCGTTTTCGCTCACGCGAGCTACCAGCAGTCCTTCCAGCTCTTCGGTGTCGCGCTTCTCTCGGTCGCCTTCAGCCTGCTCGTGCGCTGGCGGGGCAACATCTGGCCCGCCATCGCCGCCCACTTCCTCTTCGACGCGGTCCAGTTGCTGATCCTCGTGCCCTCAGCCGCCAGCGCGGCGGGCACTTGAGCGCCGCCGCTGCCGAACGTCCAGTCTCAGACCAGCAGGCCGGCGATCGTCGCCGTCTGCAGGCAGGCGAGGGTGCCCGCGATCATGGCGCGGAGCCCGAGGCTGGCCAGCTCGCTCTTGCGCTCCGGGGCGATGCCGCCGATGCCGCCGATCTGGATCGCGATCGACGAGAAGTTCGAGAAGCCGCACAGGGCGTAGGTCGCGATGACCCGGGACTTCTCCGACAACTGGTTATCGGCCGAGATGTCCTCGAAGCGGGAGTAGGCGACGAACTCGTTGGCCGCGGTCTTGAGACCCAGGAGCGTTCCCACCGCGTCCGCCTCAGCCCACGGCACCCCCATGACCCAGGCCAGGGGCCGGAACAGGAAGCCGAGGATCATCTCCAGGTTCAGGCCGGGAAGGCCGATCCAGCCCCCCACCGGTCCGAGGAGGCCGTTGACCAGCGCCACGAGCGCGATGAAGGCGAGCAGCATGGCCCCGACGTTGAGCGCCAGCTTCAAACCGTCGCCGGCGCCCTGGGCGGCGGCGTCGATCATGTTGGCCCACGGCGTCCTGACCTTGAAGTCGGTATCCGCCGAGACCCGATCCGTCTCCGTTTCCGGGACCATCAGCTTGGCCATCACGAGCGCCGCCGGCGCCGACATGACGCTGGCGGCGATCAGGTGGCCGGCCGAGATGCCCATGCCCACGTAGGCAGCCATCACGCCCCCGGCGACCGTGGCGAAGCCGCCCGTCATCACCGCCATCAGCTCCGAGCGGGTCATGTTGCCGACGTAGGAGCGGATGAGAAGCGGCGCTTCCGTCTGGCCGACGAAGATGTTGGCCGAGGCGGACAGCGACTCGGGACCCGACGTGCCCATCACCTTCGTCATCACCACGGCGAAGACCTTGACCACGCGCTGGATGACGCCGAGGTGGTAGAGCACCGCGACCACGCTCGAGAAGAAGATGATCGTCGGCAGCACCCGGAAGGCGAAGGGAACGAGCTCGAACCCCTGGCCGAAGACGAAGCGCGAACCATCGTCGGCAAAGGTCAGGAAAGTGGTCACGACATCCGTGGCGACGGCGAAGAACGCCTCCCCCGGAGCCGTCTTCAGGATGAGCAGCGCGAGGACGAACTGGATCGCGATGCCCGTGACCACGGTCCGCCAGCGGACCTTGAAGCGATTCGTGGAGAGCAGCCAGGCAATGCCCGGAATGACCAGGAGTCCAATCAGACCGGTCATCTATCGACTGACCGCCGAACCGGCAGCTATGGGCCGCTCGCCTTCAGGAAGCTGAAGTAGTCGCTGTCGGTCGACACGACCAGCCAGGTGTTCGGGTCGATCGTCTTCTCGAAGGCCTCCATCGTGCGCAGGAACTCGTAGAAGCTCCTCGCCTGGACCGACTGGTTGTAGGCCGAGGCATAGATCTCGGTGGCCTCCGCGTCGGCCCGGCCCCGGATCTCGGTCGCCTGGCGGTAGGCCTCGGACTCGATCCGCTTCAGGTCGCGATCCATGTTGCCGAGGATCTCCGAGGCCTGACCCTGCCCCTGGGAACGGAACCGGTCGGCGATCCGCTGCCGTTCCGAGATCATCCGGTTGAACACGTCCGGCTCGACCTGCTGGCCGTAGTTGATCCGCCGGAACTGCACGTCCAGCACCTCGATGCCCAGATCGGCGGTCCGGTCCTGGGCCGCGGCCAGGATGTCCTGGCGGATCTTGTCGCGGCCGGTGACGATCTCCTCAAGGCCGCCGCCTCCGTCCTCGTCGAGGCCGCCGCCGGCGTCCGGGTACGACTCGTCCGCCGCGGCCTCGCGGTTCGAACTGCGGATCACCTCGATCAGGTCGTGGTTGGCGATCGCGTTGCGGGTCTCGCCGTCCAGGATGTCGTCGAGCCGCGACTGCGCGCCCAGCTCGTCGCGCAGGCGCTGGAAGAACAGCAGGGGGTCGGAGATCCGCCACCGGGCGTAGGTATCGACGAAGATGAACACCTTGTCGCGCGTCGGCAGTTCCTCGGCGGAGCCCTGCCATTCCAGGAAGCGGCGGTCGAAGTAGTGGGCCTTCTGGATGAAGGGCAGCTTGAACTTCAGTCCGGGAGTATCGATCGCGTCACCAACCGGAGCGCCGAACTGCGTGATGATCGCCTGGCGATCCTCGGGAACGATGAAGAGCGCGTTGCTCGCGACGAGCAGCACCACCAGGACCAGGAGGATGGTCAGGACCTTCACGGCGTTCCCTCCCCGGCCTGCTGGGCCGCGACCTGCCGCGAGGTCCTCGCGGCGCTGACTCCCTCGAAGCTCATGATCGGCGTCAGACCGTCGACGTCCTCGTCGACGACGATCTTCCGGCCCACCTTCGGCAGCACGCGCTCCATCGTCTCGATGAACAGCCGCTTGCGCGTCACCTCCGGCGCCTGGCGGAACTCCTCGTAGAGGGCGTTGAAACGGGTCGCGTCGCCCTGGGCCCGGTTCACCCGGTCGAGCGCGTAACCCTCAGCCTGCTGGATCGTCTGCAGCGCCTGACCCTCGGCTCGGGGAATGACCCGGTTGTACTCCGCCTCGGCTTCGTTGACCAGCCGTTCGAGCTCCTGCTCGGCCTGGTTGACGGCGTTGAAGGACGGCTTGACCGGCTCGGGCGGGTTGTTGCTCTGGAGCACCACCTGGTCGATGGCAATCCCGGTCTCGTACTGGTTGCACAACTCCTGCAGCTCGACCTTCACCGCGCCCTCGATCTCGGCCCGGCCGACGGTCAGCACTTCGTTCACCGTGCGGTCCCCGACCACCTTGCGCATCACCGCCTCGCTCATGTCGCGGAAGGTCGCGTCCAGGCGGCGAACCCGGAAGAGATACTGGTAGGGGTCGACGACCCGGTACTGGACCACCCACTCGACGACCGCGGCGTTCAGGTCGCCGGTCAGCATGTTCGCCTCGTCCGGGTTGGACACGAAGGAGCTTCGCACCCCCACGCTCTCGCTGCTGAAGCCGAACTCCTGCTTCAACTGGCGCCTCACGGGCACCTTGGTCAAGTCGTCGACCAACGGGATCTTGAAGCGCAGGCCGGGCTCGGTCGTGCCCGCGTACTTGCCGAGACGGAGGATGACCCCCACCTCCTCGGGCTGCACCGTGTACACGCTGGACAGGGCCAGGAGGCCGGCCACCACCACCACGGCGATGATCTTCAGACCGCCCAGGCGCTCGCGCAGCGCCTTGGTCACGTTGCCGAGATCGAGGGGGCTGTCGGTGCCGGGAAAGTTGTCAGGCATAGCCAACGAGGCTATGCGATCAGCCGCCGGAAGACAACCGGCGGAGCGGTAGTCTCACCGCCTTATGCCGCCGCGTTTCGACGACGACGCGAGGACGCTTCGGCTGTCCGTGGCGGACCTGCTCGAACACAGCGCCGCGAGGCATCTCGGGTTCGCCAACCGGGGCGGTTTCGAGCGGCTCTGGGTGGGCCAGGCGATCCACAGCCGCTACCAGGAAGAAGCGATGGAGCGCGAGCCGAGCTACCGGCGAGAGGTCGAGCTCTCGTTCGAGTTCGAGCACCGGGGCTGGAGGGTCACCCTGACCGGCCGGGCCGACGGCCTCTACCGGGACGCCGACGGCCGACTGGCGATCGAGGAGATCAAGTCCGTGCGGCCGAACGCCGACCCTTCGCCGGCGCTGCTCTCGACCTACCGCCGGCAGGCCGCGCTCTACGCCTGGATCGTCCACCGCTCGGGAGTCGCCGCGGCGCTGCCGGTCCGCGCCGAACTCGTGCTGATCGAGATCGGCACCGCCGGGATCGATCGCCTCGACGTGGAACTCGACTTCGAGGAGCTCGACTCCGACATCCGGCTGCGGCTCAACCGCCTCGTCCGTGAGTACGAGTCGGAGAGAGCGGAGCGCCAGCGCCGCGAGCTGGCCGCCGAACGGCTCGAGTTCCCGTTCCACCACCCCCGGCCGGGCCAGCAGGAGATCATCGACCGCTCGGGCCTCGCCGTCGAGCAGCGCGAGCACCTGCTGGTCCAGGCGCCGACCGGCTTGGGCAAGACCGCTGCCGTCCTGTTCCCGGTGCTCCGCGAGGCGCTGGCGAACGACCTGCGGGTGTTCGTGCTCACCGCGAAGAACACTCAAGCCGCGATGGCCAACCGGGTGATCGACCTGTTGAACCGGGAACGCGCCTTCCACGCCCTGCACCTCCGCGCCAAGGCGCGGATGTGCGCGAACGACGAGATCATCTGCCACGAGGACTACTGCCAGTACGCCCGCGACTACTACGTCAAACTCCAGCGGAGCCAGGTCATCCCACGACTGCTCGAGGGGCACGGCCTGCTGGAACCGGACACGATCTTCGACGTCTCGAAGGGGGTCCGCGCCTGCCCGTTCGAGATCAGCCTCGAACTCGGCCGGCGCGTGCAGGTCGTGGTCGGCGACTACAACTACGCCCTCGACCCCTTCGTCAAGCTGACCGAGTTTCAGGGCGACGCCGACCTCTCCGGCACCGTCCTGATCATCGACGAGATCCACAACCTGATCGACCGGGGCCGCGGCTACTACAGCCCGGAGCTCTCGGCGGCAAGCTGCCGGACGGCCCGGGCGGGTCTGCGCCGGGCCGGTCGCGGCACGGAGGGCGGACCGACGGAGCGTCTCCAGGAACTCTGCGCCGCCCTGGAAGAACTGATCCAGGGCGAGGTCGACCTGCAGATCGACGGACCCGACCGCAACGCCGTGGCGGAGGGTGCGGCGCCGGAGGAGCAGCTCTGGCGCCTTCGGCCCGCCTTCGACCGGGGCTTCGTGGACTACCTGGAGTTTCGCCGCGACACCCGTTCCTTCGCGGCGAACGACGCATTCGTCGAGCTCTACTTCGAGTTGCTGCGGTTCCTGAACACGCTTCAGCTCGCCTCGCAGCCGAAGCGCGCGGAGTCCTTCAGCTTCCTGTTCCGGCGGATCGACCGGGAGCCCAGCCTGGCCATCCTTTGCAAGGACGCGAGCGCCTTCCTCGGGGCCACGATCAACCGCTGCCGCTCGACGATCGGCCTGTCCGCGACCCTGCAGCCGTTCGAGTTCTACCGCGACCTGCTCGGCCTCGACCCGGACCGCACCTCGACCCTCGAGGTGCCGAGCGCGTTCCCGGCCGAGAACCGGCGGGTCGTCGTCGACACCTCGGTCACCACCAGGTACCGGGTCCGCGACCAGAACTACGGCCCGATCGCCGAGCGGTTGGCCGAGTTCGCCCGCTCCGTTCCCGGCAACTCGATGGCGATCTTCCCCAGCTACCGGTTCCTCGCCGAAGTCCAGGAACGGCTGCCCGACTGCGGCCGCAACGTTGTCGTCCAGCAGCAGACGACCAGCGAAGCGCGGCGTCAGGAAGTGCTCGACACGCTGACCAGTCCGCTCGCCGGCGACACCCTGCTCCTGGCCGTGGCGGGCGGCGTGTTCTCGGAGGGCGTCGACTACCCGGGTGACGCGCTGCTGGCCGTGGCCGTGGTCGGCCCCTGCCTGCCTGCGGTGACGATGGAGCAGAAGCTGCTTCAGGCCTACTACGACGAGCGCTTCGAGCGCGGCTTCGAGTACGCCTTCGTCGTTCCCGGAATGACCCGCGTTGTCCAGGCCGCCGGCCGGCTGATCCGCTCCGCCGAGGACCGCGGCGTGGTCGCCCTCTTCGACCGCCGGTTCCTGCAGCGCCCGTACCGGCGCCACCTTCCGGCCGAGTGGTGGCCCGATTCGGTGGACGACGAGGAAGTCGATCTTGCCGGCCATCCGGCCACCGCCGCCGCCGCTTTCTTCAGCTGGGTGCGCGGGTCTTCCGACCCGCTGAAGACAGGGCACCGGCCGAAGGCCGGTTCCACTCCGGACGACACGTCGCAAGACCGGTCATGACACAGCTCCTCCACCGGATCGAACGCTTCATCGTCGGGGCCGACGGCGCCTTCGATGAACTCGCCGCGGCCGCGGCCCGCTTCGGCTACGAGCGGGTCGAGCCGTACCGCCGCCTCTGCGACCGGCGAGGCATCACGCCGGAGGCGCTCGAAGACTGGCGCCTCGCCCCGGCCGTGCCCACTTCCGCCTTCAAGTCGCTGCGGTTCGCCGCCGCCGAACCCCGCGAGATCTTCAGGAGCAGCGGCACTACCCGCGGCGCGGAACGGCGGAGCGTTCACTACCACCCCTACCCCGATCTCTACCGGACGGTGATCGACGCCACCTTCCCCGCCGCCTGCCTGTCGGCCGGCTCCGGACGTCTTCCGATCCTCTCCCTCATCCCGGACCGCGCCACCGCCCCCGACTCGAGCCTGTCGTTCATGGCGGCCCACCTCTTCAAGCGCCACGCCGCGCACGGCAGCGCCTGGGCAGCCTCGGAGAGCGGCTTCGATCTCGACCTCGCCTGCCGCTGGCTCCGCGCGCGGGCCGAGGGCGAACCCGTCCTCGTCCTCGCCACCGCCCTGGCCCTCGTCCTGCTGCTCGACCGCCTCGAAGGCGAATCGGGGTGCGCGATTCGGCTGCCGCCGGGCAGCCGCGTCTTCGAAACCGGCGGCTTCAAGGGCAAGCGGCTGGAAACAACGCCCGAGGCCGTCCGGCGACGCGCCCGCACCCTGCTCGGCCTCGCCCCGGACGCCATCGTGCGCGAGTACGGCATGACCGAACTGACCAGCCAGGCCTACTCCCGCCCCGGCGGCGAGCGGCTGCGCACGCCGCCGTGGATGCCGTTCGGCGTTCTCGATCCGGACTCGCTCGCAGAGGTCGAGGAAGGCGAGACCGGCCTTCTCGCCTTCTTCGACCTCGCCAACCTCGGCTCCGTCTGCCACGTCCTCACCGAGGACCTCGGCGTCCGCGAGGGCAGCGCCTTCCGCCTGCTCGGCCGAGCCAGCGGCGCAGAACTCCGCGGTTGCTCGTTGACCGCGGAGGAGCTGGGGGCCGCGTGACTGGTCCGCCACTCCAGGTCGTCGCTCGCTGGGTGCGCGGGTCTTCTGACCCGCATCCGGCGCGAAGCGCCGGCTCCGCATGACTTCACCCGTAGCCATCGCTCAACGCCTGGTCGCGGCGGCTCCGGCTCTGCGCGCCACCTCCGACGACCAGCTCCTCGCCGCCTGGAGGAACACCCTCGCCGCCTTTCTCGATCCAACGAGCGCCGAGCGCCGCCAACTCGACCCCTACCTCCTGCAAACTACCGGCCTCTCTACGGCGGGCCTCGACCACGGCCTCCAGAGCATCGGCAGCGGCATGCTCGGAGAGCCCGCAGCAGCCGAACTTCGGCGCCCGCACCGCCAGACCGAAGACGGATTCAGCCTGGTCGTCCTGCCCGCCGAGCCCCCCGGCCTGATTCTCCAGTCGCTCCTGCCCGCACTCGCGGCCCGCGCTCCCGTCCTGTTCAAGTCCTCCCGTGCAGAGCCCCACTTCGTACCAGCCTTCCTCACTGCCCTGGGCCACCGTCTGCCGCCGCTCCTCCACGCCTACGCCGTCGCCACCTGGACCGGCGGCGACCCGGAAGTCGAGGCGCCGCTCCACGCCTCGGCCCGCCTCGTCGTCGCATACGGCAGCGAAGAAACCGTCAGCGCGGTGCAAGCCGCCGCTCCCGGCCGGTGCGTTGTCTTCGGCCCGAAGCTCAGCCTCGGCTGGGTCGGCCCGGGCGCCGACCCGGAGCGGGCCGCCCGCGGCATGGCGGTCGACATCGCGACCTTCGACCAGCGCGGTTGCCTCTCGGTTCACGCCGTCTTCGCCGATCCAGCGATCGCCGGCGCCTTTGCCACCGCCCTGGCCAGCGCCCTCAACGAACTCGCGACCGAACTGCCTCCCGGCCGCACCGACCCCGCCGACCGCGCCGGCGTCCGCCTCGCCCGCGAGGATGCCGATCTCCGCGGCCTGACCTGGTACGGCAAGGCCCTCGACGACGGCACGGTCATCCTGGAGAACGACGTGCGGACAAGCCCCTCACCCGGCCTCCGCACCGTCCGCATTCATCCTGCCGCCGACGTCCCGCCGCTCCACGAGTGGCACGGCCGGCTCCAGGGCCTCGCCGTCGCGGGCGACCTGCCTCCCGCAGTCCATGAGGCCTTCCTCAAAGCCGGAGTCTCCCGCTTCGCCCCAGCCGGCGCACTCCAGACCACCGACGCCACCTGGCGAAACGACGGCATCGATCTCGCCACCGAGTTCGCAGGCAGCACCAACCGCGAATCGAATCTCCAGCGCGGCCTGAATCGCTTGCAGGATCGCTACGCCAGCGCCTTCCGACGTCTGGCGGAGTAGCCGCTCCTACGGCTCGGGCGGCAGCCCCGACACCGTCTCGACCACGACGCCGTCCTCGACCCGGAACGAGCGAGGCAGCGTGCGGTACAGGGGGCTCAGGAACGTCGGCGGCGCTTCGCGGATCTCGAAGGCGGGGCCGTACGACCAGAAGAACGCCCGGTTCTCGTCCGGCGTCGCGGAGCTCAGGACCCACATCCGGCCGCCGGCGAAGACGTGCTGGTTCAGGCCGTCGACGGCCTTGCCGAGGTCCTCGTCGAGGTCGGCGATGACCAGCCAGTGCTCGCCTTCCTCCAGTTCCGGCACGACCGTGCTCAGGCAGAGCCGGCTGTCGCCGTCGCCGCTGCAGATCTCGTCGATCGTGAGGTCGGGCTTCAGCCGCGTCGCGAGGTTGTCGAGCGGGAGGTCCGGCGCGGCGCGGGCGAAGGCGAGCAGCCCCACGGTCAGGGTGCCGACGACGGCGAGCCGGATCCAGGGCGCACCCCCGGCCGCGCGCCGGCCAAGGAACGCCAGCGCAAGCGCCGGCACCATGAGCGCCAGGTCCTGCCAGAACGCCTCCGCCGGCGTCCGCTCGACCAGGTTGCCGAAGCAGCCGCAGCCGGCTTCGTCCTCGGTCGCGATGCCCCGCAGGTCGCGGTAGTAGGCGCGGCCGGTGAGAAACAGGAAGAAGGCGACGAGGAGCGCCGAGGGCCCGAGCACCCACACCCGGCGAAGCCCCAGGATCAGCGCGCTGCCGAGACCCATCTCGAGCGCCAGCGCGACCGCGGTGACCACGACGGCCGGCAGCAGGAAGTCGAGGCCCTCGATCTCGACCAGCTTGACGAACGCCTGTGGGTCGAGCGCCTTGACGACTCCTCCGAACACCAGCACGGCGCCCAGAAAGGCGCCTCCGGCCCAGCCGACGACGGGGAGCACGGAGTCCAACGCCCCGCCTGGCGCCGCCGCGCGGGTCTTGCGGCGCACTTCACTCGGCATGGCTCACCGTCACCTCTTTGCCGCCCATCCCGTTGTTATCCTGACTCGCCGCCCCGCCGCTCGTTCCGCCCCGCCGTCGCCCGGGCGAGACGCTCTACAACCGCGCAGACTAACGCATGATTTCCATCTCCAACCTCGCCAAGAGCTTCGGCGAGCAGACCCTGTTCGAGGGCGCGACCGTCCGTTTCGCCAAGGGCGAGCGGTACGGCATCGTGGGCTCGAACGGATCGGGAAAGTCGACCCTGCTGCGCATCCTGAGCGACGAGGAACCGGCCAGCGAGGGCTCGATCTCCATCCCCAGGCGTTGCCGGCTCGGGGTGCTGAGGCAGGACCACTTCGAGTACGAGACGGTGCCCATCCTCGACGTCGTCATGATGGGCAACGCCGAACTCTGGAACGCGATGGTCGAGAAGGACCGCCTGCTCGAGCGGGCCGACGAGCACTTCGACGGCGACCGCTACGCCGAGCTCGAGGAGGTCGTGATGCGCTGGGACGGCTACTCCCTGGAGTCGCGCGCGGCCGAGATCCTGGAGGGACTGGGAATCGACACGGAAGTCCACCGCGAGCCCCTGTCGATCCTTTCCGGCGGCTTCAAGCTCCGCGTGCTGCTGGCCCAGACCCTGGCCGCCGCTCCGGACGTCCTGCTGCTCGACGAGCCGACGAACCACCTCGACATCCTCTCGATCCGCTGGCTCGAGAAGTTCCTGACCGACTTCAAGGGGGTCGTGGTCGTCGTCTCCCACGACCACCGATTCCTCGACAACGTCTGCACCCGGATCCTCGACATCGACTACGAGACGTTGACCGCCTATCCCGGCGCGTACTCCAACTTCGAACGGAAGAAGGTCGAGGAGCGCGACCGCCGGGAAGCCGAGATCGCGCAACGGCAGCAAGAGATCGACCACCACCAGAAGTTCGTCGACCGCTTCCGCTACAAGGCCAGCAAGGCGCGCCAGGCCCAGAGCCGCGTGAAGCTGATCAACCGGATGACGATCGAGCCCCTGCCCCGGAGCTCCCGCCGCTACCCGCTGTTCCGCTTCGACTCGCGGCGTCCGTCGGGCAAGCGCGTGCTGACCCTGGAGGGGATCTCGAAGAGCTACGGCGACAACCAGGTGCTCGACGACGTCTCGCTCGAGGTCGGCCGCGGCGAACGGGTCGCGGTGATCGGGCCGAACGGCATCGGCAAGTCCACCCTGCTCAAGATCGCGCTCGGCGAGGTCCGGGCCGACGCCGGCGAGGTGGACTGGGGGTACGAGACCCACCCCGGCTACTTCGCCCAGGACCACCGCCAGCAGTTGCTCGACAGGGACGGCGCCGAGCGCAAGACGGTCGAGAGCTGGCTCTGGGACTGCTGCCCGGGCGAGCCGATCGGCTTCGTCCGCGGCCAGCTCGGCGCCGTCCTGTTCACGAAGGACGAGGCGGTCAAGCGGATCGGCAGCCTCTCCGGCGGCGAGGCCGCGCGGCTGCTGTTCTGCCGCCACATCGTTCTCAAGCCGAACGTGCTCGTGCTGGACGAGCCCACCAACCATCTCGATCTGGAAGCGATCGAGGCCCTGATCGAAGGCCTCTCCGCCTATCAGGGCACGCTGCTCCTCGTCTCCCACGACCGCTGGTTCGTGAGCCGGCTGGCGACCCGGATCATCGAGATCTCGGACGAAGGCGTGAACGACTTCCTCGGCAGCTACGACGAGTACCTGGAGCGCCTGGGCGACGACCACCTCGACCGCACGGCCGCGCTCGAGCGGGCCAAGCGGGAGAAGCGGGAGAAGAAGGCGGCGGCGCGGGCCGGGTAGCCTCCCTTCTCAGGGCGGGGACTCGACCTCGGGTGCCGCGTCAGGTGCCGTGTCGTCCCCTGCAGGGGTCGACCCTCCCCCTTCGGGAGGAGCGGGTGCCCGGCGGTTCGGCACGACGTACCGGCGGCAAGTTCCACCATGAGCGAAGTGACCGGGCGGACAGTAGACGACCGCCATGATGGTGTAGTCGCCGCTTTCCCCACCGGAGGGGGCCACCCGGATGCTGTGGAATCCGGCCTCCAACTCGCCGGTCCAGTGATCGTCGCGTGTTCCGTCGCGATTCGAGCAGAAGAAGCCGTTGACGGAACAGTCGAAGTTCTGGCTCATGCCGGTCAGCGAGACGCTGACGGTCTGACGGGACGCCAAGGTGAACCGGTAAGTCTGTCCCAGGCTGTCCACTTCGGTCGCGTACACCAGCCCCACGCGCGTCTCCAGCCTCCGGCGCACCGGTACCGGCGGCGAGCGCGGGGCCATCACCGTCAACGCGAAGGTCACGGCCTTTGACGCCCCCGTACGGTCGGTCACGCCGTAGGTCGCCGCATAGGTCGTCTCCTCCCCGACTGCCGGCAATCTGCCTTGCGCGCGCCGCGTCGACGCCGAGAAACTGATCCCAGACGGCAACCCGGTCAAGGTGTAGACGTAGGGACCTGTACCTCCGCCGGCAGTGGGAAACACCGTATCGAAGACGCTCGCGGACGGCAGCCGGAAGTCCTGAAGATCTGGAAGAGACAGCGGCGGCGGGTTTGCGGCCAGCCACGGTGCACCGAAGACCAGCAGGACGGATAGGGGCGGAGTTGCAGCCAGTCGCGTCACGGTGCTCTCCTTACACTCTCCAACCGGATAGGGATTATCGCGAAGCGTACCCAACTCGGGAAACTGGTCACGATGGTGCCCCCCGGCACGCCTCGCGAAAGGCGGAGGTGTCCGTGAAGACCTCCGGTACTCCGGCCGTTTTCACGTACCGCCGTTCCGCCCCGCTCCTCACGTCGCTGACGACCAGATCGAGCCCCATGTCGGTCGCCGAAGCTGCGGAGACCCAGTGATGACCGTTGACATCGCAGCCGTCGAGCACCTTGACCCGGACCTCCAGGTTCTCCGGCGCGAAGAAGAAGAACAGGCCAGCCTCCGAGGTCTGAGCGTCGGAGACGCGCACGGCGGCGGCGCCTCCATCTTGCGCGGTCCAGTCGAGGGTTACTCGATAGCGGCCATCCTGCAGGCAAAGGGCGGTCGGCCCTGGCTCACAGAGCACCACGGCCGGCCCCGCCTCGTAGCTCTCGATCGACGCAACCTGGAGTTGCCACCTGCTCTCAGGCTCGTCTCTCACTCTCAGCCTCGTCTGGTCGAAGCCCGCGAGAACCCAATTGTGGTCGGCGGCGTCGAACGGCATCCACAGGTCAGGAGCGACCTGAAAGGCATACGCGCCCCGCGACAGAGCTTCGTCCTCGCTGCTCGCCGACGGAAGCACCATGATGTTCACGCCGCGATCCTCCAGGACGTATTCCGGCGGCGGCCTCCGGTCGTGGGCCATCAGTCGCTCGCCGTTGGACCAGGTCACCGGGTTACGCGCCACCACCGCGTCCACCAGGCCATGCCCGTCCACCACTCTCAGGTCCGGCAGGAAGTAGGACTGGCTGCCCAGGGCGCCCGTCGCCGTCAAGGCGTCCTCCGGAAACACGCCACCGCCCAGGCGTCCGTAGTCCGCCCATTCCTCCAGCTTGAGCTTCGCGGCCTCCCTGTGTTCCGCGAAGCGCAGTCCCACCAGTTGCCGCGTCATTCGCGAACGCAGGTCGTTGGAGACCGAAGCGAGAGCCCGCATGCCGGGCGCCGCCAACAACCAGCCGGCGTTCTCCTGGTCCACTTCCGGATGGAACCGTTCCTGGTAGTCCGCTGTAGCCACGCCCTGGAACATGAGCTGGCCCTGCAGAGCGCCGCAGTAGAAGAGAGTCGGCACGAACAAGCCGAAGGCGCAGGCGGCGGGCCCGGGCGTAGGGAACCTGGACCACGCGGACCGCAGCCGCCACAACAGAGCCGACGCCACCGAGCCCAGGTGCACGATCCCCGCAGCCGCTGGAACCGCGAGCAGCGGCCAGTAGAAGTCGAGCGGCCGGTACTCGAAGTAGTCCCCGCCGATCCGGAGGAGATAGGCCATGTGCGGGACGATGCAGGCGAGCGGCAGGACGAGGCGAAGGTCGCCGCGCTCCCGCCAGGCTCGTCGAACTGCCAGGACCGCCAGCGGCACCAGCACATAGAGCCCGGTCTCGATCGCCGCGGCCCACAGGTAGTTGAAGCCCGACTCGTACCAGGGTCGAACGTGCTTGGCGTAGTACGTGTTCGGCAGCCACTCACCGTAGTAGCCGTACCGGAACAGGAACTGCGCCCCGACGAAGGCGACGAACGGCAGCACCAGCCAAGACAGCTCCCGGACGTCGACGCGCAACCGCCTAGCCCGCTGCGCGACGAACCAGCCGAAGCAGCAACCCGCGATCAGTAACCCCTCCGGCCGCGTGAACGCGGCCGCCACGAGGCTCAGCGAAGCGGCAAGCAACCCCCAGCGACTGCCGTCGTGAACGCTCAGGCACACCACCGCCGCTACGACGAAGAGAGTGAACTGCCGCGTCTCCAGTCCGCCGCCCGAGGTCCACACCGCGAAGGTGGCGCTGCTGCACAAGAGGCCCAGCGCCATCCAGATCACGAGCCCGCGCCGCCGGAGTCCGGGAAGCCGCGCCGCCCACCAGACAACCGCCCCGAGCGTGCCGATCGTGCAGGCCGCCGACAGCCAGGGCGCGACGTTCTCCGGGCGCAGTCCGAAGACCTTCCAGAGCGCCGCCAGCTCAAGCACCCACAGGAAGTTGGTGTAACCCTCCACCCGTTCTCCGGGATTGAAGACGAGGCCGTGGCCCCCCACCAGGTTGCGGGCGTAGCGGAAGCTGATGAAGGCGTCGTCGCACAGGAACCAGGCCGCGGACGCCAGCCGGGCCAGCACGACGAGCCAGGGCAAGCTGCCGCCAAGAACAGCTACTCTCGATGACGCGAATCCTGTCCGCAACGGCACGAGGGCCAACCTCCCTCATCAAGGTCAAGGTTCTGCCGGGCTTCTCGTCCGGCAAGCTGTCACGCTACGCCGCGGTCGGAGCCGTGAGGTATGGCTCCCCGCCGAACCGATGGAACAGAGGGCGGCTTCGGTCTCCGAGAGCTACCAGGGGTAGGAACTCTCCTCGCCGATCACGTCGGCCTTCCCGCCCGGGCAGACGATGCGGCCGTCTTCTTCCTCGCACCCAGCGGCCGGGCCGAAGTCGAACTCAGGCGCCGCCACACGGGCCGCCGCGCGGCTCACACCCAAAACCGAACCCGCACCTCTTTCGGTACCTCTATAGTGAAGCGGTCTCAGCACGATCGGAAGGCTCTCCTTGTCAAAGCCGGTCTCCAGCCAAGTTTCGACCGGGACCGCAGTTCGCAGCCGAACCCCCGACCGAAGTGCGTCCGTCAACCTGTCCTCACCGGGATGAACGATGGAAGCCGGCGCCACGCTGTCGCGGCTTCTCGGCGCCTCCACGACGATGCTCTTCCCGTACTCCGTAGCCTTGATCTCGGCCCGCACGAGATCATCCGTGTAGTCGACGCGAAACTTGTACTTCCAACTCCAATCGCCGTTGGCATAGACGCTGCGCCAAACGTCCGGGAGAGTCTCGAGAGGGATAAGGGCGTGCGGCGCCTGCCGAATCCCCTCCGCCACGGCAAAGGGCTGCCGATCTTCAATGCGCAGCACTTCGCCGATGCCTCGGAAGTACACGGAAAGCCGCGGACGTTCGGAGGCCACCTTGGCGGCATCGGCGGAGTCGACCACGATCTCCGACGTCCGAAGGTCGATCAACTCCCAAGAGGAGGGCTCGCGCCAGCGGTCACCTGCTCGCGCGGGCGGATCCGGCAGCGGAGGCGTGAAGTCGTAGCGAAGCAGCAGCGTCTCGCCGAATCGCACGCCGCTAGGAAGGCCCTCCCGATCTCTGACGAAGGCGATGATCGTGCCGCGGTCGTCCCACGCCGCATCGAACGATGTCGCGTCAGCGCAGTAGTTGCCCTCGCGGCTGACGGTGCATGTGGCCAACGGGAATTTCCTGTACGCCACGATCCGGGAGCCTCCGCGATCGTCCGTCGTCAACAGGCCGTCGGAACCAATCATGGACGTCACGGTCATCGCTCGACCGAGCACCTCGGTGGTCTGCCGCAACGCGAACTTCCCATTGAGTTCGAGCCGTTTCGTGGCCCAGTCCGCCCTGGCCTCCTGAACGCCGTGAAACGCGTCGCTTCCGTAGATGCTGACATCCGGATCGGCCACCGCGCCGATAGGCAGGCCTAGGCGATCCAGATACCCCTGCGCCTCAGAGCGAGAAACGCCAACAGCCTGGACGGACACCGAGCTTTCTGGGCTGATTTCCCACCAGTCGGACTGTACCTGCGCTGCCCCATCAGCTTGCCCGGGCACGGCAAGCACCGCCCCAGCGAGCAAGAGCATCCGGCCCTTAAGCCGGAGTCGTTCCAGGCGACGCCTTTCGACGGTCAGCGGAAACCTCGCCTCAAGCACCATGATCATCGTCTCCTCCTCGTTCACGAACTTGAGGGGTTCGTGGGGCATGGGTCGGGCCGCAAGTGGGCCGTCCCCGTAACCTCACGCGCATCACTGGCCATAGCCGCATGCGCTCCTGATGGCGGCGTCCATTGGACCGTCGTCGTCCGGAGCCGTGTCGGCGCCGCCGAAGTCAGTATGCCGAACCCCCTCCAGATGCAATCCCTCGTGCATGATCGTCAGCGACCTCTCGGACGCCGACTGGCCAAAGAACCTCGAGCATATGTGGATCGTAGTGCCCGGGACCGCGTCCACATGAGCGACGGTGCGGGGACCACCGCAGAGAGGTCCTCCGGGCACTATCCGGCCTGCATCCTTAGCCGCCGTGAGTTTGGCGTTGGCGTTCTTCAGGTCACCGCTGTTGGTCCTCACGGAACACGTCTCCGACTTGGTTATCGCGTCGGCGACCGCGTCCCGGAGTTGCTGCGGCCACAGCGCGCGCGGGAATGACGGCGGCGTTGGCGTGGTCGGCTGTGTTGGCGCGGTTGGCGGAGGAATGGACGTCCCCGGGGGCGGGACAGGAATCCGTGGCGTGCTCGTGACGACGATCTCCTCGCTGAAGACGACGATGCCGTCCACGCACTCCTGGCCCTCGCCTAGTTCCGTATCGCCGTCGCAACTCAGCAGCTCGGGACCATCGGCGCCGAGGGCCGCGGTCGGCGGTTCCGGCACGACGTAGCGATAGCAGGCGCCGCCGAGAGCAAAGTGACCGGCGGGGCAGTTGACGCTCACGCTGACAGTCCAGTCGCCAGTACCTCCACGGTAAGGGTACACCCGGATGCTATGGAACCCGGCCAGCAGCTCTCCGCTCCAGTCGTCGTCCCTCGTCCCGCCTCGGTTCGAGCAGCGGGAACCGTTCACCGAACAGTCGATGTCGCGGTCCATGCCGGTCAAGGAGACGCTTACCGTCTGCGATGACGCCAGCGTGAACCGGTATGTCCGCTCAGCGCTGTTCGTCTCGGCCGCGTACACGACCCCGACCCGCGTCTCAAGCACGCGTCGCACTCTCGTCGGCGGCGATGGCGAAGGAGACGGCGTCGGCGTTGTGGGCGGGGGAGGCGCCGTGGTCGTGGTCGTACCACTGACGCTCAGCGTCCAGCTCCCCGAGTCGGCGTTGTACGGGTACACCGTCACGGTATGCGTACCGGCTTCCAGCGTGCCGCTCCAGGAATCGGCCCTCGTGCCGCTGTGGTTCGTGCAGCGGGCGCTGTTGAGCCGGCAGTCGATGTCCCGGTCCATGCCCGTGAGGCTCACGCTCACTTCAGTACGCGATTCCAGTCTGAACCGATACTCCTTCTGGCCTGAGCCGGTTTCCGACACGGTGAACGGCAGGCTGTGGAGCCTCACGGCATCGACGGGTACCGTCGGTGGGTCCGCCGGCTGCGGCGGAGGCCCCGGAGGGCTGACCGGACCCGACGTGGGCGGCGGAGCGGTGACCGTCGTGGTGAAGGTCACGGAAGCCGTCGCGCCCGCGCCGTCCCTGACGCTGTACGTCACCGTGTAGTCGGTGTCGACGGTCACGGTCGGAAGCGTGCCGCTGGCGCGGCGCGTCCCGGCCGCGAACGTGACTCCCGGCGGCAGACCGGACACGCCGTAGCTGTAGGGCGGAGCTCCTCCCGTTGCTGCGGGGAAGACGGTGTCGACCGAGCCGCCGGACGGCAGGGTGAAGTCCGAGATCGCCGGCAACGACAGGGAGGACGGTGGCGGAAGGGGTGGCGGAGGTGGAGGTGAAGGTGGCGGCGGAGGCGCGGGCGGCGGCACGACCGTGGCGCTGAAGCTGACGGAAGCAGAAGCGCCCGCGCCGTCGGTGACGCCGTAGGTGACCCAGTACGTCGTCTCCGACGCGACCGTCGGGAGCGTGCCGGAGGCGCCCCGAGTGGAGGCATGGAAACTGATCCCCGGAGGCAGGCCGGACACGCCGTAGGAGTAAGGGGCGGCGCCTCCCGTTGCGGCCGGGAACACCGTGTTCACGGAGCCGCCGGACGGGAGCCGGAAGTCCGGGATGCTCGGCAGGGAGAGCCGCGTCGCCTCAAGAAGCGACGGCACTCCAGCCACTCGGAGCCGGGGCCAGGTGGAGGGGCTGAAGCGGGAGGATGCCCTCGCCGCGGCCAGGCTGGCGGCGGAAGAGGGGAACGCGCTTGGTCTGCGTGACGCCGCCCTGCTGCTGCTCGGCAGCGACGGCCTCCTGAGGATCAGCGAACTGGCCGCCGTTCAGGTGGAGGATCTCGGTCTGGGGGAAGGCGGTAGCGGCGTCCTTGCGCTGCCACGAAGCAAGACGGACCAGGAAGGCGAGGGCTCCAGCCTCTACGTTTGCCGCGAGACGATGCAGGCCGTCGCCGCGTGGCTGAGAGTCTCCGGAATCGAGGACGGACCGCTGTTTCGCCCCGTGCTCCGGAACGGAGCCGGCGACTCCGCCTTGAGTACGTCCGCCGTGCGATCCGTCATCCAGCGCAGAGCCAGGGCCGCCGGTGTTACCGGCCGCGTCAGCGGCCACTCTCTAAGGGTCGGCAGCGCCCAGTCGCTCGTCGCCGCCGGCGCATCCACCGCCGAACTCATGCAGGCCGGCAGGTGGACCGATGAGAGAACCGCCACCCGCTACGCCGCCAACGAACTCGCGGCGAACGGCGCCGTCGCACGGTACTTCGAGGACGACAATCTTTGACCGCAAGGCGACGTGCCGCCTCGTCGAGATCAGCCGCCTCGACTACACCCTGAAGTAGCGGGCGTCCGGGTGGTGGAACACGAGCGCCGAGACTGTGGCCTCCGGGTCCATCATGTCGCCCTCGGTGAGCTCCACGCCGATGTCGGCGGGCTCGAGCGCCGCGAAGAGCTGGCGCTGGCCGGCCAGGTCCGGACAGGCGGGATAGCCGAAGGAGTAGCGCTTGCCGCGGTACTTCGCGGCCAGACGTTCGCGCGTCGTCATTTCCGGCGGGTCGGGGAAGCCGAGCTCGGCGCGCAGTCGCTGATGCAGGAGCTCGGCGGCCGCTTCGGCGGTCTCGAGCGCCAGCGCGGCATAGGCGTGGCTCTTCAGGTACTCGCCGTCGCGCTTGAAGCGCTCCGCCGTCTCGCGGACGGCGGCGCCGGCGGTGACGACGAAGAGGGCCACATGGTCCGCCTCCGGCAGGACGTAGTCGGCGAGGCACAACCCGTCCTCGCGCGGCTGGCGAGGCAGCAGCCACTCCGCCGCGACCTTCCCCGCTCCGGCACCGCCGTTCCCATCCGCGACTCCGGCACCGACACCGGGGTCGGGGTCGGGATCGGCCCTGAGCAGGGTCAGCCGGTTGCCCTCGCTACGGGCCGGGAAGAACCGCCACGCGCCGCGCACTTCCATCTCGCCGCGCGCGAACTCCTTGAGTTCCTCCACGACCGCCTCGACCTTGAGGAGCTTCGGGTCGCCGGCCTCGCGCAGACGCTCCACCGAGCCCTTCAGACCGAGGTGCTTGGCGTAGAGCATCTGCAGGTTCAGGTGCGGCCACACGTCGTCGAGATCGAAGCGCGCGGCATGGCGCTCGAGGTCGGGCGGCCGCGGCGGGTCGATGTCGCTTCGAACCGTCGAACTCCGCCGCTCGGTCGCGGCCGCGGCCCTCGCGCCTGAGCTGGCCCGCGCCGGCACCCGGTCCCGCTCGCGGAGGGCCTCGATCCGCTCGAGGACGCCGCCCCGGCGGTCGCCGTCGCAGAGCCGCTCGATCAGGTCGAGGCCGCTCATCGCGTCGCCGGCGTAGGTGCAGACGCCTCCGTACTCCGGCGCGATCCGGTTGTGCGTGAACCGCCGGGTCAGCGCCGCTCCCCCCACCACCAGGTCCGTGTCGATGCCTGCGTCACGCAGATCGCCGGCGGTGGCGACCATCTGCTGGGCGCTCTTGACCAAGAGCCCCGAGAGGCCGATCACGTCCGGGCCGTTCTGGCGCGCCGCCTGGATCAACTGCTCGCTCGGCACCTTGATCCCCAGGTTGGCGACCTCGAAGCCGTTGTTCGTCAGGATGATATCGACGAGGTTCTTGCCGATGTCGTGGACGTCGCCCTTGACGGTGGCGAGGATCACCCGGCCGCGGGTCATGCCCTCCAGGCGCTCCATGTGCGGTTCGAGGTGGTCGACGGCCGCCTTCATCACCTCGGCGCTCTGCAGCACTTCGGCCACGATCAGCTCGTTGGCGTTGAACAGCCGGCCGACCTCCGCCATCCCGGTCATCAGCGGTCCGTTGATGATGTCGAGCGGTTCGGGCCAGCGCGGGTCGGCGAGCGCCGCGTCCAGGTCCGGGCGGAGCCCCTCCTTGCTGCCCTCGACCACCGAGCGGGAGAGCCGCTCCGGCAGGGGCAGCAGAGCCCGCGGCGCCTGTTCCTGCCAGCCCTTGCGCTCGCGGAACGCGGCGGTGAACGCCTCGACCGCGCGCTGTCCCGCCTGGACCTCGCCGGGCTCCAGCTCGAGCAGGGCCTCCGCCAGCACTCGTTCCGCCACCGGGATCTCGGCATAGCGGGCCAGCCCCTGGGTGTTGACGATCGCCGCGTCCAGACCCGCCTGGGTACACCGGTAGAGGAAGACCGAATTCAGGATCTCGCGGCCCGCGAGCGGCAGGCCGAAGCTGACGTTCGAGATGCCGAGGATGGTCCGCGTACCGGGGAACGCCTCCCGTACGCCACGCACGCCCTCGATCGTCGCCCTGGCCGAACCCAGGTAGGCCTCGTCGCCCGTGCCGCAGGGGAAGACGAGCGGATCCCACCAGATCTCCTGGGCCTCCAGGCCCCACTTCCCGGTCAGGAGCTCGTAGGACCGGGCGGCGACTTCGAGCTTCCGCTCCACGGATACCGCCATGCCCTGCTCGTCGATCAGGCCGACGACCACGGCGCAGCCGAACTCCTTCGCCAGCGGCACGACGCGCTCGAAGCGCTCCAGCCCGTCCTCCAGGTTGATCGAGTTCAGGATCGATCGTCCCTGGCACCAGGTCAGGGCGCGCTCCATCACTTCGTGATCCGTGCTGTCGATCATCAGCGGCACCTTGACCCGGCGCACCAGCCGTTCCAGGAACCGCTCCATGTCGGCGATCTCGTCGCGCTCGGGATCCTGAAGGCAGACGTCGACGACCTGGGCGCCGCCTTGCACCTGGGCCCGCCCGACCTCGGCCGCCGCCTCGTACTCGCCCTCGCGGATCAGCCGCTTGAACTTGCGACTGCCGAGGACGTTAGTGCGCTCGCCGACCAGCAGCGGCCGGTTGTCCTCGGTGAGTTCGACCGCGTCGAGCCCCGAGACGAGGCAACGGCCGTGGTCGGCGGGGCGCCGGGGCGCGCGGCCGCGCACGAGGTCGGCGAACTCCTCGATGTAGTCCGGCGTCGTGCCGCAGCAGCCGCCGACCAGGTTCACCCAGCCATGGTCCAGGAAGCGGGAGAAGACGGCCCGGAAGTCATCCGGCGTCTGGGTGTAGCAGCCGTCCTCGTCCGGCAGGCCGGCATTCGGCACGCAGCCGACCCGCGTGCGGCAGATCTCGGACAGCGCGCGCAGGTGATCGAACATCTGGTCGGGGCCCGTGGCGCAGTTGAGCCCCACGTAGAGCAGGTCGCGGCGGTCCCGGTGCAGAAGCGAGGCCATGAGCGCCTCGACCTCCTGGCCGCCGAGCATGGTGCCGGTCGTCTCGATCGTCACCGACACCGCCACCGGCAACCGGAAGCCCAGCTCCGCGAACGCCAGCTCGATGCCCAGAAGCCCCGCCTTGACGTTGCGCGTGTCCTGGCAGGTCTCGAGCAGGAGGTAGTCGGCGCCACCCGCGGCGAGACCCAGTACCTGGACCTGGAAATCGTCTCGCAACTGCTCGAAGGTAACGCCGCCGGTCACCGAGATCGCCTTCGTCGTCGGCCCCATCGAACCGCAGACGAAGCTTTCGGGGCCCGCGTCGGCGCAGGCCTGCCGGGCCAGCTCGGCAGCACGGCGGTTCAGTTCGAACGCCCGCTCCTCGAGGCCGTACTCGCCGAGCACCAGCGGCGTTCCCCCGAACGTGTTCGTCTCCACGATGTCCGCCCCGGCCCGGAGATAGCGACGGTGAACGTCGAGCACGACGTCGGGCCGGGTCGCCACCAGGATCTCGTTGCAGCCCTCGAGGTCCTCGCCGCCAAAGTCGTCGGGTCCGAGGTCGGCGGCCTGGAAGGCCGTCCCCGTGGCGCCGTCCAGCACGAGGATCCGCTGCTCGAGGGCGGCGACGAGTGCGCGCTCGCGTGTAACGCGGTCTTGCGGCAACGTGTTCATTTCGTTGGGCCCAACGGCTGGTCGTTCAGCCGGTTGGACACGCTAACGCAGAAGCCCCCTCTAGCCTCGCCGCTACGCGGCTTGACCTCCATGCCGGCCGGAAGGCCGGCGTACCGACAATCCCTACCGCTTGAGTCGGGGCCAGAGCCTGGTGGCGAGCACGGCGCCGGCGGCGACGCCGAAGGCGTCGGCGACCAGGTCCATCCACTCTCCCGATCGATAGCCGAGCAGCATCTGCGCGATCTCGATGGCGCCGCCGTAGGCGACGGCGCCGGCCGCCGCCAGGAACACGCCGCGGGCCCGGCCCGCCCGGGCCGCCTGTCCGCACCAGACCCAGGCGAGCAGGGCGAACAGCACGCCGTGAGCGACCCAGTCCCAGGGAGCTTCCGCCGCCACCCGAGGCGCATCGCCCAGGAGCAGGGCCAGGAGGCGGACGATGCTCCGCTCCAGGGGCTCCGCGAACAGCGGCGCCGGCAGGAGCAGAAACAACGCGATCGCGCCGGCGACGCCGATCGAGAGCAGCCGCCAGGTGGGCGCCAGGCGCCGCCGGGGGGCGTCAGCGCGGTCCGACGAACCCCTCCTTCTCCAGGTGGAGGATGACCTGCTGGGCGGCCTCCTCGGCCGTGATGTCCGTCGTGTCGATGACCATGTCCGGATTCTCCGGCGCCTCGTACGGGTCCGAGATACCGGTGAAGGCGTCGATCAGTCCCGCCCGGGCCTTCGCATAGAGGCCCTTCACGTCGCGCTCCTCGCAGACGTCGAGCGGCGTCGCCACATGAACCAGGATGAACCCGCCTCCGGCCTCGATCATCTCCCGCACATCCTGACGCACGTTCTCGTAGGGCGCGATCGGGGCGCAAATGGCGATGCCGCCGTTCTTCGTGATCTCCGAAGCGACGAAGCCGATGCGGCGGATGTTGATGTCCCGGTGCTCCCTGGAGAACCCCAGTTCGGACGACAGGTTCGTCCGCACGATGTCGCCGTCGAGCAGGGTCACGGGCCGACCGCCGGCCTCCAGGAACTTGACCAGCAGTACGTTGGCGATCGTCGACTTGCCGGCGCCCGAAAGCCCGGTGAAGAAGACGGTGAAGCCCTGGCTGCTGCGCGCCGGGTGGCTGCGGCGCAGCTCCCGGGCCACCTCCGGGAACGTGAACCAATCCGGGATCGGAAGGCCCCGGCGCAGCCGGCGGCGGAGGTCGCTGCCCGAGATCGACAGCGTCCGCTCCCCCTCCCTCACGTCGTCGACCGGTTCGTACGAGTCCCGGTCCTCCACGTAGACCATCAACCGGAAGGGAACCATCTTCACGCCGAGTTCGGCCTCGTGCTCGACCATCAGCTCCTGGGCGTCGTACGGACCGTAGAAGGGCTTGCCCTGCGAGTCCTGGCCCGGACCCGCGTGATCGCGGCCCACGATCAGGTGCGTGCAGCCGTAGTTCCTGCGGATCAGGGCGTGCCAGAGCGCCTCGCGCGGACCCGCCATCCGCATGGCGAGAGGCAGCAACGCCAGCTCGGCGGTGTGGCGCGGATAGTGGCTCAGGACCCTGCGGTAGCAGCGGACCCGCGTGTAGTGATCGAGGTCTCCCGGTTTCGTCATGCCGACGACCGGGTGGATCAGCAGGTTCGCCTCCAGGTCCCGGGCCGCCCGCAGGGTCAGCTCGAAGTGCGCCCGGTGCATCGGGTTGCGGGTCTGGAAGGCGATCGCCGTCTTCCAGCCGAGTTGCGCGAAGCGTCGCCGCAACTGCTGGGGCGTCTTGCGCAGTCCGGGGAAGTCGTAGTGCCGCGGCGGCTGGATCCCTTCGATCCTGCCGCCCACGGACACGGTGTTCGTCCGCTGGTAGAGATGGGCAACCCCGGGATGGGCCTGGTCGAGAGTCCCGTAGACGAGCTCCGCCTCCTTGCGCCGGTCGTGCTCCCAGACGTCGTCGACCGTGAGCACCGCCAGCGCCAGACCCTCCAGGTCGCGCAGGACCAGCTTCGATCCCGCTTCCAGCCCGCCGGCAGCCTCCGGCGTGACGTCGAGGGTGATCGGAATCGGCCACAGCGCCCCGGAAGGCAGGCGCATCGTCTCGCACACGCTGTCGAACGCGGCCCGGTTCATGAAGCCGTCGAGGGGCGCGAAGCCGCCGCACATCAGCAACTCCAGATCGCTGATCTGGCGCGGCGTCAAGGTCCAGGAGGGCCACTCGCGCGATCCCTCCCGCAGCTCGTTCAGGCGTTCCGGTGCGGCGATCAGCGGCCGCGGCGTGCCGCCGCGCCGCGCCAGTTGCGGCTCGGTCATCATCTGCTCCGTCGACGTCGTCGTAGTGCGGCCCAGCAGCGCCGGCCGGGCGGGGACTCTAGCAGCCCGCTAAGGTTCCGTCCTTACCAGCCGAACGGATCGGCCCAGGGAGCAACCATGGTCTGGGAGCGAGAGATCGAGGAACTGAGGCGGCGCCGCGAGTTCGCCCGGCAGATGGGCGGCGAAGCCGGCATCGCGGAGCAGCACCGCCGCGGCAAGCTGACGATCCGCGAGCGTCTCGACCTGTTCACCGACGAGGGTTCGTTCCAGGAGATCGGCGAGCTCGCCGGTGTGGCCAACTACGACGGCAACGAACTCAAGGACGTGCGGCCCTCGAACCGGGTCATCGGCCTCGCCCGCCTGGACGGCCGCCGCGCGGTCCTGAACGGCGGCGACTTCACCGTGCGCGGCGGCGCCTCCGACGCCTCGGTCGGCGACAAGGGCGGCCACGCCCAGAAGCTGGCGCTCGGCTGGCGTCTGCCATACGTACGGCTCCTCGACTCGACCGGCGGCAGCGTCAAGACCTTCGAGAAGATCGGACGCACCTACATCCCGACCAACCCCGCCACCCCCGGTATCGAGGACCTGTTGTGCAGGGTGCCGGTCGTCGCCGCCGTGCTCGGTTCGGTGGCCGGGCTGCCGGCGGTCGAGGCGTGCCTCGCCCACTTCAACGTGATGGTCAGGGGCACGAGCCAGGTGTTCCCGGGCGGTCCTCCCGTCGTCAAGGCCGCGCTCGGCATCGACATCACGAAGGAGGATCTCGGCGACGAGCGCACCCAGGTGTTCGGCAGCGGCGTGATCGACAATCTCGCCGACTCCGAGGAAGAGGCCTTCCTGATGCTCAAGCAGTTCCTGAGCTACCTGCCCGACAGCGTCTGGCAGATGCCGCCGCGCGGCGACACCCACGACGACCCGGGGCGCCGCGAGCCGGCGCTCCTGTCCGCCATTCCGCGCGAGAAGAACAAGGCCTACGACCCGAGAGCGATCCTCGACGCGGTGCTCGACCGCGACTCCTTCTTCGAGATCACGCCACACTACGGACGCTCCCGCATCGTCGGACTCGCCCGCGTCAACGGCTATCCGGTCGGCACGATGATCAACAACCCGAGCCATCTCGGCGGCTCGATGAACGTCGCCGCCGGCACCAAGGTGATCCGCTTCCTGCAGCTCTGCGACACCTTCCACCTGCCGATGGTCTACTTCGCCGACGAGCCCGGCTTCATGGTCGGCCCCGAGCAGCAGCGCCAGGGGATCGTCCGCGCCGGCGCCAAGATGCTCTGCGCGACGCTTCGCACCCGCGTACCGTGGCTCACGATCGTCATCCGGCAGCTCTACGGCGTCGCCGGCCAGTGCCACGATCGCCCGAGCGGCATGTTCCGGCGCGTGGCGTGGCCGTCCGGCCACTGGGGGTCGATGCACATCTCCGGCGGCGTGACCGCCGCCTACCGGCGCATCATCCGGGAGTCCGACGACCCCGCCGCGAAACAGAAGGAGATCGAGGACCGTCTGGAGGCCCTGGCGTCGCCGTTCCGCACCGCCGAGGCCTTCAACATCGAAGAGATCATCGATCCCCGCGAGAGCCGGCCGATGGTCTGCGACTTCATCGACACCGCCCAGGCGGTTCTGGAGACGCAGCTCGGGCCGAGTCCGACGCCCTACATGCCGTAGCCAAGTCGGTCGCCGCTTCGCGGCGCGTTCTTCTGGCCGCCTCCGGCGGCAGCGGGTCAGAAGACCCGCGCACCAGTTCAGAGGTCCGGATGCCGCAGGTGCCAGTCGGTGGCCTGCTCGTAGGCGTAGGCGAGGCGGCAGAGTGTCGGCTCGCTCAGGTCGCGGCCGACGAGCTGCAGGCTGTGCGGCGCGCCCGCGGCCGAGAAGC
Source organism: Acidobacteriota bacterium (assembly GCA_026707325.1). Taxonomy (GTDB): domain Bacteria; phylum Acidobacteriota; class Thermoanaerobaculia; order Multivoradales; family Multivoraceae; genus Multivorans. The sequence continues at coordinate 196,793 of JAPOXA010000037.1, read as the reverse complement.
CGCACGGCAGGGAGATCGTCGGCGTGCCGGCGAAGTCGGCGGGCACGGTGAAGAGCTGGATGCTGCCGAGCGGCGGATCGAAGGTCCCGGCAAACGACTCCAGGGCCTCCCTGAACGCCCCGACCGTGTCGTATCCCATCGCCTCCGTCATCGGCAGCGCGGCGACGTTGGACGGACAGACCATCGCGTCGACGGTCGACAGCATCGCCTCGAACCGTTCGCCGAACGCCGCGCGCCGTTCGGTGGCCTCGGCGTACGCCTCGTCGCTCACCTCTGAGCCGAAGGCCAGGAACTCGCCGAAGTACGGCCCGTAGTCCGCAGCGCTGCTGGGCCAGGTCGCGGCATGCGCCCGGACGGCCTCGTAGGAGCAGAGCGGCCACCAGTCGTCGAAGGGCGCCGCCGGCATCTCGACCTCCGTCACCTCGGCGCCCAGACCGGCCAGCACCTGCAGCGCCTCCTCCACCGCGGCGGCGACCGCGGGGTCGACGCCCTCCGAGGCGTACCGCCGGTCGAAGCCGAGCCGCATGCCGGCGATGTCGCCGTCGAGCGCGGGCAGGATGGACGGCACCGCCGCGTCGAGCGCCGTCGGGTCGTTCGGGTCGGCGCCGGCGATCGCTTCGAGCATGATCGCGGCATCGGCGACGGTCCGCGTCATCGGCCCGATGTGGTCGAGCGACCCCGCCAGTTCGAGCACGCCGTAGCGGCTGACCCGCCCCCAGGTCGGCTTGAGACCCACGATCCCACACTGGGCCGACGGAAAGCGGATCGATCCGCCGGTGTCCGAGCCGAGCGAGCCGAAACAGAGGCCCGCCGCCGTCGCCACGCCCGAGCCGCTCGAGGAGACGCCCGTCCACAGGCCTTCGTCCCAGGGGTTGACGGGGATGTCGAAGTCCGGGTGATAGGCGCCCATCGCGCCCTCCGTCAGGTTCAGCTTGCCGAGGAGGATGGCGCCGGCAGCGGCCAGCCGCTCGACCACCGTGGCGTCGTAGTCAGGGACGAAGTCCGCCAGGACCGAGAGGGCGCCCATGGTGCGCACGCCCTTCGTGTAGCAGAGGTCCTTCACGGCGATCGGGACACCGTGCAGCGGCCCGCGGTAGCGCCCGGCCTCGATCTCCGACTCGGCCGCCCGGGCCGCGGCAAGCGCCTCGTCGGCCATCACGGTCGCGTAGCTTCTGAGCCGTCCGTCGACGGCGGCGACCCGGTCGAGCATCGTCTCGGTCAGGGCGACCGGCGAGAGCTCCCGCGCCTCGATCAGGCGCGCAACGTCGCGCAGGCTCATGTAGTGGATCGGCACGTCGGGCATCGAACCTCCTTCCCGCGGCGTTCCGGCGGGCCGCTCGTCCGCGGCGCAGGATCCAAGCAAAGGCACGGCCGCGCCGGTGCCGATCAGCCCGAGCGCCCTGCGGCGCGTCAACCGCATCCGACGGCTTCGAGATCGGCGTCGACCATCATCTCGACCAGTTGACGGAACGCGACCCGCGGACGCCAGCCGAGACGCTCCCGGGCCAGGCTCGCGTCGCCGCGCAGCGCCGGGACCTCGGCCTTGCGGAAATGCCGGGAGTCGACGGTGACCAGCACCCGGCCATCCTCCGCCACCCCCTGTTCCTCCACGCTCTCGCCACGCCAGGTCAGTGGCATCCCGGCACGAGCGAAGGCGATCTCGCAGAACTCGCGGACGCTGTGGGTCTCGCCGGTGGCGATGACGTAGTCCTCGGGGGTCTCGGCCCGCAGCATCAGGCGCATGGCCTCCACGTAGTCGCCGGCGTAGCCCCAGTCGCGGCGCGAGTCCAGGTTGCCCAGCGCCACGCCTTCCTGCAGACCCGCCCGAATCCGGGCCGCCGCCAAGGTGATCTTCCGCGTGACGAAGCTCTCGCCCCGCCGCGGCGACTCGTGATTGAACAGGATCCCGTTCACGGCGAACAGGCCGTAGGCCTCGCGGTAGTTCCGGGTGATGTGGAAACCGTAGGCCTTCGCCGCCGCGTAGGGACTGCGCGGATAGAAGCGCGTCGTCTCGCGCTGCGGCGATTCCTCCACCAGGCCGTAGATCTCGGATGAGGACGCCTGGTAGAAGCGCGCCTCCGGCGCCTGCCGCCGGGCCGCCTCGAGCAGGTGCAGGACGCCCAGGCCGGTGACCTGGCTGGTGACCCCCGGCAACTCGAACGAGACCTGGACGTGGGACTGCGCGGCGAGGTTGTAGATCTCGTGGGGCCGCACCTCGGCGACGGCGCGGTGAAGGGACGAGGCGTCCGTGAGATCGCCGGCGATCAGGCGGAGCCGCCGCCCCGTGCGGCCGCGGTCGTCCAGCAGGCGGTCGATCCGCCTGGTGCCGCCGGTCCGGGCGACCGGCCGCACGAGCCCCCAGACCTCCCAGCCCTCCTCGATCAACTGCTCTGCGAGATAGGAACCGTCCTGACCGGTCACGCCGGTGATGAGAGCCCGCCGCGCGGCGGTGTCCCCGCTCAAACCAGCTTCAGCAGGTGGCCCATCTTGTCCCGCTTGACCCGGAGATAGTCGCGGTTCGACTCCGTCGGCTCGATCTCGATCGGCACGCGTTCGACGATCTCCAGGCCGTAGCCGGAGAGGGCGATGTACTTGTGCGGGTTGTTCGTCATCAGCCGCATCCGGCGAACGCCGATATCGCGGAGAATCTGTGCTCCGATGCCGTAGTTGCGGAGGTCGGCCTTGAATCCGAGCTTGTGGTTGGCCTCGACGGTGTCGTGCCCCTCGTCCTGCAGATCGTAGGCGCGCAGCTTGTTGAACAGGCCGATGCCCCGCCCCTCCTGCAGCAGGTAGAGCACAACGCCCTCGCCTTCCTCGGCGATCGTAGCGAGAGCATGGTGCAGCTGGACGCCGCAGTCGCAGCGCTCGGACTGGAAGACGTCGCCCGTCAGGCACTGGCTGTGGACGCGCACAAGGATGTCCTTGTCCGGCTTCGGCTCGCCCATCACCAAAGCGACATGCTCCTCGCCGGTGAGTTCGGCGTGGTAGGCGAAAGCCCTCATCGGACCGAAGCCCGTCGGCATGGTCGGCGAGGCGATCAGCCTGACCAGGCTCTCGTGCTTCAGCCGGTAACGGATCAGATCCGACACCGTGATCATCGGCAGCTTGTGCAGGCGGCTGTACTCGACGAGGTCCGGGACCCGCGCCATCGACCCGTCCGCGTTCATGATCTCGCAGATCACGCCCGCCGGCGCCAGCCCCGCCAGCGTCGCCAGGTCGACCGAAGCCTCCGTCTGCCCGGCGCGTTTCAGCACGCCGCCACGCTTGGCGCGAAGCGGGAAGACATGGCCCGGCCGCAGCAGGTCCCGCGGCTGCGTGGCGGGGTCGATCGCGGTGGCGATCGTCGCCGCCCGGTCGGCCGCCGAGATGCCGGTCGTGACCTTGCCGCGGGCCTCGATCGACACCGTGAATGCGGTCTCGAAGGGCGCCGTGTTGTCCCGGACCATCAGCGGCAGGTCGAGTTCGTCGCAGCGATCCTCGGTCATCGCCAGACAGATCAGCCCACGGCCGTGAGTGGCCATGAAGTTGATCGCCTCGGGAGTCACTTTCTCGGCCGCGATCGCCAGATCGCCCTCGTTCTCCCGATCCTCGTCGTCGACGATGATCACCTGTCCGCCGTCGCGGAAGATCTCGACCGCTTCCTCGATCGGCGTGAAGTGGGATGACTCCCGCGCGTTGTCTCGATCCTTCATGGCTGCGATCGTACCAGCGGAAGGCGCAGCCGTGGGGGTCACTCGCCCCAGCGGAGCTTGCTGCGCAGGGCGTCGTAGTGGGTCTGGCCGTCAACTCTCGCGAGCAGGGCTCTCGACTCGGAGGCAGTCACGACCACCCGGTCGCCGCCATGCAGCCGGGCCCCCTCCTGGCCGTCCAGCGTGAGGTAGACCTCCTCGTCCAGGCTGCCCAGCGTCATCGCGATCGTGCTCCGCTCCGGCACCACGATCGGCCGCATCGACAGTGTGTGGGGCGAAATCGGCGTCAGCAACGCGACCGGCAGCGTCGGGTAGAGGATCGGCCCGCCGGCGGACAGGCTGTACGCCGTCGATCCGGTCGGCGTCGAGACGATCAGGCCGTCCGCCCGGTAGCGGGCTACCGGCTCGCCGTCGATCTCCACCGCCAGATCGATCATCCGCGCAAGGGCGCTCTTGTGCACGACCGCGTCGTTGAGCGCGCGGTAACGCTCCATGCCGCCTGCCGCGTGCCGCAACTCGACGTCCAGGAGCAGTCTCTCCTCGACCTCGAACCGCCCCTCGAGGATGGCCCCCAGGTTCGCGTAGAGCCGGTCGAGACCGATCTCCGCCAGGTAGCCGAGGCTGCCGAGGTTGACCCCCACGATCGGCACGCCCGGCCGGCTGCGCGCGACCGAGAGCAGCGTGCCGTCGCCGCCGAGGACGACGATCAGCCCCAGATCCTTTGCCTCGACGTCGCCTGGCGTCACGCCGCGCTCGCGAAGCCAGCTCTCCACATCGGCGGCGGTGGCGGCCGCGCGCGCGCTGTCCGGCTTGGCGACGACCGCGACTTCCTGGATCCTGGTCACGACCTCATGTCCTGAAGTGGGCGAAGATCTCGCGGTTGCCTGCCGGTCCCCGAAGCTCGCAGTCTACCGAGGCTCTGAACTCGAGCCCCAGCGCGCCCAGTTCGGCGATCCGCCGGGCGGCTATGTCCCGCCGCAGCTCGTCGTCCCGCACGACGCCGCCCTTGCCGACCTGATCCCGGCCGACCTCGAACTGGGGCTTGATCAGGACCAGCAGGTCGGCCCCGGCGGCGAGGTGCGGAAGCAGCGCCGGCGCCACCTTGACGATCGAGATGAAGGAGACGTCGACGGTGGCGATGCCGCAGGTCTCGGGCAGGGCGTCAGACGGCAGATGACGGGCGTTGATCCGCTCCATCACGACCACCCGGGGATCGTTTCGCAGACCCGCGTCGAGCTGGCCGTAGCCCACGTCCACGGCGTAGACCCGTGCCGCTCCATGGGCCAGCAGGCAGTCCGTGAAGCCCCCGGTCGAGGCGCCGACGTCGAGGCAGACGGCGGCCGTCGCGTCCACGTCGAACGCGGCCAGCGCCTGCTCGAGCTTGCGGCCGCCCCGTGACACGTAGGGTTCAGCGCGGCCTCGCACCTCGACAGCGGCGGCGCTCGGCACCGCCGTCCCCGGCTTGTCCCGGCGTTCCCCGTCGACCCAGACCCAGCCCGCCATCACGGCCCGCTTCGCCCGTTCCCGGCTGGCGAACAGCCCGCGCTCGACCAGCAGTCGATCGAGCCGCCGCTTCACGAGCCGCGGTGGACCAGGAACGCGACCAGGGCCCTGAACAGGTCGCCGCGGGAGGGCAGCCCCTCGATCAGCACCAGGCAGCGGTCCGCCGCCTGAAGCGCCTTCTTCCGGCTGACTTCCAGGCCGAACAGGCCCGGATACGTCAGCTTCCCGGCCTGCCGGTCCTTGCCGGGCGTCTTGCCGAGTTCCTCCGAACTGCCGACCTCGTCCAGGATGTCGTCGCCGATCTGAAACAGGAGGCCCAGTTCGGCGCCGATCCGCCCGAGCTGCTCGATCCCCTCGGTTCCCGCGCCCGCGTAGACGCCGCCGAGCCGCGTGCTCGCCTCGATCAGGGCTCCCGTCTTCAGACGGTGAATCCGCTCCAGCGAGCCGACAGTGCCTGGGTGCGCGGGTCCTCCGACCGCAAGATCACCCTCGTGCCGGAGATCGAAGACCTGGCCGCCGATCATCCCCGCCGTACCGACCGCGTCCCCCACCACCCGCACCGCCTCCAGCCGCCGTTCGGGTGGCGCCCCGGCCGGTTCGCGGCCCAGAACCTCGTAGGCCCGGTTCAGCAGCGCGTCGCCGGCCAGCACCGCCATCGCCTCTCCCCGCGCGCGGTGAAGAGTCGGCCTCCCCCGCCGCAGGTCGTCGTCGTCCAGGGCCGGCAGATCGTCATGGATCAGGCTGAACGTGTGGACCATCTCAAGGGCCGCTCCGCCCACCAGCAGGTCCTCGCGGGCGCCTCCCCAGGCTTCGCCGGCGAGGACGACCAGGGCCGGCCGGACCCGCTTCCCGCCCGCGAACACGCTGTACCGCATCGCCTCGTGGAGTTCCGCCGGCTCGGTTCCCGCGTCCGGCAGCAGCCGGTCCAGCGTCTCGTCGACCTCCGGCCTGAGGGCGGACAGGAAGGAGGGAAAGTCGCTCACGCGCCGGGCGCCTGCCCGCCCTCTTCGGCTGCTTCCGGCAGCACCTCGGTCGCCTGCAGAGCCTCGTTCACCAGCATCACCGGGACGTCGCTCACGATCGGATAGACGAGACCGGAGTCCCGGCACCAGAGCCCCTCGGACACCTCGGGCTCCTCCTCGCCGAAGTGCTCCCGGTAGCGGGCGACGAGCCGCCCGCAGACGGCGGCCGGCAGCGGCACGAGTTGAAGCGCCCCCTTCGACCTGGGGCACACCAGAAGTTCGAGCAGTTCCGGATCCACGGCCACTTTGCGCGCTACCTCGACCAGCGAAGAAGGAGGGAGTTCATTCCCGGGTTGCGACGATAGTAGGACGAGTTGGACATGTGGAAGAAGCCGAAGCTCAGGCGCGAGCCGTCCCGCAACCGCCGTCCGACCGCGATCCCGGTGCGAAACTCGAACTCGCCGCCGATGTCCTTGCCGTCCCCCTTCTCGTAGAAACCCACGGAGGTGCCGGTGTCGATGAACCAGAAACGTCCGAGGTTGATCCGCTGGTCGGTGCCCGCGTAGAGGAAGAACGACTCGTCGAGGGTCACGAAAGCGCCCACATGGGGACCCAGCCCCAGGCACCAGTCGGTGGCAAAGCGATGCTCGATGCCGACCTCGACGGTCTCGTGGCCCCTGCCGAAGTCGGTCACTCCGGTGCTGACTCTCAGACCGGCCTCGTCCGCGCGGCTGGGCCCGGCGTGCTCCCCCTCCGCGTTGCAGGCGAAGGCGCGCGGGGCCACCAAGCTCCCCAGCAACCCCAACAACGCCAGCCAGGCAAACGGCAGACCAAGCGCTACGTTGCGCGGACCGGGGTAGCGCACGGCCGCGTAGCCTACCCTCCGCATACAATGCGCGCGTGGACGGAACGCCGGAAGACGAAGGGCGGCCGCCGATTTCGGCCCTGGTGACCACCTACAACGAGGAACGTCACATCGCCGACTGCCTCGCGTCCCTCGACTGGTGCGACGAAGTGCTGGTCGTCGACTCCTTCTCCACCGACCGCACTCCGGAGATCGTGCGCGGGTGCGAGCGCGCCCGCTTCGTCCAGCGCACCTACTACGGTTCCGCGTCGCAGAAGAACTGGGCGATGGACCAGACCCAGAACGAGTGGGTGCTGATTCTCGATGCCGACGAACGCTGCACACCCGAACTCCGGGCGGAGATCGAGGCGCTGTTCCAGGGTGGAGAACCGGCCCAGGACGCCTACACCATCAAGCGGCGGGTGTTCTTCCTGGGCAAGGTGATCCGCTTCTCCGGCTGGCAGCACGACCGCGTCGTCCGCCTGCTGCGCCGCGACGCGGGCCGGTACCCGAACCGCCGCGTCCACGCGGACATGCTGACCCGGACGCCGGCGCCGGTGCTCCGGCGTCCCATGGACCACTTCATGGTCGACGACCTGCTCTCCTACTCCCGGAGGATCCAGCGCTACAGCTGGTGGGGAGCGGCCCAGCTCTGGCGCGACGGCCGCCGGTCCGGTCCCGCCGAGGTCCTGGGGCGCTCCCTGTGGCGCTTCCTGCGCACGTACGGCCTGCAGTTCGGCGTGCTCGACGGCATGCGCGGCCTCGTGTTCTGCCTGCTCCAGGCCTACGGCACCTACCTCAAATGGTCCTACGTCTGGTCCTGGCAGGTGAACGAGAAGCGCGGCATCGAGCCGCCGCTGCCCTCCTTCGACGACAGCAAGAGCACCTGGCGGGGCCTGGCCGAACTCGAGCCCGGGACCGCCAAGTAGCGGGTCGCCGCCGCCGCGTCAGTCGACCGGGAGCAGCAGGGACTCGATCCTGGTGGCCCGGCCCGTCGCTTCGTCCGCGTCGACCAGGGCGGCCGCCAGACGGACATCCCGTTTTGCGACCTCGAAGCCGGCCGGCGTGTTCAGGAGAAAGCGCTTGAGCGCCCGGTCGGCGCGCACGCCGATCACCGAGTCGTAGGGACCGGTCATGCCGACGTCCGTCACCAGCGCCGTACCCTGCGGCAGGACGCGGGCGTCGGCGGTCGGCACGTGGGTGTGGGTGCCGAGCACCGCGGTCACCCTGCCGTCCAGGTGGTAGGCGAACGCCTGCTTCTCGCTCGTCGCTTCGGCGTGGAAGTCGACCAGGACGATCCGGATCGCCGGATCCAGGCCGGCCAGGATGGAGTCGGCGGCGGCGAACGGCGAGGGCAGCGGCTTCATGAAGGTCTGGCCCTCCAGGTTGACCACCGCGTACGGAGTGCCCACCGGCAGCTCGCCGACGAAGACCCCGCGCCCGGGATTGCCCTCAGGGTAGTTCGCGGGCCGCAACAGGTTCGGGATCCGGTCGTAGAACGGCACGCCTTCCTTCTTCGCCCAGGCGTGATTTCCCGTCGTCATGCAGTCGATCGGCAGGGCCGAGAGTTCCTCGAGCACGCCCGGAGTCACGCCGCTGCCGCCGGCGGCGTTCTCGACATTGACCACCGCGGCGTCGACCCGGCGGCGGTCGATCAACTCCGTCAGCAGCCGCGACAGCGCTCGCCGTCCGGGCTTCCCGACCACGTCGCCGACGAAGAGGAAGCGTGCCATCCGGACTCCCTCAGCGCGCGTACTCGATCGACCGCGACTCACGGATCACGGTGACCTTGATCTGGCCCGGATACGTGAGCTCGCTCTCGATCTTGCGCGCCACGTCGCGGCTCAGCCACACGGCCTGCTCGTCGCTGAGCTCCTTGCAGTCGACGATGACCCGCACTTCCCGGCCGGCCTGGATCGCGTAGCTCTTCTGGACGCCCTTGAACTTCGATGCCAGGTCCTCCAGCTTCTTGAGGCGCTTCACGTAGTTCTCGAGGACCTCCCGCCGGGCGCCGGGACGGGCCGCGGAGACCGCGTCGGCGGCGGTCACGAGAACCGCCTCGACCGTCTCCGGGTCGTAGTCGCCGTGGTGACAGGCCATCGCGTGCACCACCTCCTCGCTCTCGCCGTAGCGACGCAGCAGGTCGATGCCGATCTCCAGGTGCGTGCCGTCCATTTCCCGGTCCACCGCCTTGCCGATGTCGTGGACCAGGCCGGCGCGCTTGGCGACATGGACGTCGGCTTTCAACTCGCCCGCCATCGTTCCCGCCAGAAACGCGACTTCCTTGCTGTGCTGCAGGACGTTCTGGCCGTAGGACGTGCGGAAGCGGAGCCGGCCCAGCAGCGTGGTCAGTTCGGGGTGAAGACCGGACAGGTTCAGCTCCAGCAGGGCCTCGCTGCCCTCGCGCTGCACTCGATCCTCGAACTCCGACTTGACCTTCGCCGCCACCTCCTCGATGCGGGCCGGGTGGATGCGGCCATCGGCGATCAGCCGTTCCAGGGTGACGCGGGCGATCTCCCGCCGGAACGGGTCGAAGCCCGAGAGAATGACCGCCTCCGGCGTGTCGTCCACGATCAGGTCGACGCCGGTGGTCAGTTCCAGGGCCCGGATGTTCCTCCCCTCGCGGCCGATGATCCGCCCCTTCATCTCGTCGTTCGGCAGCATGACCACGGATACCGTCGTCTCCGAGACGTAGTCGGACGCGGAACGTTCGACGGCGAGGCTGATGATCCGCTGGGCCTCGCGTTGCGCCGACTCCCGCGCCTCGTCCTCGATCCGCTTGGCCATGTGCGCCGACTCCATGCGCACCTCGTGTTCGAGACTGTGGCTCAATTCCTCGCGGGCCTGCTGCACGGTCAGTCCGGACACGCGTTCCAGTTGCCGGCGAACCTCCTCCAGCCGTTCTCCGACCTCGCCGCGCTCGACCTCGAGCCGGCTCTCCGCCTCCCCCAGCGTCCGCTGCCGTCCGTTCAGTTCCTGCTCGAGCGTCTCGAGCGCGGCCGCCTTCTCACGTGAGCGCACGCGGCGTTCGCTGAGCTTCCGCTCCTGCTCTTCCATCGCCCGGCGCTGCTCGACCGTCGATCGCTCGAACTCCGAGCGAAGCGTCAGCAACTCCTCCTTCGCCGCCAGCTCCTGTTCGCGACGTTTGGCCGCGCAGTCGCGCTCGGTCTCTTCAACGAGGCTCCTGGCCTGGCGCCTCGCTTCTTCGATCAGCTTCGCCGCGCTACGCCGTCCGGCAAGGCTCCAAAACAGCCAGGCAGCCGCCAGCGTAGCCAGAGCTGCGCCCGCGGCAATGAGTGTGGTTTCGGTCATCGGCCCTCGATCCGGGCAGAAGGGCATCCCCCGCGGGGCCGTGTGAACGCGCCCCGACAAAGAACCAGAGCGGGACCAGGTGGGTGTCCGCGCCACCCGCCGTTAGCGTCCCCGTTCGAGCGGGGCTGGCACGGGCGAGCAGTTGAAGGACTCCCTTGAGAAGAGCGATGGTTCCAACCACGGCTTTCATCACGAACCGCGCAGGGGATGCAAGGTCAAAGTTCCTTTCAGCAACAGTCAGGCGTCGAGGGCGGCCTCCAGGTCGGAGGTCAGGATCGAGACGCGCTCCACCAGTTCCCGGTAGCGCCCGCCGTCCGCTTCTGTTCCACCGTTGGCCTCGTTGGCGAGATTCAACGCGGCGAGGACGGCGATCTGACTCGGCTCCAGGTTCGGCGCCTGGTCAGCGACCTCCCGCATCTTGCGATCGACCTTCTCCGCGAGTTCGCGAAGGCGGCCCGCATCCACCGCTCCATCCTCGCGGAGGGAGTAGGGAACGCCGAAAATCTCGACGGCGACAGTAGCCGCAACCTCTTCCTGGCGTTCACTTTCGGCCATTTCTCGACACCTCTCGTGGGCGAGCACTATAGCAGCCGGAGCGTCAGGAATCGCCGTCGGCCAGCAGCTCCTCGAGCCCCTCGGCCAGGGCCTCGACCCGCTGACCGACCTCGGCGCGCTCCGCTGCGGCACGCTTCTCGGCCGCTTCGAGTTCAGCGGTCAACTCCCGCGTCCGCTCCCGCTCGGCCGCCAGCGCCTCCCTGGCCCGCTGTATCGCCGCCTCGAGACGCGCGACCGGGTCGATCGCCCCTTCAGGCATCAGGACGGCGAGGTCGAACCGGCGCCGGCCTCAAGCGCTCCCCGCGCGGCCATAGCTATGGCGGCGAACCCTTCGGCATCCCGCACCGCCAGGTCCGCGAGCATCTTCCGGTTCAGCTCGACACCGGCCAGCTTGAGCCCCGACATGAGCCGGCTGTAGGTCAGTCCGTTCAGCCGCGCGGCAGCGTTGATCCGGACGATCCAGAGGCTCCGGAACTGGCGCTTCCGCTGCCGCCGGTCGCGGTAGGAGTAGGCGAGCGACCGGTCGACCGCCTGCTTGGCTATCCGGTGGCCCTTCGACTTGACGCCGTAGTAACCCTTCGCCTGCTTGAGAATCTTCTTCCGGCGCCGGGCTCGCCGGCTGCCCCGTTTCACTCGTGCCATCGTCCATGCCCCCCTTGGGTCCCGGACAGGCGGGTCGGCCCCGCCTCGCCGGAAGCTCCAGCGCAAGCCTCTCTAGCGGATCATCCCCTTGATCGCCCTGGCGAAAGCTCCCTCAACGTCGGCCTGCTTGCGCAGCTTCCGCTTCCGGCCCTGCGCCTTCTTGGTCTGCATATGGTTCATCATCGAGTGCCTGCGCTTCACCTTGCCCTTGGCGGTGAGCTTGAAGCGCTTGGCCGCTCCACGGTGCGTCTTCTGCTTGGGCATTCCAGAGCCTCCTGTGGGGCTCGGAGGAGCCGCCGAACGGCGAATAGTAGCCGGAAACGCGGCTCCCGGCTAGTCACGCGCGGGCGTGGCGGCGGCGGCGCGACGACGGCGGTTTAGGCCGCCTGCAACGGAGCCGGAGGGGGAGGGTCCCAACGGCCGCTCGCGTTCTCTCGGAAGATGGGATGACCGCGCTCGCTCCGTTCCGCTCGCTCCGGTTGGTCGTCGGTTCCTGAGGCGACATCGGGAGTCGCTCGCTCCAAGTCCGCTGGGACCCTCCCCCTCCGGCTCCGTTGCAGGCTGAACGCCGTCTGAACGCGTGGCCCGGAACCCGAGCGACAAGGGGCCTTGCACGTCGTCTCGGCGTAGTACTCTCTCCCCGTCGCCGCTAGGGCCGGCTGTCGGCAACACAACGAGGCTCGCATGACGCCTCCGTGCCCCTCAAACCAGGAACCTGAGGATCTGACATTGCCCAACCTGGACCTCTTCGCCGGTGAGCAGCCGCCACCGCCCCTGCGCCCAGCGACAGACTTGGCCGAGGCGGAGCGCCTCCTGCTTGACCTCGCCGACTACATCTACGTCAACACCTCGCTGAAGCCCATGTCGAAGACCCTCTTCGTACTTTCGCGGTGCCTCTTGGCCGCCCCAACGCGAAACGGCGACAGGGTCGACGAGCTAGTTCGCTCATACGTTGAAAGCACCGAGAGTCTCGGCGCGACTCCTCTTCACGACGACTTCGACTTCGCCACCACCCTACGCGAGTGCCGCGATCATCTTTCCCACATACTTTCCGTCCTCGACCGAGTGAGGGTTCTCTGCGCCGACAGTGACTGCCTTGGTCTCGCCTTCAACACGCTCCTTCGAGGAAAGTGGGAAGGCGGTGAAGGCCTCGGTACTCATCTCACGCCCGAAGAAGTCGTCGGCCCGATGACCGAAATGGTCTTTTCGAGCATCGCACGACCGCTACACGAGCTGGCCCGCACAACGACGCCCGAAGCACTTCTTGGCGACCCCTGCGGCGGTACAGGGAGGTTCGCGTTGGCATTGGCACGTCAACTCCGAACCATGGGATTCGAGCCGTACCAAGTCGGCAGCATGGTGCGCCTCTATGATCAGTCTTCCCTCTCTATCGACTTGGCTCGTCTCAACTTCGCCTTTGACGGTATACCGTCCGATTTTCTGCGCGTAAACGACTCGCTAACAGCGCCGGAAGTGTCGGGCGAACTACAGCGCTACATCGCCATTGCCACTAATCCGCCGTTTGGAACCGGTAAGTACCGTTGGTCCCCGGACCTTGAGCGTGCGATGGACCGGCGTCTGCTTCGATTCCTGGGGCTCAAGCAGCCTGGCGACACCTGCGACCCATCCGAGATCTTCGTTCTTCGTTGCCTAGACCTGCTAGCGACTGGCGGAGTGCTCGCAATCATTCTTCCCGATGGTGTGCTGCACGCGCGGAAGTTTCGCCAGATGCTTGACCACTATGAAGTTGTAGCCGATGGCTGCGCGCTGGAACTACTGGCGATCGTATCTCTACCCGCGGTGACCTTCTCTCTTGGCGGCACTGTCGCCAAGACCTCCTTTCTTGTTCTTCGGAAGACGGAAGCTCGTCAGCACGCTGCCGCCTACATCGCTCACGCGAAGCACATTGGCTTCCGGAAACGGGGCAACCGCCGCGTCGCCGACCCCCAAGGAAACGATCTATTGGATGTTGCCCAGGACTATGAACTCCGGCGCGCGAACGGCGGCACGTGGATCAAGGAGTGGCGCTCGGCCGATCGCCTAGCACCCTCGGCCCTCCAGCGCATGTCCGGCGCGAGGAAGACGGCCGCCGGCAAGCCCCTTTCGCAAATGGCACGTCTTCACAAAGAGCGAGGTACTACGCAAGCGACAGCCGCCGAGCCTTGGTATCACGTCTCCATCCTCAACGTCGACGGGACGGGAGCGATCGACGTCATGAAGGCAAGCGCCAACAGACCGGCGACCCCACCTCAAGCCTGCCGGAGCGGTGACGTCCTCCTGTCATGCATAAACCCCCGGATTTGGAGGGTGTGCGTCGTGCCGAACCTCGAAGGCAACTGGACCTGCAGTACGGAGTTCGCCGTGTTGAGACCCCGCGACGGAGTCAGCCCTTGGGAGCTGGCGCTTCGTCTCCACCATGCAACAGTGATAGGCACGGTGACTGCACTAGCGAGCGGGACCTCGTCGAGCCGCCAACGCGTAGACAAGAGCTGCCTCCTGCACGATGTTGTCGTTCCCGATGTCGATATCGACTCCAGCGCATTGGCCTCGTACGTAGAGTGTCGCGAGGCTTTCTACAACTGCGTGATGGACGAGCACCGAGCGTTCCAGCGCCTACACGAAGGAATACCGAGATTCCAACTAAGTACCGACTACGTCGAGAGGCGACACTCCCCGTCAACCAGAACGGTCGGATCGAAGTGAACAACCTCGTAGGTGCCGCCCCGCATCTCTGCGCGGAAGAGGAGCGGATACTCTAGGTTGCCGCAACTATTCCGAATGACGTTGTCTTCACGGTTTCTGGGCGGATGAAGCTGGAAGTTCGTGCTCTTTATCTCTCCCGCTTCGCGTTTCGCGTACCAAGTGGCCACCATTCGGCGAAACTCCCGGTCTGAGCGAGGCCTGACGCACCACACGCGACACCGCGGCCTACCGTCGTCCCCTCCGTCCCACAGGACGAAGAACATGAACGGCATGTCGTCGAGCGCCGACACGTCGTTCGGCTTCTTGGCGGTGTCGCTCACTCGCCCCGCCGGCGCACAACCGTTGAAGCGCGGCGTATCTATGGCGCTCCAGACAGACGCCGCCTTGACATCTGATCCATCGCTCAGATCCGAGCCCTTTCTTCGCGTGCGCCCCCTGAGCCCAGTAAGCAGGCTCACGAGAATCTCCGAGAAGGACTTGGTGTCCGAGGGAACGGTATGTCCGGTCTTGTCCGCCAACGGCTTCGCAGCGGAGAACGCTCGGTGGTGTTCGTTGAGAAGCGAGATGGCTTCCGGGATCGGATCGGACATCAGGGACAGGAAGGCACCCTGCGGCAATTGCAGCAGGGCAAGCTCGGCGCGTCGCCGGGTTCTTGAACGTCTGGGAGAGACCTGAGGATAGCCCAGAACCAGGTTCAGGCGGTCTCTCCCTCCTCAGCTACGGCGTGCGAGCCGGCAAGGCTTCCAGTGCTTCGTCCAGTGTTCGTCCGTCTGGACGTGACCCGCGCGGACGCTCTTGCAGACGGAACGGCCGAAGTCGGATGCGCGGAACGAGCCCGCCAGCCGAACAACCACGCCTTCCCTCTCGCCGCCCAAGGCTGAGGGCTCCCCGTGAGCATCGTCCACGAAGCTGCGGAGTTTGCTCTCGGACCGAAAGACGCCGTCGAAGAGGACCGGCACCACTGGAATCTGGCGCCGTCCGGCAAAGTGGACCATGTCCCTGAAGGACGCGAAGCGATCGTTGCCTACCCGGAGAGCGAAGGCGTAGAACGTCTCGTCCTCTGCGACCGGCTCGTACTCGATGCTGTGGACGCCGAAGATGCCCTCGCCGTAGAGGTAGATATCCGGCTCCGCGACCTTCCAAGCGTGGTGCTTCTTCGCCATCGCCATCCACTTGGCTGACGTCGGCGCGCTCACGCTGCGTGTATAGACAGTGCCCCGGTGCACCGTGCAACTGCCGTCGAGCTTCTCAGTTACGACGACCGGCTCACCGACGAAGCGGGACGGATCAGCGAGACGGTCGCTGTCGGGTGCGATGGACGGTGAGTACGGGAGGTATGGCGTTCGAGGGTACTTCGGCGGCGTAGACGACCCAGGCATCGGCTCTTCCCCCGAGTCTGAGCTTCACAGATCGAGCGATTTGGCGGCCGTCCGGTCCGCGACGCGCGCCGCGAAGTCGTCGATCGTCACCGCACCCTGATCAGGGGAACCGCCGTCCTCCGGCGCCTCGCGGAGCCGCAGCGAAACGGTGCCGGCTTCCTGTTCGCGGCCGCCGACGACGAGCATGTAGGGGACCTTCTTCGTCTGGGCGTCGCGGATCTTGTAGCCGAGCTTCTCGCTGCGTTCGTCGAGTTCGACGCGGACGCCGGCGTCGGAGAGCCGGTTGGCGACCTCGCGGCCGTATTCCATGAAGCGATCCGAGACGGGCAGGACGACCGCCTGCACCGGGGCGAGCCAGACCGGGAAGGCGCCGCCGGTGTGTTCGATCAGGATGCCGAGGAAGCGTTCGACCGAGCCCAGCATCGCCCGGTGCAGCATGACCGGCCGCCGGGTCCCGCCGTCGCTGGCGGTGTACTCGAGGTCCAGCCGCTCCGGCATCTGGTAGTCCAGTTGCACGGTCCCCAGTTGCCAGCTCCGGCCGAGCGCGTCGAGGATCTGGAAGTCGATCTTCGGGCCATAGAAGGCGCCGTCGCCCTCGTTGATCTGGAACTCGAGGCCGCGGCTCCTGAGCGCCCCCATCAGGGCGTTCTCGGCCCGTTCCCAGAGTTCTTCGCTGCCGATCGACTTCTCCGGCCGGGTGGAGACCTCGATCTGGATGCCCTCGAAGCCGAAGGTGCTGTAGATCTCCAGGATCGTCGACACCGGCAGCAGCACCTCCGCTTCGACCTGCTCGTCGGTGCAGAAGGTGTGGGCGTCGTCCTGGCAGAACGTACGCACCCTGGTGAGGCCGGTGATCACGCCGGACCGTTCATAGCGGTGGAGCCGGCCGAAGTCGGCGTAGCGGATCGGCAGATCCCGGTAGGAGCGGAGGTCGGTCCGGTAGATCAGGCAGTGGCTGGGGCAGTTCATCGGCTTCACCGCGTACTGCCGCTCGTCGACCTCGGTGAGGAACATGTTCTCCCGGTAGTTGTCCCAGTGCCCGGAGCGATGCCAGAGGTCGACGTCGAGAATCTGCGGCGTGCGCACCTCCTGGAAGCCGTCGCGCCGGTTGAGTCCCTGCACGTAGTCGACCAGCAGGTTGTAGATCACCGTCCCGCGGGGGTGGAAGAACGGACTGCCGGGCGCACTCTGGTTGAAGCTGAACAGGTCGAGTTCCGGGCCCAGACGGCGGTGATCGCGGGCCCGGCGGAGTTCCAGGTCGGCGAGGTAGCCGTCGAGCGCATCCCGGCTGGTGAACGCGGTCCCGTAGATGCGCTGCAACTGCTCGCGGCTCTCGTCGCCGCGGTGGAACACGCCTGAACTCTCGAGCAGCTTGACCGCGCCGACCTGGTCCACGCGCTGCGCGTGCGGACCGCGGCAGAGGTCGACAAACTCGCCGTGCCGGAACAGGGTGATCGGCTCGCCTTCCGGGATGTCGTCCAGGCGCTCCAGCTTCAGTTCCTCGCCCATGCCGGCGAACAGCTCCCGCGCCTCCTCGCGGTCGATCTCGATCCGCTCGACGTCGTGCTTCTCGGCGAGGATCTCCCGCATCTTCGCCTCGATCGCCTCGAGGTCCTCGGGCACGAAGGCCCGCGGGAAACGGAAGTCGTACTGGTACTTGTCGGTGTGATCGCGACGGCCGACGTCGATCTGGGTGCCGGGCCAGAGCCTCTGCACCGCGTCCGCCAGCACGTGCTCCGCCGTGTGACGAAGGAAGATACCGGCCTCGTCGTCCCTCGACGTGAACAGCCGGAACGGACCGGACGCCTCGATCGGCGTCCGCAGGTCGACGAAGCGGCCGTCGAGTTCGGCGCCGACCGCGGCCTTCGCCAGACCGGGGCCGATCGATTGCGCCACGTCCAGCGCCGTCGTCCCGGGCGGGACGCTGCGTACCGAGCCGTCAGGCAACGTCAGGTCGAGCATCGGTCGAGAGGGTCCTGGAAGAGCAGGTTCGTCTGGGGGGGACGGTTTCGTCCGAACGGGGGCGGGCCTGCGCGGCCCGTCACCGCGATGGTAGGCGCTAGCGGACTCGAACCGCTGACCTCTACCGTGTGAAGGTAGCGCTCTAACCAACTGAGCTAAGCGCCTGAGCCACAGACCGAACGGCCCATGTCTGGTAGGCCCGAGCGGACTCGAACCGCTGACCTCTACGATGTCAACGTAGCGCTCTAACCAACTGAGCTACGGGCCTGTATCCCGAGGCCGAGAACGCCGCCAGAAGCGCCGGCAAGGCCGGCCGCGGGAAGCCGCAACGGTACAAAGGGGAGACTCGCCCTGTCAACGCGACCCGCGCTGGTGTCAACCCGCCGGGGCGGCGACTCCGGAAGACGCCGGAGCAGAAACGTATTGCAGAATCCTGTCGTGGTCGATGCCCTTCACATGGCCGAGCTGATCGAGCAGGCGCGGCGGCGGATCGCCGGCGCGGTCTACGAGAGTCCCTGCGCCCGGTCGGAGTACTTCTCCCGCCTCTGCGGCATCGGCGCCTGGTTCAAGCTCGAGAACCTGCAGATGACCGGCTCCTTCAAGGAGCGCGGGGCGCTCAACCGCATCCTCACCCTCTCGGACGAGGAGCGGAGCCGCGGCCTGATCACCGCCTCCGCCGGCAACCACGGCCAGGCAGTGGCCTACCACGCGAACCGCCTCGGGCTCGAGGCGACCGTCGTCATGCCGCTGCCCACGCCCCTGATCAAGGTGGCCAACACCCGGAACTTCGGCGCCGATGTCCGGCTCGCCGGCGAGACCTTCGACGACGCGACGGCCCATGCCCGGGAGCTCGAGGCCGAGCACGGCAAGACCTACGTCCATCCGTTCGACGACCCCCAGATCGTCGCCGGCCAGGGCACGATCGGTTTCGAGCTGATGACCCAGGAACCCGACCTCGAAGTCGTCGTCGTGCCGATCGGCGGCGGCGGGGTGATCGCGGGGATCGCCGCCGCCTACAAGGCGCACCGGCCGCAGACCCGGATCATCGGCGTGCAGACGGAGGCCGTCCCCTCGATGCAGGAGAGCCTCGCCGCCGGCCGGCCGGTCACGGTGGAGCGCCGCCACACGATCGCCGAGGGCATCGCGGTCAAGCGACCCGGCGAGCTGACCATGGGGCTGGTGCGGGACCTGGTCGACGACATCGTGACGGTGGACGAGGAAGAGATCGCGAACGCCGTCCTCCTCCTGCTCGAGCGGGAGAAGGCGGTGGTCGAGGGCGCCGGGGCCTCCGTGCTGGCCGCGGTCGTCAACGGCCACATCCCCCAGGCGAAGGGCCGACGGACCGCGATGGTGCTGACCGGCGGCAACATCGACGTCACCCTCCTCAACCGCATCATCGACCGCGGCCTGACGAAGGACGGCCGCCTCGTCCGGCTCGACGTCTGCGTCAAGGACCGTCCGGGCGCCCTGGCCGCGCTGCTCAACCTGGTCGGCGACGCGGGCGCCAACGTCCTGGAGACCCACCACGAGCGCGCCTTCACCGCACTCGGCCTCAATGAAGTGCACATCGAGCTGCGGCTTGAGACCCGCGGCGTCGAGCACGTCGAGGAGTTGATCGAGACCATCGCCGGCGCGGGTCTACACGTCCGGCGGCAGAGCGAGCCCCAGCCATGGCACGAACACTAGAACCCGCCCTTCCCTGCTACGCTAAGCCGGCGTGAACGACGAAGCTCCGGATCCTTCGCCATCCGACTCCAGTCTGGACGACCCCGACCCGGACCCCGACCAGCGCGCCTGTGACCGCGGGTCCCGTCCTCCGCTGACGACGACGCCCCTCCCGGCCCGCGAGTGATCCCGCCGGTCGTCGCGGCCACCGGGCCGCCCGTGAATCTCGACCTGCCGCTGGGCTGGAGCCTGGCCCTGGCCCTGTTCCTGGTCGGCCTGAACGGCTTCTTCGTCGCCGCCGAGTTCGCCCTGGTCAAGGTCCGGCCGACCCAGGTGGCGCCCCACCAGGACACGCTCCGCGGCCGTCTCGCGCAGCGCATGATCGACCAGCTCGACGCCTACCTGTCGGCGACTCAGCTCGGCATCACACTCGCCAGCATCGGTCTCGGCATCG
Source organism: Acidobacteriota bacterium (assembly GCA_026707325.1). GTDB lineage: Bacteria > Acidobacteriota > Thermoanaerobaculia > Multivoradales > Multivoraceae > Multivorans. The sequence goes on along the minus strand of JAPOXA010000037.1, from coordinate 177,123 downwards.
TCGGCGAACCCGCGGTCAACCGCCTGCTGCAGCCCCTCTTCGACCTGGTGCCCAACCTGCCGGCCGAAGCCGCCCACTCGATCAGCCTCGTGGTCTCCTTCGCGATCATCAGCATGTTCCACATCGTGCTCGGCGAACTGGCGCCCAAGTCGCTCGCCATCCGCCGGCCCGAGCCGACCAGCCTGTGGGTGGCGGCGCCGCTGTGGTTCTTCTACCAGGTGACCTATCCCGGCATCTGGGTCCTGAACCAGATGGCGAACGCCTTCCTGCGCCTGTTCGGCATCGAGCCGCTGCGGCACGGCGAACTCGCCCACAGCGAGGAGGAGATCCGGAGCCTCCTCGCCTCGGAGCAGGAGACCGAACTCTCCGAGCCCAAGCGCGAACTGCTCGACAACGTGTTCGAGCTGTCCGACCGCAACGCCCGCCAGGTGATGGTCCCCCGCACCGAGGTCGTCTACCTCGACGCGGCGGCGCCGATGGACGCGAACCTGGAGCGCGCCCGCCGGAGCGGCCACACCCGCTTCCCGCTCTGCGAGGGCGACCTGGACCAGCTCGTGGGTCTCGTCCACATCAAGGACCTGTTCATCGCCGAGGAACCGCCGGAGTCGCTGCGCGACATCGCCCGGGAGACGTTCGCGGTGCCCGAGACCCTGCCGCTCGACCAGTTGATGGCCCGCATGCGCCGCGAGCAGATCCACATGGCCGCGGTGGTCGACGAGTTCGGCGGCGTGGCCGGCATCGTGACGCTCGAGAACGTGCTGGAGGAGATCGTCGGCGAGATCCAGGACGAGTTCGACGCCGAGGCGCCGGAGTTCGTCCGCCTCGACGACGGCGGTTACAAGGTCCTCGGCGGCATGCTGCTCGACGATCTCGAGGACGAGCTCGGCATGGACATCTCCGATGAGCGCGAGGAGGACACGGTCGCCGGCATCGCCCTGTCCGAACTCGGCCGGACCGCCGAGGCCGGGGACACCGTCGAGGTCGGCCGGCTGCGGTTGGAGGTGGTGGAGGTCGAGGGGAACCGGATCGTGTCGTTGAGGCTGTGGGTGCTGCCCGAGCCGGAAGAGGAGGAGGGCTAAGGTCGCCGCTTCGCGGCGCGCTTCCCGGCCGCCTTCGGCGGCGGCGGGTCAGAAGACCCGCGCACCCATCAGCCGGGCCAGGACGGCCTTCGGCACCTCATCGAGCGGCACGACCTCGCGCTCGCCGTCCAGCCGGTTCGAGACCTCGGCGCCGCCGGCCCGAAGCGAGCGGCCGCCGACGACGACCCGCACCGGGAAACCGACCAGGTCCGCGTCCTTGAACTTGACGCCCGGCCGCTCGCGGCGGTCGTCGTAGAGGATGTCGAAGCCCCCCGGGGCGAGCGCCGCCTCGAGTTCCTCGTAGAGACCGTCCGCCGCCGAGCTCACGGCCTCGTCGCCGGGGTCGAGCGAGCTGAGGACGACCGTGAAGGGCGAAAGGGGCACGGGCCAGACAATGCCGTCGTCGTCGTGCCCCTGCTCGATCGCCGCCGCCGTCGTGCGGCCGATGCCGAGGCCGTAGCAGCCCATCTCCGCCGGGCGGAGCTTCCCCTGCTCGTCGCTGAAGGTGCAGTTCATCCTCTCGGAGTAGGCGGTGCCGAGCTTGAAGATGTGGCCGACCTCGATGCCCCGCGAGATGCGGAGTATGCCGCCGCTGCAGCGCGGGCAGGGGTCGGAGGCCTCGGCGGTCATCACGTCGGCCCACTCGAGCGGACGGGCGCTCGCCACGTCCCGGTCCCAGCGTACGGAGACGAGGTGCTCGTCGCCGGCGTTGGCGCCGCAGACGAAACCGGCGAGCGGGCGCGCCGACTCGTCGACCACCAGGCGCACCTCGGGCGAAAGGCCGACCGGACCCGAGAAGCCGAGCGGACCGCCCGTCGCCGCCGCCACCTGCTCGGCCGAAGCGAGCCGCAGCCCGAGGCCGCCCAGCACGTTCAGCAGCTTGACCTCGTTCACCTCGCGGTCCCCGCGGATCGCGACTGCCGCCAACCCGTCGTCCGTCTCGTAGATCAGGGTCTTGACCACGGAGGCCTCGTCGACCTCCAGCATCCCGGCGACCTCGGCCACCGTCGTCGCTCCCGGGGTCGAAACCCGGCGAGCTCCGTCGCCGCTGCCGCTGTCGCCGCCCCGCGCCGGGAGCGGCAGAGCGCCGATCTCCGCCCGCTCGACGTTGGCGCCGTAGCCGCAGGCAGCGCAGCTCGCCACTGCGCTCTCGCCGGTGTCGGCGAGCACCATGAACTCGTGGGACGAGGAACCGCCGATCGTTCCCTGGTCCGCTTCGACCACGGAGTACTCGAGCCCGCAGGCCTCGAAGATGCGCGAGTAGGCCGCGTACATGGCCTGGTAGCTCCGGTCGAGGCCTTCCTCCGTGGCGTCGAAGGAGTAGGCGTCCTTCATGATGAACTCCCGGCCGCGCATCAGCCCGAAGCGGGGACGGATCTCGTCCCGGAACTTGGTCTGGATCTGGAACAGGTTGAGCGGCATCTGCCGGTAGCTCTTCACGTCGCGCCGGACGAGGTCGGTGATGACCTCTTCGTGGGTCGGACCGAAGCAGAACCGCCGTCCGTGACGGTCCTCCATCCGCAGCAGCTCGGGGCCGTACTTGAACCAGCGCTCCGACTCCTCCCACAGCTCGGCGGGCTGAATCGCCGGCATCGAGAGCTCGACCGCTCCCGCCCGCTCCATCTCGCGGCGGACGATCGCCATCAGCTTGCGCGCCGTCCTCCAACCGGCCGGCTGCATCGTGTAGATCCCCGCCGCGAGCCGCCGCACGAGGCCGGCGCGCGCCATCAACTGGTGACTGATCACCTCGGCGTCCCGGGGCGCCTCGCGGGCGGTCATCAGGTAGTAGTTGCTCCAGCGCATCGTCGCTCTCCGGGCGCGGAGATTACAAGAACGAGCCGGCCTGACGGCCGGCGCGTACTGTCCGCCGCCTGCGGCGCGTTTCTACCGTGGGTCAGAAGACCCACGGCAACAGAGCCGCGCACCCAGTAGGCTCACCGCCGCGATGTACTGCCAGGTCTGCGGCGCGCGGAACGAGGACGACGCGGAGTACTGCCAGCGCTGCCGGCAGAAGCTGATGGTGCTCTCCGGTTCGGCCGTCTCGGGCGAGGAGACGCTCGACGCCGGCGACGAGGAATTCTCGCTCGACGAGCACCTGCTGGAACGGATCTCGATCCTCGAGGAAGTTCTCAAACGCACCGGCGAAACGGTGCAGAAGGTCCTGAGCGCCATGGAGCGGCAGGAGGAAAGCATCCTCGTCCATCACGCCGGCATGCTGGCCCTGCGCGACATCCTGGAACGGCAGGACGTGATCAACGCCGCCGAGTGGAGCGACCTCTGGGAGTCCAAGATGGACTACCAGTTCCTCGTGCTGGAGAAACGCGAGCGTTTCGCGGCGGTCAAGGACAGCGTTCTGGGACTCTACGAGGGTGGCCGGCGCCCCGCCTTCACGCAGCTCCTGGAGGAAGCGGAGCACGCGCTGAACGGGCTGGACCTGGCCCGCGCGATGAAGGCGCTGGAGGAGGCGGCCGGCCTCGACCGCCGCAACCACGAACTGGCCCGGTTCCTGGGCGAATCGCACTTCCAGGAGGGCCAACTGGAACGCGCTCTGGAGCACTTCGACCGTCTGCTGGAGGCCAAGCCGGACCACGTCCAGGGTCTCGTCTACACCGGCGTCATCCAACTCCAGCAGGGCGACGAGCAACGCGGCCAGGAGCTGCTGGAGCGGGCCGTGATCCAGCACCCGGACGCGTTCCTGCCACACTTCTGCCTGGGAGCGTCGCTCGCCGGCCGCGGACAGTTGAAGTCCGCCGCCGCGTTTCTCGAACGCGCGGTCGAGATCGACGTCGTGCCGCAGGCGCTCTACCTGCTCGGCCGCTGCCACTACGAGATGGGCCGGCTGCCGGGGGCGATCGAGTCACTGAGCCGGGCGATTCAGGCCGATCCCGCCTTCGAGGAGTGCCATCACCTTCTCGGCCTCTGCTACCTGGATCGGGGCTGGAACCGCAAGGCCCTCGTCGCGTTCCGCACGGCCCAGCAGTTGAACCCCAGGCGCATGCGCTACCGCGACCTGGTGGCCTACCTCTCCGGGCGCTCCGGCGCCGATCTGCCCCGGACCAGCCCCGCCGCGGCGGACTGGGTCGGCCGCGGCGAGCAGGCGATCCGATCCGGCGACGCGCCCGAAGCGCTCCATTGCTACCGCGAGGCGCTCGCGCTCGACCCGGACAACCCGGCTCTGCTGATGTCCTGCGCCCTGGCCTGCCTCCGGCTCGACCGCATCCAGGAGATCCGCCCGCTGACCGAGCGGGTGCTTGCATCGGATCCGGGCGAGATGCTGCGGGCGACCGCCTACGCGACCCTGATCGAGGCGCTGCGCAGCGAGGGCAAGTACGGGGATGCGAACGACGCGGGACGACGGCTGCTCGACGAGGCCGGCTCCAACTTCTCGAAGAGCATCGCCTACTACGAGATGGCGTACAACCTGGCGGAGATGGACGAGGAACTCGACCAGGCGCTCGACTTCGCGCGCCGGTCCCTGGAGCACGCCCCGGAGGAATTGCGCCAGTTCCCGCTGGCGGCCCTGGGCTGGGTCCACTACAAGCGCCAGGAACTCGACGAGGCGATCGACTTCCTGTCCCAGTCGACCGAGCTCGGACCGTCGACCGCGGCGCTCACCCGACTGGGCATGGCGCTCCTGGCATCGGGCGACGAGGACGGGGCGCGCGGCGCCCTGGCTCAGGCCCGCCGGCTCGACGAACGCGGCGGCGCGATCGAGGAGAAGATGATGGAGTTCATGAAGGACTCCGCGCGCATCATCGAGCGCGTGCGCCGGTAGGGTGCGCGACAAGTGGCCCTCCGGCGCGGAACCCGCGAAGCCCGCACCGCCTCTGTTGCCGGCAGCTGCCTTTCCGTTGCGACAATCTACGCCGCCGCGCAGGGCAAAGGCCATCGTGTCGCTCACTGTGCGCGCCTTGCAGCCCTCGACTGTCATTTGCGATGAGCCACGACAGCCTGCTTGCGGGGGCCGGGCTGAAGTGCTAGAAACGCGCGACCTCGAAACACGTTGAACGACGACCCGAGCCCTTCTCAGAATGGAAACCAAGAACTCGAAGCGATGCCTACGGACTCTCGTCGCCGCTACGCTGCTGTCTGGCGCTGCGGTTGCCCTTGCCCCCGCCGTGGCGGAGGCTCAGGTGATCATCTGCTCGATCTACTGGAACTCCACGACTGACGATTACTCCAACTTCTGTTATGGCAGCGGCTCGGGATGCATCGAGTGCGTCATCATCGAATACAGCACCGGTGGCAATGGCGGAGAAGGGCCCCTTGATCCGCTGCGCCAGCAACAAGCCGCAACTTCCGAAGCGTCTCTCTTGGACAACCAGGGAACCCATCAGCCGGTCGGGTTGGCGTCTGGGACGGGTCTCCCGCGCCTGAGCTTGAACGAGGAGGCTGCAAGGAGCCGCGTCTGGGCAGCCCGGTTCGGACCGCCGAATCCGAGCGTGTCCCACCCGCCAGAAAGGACCGTCTCCGTACTCGACGCGTTCGGGAACTGACGCGTTGACGTCGGGCCTGCCGAGGCTGACCGGTCTCTCGCTCCTGACGATGGCTCTCGCCTCGGCGCCCGCCGTGGCACAGGGGGCCGACGCCTCGCCGCCCGTGCTGGAAGATCTCGGTCAGCTGGGTCTCCCGGAGGAGCTCTCGGCGGCGGCGGATGTCCGCTGGCAAGGAGATGGGCGCCTCCTGTTCGGCCTGGAACGCGACGGGGTCTACTCGTGGCGTCCCGGGGCAGGGCCCGTCGAACTGGAGGCCACGCTCTCGGGCAGCACTTACGGGCGCGCCTCGAGATACGGCAACTACAGTCGGCTGGGAGCCGCGACCGGCGGCGGGTTGGTCTTTGCCGGCGACCTCTTCGGGGTGTATCGGCGGCACGACGGGCGAACCCTCCCACTCAAGGACAACCTGGAGATCGTCGGCGACCTGGATCATCGCGGCGGTCTGACCGCAGCAGTGGGGCTCGCCCGGCGCCTCAGTCCTTCGCCGGAACCAGGTGGCATCTGGGAGCCGCACATTGCCTGGCTGATCGGGCTGGAAGGAACGGCGCGCGGTCTGCTCCCGACCCGCGATGGCGGCGTTGCCCTGGAGGCCTGCCATGCCGTGGAACTCGCCGTCAGCCGGTTCGTGGCGGACGATCTGGTCCTCGTGATCCCCGGTGCGGAGCCAGGGGCCTTCCTGTACGGTCTGGACGGATCGCTCCGGGGCACCGTGGATAGCGAAGCCTTGTCCGCCACGCGGGCCGACTGCGGGGCCGAGCAGAGAGCGCTGCTGCGCGACGAGGAGTTGCGCACAAGCTGGCTTCGCCGGCACCGATTGATCGACGACATCGTGGCGAACGATGAAGGCGACGTGTTCCTGTTTGTGCGCCATGTGACGGACGGCGAACCACGGTCTGGCATGAAGGAGGCCGCCCGCGACGGGGCGGTTGGCGTGGGAACGACTGCGCGGGCCGACGCCGGCCGGGTCGCCCGGCCGATCCCGGAGAACGCCGAGGGCGCCGGCGCCAGACGGGTTACCGTTGCTCTGGATAGCCTCGACGATCTCGACCTCTCGGATCTGGCGGCGAGCGCCTCGAAGGGCGAAACGGTGGTCCTGACCGGTCAGCAGGCCGACAGGAGCGAAGCGACGGCTGTGCCCACGCCCACGCCAAAGGCGACCGTTTGTTGGGACATCGTCCACGCCCGCGTGGACGACTTGCGGCGGATGGCGACAGCGCCTTGCGCGGTCACGTCCGATCGAGCGGACGCTCGTTTGCGGGTGGACCTTTCCGCCGATCGGGCGGTGATTCTCATCCGTGGCGCCACTCGCCTGGGGGCCCCGGGCCTGGGGCGTCCCGGCGTAGCCTACGAAGCCCGTCTGCGAGCCGGCAAGTAGCGCCCCCGAACGGTTCCCCGCTCTTCCACGGCGCGCGCTCTTCTTGGTCAGGTAGATGTCCTTGGCGGCGACGGCACTCCCTCGGTTCTGTCGGCCGGCCGGCATCGTGGCCAGCCTGCTGTTCGTCGCGGCCCAGGTCGGAGGGCAGACGTCGGGAGTTCTTGAGTTCGTTTGCCTGAGCAGCGACGGAAGCGTCCTGCCTCTCTCTGCATCCGCGACCGGCGATCCCGATGAGGACTGGCGGGAGCTCTCGACCTTTACCGACGCGGAGGTCGAGGCGTGCTGGGTGTGGACCGAACTCTGCCCGCCCGTCAGGCGGCCTTTCGGTTCCGACCTGGCGCCCGATTGCGGCGCCGGCAGTGCCAGCGCCGCGAGAACAGCCGGCGGCGCCCCCGCCGAGGTCGTCGTGCGGCTTTCGGCACTGGAGGACGAGGAGGCTCCAGCGGATCCTCCGACCTTGACCGCGGCCCCGTCCGCGATGTGGCGCGAAGTGCCCCGCGGCCTGCTGCCGAACCGGAGTGTCGATGCCGATGTCGTTCGTCTGCCTCATGGTCCCGGCCCTTGGCGTCTGCAGGCCTGCGCCGAGCGACGGTGCTCGCGGTGGACCGACGTCCCTGACGGGACGGATGAAATCTCTCTGCCGCTCCTTCAGGCCCACACCGCAAGCTACCGGGTCGCCACGACGGACGGGTCCCCGCTCGTGAACGCCCGCTTTCACCTGGTCCGTCCCGGCCGGGGCGGGCTCAGCCGGACCGAGATCCTGGGATTCGAGCAGCCTGACCAGGAGGGACGCGTCGTGTTTCGGCTCCCGCTTGAGCAGGTGCCGCCAGTGGTCGTCTCGAGCGACGGGCGGGAAGCCGTGGCCTACCTTGCGTTGCACGACGTACCGGCGCGGGTGGAACTGGGGCCGGGCCTGGTGTTGAGCGGCCGCGTCGTCAACGCCGTGGGCGAGCCGGTGGCCGCCGAACTTCGTGGTCACTCCTTCATCCGGGACGGCTTCGGTCTGACCCAGATGCAGAGGGGACGAACGGGGCCCGCCGGTCGTTTCCTATTGGCCGGTTTCTCGCCCGGCGACGCGACGCTGCGTGCCGTCGCCGAGGCGGAGGACGGACGGGAGTTCGCAAGTCGGTTGAAGCTGGTGGAGTCCCTGGACCTCGGGGACATCGTCTTGACGGAGGTGGAGGTCGTATGGGTCCGAGTGATCGATTCCGTGCTGCGTTCGCCGGTCAACGGAGCGGTCGTCCGCACCGCAGACGCGGAGTGGCGTAGCGGCACGGACGGCCTTGCCGGCCTGGAGTTGCGCTATTCGAGGGAACTCCAGATTCTGGCGCCCGGCTACGGGTTCGCCGCCCCTCGGCTTCCGGCTGGCGTTGGACACGCGCCGACGGAACCGTTTCCCATCGAGTTGGAGCCGGCCCTGACCGTGACGGGAATCTACGTCGCGGCGGACGGTCTGACACCGGCCGCGAACGGCCGATTCAGCGCCCGGGGCGGCAAGAACCTCGGACTGAGCGGAGCGATTCGTCAGGACGGCGCCTTTTCCGTCGACCTTCCCGGTGGCGGTGCATGGGTCCTGGACCTCGTCGCCGGCAACGCCGGTTCCGTGCGCCTGGAGGTAGAGGGCGGCGGTGGAGAGACGATCGACCTCGGCGTCGTGCTGGCGCCGCCGTCGGCCGCGGTTTTCGGCCATGTAGTGGGTGAGTCCTACGAAGCGCTGGCCGGGGTCACCGTGAGTTCGACCCTGCCGTCCGAGGCGGGGCCGCTTCTTTCGCCGGTTCTGGGCGGCACTCTGACGGCGACGTCCGGCCCGGACGGTTACTTCGAGCTTCATGGCCTGGAGGCCGGGCCCACGGCGGTGCGGTTCGTGGCCGAGGGATACGCGCCGCATCGACTGGAGCTTCAGGTCGAAGGCGCGACGCCCGTCGACGTCGGCACGGTCGAGCTGTCCCGGGGGAAGCGGATCGTGGTGCGTTCGGACGCGATGAGTGGTCTGGTGGAGATGGAGGTGGGCGATGCGGCGCCGCCCGAGAAGATGACCGCGGCGCTGGTCGATCGCGAGGCGGTCTTCCTCGAAGTACCGGACGGGCCGATTGGTATCGTCGTTCTGAACGGCGACAGGCAGCCTGTCTGCACGAGAGAAGTTCCCGAGCCGAAGAACGGCCAGGCCATCCGTTGCGACGACCGGAGCGTGGGCGTCACCGGGCGCGTCACGATGGGCGGGGCGCCGGTCGCCGGCACTCTGCTTTGGCAACGTCGGGACGGTGGTGCCGCGTTTCCGGGCGGTCTCTTCCGATCGCGAACGGACGGTCTCGAACGGGTCGATAGAGTTCTTGGGAACCGGATTCCGAGCCTTCGCGTTACCCTGGATGGCGATGGGATGTACCGCCTGGATTCCGTGCTCCCGGGCGAGTGGGACGTTATCTGGAGGCCAGGGGCCGGCGGCGCCCAGGAGCCTCGTTTGGTGGGCGTGCCGGCCGGAGCGGCCGACGAGGTCGTCCGGGACATCTCGTACGAGGGCGTGTCGGTGGAGGGGATTGTTCTGAACCCGGAAGGTTCGCCCGTTGGCCGGGCTACGGTGGAAGTGTTTCCCGACCAGCCGCCTGTCGTCACGGATGGCGGGGGCAACTTCCGGGTGCTCGGCCTGCGGCCCGGGCGCTACCAGCTCCGGGCTCGCGAAGGCCACCTGCGATCCGACCTCGTGGACGTGGAACTCGACCGACCGGGCGATCGGGAGACGGTGCAGCTTCATCTTGGGAACGATCCGGCCCAGGATCGTCTGCGAATCGAACTGGCGGACGGCAGCGACGGGTTCTGTCTGGCGGAGATGGATCGTGGCGTGGGGCAACTTGTCCAGGTCCGAAACGGCATGGCCGAGGTGAGAGTGGAGCCGCCTTTGGGCGAACAGGTTCGCGTCGGCTGCAACACGGGCGGAAGGTGGGTCCTGGGGGGTTGGCGGAGCCTCCGCGAGGCCATGGAACGGGGCCTGGAGTTCGACCCCGGTGCCTCCACGGCCTCGCTGGCCCTGATCGGCCCCAGTGGAGTGGATGGCATCACGATCTCGGGGCCGGGCGGCTGGAATCTCGGAACGCTCCGCATGTGGTTCGGCGGCGGGCCCACGTTCACCGCGGGCGAGACGATCACGAACCTCCCCGTCGGCGCCTACGTGATCGGCTGGGCCGGCGGTTCGCGGTCCGTCTTCACGGAACGGCGGCGGGTCACCGAGGTCGAGCTCGACGACTGAAGCGGCTCTCGGCAAGCTTAGTCGAGATTACTTGGAGGGGAAGGGCCCCCAAACGCCGTCGGTTCCCTTTCGCGCAGGCCGACGAACCACGGGTCGCGGCGGCCGAGCCTGCTGTCGAGCGCGGCGCCGATGCCGACGCAGGTGACGATGGTCCAGGTCCAGCCGCCGACCCAGGGCGCCATCTTGATCAGGCCCAGGGCCAGAAGCCCGCACAGGGCGGCCGCCAGAGGCCGGCCCGCCAGGCCCAGGCGACCCGGCAGCAGGCGCGCGCCCACCGCCAGGAACACCGCCACCGTGCCCCACAGCTTGCAGACCAGGATCGCCACTCCGCAGACGGCGAGCAGGGGCGCGCCGACCAGTGCCGGCGCCACCGCGGTCAGCACGGCGAAGGTCACGGCCACGGCGAGTACCGCCACCAGGCCGGCGAAGAAGTTGCGGAACGGCCGCTCGAGCACGCTCTGCGCCGTCGCCGTCAGCGCCGGGTCGAAGCCGGCCACGAGCACCAGAGTCACCAGCAGCCAGGCCAGCAGGAGGGCGAGGTTCAGCAGCGCTACCGCGGGCGACAGCGCCGCCCGGCCGAGCAGCGGCCCTTCAGCGAGCACGACCAGCGAGGACGGCGCGCTCGGGTAGGCCACCGTTCGGCCCTCGACGGCGGCGCCCGACTCCGCGTTCAGATTGCCGCCGAGCACGAACACGTCGCCGCCCAGCCGCGCCGAAGGACCCAGTTCGACATCGCCGCCGAGCACGATCACGTCGCCCTGAACGACGCCGTCGATGCGGGCGTCGCCGTTGAGGACGACCGCGTCCGACCGCGCCTCGCCGCGGAGTTCCAGGTCTCTTCCGACGGCGACGACCTGATCCCGGGCAACGGCGTCCGGGCCCACCACGACGGCCGGCGCCCCGGATTCCGGCGAGGATTCCGGTGCCGCACAGCTCAGCGACGCCACGGCGACCGCGCACAGGACGAGGCCAGGCACGGCCGGGTTGAGGCGAGGTCTCAGCACGCGCCGGCCATCGTAGCCGTCGCGGCCGCGGTCAGCGCCGGGATCGTTGCCGCGCCGAAGCCTTCGCACCCCGCCGGAGCAGCGAGAACAGGAGGCCGGTCAAGCCAAGGACCGCCGCCCCACCGAACAGCAGGGCCGGCGTCGCCGGCTCCGGGGCCGAGGACATCGCCACGTTGAGGCCGCGCCAGGAGGCATCGAGCAGGCCGGCGCCGAGCATGCCGAGGGTGACCGTGAAGTCGAACAGGGTCGCCGCCGCGGAAGCGGCCGAGCCGGCCGCCGCCGCGAGCGGCGCGAGGACCGCCAGAACGCCGCCGAACACCGCGACCAGGCCGGCAGCGGCCACGGCGGCGCGACGGCGGCCGGCACGGCGGCGCGTGCGGGGCGCGTGGAGATCGACCGCCAGCGGCTCGGGCGAGAGCCGTTCCGCCGTCAGGAGCTCGTGAAGCGCCGAGAGCTCCCGCGCCTCGTCCCGGCACGCCGCGCATTCGGCGATGTGCTGTTCCGCCGACCGGCGCTCCGCTTCGCTGACGGCGCCGTCGACCCAGGCGTCGATCAACTCGGCGTGGGCACAGGAAGTCATCCCGTCCGACCTGTCTGAACTCGTCATCGCCGTCAACTCCCGCCGTCCGTCAGTCGGTGAGGTAGTCGGCCAGCCGGGCCTTCAGCATCCGGCGGCCGCGAAACAACTTGTTCTTGACGGTGCCCAGGGGCATGCCCTTGAACTCCGCGATCTCTTCGTAGGTCATCTCGGCGAAGTGTCTCAACTGGATCAACTCGCGGTACTCCTCTCTGAGCCCGTCGATCGCGGCGCCGATGGCGTGGCGGCGCTCCAGGTTCCGCAGCGTCCGGTAGGGGTCCCTTTCCTCGCTCTCAAACTCCCGCTCCCGAGCCTGCCCGTCCCTACCGACCCGCTGCATCGGGACCAGCTTCAGGCGCCGCTTCCGGATCAGGTCGATCGCGGCGTTCCTCGCCACCCGAAACAGCCATGTCGAGAACCGGTACTTGGGGTTGTAACGGTCGAGGGCCCGGTAGACCCTCAGAAACACTTCCTGCGAAAGCTCCTCGGACTCCTCGGCGTTGCCGAGGAAGCGATTCAGGTAGTTGATCAGCCGTCCCCGATACCTCTCCACGAGATCGGTGTACAGGGCGGCATCGCCCTCCAGAATCGCAGCCACCAACTCTTCGTCGGTCGCCCGAGTTGCCTCCACAGCCTTCACCTACGTTGCCGGCGTCCGTTTGTTGCGCGGCGGCGCAAACCGGCCCACCGACCGGCGACCACGGGCTGCTGTAGCCTTTCCGCCCGCGGCGCGGGCGGCCGCCGCCCAGAACCGCCACAGAGAGTAACCGGGTCGACCTTGGCAAACCTGATCCACGCACGCGGGCTGGGCATCCGGTTCGGGCTTCACTGGGCGCTGGCTCACGTCGACCTCGACTTCGAGGCAGGCGGGCGGCTGCTGCTCGCCGGCGCCAACGGTTCCGGCAAGACGACCCTGCTCCGACTGATCGCGGGGCTTCGGCGGCCGACGGAGGGCGAGCTGACTGTCGGCGGCAGGCGGCCCTTCGAGGACCGCGCCGGCGCCCGCCGGGAACTGTCCCTGGTTTCCCACCACGACTATCTCTACGACCGGCTGACCGCGATGGAGACGCTGCGCCTCTGGAGCGACCTCTGCGACGCCGGCTCGAACCGCGGGCGGCTCGCCGACCTGCTCGACGAGGTCGGACTCGAAGCCGCGGCCGATCGCCAGGTGGGCGGCTTCTCCGCCGGCATGAGAAAGCGGCTGATCCTCGCCCGCTGCCGGCTCGAGAACCCGCGGCTGCTGCTTCTCGACGAACCGTTCGCGGCGCTCGATCCGGAGGGTCAGACCCTGGTCGAGCGCTGGATCGAACGCTTCGCGGAGGGCGGCGGCTCCCTGATCGTCGCCTCCCACGCGATCGAGCGGGCTTCCCGGCTGTGCCGGCAGGCGCTTCTGCTCGAGCAGGGTCAGGCCGCCTGGCACGGCGAGGCCGCGGGGCTCGACGCCGCCTGGCGCCGGAGGCTCGGACAGTGAAGCTGGTCCGGCCGGTGCTCGTGCTGCTGCTGAAGGACCTGCGGGTCGAGTGGCGGGGACGGGTCCGCTTCCTCTCGATCGTCCTGTTCGGCGGCATCACCCTGGTGCTGTTCTCCTTCGCGATCGACACCGAGGGCGACATGGCGGCGTCGCTGGCGCCCGGCTTCCTCACCCTCGCCCTGCTGCTCAGCTCGACCCTGGGCCTCTCCGAGTCCTTCCGCGTGGAGCGCGAGAACCGTTCCCTCGAAGGCCTGCTCCTGCTGCCGGTGGAGCCGGCGGTGCTGTTCTACGCAAAGGCGCTGGGCAACTTCGTCTTCCTGGCCATGCTGGCGCCGGTGCTCGTGCCCTCCGCGATCATCTTCTACAGCGTCGATACGGGTCCGGCAGGCTTCCTCGGCGTGATCGCCGTCTGGCTGCTCGCCGCCGCGGCCCTCGCCGCCCCGGGCACGCTGTACGCGGCGATGACCAGCCGGGCCGCGAGCCAGGATGTCCTGCTGCCCCTGCTGCTCTTTCCCCTGGTCATCCCGGTGCTGATCGCGTCGGTCAAGAGCGCGGAGCTGCTGCTCCACGGCGATCCGATGGACCAGGCGCCGAGCTGGCTCCTGTTGCTGGCCGCCTTCGATGTAATCTACTGGGCGCTGGGAGGCGTGCTGGCGAAGGTCGCGATGGAAGAGTAGGGCCTTCGCACAGGGACCGGAGAGGGAGCCAAACGAGCGTGGACGGCGTTATAGTCGGTGGTTGGGGATGGGTCATCGCCGCCTATGGATCGGCGGGCGTCGCTCTTCTCTTCTACGTCTACAGCCTGTTCGTCCGGCGGCGACGGGTGGCGGCGAACGCGCCCCCACAGGACCAGGGCCAGGATCAGAGTTCCACGAGACCAGAGTCGAGACCAGAACAATGAGCACGGAACCCACGACGCCGGCCCCTGACGCCGGACCCCTTCGCAGGACCCGGCGGCTTCTCCTGCTGGCCGCGGGCGGCGCCGTGGCCGTGGCGCTCTCCGTGCTCGCCTTCGGCGATGTCGGCGAGAACCTCGTCTACTACTGGAGCCCGTCCGAGCTTCACGAGGCCGGCGACGAGGCCGTCGGCGCCAGCATCCGGCTCGGCGGGCTGGTCAAGGAGGGGTCGGTCAGCCGGAGCGACGACGGCCTGACCCTCGAGTTCACCGTCACCGACGGCGCGGCCCAGGTCGACGTCAGGACCACGGCGGTGCCCCCGGCGATGTTCCGGGAGGGCATCGGCGTCGTGCTCGAGGGGACGATGAAGGCCGACGGCCAGTTCACGACCGCGCGGCTCATGGTCAAGCACGACAACGAGTACCAGGCGCCCGACGTCGAAGACCAGCGCAGCATGGAGGAGTTGATCGAGTCCATGCAGTTCGACACGTGACCTCGGCCCTGGGCCAGGGGTTCGTCCTCCTGGGCCTGATCGCGGCCGGCTTCGGCACGGCCTTCGGCTACATCGCCGGCGTCAGGCGATCGGCCGCCGGCCTCCGCCTCACGAGGCGCCTGGCGCTGCTGTTCGCCGTCGCCATGGTCGGGGCCAGCGCGGTCATGTGGTACGCGCTGCTCAGCCACGACTTCTCCGTCTCCTACGTCGCCCAAGTCGGGTCCACGGCGACGCCGCTTCACATCACGATCTTCTCCCTGTGGTCGTCGCTCGAGGGATCGATCCTCTTCTGGGGGCTGATCCTGGGCCTCTACATCGCCGCCGCGGCCGTCTTCCAGCGCCGCGGGCACGAGGACTACCTCGCCTACACCCTGGCCACCCTGCTCGGCATCGGCGCCTTTTTCACCTTCCTCATCGCCAGCGTCGCCGATCCGTTCGCGCCGACCCCGCCGCCCGTGCCGGTCGACGGCCCCGGGCCCAACCCGCTGCTCCAGAACCACCTGCTGATGGCGGTCCACCCGCCGATGCTCTACCTCGGCTACGTCGGCATGTCGGTGGCGTTCGCCATGGCGGTGGCGGCGCTGCTCCGCGGCCAGTTGGGCGCCACCTGGCTGCGGCCGATGCGGCGCTGGCTGCTGGTACCGACCTCCTTCCTCACCGCCGGCATCATGCTCGGCGGCTGGTGGTCGTACGAAGTCCTCGGCTGGGGCGGGTACTGGGCCTGGGACCCGGTCGAGAACGCCTCCTTCCTGCCCTGGCTGACCGGCATCGCGGCGCTCCACTCGGGGATCGTCCAACAGCGCCGCGGAACGCTCAAGGCCTGGACCGTGATCCTCATCATGATCACCTTCCTCCTGACCATCCTGGGCACCTTCCTCACCCGCTCGGGAGTCGTGAACTCGGTCCACTCGTTCACCCAGAGTCCGATCGGCCCCGTGTTCCTGGGGTTCCTCGGCCTGTGCGCCGCCGCCGTCGTCGTGCTGCTCGCGCTCCGGATCGACACCCTGGTCTCCGAGCCCTCGAACGAACGCCTGGTCAGCCGCGAAGGCGCCTTCCTGCTGAACAACCTGCTCTTCGTCAGCCTGACGTTCACGGTGCTCGTCGGCACCCTCTACCCGATCGTCGCGGAGTCGCTGCGCGGGGTGAAGGTCAGCGTCGGCGAGCCCTACTTCAACCGCATGGCGGTGCCGCTGTTCGCGGCGCTGCTCCTGCTGATGGGCGTCGGCCCGGCTCTGCCCTGGGGCGGCAGCGATCCGAAGCTGGTCCGCCGCGCCCTGCTGCGTCCGCTGCCCGCGGCCGCCGTCGGCCTCGTGGTGGCGCTCCTGCTCGGCGCCCGCTCGGCGCCCGTCCTCCTCGTCTCCGCCTTCGCCGGCTTCGCACTATGGGTGACGGCGGACCAGGGCCTGCGGCCGGTGCGCTCCCGGCCCCGGCGCGAGGGCGGCAAGGGGCCGCTGGCCGCCCTGCTGGTGGCGCCGGACAGGCTCGGTGCCTACGTCGTCCACCTGGGCGTCCTGATCACCTTCGTCGCGGTCGCCGTGTCGTCGACGTTCCAGCGGGAGGCCGAGTCGACACTTCGCGCCGGCGACACCCTCAGGCTGGGCGGGTACGAGATGACCTTCCGCGGCGCCGAGCGTGTCCAGGAGCCGCACCTGATCCGCCACCAGGCCGAGGTCGAGGTCATGACCAACGGCCGGAGCCGCGGCGTGCTGTACCCGTCGCTCAACATCTACCCGAACCAGCGGGAACCGATCGGCACTCCCGCGGTTCGCACCAGCGCGGGGCATGACCTCTACCTGACCCTGATGAACGTCGGCGGCGACGGATCGATCGGGCTGCGGGCGATCACGACACCGCTTGTTCTGTGGATCTGGATCGGCGTCGTCGTCATGGTCTTGGGCACCGCCCTGTGCCTGATCCCGACCGCCGCCGAACGGCGGGCGACGACGCCGCGGGCCGTTCCCGACCTCGCCGCCTCGCCGGCAGGGGGAGGTCGATGAACCGCAAGGTCCTGCTCGTGGGCCTCGGCATCTCGCTGCCGCTGCTCGTGTTGCTCGGGGTCGCCTTCCGGCATGACCCGCAGATCGTCGATTCGCCGCTCGTCGGCAAGCCGGCGCCCAACTTCCGGCTCGCCGACCTCGACGGCAACATCGTCGACCTGGCCGAACTCCGCGGCCGGCCGGTCATCGTCAACTTCTGGGCCACCTACTGCGTGCCCTGTTGGGCCGAGCACCCTCTGCTCGTCGAAGGCTCGAGGCGCTGGCAGGGGGAGATCCACTTCCTCGGCGTCATCTTCCAGGACGACCCCGACCTGATCGCGCAGTTCACCGCCGAGTACGGACGCTGGGGCCCCTCGCTGATCGACGAAGGCGGCCGGGTCGCGATCGCCTACGGTGTCTACGGACCGCCGGAGACCTTCTTCATCGACCGCGACGGCGTGATCGTCGACAAGGCGATCGGCGCGGTATCGCCGGATCAGCTCCTGGGCGTCGCAAACCGCATGCTGGCGCAGCCCGCCGCGGCGACAGGCTGAGATGCGGCGCGCGACCGCCCTCCTGGGGCTGCTGGCCGCGTTGACTCTCGCGGCGTCGGCTTCGGCCCAGGAGACCGACACGCCTCCCCGAGTCGCTCTGCCCCCGGCCGAGGGCGAGTTCCGGCCGGGGCTGGGCGTCGAGACGTCCCACGAGTTGGGCGACCCGCTCGGCCATCCCCTCTCCGGCGAGGAACTCGACCGCGCGGTCGCCGAGGTCGCGACCGACATCCGCTGCCCCAAGTGCCAGGCCCTCTCCATCGCCGATTCCGGCGCCGCGTCGGCCCAGGCGATGCGGGCGGAGGCGAGGTCCCTGCTCTCCCAGGGCTACACCCGCGAGCAGGTCGTCGGCTACTTCGAGCAGCGCTACGGCGAGTTCGTGCTGCTCGAGCCGCGAGCGCGCGGGCTCAACCTGATCGTCTGGGCCGCCCCCGCCGCGATCGTCCTGCTCGGCGGCCTGCTGGTCGCCCTGCGCCTGCGGCAGCGCCAGCGAAGCGCCGACGAGAGCCTCGACACCTACCTGCGGCAGGTGGAGCAGGAGACGGCGACCTGACTGTCGTCGCGACGATCGCCCTCGTCGCCGCCGTCCTCGCCGGCCTGGGAGTCGGTTTCGCGTTCCTGCCGCGGGAGGCCGCGGCGCGCGCGGCCGCGCTCGAGTTGCAGCGCGCCGACCTCGTGAACCGGCGCGAGGACCTGGTCGCCCGGCTGAAGCAGGCCGGGCTCGAACCCGCCGACCGCCAGCGGCTCCAGGTTTCGACGGCCCGGGTGCTGAAGGAACTCGACGAGGTTGAGGAGGCGATCGCCGGGATCGCCCCGCAAGGCCGCGCCAGGCGGCAGGAAGCGGCGCCGGCCGGCCGCGCCTTCGTCCAGGCGCACCCCCTGCTCTCCGGCGTCCTGCTCGGCGGCGGCGTGGTCGGCCTGGTCGCCGCGCTGGTCATCTGGGCGCAGACCGACGCCCGGCCCGATCCACAGGCCGAGCAACAGATGGCGCAGGGCGGAGGCGAAACGGACTTCCGCGGCCAGCAACCGCTCCCGCCCGAACTCGCGTCCCGAGCCGAGGAGCTGCAACGACAGATCGAGGCGGATCCCTCGGACCTCGACGCGATGCGCTCCCTGATGCAACTGATGCTCACGGGCGGACGCGCCTTCGACGCCTTCCAGACCGCCCAGCAGGCGCTGGAGATCGCCCCCGAGGACCCCGACGCGCACTTCGTCTCCGGCATCGTGCGCCTCCAGATGGGCCAGACCCAGGTCGCCCTCGACGCCCTGGACCGGTCGCTCCGAAGCGACCCCGGTCACGAGCAGTCGGCGCTCGTGCGAGGCCTTCTCCTGCTGCAGATCGGCGACCGCGACGGCGCCATCGCGACCTGGGAGAGCGCGAACGAGGCCCGCGCCAGCCGGCGCCTCGAGGAAGTCACCGCCATGGCCCGCGCGGGCCGGACCTACGACGAGATCGTCAACACCCCGCTCTGACGAAAGCGGAGCCGGCCTGCGGCCGGCGCCTTGTCTTCCGCGGGTCAGAAGACCCGCGCACCCCCCAACCCCAGCCGCCGGATCACCTCGGCCGCCACGTCCCGCTTCCGTTCCGTCCCCCGGGTCTGGACCCTCAGGTCCGCCTGGCGGTACGACTCCAGCCGGCTCTCGTACAGCGCCCGTGCCTGGTCCGGCGTCTCGAACAGCGGGCGGCGCTTGTGGGACTGCTGGGCGCGGCGGCTGAGGGCCTCCCACGGCGGGTCGAGCCAGACGCTGGTGCCTAGCTCCGCGATCAGGCGGCGGTTCCGTTCCAGGGTGAAGACGCCGCCGCCGGTGGCGATCACCGCCTGATCGACTGCGGCGCAGCGTTCGAGCGCCGCCGTTTCGCGTTCGCGGAACCAGCTCTCGCCGCGTTCGACGATCAGGTCGGCCACCGGCTGGCCCTCGCGCTCGGCGATGTCCGAGTCGAGGTCCAGAAACGGCCAGCCCAGGTCCCGGGCCATCCGCCGGCCGATCCTGCTCTTGCCGGCCGCCATGAAGCCGACGAGGAAGACGCGCATGGCAAAGCCGAAACGGTCAGTCGCCGTGCTTCTGCGCCCGCTCGCTCTTCAACGCCCGCACGAGGAAGAACGTGAAGCCGCCCCACACAAAGCCGCCGATCAGAACCAGGACGAGGATGGCGAGCGGGGACATCGGGCAGGACTATACGTGACCCGCTGTTTCAGTGCCCGTATGGACTCGACCCTCAGGCGAGGGCCCGCAGCAGCAGCCGGCAAGAGGCGGCGAGGCCCGCCGGATCGAGGGCCGACACGACCGCCACCGCGTCGGCACCAGCCTCGATGACCCGCGGGGCGTCTTCCGCGTCGATGCCGCCGATCCCGATCAAGGGTTTCGAAGTGACCTCCCTGGCTTCGGCGACGCCGGCGAGCCCGACCACCGGATCGGGACGTTCCTTCGTCGTCGTCCCGAACACCGGTCCGATCGCCAGCGCGTCGACCGCCGGGTCACTCTCGGCCTCCTCTGCCTGTTCGCGGCCGTGGGTCGAGCGGCCGATCGGACATGCGGAAGGAAGCGACAGCCGCGCCACCGCCGGCGGCACGTCGTGCTGGCCGAGATGGAGGCCGACGCGTCCGCCGCTCGCCAGCGCCGCCGCGATCGCGGCGTTGTCGTTGATCCACAGCAGCGCCGCGTCCTCTCCGCGGTCCGCGCCCGACGCCTCCTCGAACGCCTGTCCCACGGCCTCGGCCAGCCGCCACGCGGCGAGGTCCGGCACTCCCTTGGCGCGAAGCTGGATCCAGCGCACGCCGCAGTCGAGGAGGGTGCCGACCGCGGACGTCACGGCCTCCACCTCGGAACCGAAGAGACCCGTATCGACGATCGCGTAGAGGCGGTTCGCCGGGGGACGCAACACCGGTCGCCGAGCGTTCATCCCTCTCCCTGCCGCTCCAGCCGATCGAGGAATCCGGTGTCCAGTTCGGCCTCCGCAAACGGCGGCGACTCGACGATCCTGCGCATGAGCGGCAGCGTGGTGCGGATGCCGTCGACGTCGAACTCGCGGAGTGCCCGGGCCATCCTCGATGTCGCCTCGGCGCGGTCCTTGCCGTAGGCGACCACCTTGGCGAGCAGCGAGTCGTAGTGCGGCGGCATCGCGCCCCCTTCGACGCCGTGGCTGTCGACCCGGACGCCGGGGCCCGCGGGCGGCCGGTAGCGGCGCAGCGTGCCGGGCGATGGCGCGAAGGTCTCCGGATCCTCGGCGTTGATCCGGCACTCGATCGCGTGGCCCGAGGGCTCGATGCCGTCCGGAAGTCCCAGGGGCTCGCCGGCCGCGGCGACGATCTGGAGCTTGACCAGGTCGACCCCGGTCACCGCCTCGGTGACCGGATGCTCGACCTGGATGCGAGTGTTCATCTCCAGGAAGTAGAAGCGGTCCCCATCGACCAGGAACTCGACCGTTCCCGCGTTGGAGTAACCGACCCGCCTGGCAAGCCGCAGCGCGGCTTCGGCAAGCGACCGGCGGAGTTCGGAGCTGATCGAGGGCGCCGGCGCTTCCTCCAGCAGCTTCTGGTGCCGGCGCTGAATCGAGCAGTCGCGTTCGCCGAACTGCAACGCGCGGCCGAACGAATCGCCGAAGACCTGCACTTCGATGTGGCGCGGCCGCTCGACCAGGCGCTCCAGCAAGAGCTCGCCGCTGCCGAAGGCTGCCTGGGCCTCGCTCGCGGCGGCGTCCAGGGCCGCTTCGAGACCGGCCCGGTCGCGAATCGCCCTCATGCCGCGGCCGCCGCCTCCCGCCGCGGCCTTCAGCATCAGCGGGAAGCCCGTGTCTTCGGCCAGCGCCACCGTCTCCTCGAGCGATGCCGGCACCGGGCCGCCCGGCAACACCGGCACGTCGGCCGCGATCGCGGCATCGCGCGCCCTCCGCTTGTCGCCCAACGTACGGATCGCGGACGGCGACGGTCCGATCCAGGCCAGACCGCAACGTCCGACGGCGTCGGCGAAGTCCGCGTTCTCGGCCAGGAAGCCGTACCCCGGATGAACCGCCTCCGCGCCGGTGATGCTCGCCGCGGCGAGCAGGTTCTGCTGGTGCAGGTAGCTCGCCGCGGGGGCCGGCGGACCGACACAGACGGCCGCGTCCGCCAGGCGCACATGAAGCGATTCCCGGTCGACGGTGCTGAAGACCGCGACCGTTTCGATGCCGAGATCCCGGCAGGCGCGAATGACCCGGACCGCGATCTCGCCGCGGTTCGCGACCAGGACCTTCCGGAACGGCCGCGCGGCGCGCGCCGGCAGCGCGGCGTTCAAGTCTGGATCACGAACAGAGGCGCGCCGAACTCGACCGGGTCGCCGTTGTCCGGCACCACGGAAGAAACCGTTCCCGAGACGTCGGCCTCGATCTCGTTCATCAGCTTCATCGCCTCGACGATGCAGACGACCTGGCCCTTCTCGACCCGGCCGCCGATCTCCACGTAGGGCGGAGAGTCCGGGCTCGGCGCCGCGTAGAACGTCCCCACGATCGGCGACGTCAGCACATGCCCGTCGAGCGCGGGCTTCTCGGCCGCGGACACATCCTCCAGGGTCGGCGGCGGCGCCTCCTCTGTTGCCGACGCCGGGGCCGGCGCCGCTGTGGCACGCGGCGCCGCTGTGGCGCCGGCCCGATCGCCCCCCACCCGCAGGTAGACGCCATCCACCTGGTACTCGACCGAGAGATCCGAGCCGCCCCGGCGCTCCTCGGCCACGAAGCGAATCAGAGCCTGGATTTCCTCATTGCTCAGCACGGTCCGGCACCTCCCGGGCGCGGATTGTAGCCCGCGGCGGGAGCACTCTCAGCCGCTCCAGCGCTTCGCGGGCCCGCAGGTTGCCCGGGTCGGCCGAAAGCACACGCTGGAAGATGGCGATTGCCTCCCTCCGGTGGCCCTGAGCCAGGTACAACTCGCCGATCGTCGCCGTCGGCTGCGGCGAGGTCGGGCGCTCCCCGGCGGCCACGGCCAACCGGCCTACTGGCCCGTGACCTGGACGAACTTCGTCACCTCGTCGGACCCGAGCGAGTTGGTGGCCCGGAAGGTGACCGCGTAGGTGCCCGGCTCGTCGTAGGTGTGGGTCGGGTTCTGGCGCGTGCTCGTGTTGCCGTCGCCAAAGGTCCACAGCCAGCTCGTCGTGCGGCCGTCCGTCGTGTCCTCGAAGGCGACGAGCAGGTTGCGGGTGTTGAAGGTGAAGTCGGCCCGAGGCAACCGCTGGATCGCGACGCTGACATTCGTCGTGACGAGCTGGCCGGCGCCGCTGCCGACGTCCACTCCGACCTCGAAGCTGTCTCCCGACACCGTGTCGAGATCGCCCGGGGTGACGACGAGCCGGTCCGACGCCGTGCCGGCCGCACCCGTCGAGATCAGGGTCCCGCCCGAATCGAGCGTGCCGATCTCCGTCCGGAAGTTGACCTCCGCC
Source organism: Acidobacteriota bacterium (assembly GCA_026707325.1). GTDB lineage: Bacteria > Acidobacteriota > Thermoanaerobaculia > Multivoradales > Multivoraceae > Multivorans. The sequence continues at coordinate 154,555 of JAPOXA010000037.1, read as the reverse complement.
TTCTCGAGCGGCTGGCCGCGATCGTCACGCACGATCGCCAGCAGATCCGCCTCGCCGCCGGTTTCGGGCACGCTGTTCGGGGTCACCTGAACCGTCACCGAAGCCGGCGACAGGCCGAGCTGCACGTCGATCGTCGCGGTCTCGGAACCGCCGGTGTTGGCCGACACCGTGGCGACGCCGAACTGGCCGTCGGCCTGGAGCATCGCCAGCGCTTCTCCCCGGTCGTCGACGCCGACACTGGGCGGAATCGTGCCGAGCGTCGTCGTGAGACGAACCAGCGTGCCGCGGCTGACCGGCGTTCCGTTCGGCCTGAGCGCGACGACCCGGATCTCCGCGCTCCCGTCCGAGGGGATGCGGTCCGGATTCGCACTGATCGTGATCAGCGTCCCCGACGGGGCAACCGGACTCGTCTTGTCGCACGCCGCGAAGACCGCCAGCAACAGGCTGGCGGCCATGGCGGCTGGCAGGAATCGGCGCCGTGTTTCCATCTCTCGAATCAGTATACGAACGCTGTCGGAAGCGCGTCTACTCGCTAGGGGCCCGTCCGGGGCCGACCCAGATCAGTCTGGTCACTTCGTCAGATCCCACCGAGTTGCCAGCCTGAAGCGTGACCGCGTAGTAGCCCGGCTCGGGGAAGGTGTGGGCCGGGCTCTGGCGCGTGCTCGTGGCGCCGTCTCCGAAGTCCCACTGTCTGCTTGTCACCTGACCCGCGGAAGCATCCCTGAAGGCGACCAGCAGGCCGCCGGGGCTGTACTTGAAGGCAGCGTCCGGCTGTCGCTGGATGCGGACGGCGACGTCCTCCCTCACCAGTTGTCTGCCGCCGGAGCCGACCGCCGCCGCCAACCAGAACCTGTTCTCCTCCACCGTGGCAAGTTCAGCGGCGGTCACGATGAGCCGATCGCTGACGCCACCGTCCGGTCCGGTTGTGACCAACCGTCCTCCGGTGCCGAGCGAGCCGGTCTGGGTGAGAAAGTTCACCCTCGCGTTCTCCAGCGGCCGCCCGCGATCATCGCGTACGAGGGCGAACAGCTCGACCTCCCCGCCCGTCTCCGGCACGCTGCTCGGCGTTACCTGGACCGTCACCGATCCGGCCGCAACTTCCACGCCTTGGGCAAGAGCCGGCGCCGCGGCAACGCCAAGCAGCACCGCGCCCACAATCGCTACCAGAATCAGGTGTGTTCGACGAGTTCCGATCATTCCGTTCCCTCCTTGATCTTGGTTTCCGACCGTCAAGGATCTCTACGGAACGCCACGGATTCGCGTCTACTGGCCAGCAAGGCGCCGCCCTTGCGGCCGGCGCGTCTCTCTAGCCGCCTTCGGCGGCGGCGGGTCAGAAGACCCGCGCACCCAGTCTGTACCTTCACAACGTCGGCCACCGACGACATCCAGCCTGGAGCGGTCCGGGGAGGGGTCCCCAGCGGGCTGGAGGCAACCGACTCCCGGCGCCGCTACGCCCACCACCGCCGATGTGAAGGGCAGCCGACCGAAGCAAGCGCTTCCGATCCATCCACCCAGAAAGCGCGCGCGGCCGCTGGGGACCCCTCCCCGGACCGCTCCAGGCGGGTCAGCACCTACGCCGTAGCCGAAGACGACGCCGAAGACGGCCCCTGGCGGCGCTTCACGGCGCGCACGGCGGACAGGTTCTCGAGGGACTCCTGGAGACGGTTGAGGTGCTTTCGGTTGCGCACGTCGACGACGACGTCGATGGCCGCCTCGCCGGCGCCCCGGCTGCGGCTCTCGATGTGGCGGATGTTGCTGCCCTGCTTGGCGATCGCCTCGGTCACCCGGGCCAGGACGCCGGGACGGTCGCGCGTCTCGATGACCAGGGTGACCGCGAACATCGAGTCGTGGCGGCGCGCCCACTCGACCCGGATCTCGCGTTCCGGGTGGTACAGCAGGTTGCGCACGTTGGGGCAGTCCACCGAGTGGACCGACACGCCGCGCCCGCGGGTCACGAAGCCGATGATCTCCTCGCCCGGCAACGGGCTGCAGCAACCGGCGAAGAAGGCGAGCATGTCGTCCTCGCCCTTGACGATCAGCTTCGCCTGGTCGCGCGGCATCACCTTGCTCACCGCGCGGCGCAGGCGCCCGGGTTCCTGGTCGCGGTGACGCAGGCGCTCGGGCGGCAGCACCGCGCGCAGCACCGGCTTGACCGACCCGCGGCCGAAGCCGAGCCGGCTGAACAGCTCGTCGATGCCGGAGTAGCCCTCGGCGGCAATGAAGTCCGCCATCTCGTTCGACTCGAAGATCCGGCGCGGGCTGACCCGGTAGCGGCGCAGCTCGCTGGCCAGCAGCGTACGGCCGATCTCGATCGCCCGCTTCTTCTGCTCGGCGTTGATCCAGTGGCGGATCTTGCTGCGGGCCTTCGGTGTGGCGACGATGTTCAGCCAGTCCCGGCTGGGCTCCCGGTTCGGGTTCGTCGTGATCTCCACGATGTCGCCGTTCTTCAGTCCCGTCCGCAGCGGCACCAGCCGGCCGTTGACCCGGGCGCCGCTGCAGTGGTGGCCGAGCTCCGTGTGGATCCGGTAGGCGAAGTCGAGCGTCGTCGCGCCGCGCGGGAAGGACAGCACGTCGCCCTTCGGCGTGAACACGTAGACCTCGTCCGGATACAGGTCGATCTTCAGCGCGGTCATGAAGGTGCGCGGATCGGGCGTTTCCTGCTGCCACTCCAGCAGTTGCCGCAGCCAGACGATGCTGGCGTCGTTCTCGTCCGTGTCGAGCTGACCCTCCTTGTATCGCCAGTGGGCGGCGACGCCTTCCTCGGCCAGCAGGTCCATCGCCCGGGTCCGGATCTGGACCTCGAACGGCTGCCCCCCGCGGCCCACCACCGTCGTGTGCAGAGACTGGTAGAGGTTTGGTTTCGGCATCGCGATGTAGTCCTTGAACCGGCCCGGTATCGGATGCCAGAGCTGGTGGACGACGCCGAGCGCTGCGTAGGTGTCCTTGAGGTCCACGGTGATGATCCGGAAGGCCAGGAAGTCGTACAGCTCCGGGAGATCGATCTGGCGCTGACGCAGCTTCCGGTGGATCGAGTAGTAGCCCTTCACGCGGTAGCTGATCTCGCCCTCGATGTCCGCCGTGCGCAACGCCTCGCGCAGCCGCTCGGCGATCCGCTCCGTCGTCCGCCGCGCCCCCTTGATCCGTTCGTCGAGCTGCTTGCGGAGGTCCCCGTACTGGTGCGGATGCATGTGCTGGAACGCCAGGTCCTCAAGCAGCCACTGGATCCGCGACATGCCCAGGCGGTGCGCCAGCGGCGCGTAAATCTCGAGCGTCTCCCGGGAGATGCGCTTCCGCTTCTCCGCCTCCAGGTGCCCGAGGGTCAGCATGTTGTGAAGGCGGTCGACCAGCTTGACGACGATCACCCGCAGGTCGCGCGCCGAGGCGAGGATCAGCTTGCGGAAGCTCTCGGCCTGCACTTCGTCGCTGTGGACGTACTCGTGGCGGCCGATCTTCGACACGCCGTCCACCAGGTCCGCGATCTCGGACCCGAACCGGGAAGCCAGGTCCTTCTTCGTTGCCCCGGTGTCTTCCAGCACGTCGTGCAGGAGGCCGACCGCGACGCTCGTCTGGTCGAACTTGAGTTCGGCCAGCATGTGGGCGACGCCCAGCGGATGGCTGATGTAGGGCTTTCCCGACCGCCGCACCTGGCCCCTGTGGGCCAGTTCGGCGAAGTCGACCACGCCGCGCAGCCAGTCCTCGTCGCAGGCGCGCTCGTTCTCCTGGAGGCGGCTCAGGACATCGCCGATCCCCACGTCCCCAGGCTCGCGCAGCGGCGCCGGATCCCGGGGTCGTTCAGCAGCCTGAGCCATAGCCCGCTACCTACGCGGCCGCTGCCCTCTTCTCTCGTCGCGCGCGGCCGAAGGTGGTTTCCCAGATCAGGACGATCGGGCTCGCGACGTAGATCGACGAGTACGTGCCGACGAGCACGCCGACGAGGAGCAGGAAGGAGAAGCCGCGGATCACGTCGCCGCCGAGGACGAACAGGCAGCCGACGGCGAGCAGGGTCGTGCCGGAGGTCAGCGCGGTGCGCGACAGGGTCTGGTTCAGGCTCCGGTTCAGCACGTCGACAAGGGACTCCCGGCGGTTCCGCCGCAGGTTCTCGCGCACCCGGTCGAAGACGACGACGGAGTCGTTGACCGAGTAGCCGATGACGGTCAGGAAGGCGGCTATCGTGGTCAGGTTGAACTCGTAGCCCGCGAAGGCGAACAGACCCAGGCAGACGGCGACATCGTGGGCGAGGGCGACGAGGGCGCCGATCCCGAAGCGCAGCTCGAACCGGAACCAGATGTAGGTCAGGATGCCGGCCAGGGAGAAGGCGATCGCCAACAGGCCCTTGCGCCGCAGTTCGCCGCCGATCTGCGGCAGCACGCTGTCGCTCGACTGGACCGCGAAGTGGCCGAAGGTGGCGCCGTCCCTGATCACCGCCAGGGCCTCGGCACTGAGCGCTTCGCCCGGCTGTATCTCGGACCAGTCGCGGATCAGCCCACCGGTTCGGCGCAGGGCCATGACCTCGGCCGCCCCTTCCCGGTAGTGCTCCCGGGCGCCGATGTCGTCACCCGTCGCCCGCATGCCGTCCGGATCGGCGCCGAGCAGCATCGAGGCGAGCGCCTCGGTGCCCTGCCGGTTCAGGTCGAAGCCGCTGACGTCGCTGTTGTAGCGCCGCTGCAGCACCTCCTCGACCCGGGAGGCGCTGCTCCGCTGTTCCTCGTCGTCGGCGACCGGAGTCTTCAGGATGATGGAGTTGTCCCCCTCGTCGCCGAACGCCTGGATCGAGGCGTTCTCGATCCCCGCCTCCTGCAGCAGCCCGCGGAGCTCCTGGACGTCGGGCGGCTCGTCGAACTGCACGATCATCTGGGTGCCGCCGGCGAAGTCGATGCCCAGGTTCAACTGGCGGCTGAAGATGTAGCCCAGCGACGCGATGACCACCACCGCGGACAGGCTCAGGCACACGCGCCGCGCGCGCATGAAATTGAAACTCGTGTTGCGGAAGAACTCCATCGACGCAGCCCCTCAGATCGACAGACGCTCGACGCGGGCCGAGCGCGACAGGAGCAGGTCGAACAGCAGCCGGCTGTTGAAGACCGCCGTGAACACCGAAGCCAGGATGCCCACGGTCAGGGTCACCGCGAAGCCGCGGATCGCGCCGGTGCCGAAGTTGATCAGGAAGATGGCCGCGATCAGGGTCGTGAGGTTCGCGTCGAGGATCGACGACCACGCCTTGCCGAAGCCCGAGACGACGGCCGCCTTGACCGTGCGGCCGTTGCGCAGTTCCTCGCGGATCCGCTCGAACACGAGGACGTTCGCGTCCACCGCCATGCCGATCGTCAGGATCAGGCCGGCGATGCCCGGCAGCGTCAGGGCGGCGCCGAAGTAGGCGAGCACGCCGAACACGAGCACGAAGTTGAGCCCCAGCGCCACCATCGCGTTGATGCCCGAGCCCCTGTAGACGACCAGCATCGCCAGGATCACCAGCGCGATGCCGAAGAGGAAGGCGCGGGTCCCCTGGTCGATCGAGTCCTGCCCCAGCGACGGGCCGACCGCCTGCTGCTGCAGGTAGTTGATGCCCGCGGGCAGGGCGCCCGAGCGCAGGACGGTCGCCAGGTCCTCGACCTCCTGCTGGGTGAAGGAACCGCGGATGATCCCGGAGTCCGAGATCCGGCCTTCGATGACCGGCGCCGACTGCACCTTGCCGTCGAGCACGATCGCCAGCGGCCGGCCGATGTTCGCCCCGGTCCAGTCCTCGAAGATCTGGGCGCCCTCGTGGGTGAGCGAGAAGTTGACCACCGGCTCCTGGAACTGCCCGATGCCGGCGCGCGCCGTCTTCAGGTCGCGGCCGGTGATCACGGGACGCCGCTCGAGCGCGTAGTAGACCTGCCCGAGCACGTTGCCGTCCTCGTCGCGCTGGTCCTGGGCGGCGATCTCCAGCTCCTCGGGCAGCGTGCCGCCGTAGCGGTCGAGGATCTCCTGGCGGTCGAATGCCGCTCCCCCGCTCTCCGGGTACACGGCGAGCCGGAACTCGAGGAAGGCGGTGTTCTTGATCAGGTTCTTCACCCGTTCCGGATCGTCGACGCCCGGAAGCTGGACGACCAGCCGGTTGCTGCCCAGGCCCTGGCGCTGGATCACCGGCTCGGCGACGCCGAACTCGTCGACCCGGTTGCGGATCGTCTGCAGGGCCTGGTCGATCGCCTGCTCGCGAATCGTGTTCACCTCGTCCGGCCGGCGCTCGAAGATCACGTCCTCGCCGCTGCGCCGCCAGGTCCAGTACGGCACGTTCTCCTCGATGATCACAGGAAGCAGGGCGTCCTGGTCGGGCGGCAGGCCGGAAAGCCGGAACCGGGTAGGGGTCTCGGTGACCGCGCTCGTGCCCTCGGCGCCCTGCTCGGCGAGTTCCTGGATCAGGCTGTCGATGTCCTTCTGCGCCTCGGCCCGCAGCGCGTCGTCGGTCAGCACCTCAAGCAGCAGGTGGATGCCGCCGCGGAGGTCGAGACCCAGGTTGATCGAGTCGGCAAGCGGGAAGGCCGAGAACGCGCAGGCCGAGACGACCGCCACCACGACCAGGCCCCGCCAGAGCAGATTCCGGTTCATGACTTCGTCTCCTCGGCCAGGCCGCTGATCGACGACTTCGTGACCTTCACCCTGACCCCGTCCGCGATCTGCAGGATGACGGTGGTCGGCTCGGTCGACACGACGTCGCCGAAGACGCCGCCCTGGGTGAGAACGCGGTCGCCCTTCTTCAGCGCCTCCACCGTCGCCTGCAGTTGCTTGCGCCGCCGGCGCTCCGGAGCGATCAGAAGGAAGTAGAAGATGGCGCCGATCAGGATGAGCGGCAGAAACTGAATGAGACCCGAGGGCCCGCCCCCTGTGGCCACAAACAGTGCGAAGTCAGGAATCATCTCTGGTGCTCCCAGCGGAGTGCTTGGCTAACGGCGGGCCGACCGGTCGCGGCCTGCACCGCAAAGGCGTACCCTATCGCCGTTCGGCCTCCGGTTGCCCCTCCGGATCGACTCCCGGCGCCCGCGCCGCCGCGAAAGCGGCCAGCTCGCCGCCGGCGATCGCCCGGCGCACCTCGGACATGAAGTCGAGGTAGAAGCGCACGTTGTGTTCGGTCGCCAGTACCTTGCCGGTGATTTCGCCGCAACGGAACAGGTGGTGCAGGAAGGCCCGGCTGTGGCGGCGGCAGACCGGGCAGCCGCAGGCCGGATCCACGGGCCGCGGATCCTCCCGGTAGCGGGCCTTCTTGATCCTTACGATGCCAGTGGACGAGAACAGCGTGCCGTGGCGGGCGTTGCGCGACGGCAGCACGCAGTCGAAGAGGTCGACGCCGAGGCCCACGGCGTGGAGGATGTCCGCAGGATGGCCGAGGCCCATCAGGTAGCGGGGCCGGTCCTCCGGCAACGCCGGCGCGACCCAGGACGTGGCCAGCCGGCCCAGTTCGCGCGCTTCGCCGACGCTGACGCCGCCGATCGCGTAGCCGTCGAAGGGCAGGGCGGCGAGGTCCTCCGCCCCCGCGATTCGCAGATCCTCGAAGAAACTCCCCTGCACGATGCCGAACAGGCCCGCGGTACCTGGGCCTCCTTCCGCTCCCCAGCGGTCCAGCGAGCGCCTCGCCCAGAGGTTCGTCCGCCCCAGCGCCTCGGCCGCCGCCTCCCGGTCCACCGGCCACGGCGGGCACTCGTCGAGCACCATGGCCGCGTCCACCCCGACCTGCTCCTGGAACTCCACCACCCGCTCGGGCGTCAGCTCGACCGTGCTGCCGTCGTGGGGGCTCCGGAAGGTGACGCCCAGATCGTCGACCCGCCGCAGCCCGGCCAGACTGAACACCTGGTAGCCGCCGCTGTCCATCGCCAGCGGACCGTCCCAGCCGATGAACTCGTGCAGGCCGCCCAGACCGGTGATCCGCTCGGCGCCCACCCGCTCCAGCAGGTGGAACAGGTTCGTCATCAGGAGCCGTGCTCCGGCCGCCTCCAGCACCTCCTGGCTCAAGCCCTTCACCGCGCCCAGCGTGCCGACCGGCATGAAGGCCGGCGTCTCGACCTCGCCGTGGGCCGTGGTCAGGCGGCCGAGACGGGCGAGCCCGTCACGCGAGACGACACGGAAGCCGAAGCCGCTCAGTTGAGATCGATCTCGGTGACTTCGACGTCGTCGGGCAGCGCCAGGATGAACTCCGAGTCGTCGATCGGCTCGTTCAGGACCACGTCTTCGAGGGTGACGAGCCGCTCGTCGCCGCTCGCGTGGACGATCCTGAACTTCCGGGGCAGGAAGCTCGCCGGATCGATCCAGATGTCGATCGCCCGCACCCTCCGCGCCACGCTCCGGTAGTCCGGCGTCAGGTGCAGGTAGAAGGGATCCCCTTCCGCCTGGGGGAACTCCGCCTGCACCGCGAAGTACTTCATCAAGGTCTCGAGGTTGCCGGCGGGCCCCATGTACTCGAGCACCTGCTCGGACAGACGGCCCACTTCCGTCACCCTGGCGGTGCCGAGATCGACATACCAGGTGGTGGCCGTCTCGCCGTGGACGGTCATGATCACCGGCTTCGGCTCCACCATCTCCCACCTCAGCGCGTCGGGCGGCCGGTAGCGGAACCAGCCGCTGCCTTCCTCCGGCTCCAGCAGGAGCTCCCCCTCCATCCGCTGGATCAGCCGCGCCTGAAGCGTCTCGATCAGGTTCTGCTCGTACTTCACCCGCTCGACCAGCCGGTCGAGGCGTTCGCGCAGGCCCAGGCTCACGTCGGTGGGATCGGGCGGGGGGACCGGCGGATCCGGCACCTGGCTCTCAAGCCCCGGGGCCGCGGCGAAGGCGAGGACCGTCAGAAGCGCCAGCGACGGGGCGGCCCGCCTCGACATGCCGTTGCCGGTACTGAACCTGGGGTACTTCATGGTGTTGGACGGCGCCGGTCGTAGAGTAGCAATCCAGCGAGTCCCCCGATGAACGCGCCTCCAAGCCTCGCCTTCCGCGACCCGATCCACGGCTTCATCGAGGCCGACGAACTCGAAGCCGCGCTCATCCGCACCCGGCCGATGCAGCGCCTGCGTTCGATCCGCCAGCTCGGCCTGACCCATCTCGTATTCCCCGGCGCCGAGCACAGCCGTTTCGGACACGCCCTGGGCACGATGCACCTGGCCGGCCGCGTCTACGACACCCTGGCCCGGGCCGAGGACACGCCGCTCGAAGCCGGTCCGCGAGCGCGCGCGCGGCGCCTGGTGCGGGCGGCCGGCCTGCTCCACGACCTCGGGCACGCTCCCTTCAGCCACTGGGCCGAGGAGCTGTTCGAGGACGGCATCGACCACGAGGAGATGAGCCGGCGCCTGCTCGGCGGCCGCGAGATCGGCGCCGCGTTCGAGCAGCACGGCGACGGGCTCGAGGCCCGCGACGTGATCCGCCTGCTCGGCGACGATCTCGACGGGCCGGAACGGCTGCTGCCGCCGATCGTCTCCGGCGAGCTCGACGTCGACAAGATGGACTACCTCCTGCGGGACTCCCTCTTCTGCGGCGTCCGCTACGGCAACTTCGACCTCGACCAGGTGATCGCCACCGTGCGGCCGCTCTCCTGTGGCGCCGGCGGCGACCACCGGCTGGGGATCGACGCCGAGGGCCTGCACGCGGTCGAGGGCCTGATCCTGGCGCGCTACTACATGTTCACGCAGGTCTACTTCCACGTCACCGGCAAGGCGCTGGAACTCCACCTGAACGAGTGGCTGCACGAACAGGGAATCGCCTGGAGCAGCGACCCGGAACGTTTCCTGGCCAACGACGACGGCGAGATGATGACGAGAATGCGACGCTCGGACAGCCTGCACGCGCGGGCGATCACCGACCGCAGCCACTTCCGGCTCGCCCACGAGACCGGCGAGCACCTGGACGCCGACGAGAAGCGCGCGTTCGAGCAGCGGCTCGAACCCCTGCGCGAGAGCTACGGCAAGAACGTCCTCGTCTCGAACTCGGCCAAGGACCCCCACCGCCTCGGCCGCGGCCGGGTGCCGGTCCGCCAGAACGGAGGGAAGCTCGTGCAGCTCGAGGAAGCGAGCCACTTCGTCCGTCACCTCCGGCGCATCGACCGCTACCGGGTGTACTGCAGCGACGCCGTCTTCGACGAAGTCCGGCTGGCGCTGGGCTCCTGAGCCGGAGCCGGCCCCACCAGCAGATCGTCCCGGCCGGCGGGGTGAAGCAGACTCGCCCGGCCATCGCCCCGAAGGCGCGCCACGAGCCGGATGATCGGCCGTCCCTCGCGCTCGAACTTCGCCTCGTAGTTCGTCCGCGGTCCTTCCGGCCAGGCGTCGACCCGCTCCACGTCCACTGCCGGGTGCAGGGAGAGGGTCTCCACCACCGCCTCGCCGTACTCCAGGTGGTCGGTGGCGAAGAACAGCCGACCCCTCGGCGGATCGAGCAGCGACAGCACCAAGTCGACGGTGCGCGGATCGAGCAACCGCCGGCGGTGGTGCCGGCTCTTGGGCCAGGGGTCGGGAAAGTAGACGTGGACCGTCCGCGCCATGGCCGCGGGCAGCAGGGTCGCGATCAGGTAGAGCGCCTCGCCGCGAAGCAGGACGACGTTCGAGAGGCCGCGCGACGCCGCCCGCCGGGCCGCCAGCCGGAAGTACTTCGACACCATCTCGACCCCCAGGAAGGGACGGGCGCCGGCCGCGGCGGCCGAACCGACGAGAAAACGGCCCTTGCCGAAGCCGAGTTCGACCTCCCAGTCCGAGCGTTCCGCGAACGTCGACCTCAGTTCGGCCCGGCAGGAGGCCAGGTCCCGGAAGTCGGGGCCGAACTGGCCGCCAATCGGTGCCGCTTCGCGGCGCCCACCTTCGGCCGCCTCCGGCGGCAGCGGGTCAGAAGACCCGCGCACCGACAGGGCGGCGGCCAGTTCGGCGCCGGGCCAGACGAGAACGGGCGGCGCGCTCAGAGCAGATCCAGCCGGCCCAGGGCCGCAAGACGCTCCACGACCTCGCGGACCTCCTGGGCCCGTTCGCGCGGCACGACCAGCACGGAATCGCCGGTCCGCACGACGGCAAGGCCTTCTGTGCCGATCACCGCCACCGCGCCCTCGTCCGCGAACAGGAGGTTGTCGCGCGCGTCGACCGCGAACGTGTCGCCCACCGTCCGGTTGCCGTCTCCGTCCGCCGGCAGGGCCTCCGCCAGCGACGCCCAGGAGCCCAGATCGTTCCAGCCGCAGTCGGCCACCACGCAGCCGATCGAGTCGAGACGCTCCATCAAGCCGTAGTCGATCGAGACCGACTCGAGGCCGGCGTAGATCTCGCGGCGTCGGTCCGCGTCCAGATCGTCCGCCGCCAGACGCTCGATGCCGGCGGCGAGTTCCGGCAGGTGCTCGCGGTAGAGGTCGAGCAGCACCGTGCCCCGGAAGAGGAAGATGCCGGCGTTCCAGAAGTGGCGGCCGGAGGCCTTGAAGCGCGCCGCCGTGTCCGCGTCCGGCTTCTCGGTGAACCGCACCACGGGTTGCACGCTCAGGACTTCCGCCGGAGCGTCCAGTTCGAGGTAGCCGTAGCCAGTCTCCGGCCAGGCCGGCGCGATGCCGACGGTGACGACGTCGTGGTCGCCGCGCTCGACCGCCGAAGTACCCCGGCTGAGCGCCTCCCGGAACGCGTCCTCGTCGGCCACCCAGTGGTCGGACGGCATGACCGCGATCACCTCCCGCCGCGCCGCCTCCGGCATCGTCCGCACGGCCCAGCCGATCGCCGGCGCCGTGTTCCGTCCGCTCGGCTCGCCCAGGATGCGCGAGGCGTCCAGATCGGGCAGTTCGGCGGCGACCCCGGCCGCGAGCTCCTCGGTCGTGCAGACCCAGGTCCGTTCCGCCCCGCACAGTGGCTCGACCCGGCGAGCGGTCGCGGCCACGAGGGAGCCGCCGCCCAGCAGGTCGAGGAGCTGCTTGGGGCGGCGGCGCCTGCTCAGCGGCCAGAAGCGGGAACCGATGCCGCCGGCCAGGATCAGACCGATCATCCGTCGCTCAGTCTGCGTCGGAGTCCGTGCGCCCCGTCCGCCCGGAGTGCCAGAGGGCGACCTCGGCCAGCGACTTGCGCCGCAGATCGGGCACCTCGCAGTCCGGCGCCGGGAAGCCCACCGGGAACAGGATGAACGGCTTCTCGTTCCGCGGGCGCTCGAGAATCTCGCTCAGGAAGCCCATCGGGCTCGGCGTGTGGGTCAGCGTGGCCAGGCCCATCCGGTGAAGCGCCGCGATGAACAGGCCGCAGGCGATGCCGACGCTCTCCTTCACGTAGTAGTTCTTCCTCTTTGCCCCGTCCTCGTCCACACCGTAGAGCTCGGCGAACACGACGACGATCCATGGCACGATGGTCAGGAACGGCTTCCGCCAGTCCGTGCCCAGCGGCTTGAGCGCTTCGAGCCATTCGTCCGGCATCCGCCCGCCGAGGTAGCTGTGCTTCTCCTCCGCCTCCGCGGCTTCGCGAATCCGCGCCTTGACCTCCGGGTCGCTCACCGCGACGAACCGCCACGGCTGGCGGTGCGCCCCCGACGGCGCGGTCGACGCCGCTTCGATCGCACGCTCGATCAGCCGCCGCGGCACCGGTTCGTCGGTGAAGAAGCGGACGCTCCGCCGGCCGTCGAACTCCTCAAGGATCGCGTCGGCCCGGCGCTCCATCTCGGCCGGCTCCAGCCGCTCCGGCCGGTAGGGAACGAAGACCGGTGCGCCGGCGTCCCCGCACTGCCGTTCCGGACTGGGTGCGCCGGCGTCGCCGCCGGCTTTCCGGGGAAGACGCGCCGCGAAGCGGCGACCATGCTCCGGGCTAGCCACCCACGCGTTCGAGTTCGTCTTCCACGACCTCGGCCAACTGTTCGTACGCAACCGCCCCGGCGAGCGGCCGGCCGTTGACGTACAGCGCCGGCGTTCCGTTCACTCCGGCAAGGACACCGGCGCGGCGATCCGCTTCCACCCGGTCCGCGGTGGCTCCCTCCTCCAGGCAGGCCGCGAACGCCTCGGCGTCGAGCCCCGCTCGTTCCGCCTTGTCCTTCAGGTCGTCCGCCGTCAGCGTGTCCTGCTCCTCGAACATCAGGTCGTGCAGCTCCCAGAAGGCGCCGGCATCCTGGGCGCAGACGCCGGCCGCGGCCGCGGCCCGGGCGTTCGGGTGAATCGCATCCAGCGGGAAATGGCGGAACACGAGGCGCACCTGCTCCGGGTACTCCTCCAGGATCCGCTCCAGCGTCGGCAGGACGCTCTTGCAGTAGGGGCACTCGAAGTCCGACCACTCGACGATCGTCACCGGCGCCGCCGCCTCGCCGCGCACCGGCCCGTCCGCCGGCTCGACCTCCAGACGGTAGGGCGCGAGCAGGTACTCGATCTCGTGGCCGTTCTCCAGGACATCGACGAACCGCTGCTGCGCCAGATAGGTCCGCACCTGGGGTTCGATCTCCTCCCGCTCACCCCGGATGCGCCCTTCATTCTCCACGAAGAAGGCGTCGACGTCCTCGTCCGTCAACTCGGCTTCGAGCCGCTCCATCTCGCCCGACCGCCAGTCGGCGATCTCGAGACCCGCGCTCTCCGCGCTGGCCTCGATCAGGCGGTCGCGCACGATTCCTTCGAGCGTCCGCTCCAGCAGCCCATGACGCTCCGAGGCGACCTGCAGGTCGCACTGGATGCGCTGCTGCTCCAGTTGATCCAACTGCGCGGCGGCGCGCTCCAGCGCCTCGTCGTAGCCGATGTCCACGCCGTCGAGCCGAGCCGCGACCTGCTGCCCGCCGGGATCGTCCTCCTGGGCCGCCGCCCCGGAACCCGGCCGCAGAACCAGGAAACCGATGACCGCCAGCAGGACCGCGTACAGGGCCAGATGGAGAGCCCAGGTGGGCCGGTTCCCGTGCTCGGAAGTGTCTGTGCTCAAGGTCGCCTCCTCGTGCGGGGGACTCTACCGGAGGGACTGAGGTCGGGCTTCGCCCGGCGTGTTGCTGGCCGCCTGCGGCGGCAGCGGGTCAGAAGACCCGCGCAAGCCGTCAGACCGGTCCTCAGGGAGGCCCCATCAGCACGTTGACCGAACTCTCGAACGCGGTCTCCGGCCGCTGCCGACCCAGCCGGCGAGCCGCCAGACCCTCGATGATGCGGCGAGGCTGGATGTACCGTTCCCGCAACCGGTGAGCGTCGAGCAGGTCCGTCGCGAGCGCCAACGCCGCGGCCCGGTCGCCGCGGTCGTCGAGCGCGCCGGCCGCCTCGGCGGCGGCGCGGGCCGCCCGGTTCCAGCCCCGGCGGGCCCGGACGTCGTCCAGGTCCTTGCCGCCGATGTCGAGCAGCCGGTCGGCGAGACCGGCGACCCAAAGTGCGAACGCATCCTCGCCTGGGCGCTTTCGCCAGTACGCGACGAGTTGAGCCGTCTTCTTGTCGTCGGCCACGTCCCCGTCTCCGGCGCCGAGGTAGACGGTCAGCGAGCGGCTGCGCAGCGTCGGCAGGAGTTCCTGGGCGGACGCCGCCAGGAGCAGGAAGTGCCTGGGCGTCGTGCCGACCGGTTCCTCGAGGGTCTTCAGCAAGATGTCGGGAGCCTCGTGGTGGAGGGTCTGAGCTTCGGTCACAACGACCACCTGGCCGCGGGCCTCGTAGGGCGACATCTGGACTGCATGCACCGCCTCCCGGACCCTCTCTTTCCTGATCACGGGCTCCAGAGCTCTGAGTTGGTTCGGCTTCGGTTGCCTGGAGAGCACGATGAAGTCTGGATGGACGTGCTCCAGGTAGTTCTTTCCGCAGTGCCTGCACTTTCGCTTCGCCGGATCCTGTGAGACCGCGTCCGCCCGCGTCACGGGCGTGAGACAGCATCCCCGCGCTATCCGGCGGCAGTGCCCACACTCGCCGCACGGTCGCACGACCGGCTCCTTCTCGCAGAGCAGCGCCCGGCCGATCCCGAAAGCAAGGTCGAGGCGGTCGTCCGCCGTCCCGCCGGAGATGATCACGGACGGGTAGAGACGGCCCTCCGCAGCGAGGCGCGGCAACTCGTCCGCGATGCGGTTCATGCACCGACCGCCTTGCGGCCGGACTCGACGGCGGCTGGCGTCTCCGCCGGCAGCAGGTCGCTCAGCGCGGCCTCGACCGCCCGCGCCACGTCGTCGATGGGCGCCGCCGCATCGATGACCCGGAAGCGCTCCGGCTCGGCCGCCATGCGCCGCTCGTATGCTTCGTGGACACGGCGGTAGAAGGCCAGGCTCTCCCGGTCGATCCGGTCGGCAGCCCCTCCGCGCCGCCGGTGCTGCGCCTCCTCCGGGGACAACTCGAAGAACAGGGTCCGATCAGGCGCCCGGCAGCCCGTAGCCAGCCGGTCCGCCTCGGCGATCACCTCCGGCGGTACGCCGCGGCCGCCGCCCTGGTACGCGTAGGTCGAGTCCGTGAAGCGGTCGCAGAGCACGACGGCGCCGCCGGCCACGGCCGGCTCGATCACTTCGATCAGGTGCTGGCGCCGGCTGGCGAACACCAGCATCAGTTCAACTGTGCCGTCGACCTGCGCCGCTTCCCGCCGCAGGAACAGCTCCCGCAGCAGGTCGGCGAAGGGCGTGCCGCCGGGCTCGCGGGTGACGACGTGAGCGACGCCGCGGCGTTCGAGGCTCGTCGCGACCCGTTCGAGCTGGGTCGACTTGCCGCTGCCGTCGAGGCCCTCGAAGGTGATGAACAGGCCGCTCATTCGGAGTCATGGTAGCCGCGCCCGGAAGCGGCTACCGAAGCGATCGGAACCGCGACGGAAGTCAGACGCCCGTGAAGCGCAGTGCCGCGAACAGGAGGCCAGCCGTAGCCGCTGCGACCCCGATCGCCCACCGTACGAGACGGAGTTCCAAGTCCTTCAGTTCCGCCTGCAGGTCGGGCTTGGTGACGAGACCCTCGGCAATCGCCGCACGGATCGTGTTGGTGATCGCCTCGGCCCGCGTCGGGTTCATGCCGGCGGCTTCCAGTTCACGGGCGGCAGCGAGGGTGTCGAACGTAGTCGTGTTCATGATCGAGCCTTGTACGGGAAGCCCCTGACGCCGCCCGGGACAAAGACCCGCCAAGAAACCTCATCCTAAGGCATCAGGTCCGGACTCCGAAGCCGCGGCCACCGGCGACGCAACTCGGCCGCATCGAGCCCAAGGCCCGCGGCGATCCGGGCCGCCCGCCGTTCCATGTCCTCCAGGTCGACCGGATACGCGTTGCGACGGCGCGGGTCAAGGAGCCCGATCAGGTTCCAGCGCTCGATCGCGGGTCCCACCCACTCGGTCAACGACCCGCTCTCGCCTTCGGCCGCCGACCGCTCGTCGAGTTCTTCGAACAACCGGACGCGTGCGTCGCCGGCGCCAAGGAAGCCCTGCCAGCACCAACCGTCGCTCGGCGCGTCGAGCAGCCGCTGCCGCAACTCGTCGAAGGAGGCGGCCGCGAAGTAGAGCATCGCCGCGGCCGTGAACCGCTCCATGGCCGGCATCAACCGGTAGGCCGCGACGAGCAGGCGGTCGATGTGGTCGGCCTCGGCGGCGATGAGCCGCCCGTACCTCTCCAAACCGCCGGTGGCCGGCAACCCCTTCCGGCAGAGGTCGGCCACCCGCTCCACCGCGAGCAGGCTCCAGGCGATGCCGGTCGAGAACATCGGATCGGCGAACGCGTAGCTGTGCGGAAGGAGCAGCCAGCCCGGGCCCGCGGCGCGGTCGCGACGGTACGCAACGCCGGTACGCGACGCCACCGGCCGTAGCGGCATGCTGTCCGCGAACTGGACCGCCAGCGACGGGTACCGGTCCAGCAGGGAAGCGAACACGGCGTCGGCCGAACCTAGGCGATCCTCGGCCAGCAGGAAACCGGCGCTCACCGACCCGTCGTCGAACCGGAGCTGGTACATCCAGCCCTCCTCGAGCAGGTGGTGCGAGGCGCTCCAGCGCTCGGGAAAGGGCGAGTCCGGCCAGGCCTCGTCACGCTCGAAGGGCGCCACGCCGGCGAAGTGGGAGTAGACCAGGCTCGTCCGGAGCCGCGGCGATGCCTCCCGCGCACCCAGGCTGGCCGCCAGCGGCGAGCCGCCCGTCGCGTCGATCAGCAGGCCGGCCTCGACGCCCAGGTCGCCCGCCCAGAGCCGGACCGGACCCTCGCCCGGGTCGTGGGGAACCGAAACCACCTCGACCGCCGTCTCTTCGCGGCAGTCGACGCCCTCGGCCCGGGCGCGCTCGAACAGGAAGCGGTCGACGTCGGCCCGCAGCCACTGGTTGTCCGCCGCGTCGTCGTCGGGCGAAGCGGCGACGACCAGCCGCCGGCCGCTCGCCGGCCCGGACGAGAAGGTCTCGCCCGGTTCGTGCGAGTAGAAGCAGAAGCCCCGCTTGAGACCCCGTCCCACCCGCGGCAGCCGGCGGCGCCAGCGGCCGTGGGCGGCCAGGTCCCAGAGGTCCCCAAAGCCGTAGCGCACCGCCAGCCGCTCGAGGGCGAGGTTGGCGAGCGGCGTCGACGATTCGCCAAGCGCGAACCGCGGATGGCGGTCCCGCTCCAGCAGAAGCACGTCCCGGCCTTCGGCGTGAAGCGCCCGCGCAAGGATCGAACCCGCGAAGCCGCCGCCCGCGATGACGACCTCGCGCCGTTCAGGAGCCACAGTCATCGCACATCGTCCGCCGCGGCGCAGCCGTGCGGTTCATCTCCCGGATCGCCGCGACGCGGTCATCCCGGCAGGCGTCGCAACCCGAGGCCACCTGGTCCAGATCCCACAAGTCGACCTGCACCGTCGGAGCGGGTCCGGCGGCAGCGACCCGCAGCCCCCCCGCCAGACACTCCTCCAGCAACCCCAGATCGGGCGGTTCGAACAGCCCGAGACCCCGCAGCCGCTCCAGCTCCCCGTTGCCGCCCCGCACCGGAATCAGAGCCACCGACCGGGCCCCCGCCCGTGCCGCGTGGCGCACGCTCTCCGCGACCCACCGCGTCTGCTCCTCCGCCGGCACGAAGGGCACGCCGACCAGCACGAACACCCGCAGGTCGACGCCGTCGGCGCGCAGGCGCTCGGCGGCCCGGTCGAACTGCTCCAGCGTCAACTGCTTGCCCAGCCGTGACAGCGCCTCCGGGTGCGCCGTCTCCAGGCCCATCGCCACCTCCAGCCGACCCCGCAGCAGCTCCGCGAAGCGGCGCACCCGGTCGTCGACCAGCCGCGGATGACACTCGACCACCACCCGCCGGAAGCCGCCTGCGAGGCGGGCGATCGGCTCCAGGTCCTCCTCCGGCACCGCCCGCCGGTCGAAGAAGTTGCTCGCGTTGTACAGCTTGAGCTGGTCGCAGCGATCGAGCCCCGCTTCCCGGAGCAGGCCGGGAAGCTGCTCGAGCGCCGCGCGCAACTGCTCCGGCAGGGCGCCGGCCGGCGTCGGTCCGTCGATCGTGTATCGCCAGAGGTCGCAGAACACGCAGGTGAAGGGGCACTCGGCGCCGGTCAGGAACACGGTCGCCGAGGGCGTGAAGTCGCCCCCGGGACCGCGCTCCAGTTCGACCGTCACCCCCTGGGGCAGCCACGGATCGTGGCTCGGCCTGGGCGGACGGAGCGCCCGAACCGCGGCCGCCGTCGAACCGCCAACCGGGTCTTCACCCGGAGCAAGGCCGCCGCCCCGCGGCGCGTCTTCCTCAGAAAGCCGGCGGGGACGCCGGCGCACCCAGTCGCGGCCGCGCAACTTCTCAGGCGTAGAGCGACTGGAAGTGCCGGCGGTACTGCTCCGGCGGCCGCTCGAAGGCGGCCGCGAACACGTCCTCCGAGGCCGCGCCCTCCTGGAAGCGGCGCTTGGGGAAGACCGGGAAGTCGACGCCCAGAACCCGCTTCATGCCGCGGCGTGTGACCTCGCCCTTCAGGTCGTAGAGCGCCTCATGCGAGCCGCCGACCAAGCCGGCGAAGGGGATCGCCTCGGCCACCGCGACGACCGCCGGGCGCGTGAACGGACTGAATCCCTCGAAGCCGAGCAGACGCGCCGGCGCGTGGGTGCGAACGGTGGCCCGGCCCAGGCCGCCCGAGTAGGTCTGGGAGTGCTTGACCGCGTCGACGCCCCAGCCCTCCTGGTAGAGCATCGAGTTGTTGACCACGCTGGTGATGGTCAGCTCGTGGTTCTCCTCCAGGGGGTAGTCCTTCAGGTTCTCGTCGCCGCCGTCGCCATCCACCAGCAGCCGCCAGTCGGGGTAGCGCGCACGGATCCCGCGCAGCAGGGCGAGGCCGACCGCCGCGCACTCGACGTCCAGCGGCTTGTAGTCCTCGATCACCTCGACCGCGGCCAGGGGATCGACATCCGCGGCACCCGCCTCGACCTCCTCGCCCAGCATCTCGAGGTCCACGCGGCGCAGGAACTCCCGCGCCTGGTCGGCGTCGCCGGCGCTCGCGCCGACCCGGAGCGTGAACGCCTTGAGCCGCGCCGCGCTCCGGCCCGACTCGAGCAGCGCGCGGTTGAGGCCCAGGAGCACCGCGCCGCTGTCGATGCCGCCCGAGAAGCAGACGCCGATCGGCTCCCGGGCGCGGCCGGCCGGCAACGCGGCGAGCCAGCCGCGAAGTTCGAACATCAGCGCCTCGACGTAGCGCTCCCCGATCAGGTCGAGATCGGGAGGCAGCGTGCCCCGGGGCGGATCGAAGAAGCGTTCGTGCGTCGGGTTCGGGTCCGGGCAGCCGACGAGGCGCAGCGTCGTCGCGTGGTGGGCGGGGACCATCCGCGTGTAGGTCGGGTGGAACTGGTCGAGATAGCCCTCGGCGGCGAGGCAGTCCCTGATCTCGTCGATGCGCTGGGCGATGACCAGCATCGGCCCGGACGACTCCTTGGCCAGGAAGTAGCGCATCGGCCGGTCCAGGCTGCGAGCCATCACGACGTCGACGCCGCGGCGGGCGGCCAGGGCGAACGAACCGTCGATCCCGAGCACCGCCTCGGGTCCGTCGAGCAGGCGCCGCCGCGCCTCGTCCGGCGTCAGCGTCCAGAGGCGCTGTTCACGGTCGTCGATCAGGTTGAGCACACGGGCGATGGGCTTGTCCACGGTCATCCCCTCCACGTCAGCGGCAAGGTCCACGCCGACACGATCCGGTCACGTTCGGCGTTGACCTGCATGGTACTGTCCCGGCGATGTCGAGGCACAGGACGAGCAGGTTCCGGACGGCGTTCTTCGTCTTGGTCTGTACAGGTGTCTCGATCGCTCACATCGGCTGCCAGGGCGCGCCCGAAGAAGCCGGCCCCACCCGCATCGCCTTCGAAGTGCAGGGGCTCGGACTCGTCGACCTGCCGGACGGCTGCGCGCGGGTGGAGCCCAGCACGCATGCGCTGGAGCTTGCCTGCGAACTCATCGAGACGACGGAAACCCCGGCGGGTCCCGTGGGCTCGATCTATCTCGAGCTCGGCGAGCCCACCGAGAGCCACATCGAGCTCGCGGAGGTCTCCGCGATCGACGTCATCAGGGAGGAGCAGCGGCCGCTGTTCGAGGCGCTCCCCGGAGGCGAGTTCCTGGGCGTCGGCGGCACGCTCTTCTACGGCCCCTTCGGCGCCGCGCGCTATGCACGCGGGAGATTCCAGGCCGAAGACGGCACGACGCTCCAGCGGATCCGGCTGTTCATGGTTCATCCGATGGAGAACCGCCTCGTCAACTTCGTCTACGACCATCCGCCCGGGGACAACGCGGATACGGCCGCGCGGGTCAACAACCACCTCCTCGTTCTCCTGGAGCACCTCAGGAGCTGGGAAGACATGCAGGCCGCGGACGAGGACGGCGAAGCGGCCGAGGCTCCCGCGACGTACTGACGGCCGGCGCACCGGCGGCAGATGCCGGCCAGAAGGCCGGCGCACCGACAATCTCGGCCTCACGGGAGGCCGCTGAGCGTGTTCCGCGCGCCATGGCTCGCCGACGAGGACGAGCTGCTCGCGCCGGAGCCTGACGAGCCGGAACCGCCGCAGCGTTGGCGGCCGCGCTGGCTCCGTCCCGGCCGCCGGGTCGGGCCGAAGACGCTCGCCGTGTTCAGCCGCCAGTTGGCCGTCCTGCTGGACGCGGGCCTGCCGCTGCTCCAGGGCCTGGACATCCTGAGCATCCAGGGCCAGCACGCGGGGCTCCGCGCCATCCTGCTGGAGGTGCGCTCCGAGGTCGAAGCCGGGGCCGGCCTCGCCGAAGCGATGAAGCGCCGCCCGCGGGCCTTCAACGACCTCTACGTGAACCTGGTCGCTGCGGGCGAGGCCAGCGGCGCTCTCCATCCCGTAATGGACCGTCTCGCCACCCACATCGAGAAGGTGGCGAAGCTCCGCAACCAGGTCCGGTCCGCCCTCACCTACCCGGCCGCCATTCTCGCCGTCGCCTCCGCGGTCGTGTTCCTCATCCTCTGGAAGGTGATCCCCGTGTTCCGGCACCTGTTCGCCGACCTGGGAGGCGATCTTCCCTTCCTGACCCGGCTGGTGGTCGGCGTCAGCGAGTTCATCGGCGCCTACGTGCTCGTTCTGCTGGGTGGCGCCGCCGCTGCAGTCTTCGCGGCGAGCCGCCTGCTCCGCACCCGCCAGGGCCGCCAGTGGGCCGACCGGCTTGTGCTGCGGCTGCCGGTGGTCGGCAAGCTGCTGCAGCGGATCGTCGTGGGACGCGCCTGCCGCACGCTCTCCGTCCTGCTGGCCTCGGGCATACCGATCCTCGACGCGCTCAGGACCGCCGCCGGCGCGGCCGGCAACACGGTCGTCACCGAAGCGCTCGAGATCGTGCGCGAAGAAGTCGAGCAGGGCGGCTCGATCCACGGCGCGCTGCGCCGGACGAACGTCTTCCCGACGATGCTGTGCCAGATCGTCTACGTCGGCGAACAGACCGGCAAGCTCAGTCCAATGCTCAACCGCATCGCCGACTTCTACGAGGAGGAAGTAGACACCGACGTGGAGAGCCTCATGAAACTGCTCGAGCCGGCGCTCATCACCGTCCTCGGCGTCGTCATCGGCGGCATCGTCATCTCGATGTACCTGCCGATGTACTCGGCCCTGACGCGGATCGGATAGAGCCGCCAAACCGGTCGCAGACTCCGTGTTTGGCCCCAGCCCTCACCTCACCAGGAGCCTGCGTGTAGTCGCCGAACGTTGACGGCAATGTGCCGGCTCAGGTAACAACGCCTCATGCTTACGCCTGAGGACGCCTGGGCCGCGATCGCCGCGGAGGCGGAGACGCTGCCGGTCGAACGCGTGAGCCGTGCGGAGGCGGTCGGCCGGGTGCTCGCCGAGGGCCTGACCGCGACCGTCGACGTGCCCGCCCACGACGTCTCGGCGATGGACGGCTTCGCCCTCGGCGGCGACATCGAGGCGGGCGCCACGCTGCCCGTCGACGGCATCGTTGCCGCCGGGGATCCGCCGGGGGCGGAGCTTCGACCCGGCGCGGCCTTGCGGATCATGACCGGAGCGCCCGCGCCCGCGGGCGCCGACCGCGTGATTCCGATCGAACAGACCGAGTTCGACGACTCCTCCGCCGCGGGCGCCAGCGGCGCGGTCCGCATCGTGGAGACGGTGCCGCCGGGAGGCCACATCCGCCGCCAGGCCGAGGTCACGGCGGCCGGCGGCCCCCTCCTCGCCAAGGGCAAGTTGCTGACGCCCGGCGGCGCCGGCGTTCTGGCGACCCACGGCATCCACGAGGCGCCGGTCCATCGCCGGCCGACGGTCGCCACGCTCTCCACCGGCGACGAGATCGTCCCGGCCGAGGCCGAGCCCGGCCCGGGCCAGCTCCGCGACTCCCACCGCGATTTCCTCCGCGCCGCGCTGGCGCAGCTCGGGATCGACGCCCGATCGCTGGGCATCGCCCGTGACGATCCGGCCGAGCTGCAGGCCAAAGTCGAACGCGGCCTCGACTCCGACGTCCTCCTGATTTCCGGCGGGGTGTCGATGGGCGAGTTCGACTTCGTCGAGCAGGTTCTGGGCGACACCGGCCTCGGCTGCCGCATCCTGTTCGACGCAGTCGCGATCCAGCCCGGGAAGCCACTGGTGGCGGCCCGCCACGATCGGGGATGGGTGTTCGGCCTTCCCGGCAACCCCGCCTCGGCGATGGTCACCTACTGGCTGTTCGTGCGGCCCCTGCTGCGGGTCATGACCGGAGCACGGGACAGGTACTGGCAGGGAGCGCTCAGCGGGCGGCTCACCGCTGACCTTCCGGGCGCCAAGTGGCGCGACCGCTTCCTGCCTTGCCGGTTTCGCGCGAAGTCCGGCGAGGTGCTGGTCGAACCGAGGCCACCGCTCGGTTCCCACGACCTGGTCGCCTACGGCGCCGGCGCCGGCCTCGTGCGCGTACCGAAGTCCAGCGCTCCGGCCGCCGCGGGAGAGTCCTGCCAGGTTCTGCCCCTGTGAGTCGCTAGTCGCGGTTGGCAGTCCTCCGCGGAGACTGCCAACAAGCTGCTACAATCCCGCGCCGCCATGCCCCTGTACGAGTACCAGTGCACCGAATGCGAGGCCACCCTGGAGGCCATCCAGGCATTCTCCGCCCCGCCCCTCGAGGACTGCCCCGAGTGCGGCCGGCCCAGCCTGAAGAAGCTGCTCTCCGCGCCCGCGTTCCAGTTCAAGGGCAGCGGCTGGTACGTGAACGACTACGCCCGCAAGGACAACGGCAACGGCGCCAAGTCGAACGGCGACACCGCCAACGGGAACGGCAAGGCCGCGACCGGCAAGTCGTCATCCGACTCCGGCAAGAAGTCCAGCGACTCGAAGTCCTCGAAGAGCGACACTTCAAGCCCCGCCACGCCATGACGCCAGCGGATCCCCAATCCCCTACAGACGGGGTGCGCTACCGACTCCCAGCAGCCAACGCCCGCCAGCCGGCCCGGGGGCCAGGAGGCGGGTGAGCACCTGGCGGAAGCGCATGGGAATCGAACCCACCCCCGTGACGCATGACGCCCCGGACCCAGCGACTTGCGAAGACCGCGCGGTCGACGTTGGCGGAAGCGCATGGGAATCGAACCCACCCCCGTGACGCATGACGCCCCGGACAACGGTTTTGAAGACCGCAGGAGGCACCAGCCCCCGAGCGCTTCCGCGGTCAGCATATCCTCGGCGTTCCGACCCGGAACCAGACGAGGAGAGAGCAGCGATGACCATCCCGACCGCCGACCCGCTGCACCGAGCACCGGCCCTGCTACTGACGCTTCTGCTCCTGGGGTGCGGCGCGGACGCACCCGTTGAGGGAGGCGTCGCCGCCCAAGCGCCGGAGGCGGTAGAGCTCTCGGAACCGATCAGCGCCAGCGGCCTGACCATCGCGCTGCCGGCGGCGTGGAACCGCCTCGAGCCCAGGTCGACGATGCGCATGCTCGAGGCCGAAATCCCGGGTTCCGGCGGCCCGGGAGAGATTTCGGCCTTCTACTTCGGGCCCGGCGG
Source organism: Acidobacteriota bacterium (assembly GCA_026707325.1). GTDB lineage: Bacteria > Acidobacteriota > Thermoanaerobaculia > Multivoradales > Multivoraceae > Multivorans. Next base: position 130,309 of record JAPOXA010000037.1, on the reverse strand, counting down.
GGGCGGCGGGCTGGCAGCGAACATCGAACGCTGGAAGAGTCAGGTCGTCCTCCAGCCCGGGGCTCCGGAGCCGACGACGCAGAGTCGCGAAAGCGGCGGCGTCCGCCGCACCTGGGTCGAGCTCGAAGGGACGGTCAAGGCGAGCACGATCGGCAGTTTTCCGACGACCGACCTGCACGACGGGGCGCTCTTCGGCGCCATCATCGAGGCCCCCGGCGGACCCTGGTATCTACGCGCCGTCGGACCCGGCGCGACGATGCGCGAGCAGCGCCAGGCGTTCCTGGCGATGCTCGACAGCGCCCGGCCGCAGGACTAGCCCGGAAGCCGGGCGCGGCCGAAACGTGGTGGAGCCGATGGGAGTCGAACCCACGACCTCTTGAATGCCATTCAAGCGCTCTCCCAACTGAGCTACGGCCCCACGGGTCGGCGGCGCGAGAGTGTAGCAGTCCCCCTCAGAAGTGGTACGCCACTCCGGCGTGAACCGTGGCGTGGGTGCTGGAGGCATCGAGGTCCGCGTAGTGGCCCACCAGCTCGACCAGGACCGAGAACCGCTCGTTGATCGGGAAGTCGCCCGTCACGCCCAGGGTCACGCCGACTCCCTCGTCGCTCTCGACCCCGTCCCCGAGCTGGTACACGCCGAGGCCCATGAACACGCCCGATTCGTAGTAGAGATCGTTGAAACGGTACTCGCCGGCGATCGTGGCGTAGCGGAAGGTGGGGCTCGCCAGCGTGCCGACCTGATCGCCGCTCAGATCCGTGCTGCCCAGCCGAAGGCCGACCGAGGTGCGCGGCTGCGTCCGCCACGAGATGCTCGCCAGGAACCCCGCGTGGTCGAGGCCGGCGTCGGGCTTGCCGTCCAGGCTGCCGCCGAATGTCGGTCCGAGCGAGACGGTGTAGCTGTATCGCTCCTGGGCGCCGACGCTCGCCGCGCCCGCGAGCAGGAGGAGGACTATCGCCAGCGCCGGCACGACGGCGGCGCGCAGCTTTCGTTTCCGTGAGGTCAAGAGAGTCTCCTTGGTCCGCGCGCCGGGCAGTATAGACGCGGGCTGAATCCGTCCTGGTCGGCAGGAATGACCGCAAACGGCCCACCCGCACGAAGAAGACTGCCCAACTGTTTCTACGGATCAGCGGCGCAAAACGTCTGTCGACTGGCGCGGCGTTTCCTGACCTTCGCCATCGGGCTGCTGCTGCCACGGCCCTGTCTCGCCTGCTCGGCCCCGGCCGAACGGGAGTTCGGGTTGTGCAAGCCGTGCCGGCGGCTGCTCGAGTCTCCGCCCCGGGGCGCGGCCCGCGAGGACCGCCTGGAAGGCAGTGACGGTTTCTGCTGGCTCTGGGTCTACCGCCGGCCGCTCGACCAGGTCATCCTGGGCCTGAAGTACCGCCGCCTCGACTACCTGGGCCGCCACATCGCCGACGAGGCGAGCACCCGCCTGGGAATCGAGCTGCGGCGCGCCGACGTTGTCGTACCCATGCCCATGCACTGGCGCCGGCGGCTCGCCCGAGGCCGCAACCACGCCGAGTCGATCGCCCGGCCGCTAGCCCGGCGTCTCGGGCGACCGCTGTCGACCGCGCTGAGAAGGCGGACCCTGGGCAGGCCGCAGGTCGGCCGCGGCCGCCGTCAACGGCTGGTCAATCCGGGAATCGCCTTCACCTGCGCGAGACCCGCCGCGATTCGGGACCGCGTCGTGCTCCTCGTCGACGACGTCGTGACCACCGGGGCCACCGCAGGCAGGGCCGCCCATGCCCTCAAGGCGGCGGGCGCCGGGAAGGTCATCGTCTTCGCCGCGGCCCGCACACAGACCTGACCCCGCACGCCGTCCGCTATAGTGATTCTCAACATGACCTGCCGGATGCATCCCGGCGACTCCCGGTCGACCGCTGTGCGAGTGCGCACGCTCTCTGCCGGAGTCCTGGCGCCTGTCGCCGCCATCGCCCTTCTGGGCACCGCGCCGCTCCAGGCCGGCCTCGACCTGCCGAGCCTGGGCGATCCAACGGCCGGTCGGCTGGTCGGCAGGGTCCACGCCGGCAAGGCGCCGCTTCCCGCTGCCCGCGTGTACGTCTACGACGTCGCCGATCGCAGCAAGCAAAGAACGACGACCGATCGCTTCGGCCGCTACGCCTTCCAGCCTCTGCCGGCCGGCGTCTACCGGGTGATCGCTCACCGGCCGGGATTCGTACCGGCGGTGGCGGAGCTCGTGCGCACGACGGGCGAGTCGGCGCAGTCGCTCGACTTCGAACTCAGCGCCCGCGAGCGCCGGCCAGCCGGCGAGAAGACGGGCAGCGGCGAAGAGGACTTCTGGTCCGTCCGGCAGCGCATACCGAACGACGTCCTGCGCCAGATCCAGATCGCGGAAGCGATCGCGGACGATCAGGACTGGGCGCTCGAGTCGGCGGTCCAGCGCGAGCGGTTCGAGGCGGAGTTGCGGACGCTGTCGGGTATCGAGGACGCGGGCGGCGACGCAGGCGCCCGGGTTCTCGGCAGTCAGTTCGATCTCCGCAGTCGGTTCGGCGAGACCCACCTCGCCCTGCGGTCCGACCTGCGCGAGTTCGAGCGCCAGGTGTTCAACGAAGATCACCAGCAGCTCGGCGACAGCCAGGCCTTCGCCCTCGACGTGAACCACCGGGGCTCGAACGTCCAGATCACGTCGCAGCGACACCGCTTCCACGGCGGCGATTTCCATGGCGGCGGGGCCGCGGCCTGGGACGACTGGGGCCCGACCCCGTTCGCCGGCCTCGAGAGCTACGGCCTGAGGGTCGAACAGGCGGCCGGCGCCGGCGACGCCCACTTCGAGGCCCGGTACACCGCCGACCAGAACTTCCACCACGGCTTCGGCGACCTCTACGCCGGCCAGAGCGGTCTGCACAGTCTGGCGCTGGCGGCCATCGACTCGCCGATGTCCTCGACGACCCTGGAGTTCCGGGGCGGCTACGAACGGCAGATCACCGCCAACGCCTCGCTCGAAGCCGGACTCAGCTACCGCGAGCGACAGGCCTACGGGAACGGCCGCTTCTCGACCTGGGGCGAGGATCCCCACCAGCGCTTCGACGTGTTCAGCCAGGGCAACTGGGAGATCCAGCCCACGGTCGTTCTCGAGTACGGGATGTTCAGCACGCTGAGCGACGGCAACGTCTCGTTCACGCCCCGCGCCGGCTTCGTCGTCGAACTCGGTTCCAACTGGCTGGCCGCCGTGTCCGCCAGCGAGAGGGTCGACTCGGAACACCTCCTCTTCCGCGACTTCCTGCAGGTGCAGTACCACGACGACGACGCCTGCACCGCCACCTTCGAGCACTGCTACCGGATCGATCTCAGCCGGCGGCTCGGCGCCACGGACGACAGCAACCGCGTCGAGTTCGGCGTCGCGCAGCGCCAGTTCGCGGACAGCGTCCGGCTGTACTTCAGCCGCGACATCTTCGAACGGCTCGAGAGCCTGCTGCTGCTCGACGGCGACCAGGTCGCCGAACTCCACTTCGGGCTCCAGCAGCGCCTGGGCGAGAAGATCCTGACCCGGATCAGCTCTTCGGCCGCTTCGGGCGGCGGCGGCCTGCTCCGCGCCGTCGACGGCAGCGGCAACAACCTCGAGAACCAGGTCCGCTACGTGATCGCCAGCGTCGACACCCAGTTCGAGCGCAGCTCAACCGGCGTCCTGCTCGCCTTCCGCCGGGTCGACCAGGAACTGTCGCCCGTCGCCCGGGACGCCCGGTTCCCGCCCGCCGGCCCGAACTCGGTGCTCTCCGTCGAGCGCCTGCAGCTTCTGTTGACGCAGGGACTGCCCTGGGTCACCGGCACCGGCATTCAGAACTGGGCCCTGCAACTCGAGATGCAGCTCAGCCGCGGGCATCTCCCGGTCGACTCCAGCCAGGACCCGGACCAGTTGCGCCGCCGGGTCGTCGCGGGTATAGCGGTCCGCTTCTAGCTCCTCTGGGTGCGCGGGTCTTCTGACCCGCTGCCGCCGAAGGCGGCGAAGAAATCGTCGCCGGCCCTCGGCCGGCGGCTGCTTTGATCCGGGCTGCGGAGCCGCGCCCAGTTAGGGGATGAGCTTGATCGCGGCGACGATCAGGGCGCCAACCGTGAGGGTCGTGGCCATCATCCAGACGCGGAGATTGGCCAGGTCCTCCTTCATGGCGACGTGCTTCATCCGCTCGTCGACGCGGATGTGCCATTCCCGCAGTTCGAGGATCTCGGTGTTCAGGTCGGCGACGATGCGCCCCATGTTGTCGATCGTCACGTCGGCTTCCTTCATCGTGATCCCGCTCCCGCTTGGTTGATCGTAACGTAACTCGGCCTGTCCACGGAGGCCTTCCCTGCCGACCTAGACGGAATCCAGGCGCTGAAGCTGGATCCAAAAAACCGATTCCCGACCAACAGGTTGAACTACAACCGCCTGAAGCGCTCGCTACATGTCCTAGAATCAGGCGGATAGCCGGGGAATCTCCCCGGCACGGGACGTGCTTACGGAAAGCTGAATTGCCCCGAAGGTGGCCTTCCGGCCGTACCTGAGGCACAGAAGACACACCTCGCGACGAACGACCCAGCGATGCGCATCGAGTCCCGACCGGCCCGGCTCGTCCTGACCGCTGCGCTTCTGCTCGCGACGATCCTGGTCGTCGGCCTCGGCGGCTTCTCCATGGGCCGCAAGGTGAGCTCCTTCCAAGGGGTCGGTCTCGTCGTCGAAACCGCCGCCGACGAGCTGCGCGTGCTCGCCGCCGCCGATGGGTCGGAGCTGCTGCCCGGCGACGTCATCGTGCTGGCCAACGGCGAACCCCCATTGACGGCCGACGAGCTGGAGCGCCTGGTGCGCCGGCGGCCGGAGAGCGACCTGCAGGTGCTCCGGGAGACCGACGAAGGCGAGGAGCTGGTCACGGCGCTGCACCGGCTGCCCCGGCTCAGCCTGGACTGGGCCTACATCGCCCTCGCGCTGACCGGGATCGCCTACCTGTTGATCGGGCTCTACACGCTGAGCCGCCAGCGCAGCCGGCAGACGCTCCTGTTTCACCTCTGGGCCCTGACCTCCGCCGCCCTCTACCTGGTGACGCCGCTCGCGCCCTTCGACGCGATCGACCGCCTCTTCTATCTCGTCGACGGTGCCTGCCGTCTCCTGCTGCCGCCCCTCACGCTGCACTTTTTCCTCGTCTTCCCGGTGCGGCCGAACTCCATCTGGGCGCGCCGCGCGCTGCCCTGGCTCTACCTGCCGAGCGCCGCCCTGCTCGCGCTGCAGCTCGACCAGATCTTCGGCGCCGGCCGTCTGGCCGGCGAACTCTCGGCCACCGCGCTCGAGCGGCAGGACCGCGTCGAGCTGCTCCTGCTCGTCGCCTACGCGCTGGCCGCCGCCGCGGTGCTGGGCCGCCGCCTGCTGTCCAGACGCGACTGGGAGCAGGGACGCCAGACGCAGTGGATCGCCTTTGGCGTTGCCGGCGGCTACCTGCCGTTCCTGGCGCTCTACGTGGTGCCGTTCGCCCTGGAGCTGCCGGCGCCCGGCTGGCTCAACGCCGTCGCGGTGGCGCCGCTGGCCCTGGTCCCGCTGAGCTTCGCCTACGCCCTGCTCCGCTACCGACTCTGGGACGTGGCGGTCATCGCCCGCGACATCGCGACCTACGCGCTCACGGTGCTGCTCGCCGTGCTCGGCTTCTCCCTGCTGAGCCTGCTCATCCGCCGCGGCGTGCCCCAGGACATGGTCGTCGCCAGGGGCTTTCTGAACGCCAGCGCCCTGCTCGTCATCGGCACCCTCTCGATACCGGTCAAGCAGGGCATCGGTTCGAGTCTCCAGCGACTCCAGTACCGCGCCCAGCGCAGCCGGCGAGCGCTCCAGAGGCTCGGCGACGAGTTGCTCCACGAACGGGACCTCGGGCGGCTGGCGTCGAGCCTGCTGCGCGAGCTGGAAGAAGGCCTGAACCTGGAGCAGAGCAACCTGTTCCTGGTCGAAGGCGATCGTCTGACGCCCGTGCGGGAAGAGCCCGAAGCGCCGGAACTCCAGCTCGCCGAAGTCGACGCCTCCCTCTGGCGCGAGTCCCACCGGGCGCTCGCGCGGGCGCCGCTGGCCGACGCCTCCGACAGCGGCTACCTGCGCCTCGCGGTGCTGGGCTACCACTACGTCTTCCCGCTCCAGGTGCGGGACCGGACGGTCGGTCTGCTCTACGTCGGCCGCCGCGCCGGCGGCGCGCCGCTCTCCACCGACGACCTGACGCTGATCCGCCAGCTTCTGAACCAGGCGGCGCTGGCGATCGAGAACGCGCAACTGCTCGAGCAGAGACAGCGGCAGTTGACCCGGGTCTCCGAGCTCAAGCAGTTCAGCGAGGAGATCATCGAGTCCTCACCGGCCGGCATCGCGGTCATCGACGGAAGGGACCGGATCGTGACCGCGAACGGCGCCTTCGAAGCTCTCGTTGGCCTGCCCCGGAACGAGGCCGCCGGCCGAGGCCTCGGCGACCTGATCCCGCTCCACCTGTTTCCGCGGCTGGACGACGCCCCGGTCGAGGTGCGATTCGAGGATCCCGCCCGGAACGAGAAGTACCTCCAGTTGTCCGTCGCGGCGTTCCAGGGCACCGCGCCCGGCGACCGGGTCGTCGTGGCTCACGACGTCACCGAGCGGGTGGCGATGAAGCGGGAGCTGGCCGAGAAGGAGCGCCTGGCTGCGCTCGGGGCGATGGCCGCCGGCGTCGCCCACGAGGTGAACACGCCCCTGACGGGAATCTCGAGTTACGCCCAGATGCTGCTGGCCGAAACCTCCGATCAGGATCCGCGGCGACGCCTGCTGCGGAAGGTCGAACGGCAGACCTTCCGGGCCGCCCGCATCGTCAACACGCTCCTCGACTTCGCGCGCCGCGGCCGGCACGAACCGGCGCCTGTCGACTTGGGGCTAGTGGTCAAGGAAAGTTGCGACGCACTGGCGGAGCGGTTCGCCGACGCCGGCGTCGAGCTCCAGGTCGGCCTCGGTCCGTGCGGCAAGGTCTGGGTGCCCGGGAACGAGACGGAACTCGGCCAGGTGCTCGCCAACCTGATGATCAACGCGGTCGACGCCATGACGGAAGCCGGCAGCGAGGAGAGGTCCCTCTCGCTGGCGGTCCAGGAAAACTCGGGCGACACGCTCGACGTATTCATTGACGACACCGGGCCCGGCATTCCCGAGCAGCACCTTGAACGCGTATTCGAACCCTTCTTCTCCACCCGAAAGGCCGTTGGAGGCACCGGCCTCGGTCTCTCGATCAGCCAGGAGATCGTCCGCCGGCACGGCGGCGACCTGTTCGCCTCGAACCTCCCGTCCGGTGGCTGCCGCCTCACGCTCCGCCTGCCGATGATGCCCCGACCGCAGCCCCCGTCGAAGGAGAACGGCGAATGAACATCCTCATCGTCGACGACGAAGAGGTCCTGCAGGACGTCCTCACCGCCCTGATCCGGCAAGAGGGGCACCATCCGATCTGCTGCGCCTCGGGCCAGGAGGCGCTGAGCGTGCTCGCCCAGGAGGAGATCGACCTGGTGCTGCTCGACCTGATGCTGCCGGACATGAACGGCAGGGAGGTCATGCGCCGCATCCGCCAGAGCGACCCGGACCAGGTCGTCGTCGTGATCACCGCCTACTCCTCGATCGAGGGCGCGATCGAAGCGATGCGCGAGGGCGCGTTCCACTACCTGCCCAAGCCGTTCAAGAACGAAGAGGTCCGGCTCACCATCCGCCAGGGGCTGGAGCGCCGCCGCCTGACCGCCGAGAACCGCGACCTCAAGGAGCAACTGCGAGAACGCCAGGGGTTCGACAGCATCATCGGCAAGAGCCGGTCGATCCGCCAGGTGTTCGACCTGATCCGCCGGGCCGCGCCGTCCAAGAGCAACATCCTGATCCGCGGCGAGAGCGGCACCGGCAAGGAGCTGGTCGCCAAGTCGATCCACAACAACTCGAAGCGCCGCGACGGACCCTTCGTCACCGTGAACTCCGGGTCGATGCCCAGCGAGCTCCTGGAGAGCACCCTGTTCGGCCACGTCAAGGGGGCCTTCACCGGCGCCGTGTCGCACAAGAAGGGCCTGTTCGAGGTCGCCCACGGGGGCACGATCTTCTTCGACGAGATCGGGAACATCCCGCCCGACACGCAGTCCAAGCTGCTGCGCGTCATCCAGGAGAAAGAGTTCATGCGGCTCGGCGGGCTCGAGACCCTGCGCGCCGACGTGCGACTCGTCGCGGCGACGAACGCCGACCTGGAGGAGCGGGTGGCGAACGGCGAGTTCCGCGAGGACCTCTACTACCGGCTGAACGTGATCACGATCCAGCTTCCGCCGCTGTCCAGGCGGGTCGAGGACATCCCCCTGATTTCCCAGCACTTCCTCCGCATGTACTCGAACGAGAACGAGAAGTCGACGCGCCGTCTGACTCCCGAGGCGATGGACGTGCTGATGGCCCACCGCTGGCCCGGCAACGTCCGGGAGCTGGAGAACGTGATCGAGCGGGCCGTCGTGCTCTCGACCGGCGAGGAGATCGGCCTCGACCTGCTGCCCGCCGGCCTCCGCGAAGGCGGCGCGGCGGTGCCGACGCCGGCGAAACTCCCGAAGACGGGCGTCTCGTTCAAGGAGGCGGTCAGCGCCTACGAGCGGGAGCTCATCGTCCGCGCGCTGCAGGCCTGCGGCGGCGTCCAGAAGCGCGCCGCCGAGCGGCTCAAGGTCAAGCCCACGACGCTTCACGAGATGATGAAGCGCCTGCAGGTGACGATCGAGAGCCGCGCGAGTTAGCCGAGCGGTCGGCCTTCGGCCGGCGTCTTTCGGCCGCCTTCGGCGGCGGCGGGTCAGAAGACCCGCGCACCAAGTGTCGCCGCAGCGAGGGGTCCTAGGGTTGAACGAGGTCCTCGTACGCCTCCGGCCGCCGGTCGCGGTAGAACTGCCACACCGAGCGCACCTCGTCGATCATCCCGAGGTCGAGGTCCGCCACCAGGAGTTCGTCCTGGTCCTTCGACGCCTGGGCGAGGATCTCGCCCCTCGGGCTGACGAAGTAGCTGCTGCCGTAGAAGGAACCGAGGTCCCACGGCTTCTCCGTGCCGACCCGGTTGACGCAGCCCATGAAGTAGCCGTTGGCGACCGCGTGGGCCGGCTGCTCGATCGTCCACAGGTGGTCGGAGAGGCCGGCGACGGTGGCCGACGGGTTGTAGACGACCTCGGCACCGGCGAGGCCCAGGGCACGTGCGCCCTCGGGGAAGTGGCGGTCGTAGCAGATGTAGACGCCGATCCGTCCGAATGCCGTGTCGAAGACCGGGTAGCCCAGGTTGCCGGGGCGGAAGAAGTACTTCTCCCAGAAGCCGGCCACCTGGGGGATGTGGGTCTTGCGGTACTTGCCGAGATAGCTGCCGTCGGCGTCGATCACCGCGGCCGTGTTGTAGAGGATGCCCGCGGTCTCGCGCTCGTAGACCGGCACGACGATCACCATGCCGAACCGGCGCGCGTACTCCGCCATCCGCTCCGTGGCCGGGCCGGGAACCGGCTCCGCGGCGGCGAACCAGCTCGAGTCCTGGCCGGGGCAGAAGTACGGCGTGTTGAACACCTCCTGCAGGCAGAGAACCTGGACGCCCTGGAGGCCCGCCTCCTCGATGTAGGGAATGTGCCTGGCCGTCATCGCCTCGACGGTGGCGGCGACCTCGTCGGCGGACGCACCGTCGCCGCAGGTTCCTTCCGGCAGCGACATCTGGATCAGACCGGACTTCAACATTCTGCTCATGTCATCTCCTAGTACGGCCCGCCGAACAGCCCTCGCTTCAGGAAGTTACCCCCGCCGGCCCGGCCGTGCCAGACGTTGTCCTCGACCACCACGCGGCCCCGGCTGATCACGATCTCCGAGATCCCCTGCACCTCGATGCCCTCGAAGGCGTTGTAATCCACGTTCATGTGGTGCGTGTGGGGGTTGTCGACGCTGATCGTCTCCCGGCGGTCCGGGTTGAAGATGACGATGTCGGCGTCGCTGCCCACGGCGATCGTCCCCTTCTTCGGGAACATCCCGAACAGCTTGGCCGCCGCCGTCGAGGTCAGGTCGACGAACTTGTTGACCGACAGCCGGCCACCCACGACGCCGCCGTTGTAGACCAGGCTCATCCGGTTCTCGACTCCCGGACCGCCGTTCGGGATCTTGCTGAAGTCATCTATGCCCAAGACCTTCTGGTCCTTGAAACTGAAGGGGCAGTGGTCGGTCGAGACGCTCCGCAGATCGCCCAAGCCGAGGCCCCGCCAGAGCTGTTCCTGGTTCCACTTCTCGCGCAGCGGCGGCGTCATCACGTACTTCGCGCCCTCGAAGTCCTCGTGGTCGTAGTGACTGAGGTCCAGGAACAGGTACTGCGTGCAGGTCTCGGCGAACACCTGGGCCTCCCGGGCGCGGGCCAGCCTGACCTCTTCGAGCGCGTCCGCGCAGCTCACGTGGACGATGTAGACGGGCACGCCAGCCACCTCGGCGATCGCGATCGACCGATGGACCCCCTCCGCCTCCATCCGCGTGGGCCGGGTCAGCGCGTGGTACTTCGGCGCCGTATTCCCCGCGGCGAGCGCCAGCTTGACGATCTCGTCGATGGCGATCCCGTTCTCGGCGTGCATGCACACCAGGCCGCCCTCCTCGCCGGCCTGGCGCATCGCCCGGAACAGCGTGGCGTCGTCCACGTAGAGCACGCCCGGGTAGGCCATGAACATCTTGTACGAGGTCACGCCTTCGTCGGCCAGCCGGCGCATCTCCCACAGCCGGTCGTCCTCCATGTCCGTGACGATCATGTGGAAGCCGTAGTCGATGCCCGCCTTGCCGGCGGCTTTCTCCTGCCAGGTCTCGAGGCCCTCCAGGGTCGAGTGCCCCTTGGTCTGGATCGCGAAGTCGATGATCGACGTCGTGCCGCCGAAGGCCGCCGCCCTGGTGCCGGTCTCGAAGTCGTCGGCACTCGTCGTGCCGCCGAACGGCATGTCCATGTGGGTGTGCGGGTCGATGCCGCCCGGCATGACCAGCCGGCCGGCCGCATCGATCGTGCGGTCGGCCTCGACCTCCAGGTCACGGCCAATGAGCGAAACCGTCTCGTCCTCGACGAAGATGTCGGCGTGGTAGTCGTCCACCGCCGTCACGATGCGACCGTTACGAATCAACAGGGACATGGTGTTCCTCCTCTCCAGCAGTGGCCAGTCGGGTTCCCGGGACTCTAACCGTCAGTCGCTCACGGGGCTCCGAACCCGGTGGCGCTCGAACCACTCCAGGACGTTCGCGACCTTGGCAATCAGGTTGGACGGGCTGCTGCTCGCGATGCCGTGCCAGGCGTTCTGAATCCGCACCATCTGCGTCGGCACCTTTCGGATCTTCAGCGCCTGGTAGTACTGCTCGGTCTGTCCCATCGGCGTGCGCAGGTCCTGTTCCCCGGTGATCAGCATCGTCGGCGTCGTGACGTTGCCGACGAGGGACAGGGGCGAGCGGGCCCAGTAGTGCTCCAGCATGCCGTCCTCCCAAACCGGGCCGGGGAACCAGTACTGGTAGTAGGACGCGTACCCGTCCGACGTGAGCGAGAAGCTGATCCAGTCGATGACCGGCTTCTGTGACACGGCCGCGCCAAAGCGGTCGGTCTTCCCGACGATCCACGCCGTCAGCACTCCGCCGCCACTGCCGCCGGTGACCATCAGATTGTCCTCGTCGATATAGCCCAGCTCGATCAGTGCGTCGACGCCCGACATCAGGTCGTCGTAGTCGCGGCCGGGATAGGCGTGGTGGATCAGGTTGCCGAACTCCTCGCCATAGCTCGTGCTGCCGCGCGGGTTGGTGTAGAAGACGACGTAGCCCGCCGCCGCATAGAACTGGACCTCGGCCGCGAAGCGTGGGCCGTAGTTGGCGAACGGGCCGCCGTGAATCTCGAGAACGAGCGGGTACTTGCGAGAGGGGTCGAAGTCCGCGGGCTTGGCGATCCAGCCATGCACGGGACGGCCGTCGTGCGAGGACTCCCACCAGATCTCCTCGACCGCGGCAAGCTCCTTGTGGGCAAGAAGGTCCTCGTTGAGGCCGGTGATTCGGCGCGGTTCGGTCCCCGCCCGGCCGACGGCGACATCCGCTGGGCGTGCCGGCGAATTGACGGTGAAGGCAAAGCTCCCGTCGCGAGCCACGGTGTAGGAACCGCCGCCGTAGGGTCGACCGAGGGCGACGCCGCCCAGGTCGGCGGCAAGGTCGGTGACTTTGCCGTCGAGGGTGACGTTCGCGACCTTGGTCGTGCCCCGGTCGTCGTACTGGAAGAAGAGGGAGCGACCATCCGCGGCCCAGTCGAGATTGCCCACATCACGGTCCAGGTCGCCGACGCGGCGGGCGCCGCCGCCGTCCCGATCCATGATGTACACGCGGGAGACCTGGTAGCCCTGATGGCGATCGTCGAAGCCCGTGTACGCGATCCGGGAACCGTCGGGCGACACGGCCGGACCGCCATCCGGGCCGAAGCGGTCGGTGAGCTGGCGTAGCTCCCCCGTCTCGACCGAGATCTCGAAGACCTCGCTGTCGCGGACATCGAAGTCGGGATTGCCCCGGTTGGCGCTGAAGACGATCGAGCGGGAGTCGGGCGACCAGGACAGTCCGCCGCCGTGATCGTACGCACCGCTCGTCAACTGGCGCGGCGTGCCCCCATCCGCGGGAAGAACGAAGACATGGCTGTGTCCGTCCGGGAGATATCCGCGACCGTCCGCCCGGTAGCGGAGCTTCGAGATCACTCGTGCCGGCGTCGTCCACTCGGCGCCCTCGGGCCTGGACGGCATCTTCGCGAAGGCCGAGGCCGGTTCGGGCACGAACATCGTCATGGCGACCCAGTTCCCGTCGGGCGACCAGGCGATGTTCCCGGGGGACTCGGTCACGTTCGTGAGTTCCGCCGTCTGGCCGGTGTCCATCCAGCGCACGAACAGTTGGTTCGTGCCTCCACTCGAGCCCACATACAGCAGGCGGTCTCCGTCAGGAGACCAGCGCGGCGAGCTCACCGAGTCGCTTCCGTCCGTGATCGCACGGTGGTTCGAGCCGTCCGCGTCGACTACCCACAGCGCGGAGCGCGCTTTGTCCGTCATGACGTCGAAGCCGCGCCGGACGTACACGACCCGGTCGCCGTCGGGCGCTATGCGGGGGTCGTCGGCCACCTCCATTTCGAAGACATCCAGGTACTGGAGCCTGTCGGGGTCGGCAGCCTCTTCGTTGACCTGGCCGACCAGCGGCCCGGTCGCGAGAGCGAGAGCGAACAGCGATGCGTGTTTCTTCGTCATTCCAGTCCCCTGTCGCGAAGCGTACTAGCCGGTCGGTGCCAGGCCGTACACGCGCACCGCGTCCATGGGCCGCGCGAGATTCACCGAACCAACGCCCACGAGCCGCCCACCCGACTCGCCGACGAACCCGGCGACCTCGTCATTGGAGATCAGGGCAGCGCCCGGTCCGTGCCAGGCGCTGATCAGCATCCTGTCGACACCGCCACCGTCCATCGCCCGCAGCGTCTCCGCCACCGGCAACTCTTCGGTCGGAACCTCCTGCCGGTTCCAGCGCCGCAGGGACTCGAACATCTCGTGCTGCGCGTGCCGCAGCGTGGGGTGCTGCCCCCAGGCGTCGACGATCATCTGTCTACGCTAGCGAAACCACGAAACGAGCCACCTTCGCGCCCGGGAGTCTGATCCGCAGTCGAGATCAGACATCATTCGGCTCGCCAGTACCGCTTGCTCGAGACCAGATCCTTCGGGAACAGGAGCCTGAGGGTCATCGCCAGCACGGCGAGGTTCGTTCGCCACCAGTTCAACAAACGGCGAGCAGGAGCGCCGCCGCGCCCCGGCCGATCGACCTGTCCGCGCTGGTCGAACAGGCCAGGAGCCGGTGCTGACCGGCGATCCGGACGAACTCCCGCGCCTGCTCCGGAAGCAGCGGCCAGACCTCGTTCTGCTCGACCTGGTTCTGCCCGGAACCGACGGCATCGAGCTGCTGCAGCGCCTGCCGGAACTGGCCGACGTGCCGGTCATCTTCATCTCCGCCTACGGCCGCGACGAGACGGTCGCCAGGGCCCTGGAGGCCGGCGCCGAGGACTACATCGTCAAGCCGTTCTCCCCGACCGAGCTCACCGCGCGAGTCGGAGTCGCGCTCCGCAAGCGGCTCGCGCCCGAGCCCTTCGTGCTCGGCGACCTGTCCATCGACCGCACGCGCCGCCGCGTAACCGTCGACGGACGCGTCGTGCGGCTGACCGCCACCGAGTACGAGCTGCTGCGGATCCTCTCCGCGAACGCCGGACACGTAATGACCTATGAAGCCCTCCTCCGCCGCGTGTGGAGCGGCCGGGAACACGCTCAGCCGCAACTGGTCCGGGCCTTCGTCAAGAAGCTGCGGACCAAGCTCGGCGAAGACTCGGGCGACCCGAGGTACATCTTCAACGAGCGCGGCATCGGCTATCGCATGCCCAAGCCGGGCGAGGTCTGACTCAGCGGCGCCGCAGAACGAGTTGGTGCAGACCGACAGCCCGCAGGGCCTGCCCCACTGCCAGTTGAGCCTCACCGCCGGGGTCGAGATCGGCGGCAGCCTGCCGGATGGCCCCGGCCGCGACGGGCAGCGTAGCGGCCGGCGGCATCAGCTCGGTCTCGTCGGTCATACCTTCAGACACCAGAGGCTGACAGAAAGTCACCGATATCTACGAGATAGAGCGAATCGATTTGCTGACACTTCTGTGAAACGCGATAGCCCCTGCGCATGCCTGGGAGGCCGCTGGAGGATCTGCTGGCCGTGGTCACGTGTCGCCGTGGCGACGGGCGCGAGATCAAGCTGGCCGATCTCCCGCTCGCCCAACAGCTCGACGGCGCCAGGACCGTCCGCGCCGAGGAGATCACCGTGTCGGTTCCCGACGGCCGGAGCGTCACGACGCTTCTCAACGCCACGCCGATCAGGTCCGCGGAAGGCGCGGTCGAGTCGCTGGTGGTCACCATGCAGGACCTGGCGCCGCTGGAGGAACTCGAGCGCCAGCGGGCCGAGTTCCTGCGCATCGTCAGCCACGAGCTACGGACGCCGCTCATCTCGATAAAGGGCTCGGCCACCACTGTGTTGGACGCATCGCGGACCCTGGAAGCGCCCGAGGTGCGGCAGTTCTTCCGGATCATCAACGATCAGGCCGACCACATGCACAGCCTGATCGGCGACCTGCTCGACCACGGGCGCATCGTGACGGGCACCCTGTCGGTGTCGCCCGAGCCGGTCGACGTCGCCGGCCTCGTGGACCGGGCGCGAACCGCCTTGCTGGCCGGCGCCGCGAACCGCGAGATCACCGTCGACCTCCCGGAGAACCTGCCGCGGGTGATGGCGGACCGGGCCCGCATCGTGCAGGTCCTCAACAACCTCCTGTCGAACGCCGCGAGGCATTCCCCAAAGACGTCGGCCATCCGGGTCGCCGCGGAGCGCGACGGCGTACACGTTCAGATCTCGGTAGCCGACAAGGGTCGGGGCGTACCAGCGGACCAACTTCCGCACCTGTTCCGAAAGCACGCCGGCACGACGCCGGCGACAGGGGCGGGTCGGCCCGGGGCCTCGGGCCTGGGTCTGGCGATCTGCAAGGGACTCGTAGAGGCGCACGGAGGCCGCATCTGGGCCGAGAGCGCGGGAGCGGGGTGCGGCACACGGTTCACCTTCACGGTGCCAGTGGCCGAGGACGCCACCGAACCCGCCAGCCCCGTTCCAGGCCGCTCTCGCCAACCACACGGGGAGCGGACCTGCATCCTCGTCGTCGAGGACGACCCGCAGACCCTGCAGTACCTTCGGGACGCTGTCACGGACGCAGACCATGCAGTCGTCGCTACCGGTGACCCGCAGGAAGTCCGTGATCTCATCTGGACGCATTCGCCCCTGTTGGTCCTGTTGGACCTGATGCTCCCAGGCACCGACGGCATCGAGCTGATGACAGTCGTGCCCGAACTCGAGGACGTGCCGGTCATCTTCATCTCGGCCTACGGCAGGGACGAGACCATCGTCAGGGCGCTGGATGCGGGAGCCGTCGACTACATCGTCAAGCCCTTCTCGCCGTCCGAGTTGACGGCAAGAGTGCGGGCCGCCCTCCGCCGACGGTCCGAACCGCAGGCCTTCGTCCTGGGGGAACTGGCGATCCACTACGAGGAGCGCGGCGTAACCGTGGCCGGCCGTCCAGTTGCATTGACCGTTACCGAGTTCGAGCTGCTACGCATACTCTCGGTCAACGCCGGACGGGTGGTGACCTACGACTCGCTGCTCCGCCGGGCTTGGGGGAGGCGGTACCGCGGTTCACCCGACCCGAGGCTGGTACACGCCCTCGTGAAGAGTCTCCGCCGGAAGCTGGGAGACGACGCAGCCGAACCAGCCTACGTCCGCAACGAGCGCGGCGTCGGCTACCGGATGCCCAGACCCGGGGACTAGCACCAGAAGGTACTCCACCCGTCACGCGCGGGCGCACCCGCGCGTTTCACACAATCGTCGTCATTGTTCGCGGAGACATCGCAAACACATCAGATTGTTCGTGGCACACTGGCTTGCGTGCCTCGTGCAGGTGAGATCTCCTGACATGTCGGCCCGGCGCCTGGTCCACGCCGTCCTGCCGGCGGTTCCCGTCTCCGCCGGCGGTCTGCACGCGGTCGTGGACCTTCGGCTGCGGTTCCGAAGGCCTGTGCGGCCAGAGACTCAGCAGAGGGTGCGCTGGGAGTTCGGTACCGGAGAAACGTAGATGGCGTTCTTCAAGGCACCCTGGCGGGCGCGGTCCGCTACCTGCCACGCCGTCCCGATCCCGGCGAGCGGTTCCTCGAGATTCGAGGGGACCTCTTCGCACTGGAGCACGGCGGATCGCCCGGGAATGACGCCGGCATCACCTTCAACCTGCCGCTCGCCCCCGGCAAGCTGGCGCTCCGGGGTTCGGTCGACCGGTTCCACGAGCCCGGGTTCATCGACTACGACTTCCTGCTGCGCGTGCCGGGGGTGTCCGAGTCGGAGCCCGACCCGGAGGATCCGGCGGCGGCGGCAGCGAACCTTCGCTCGGAACCGGATGCGAACACGGAGGAAACCGTTTCCGCCCGGTTCTCCCTGCTCTGGCAACCGACCTCGGATCTGTCGGCGACGCTGGCCTACCACCTGCGAGTCGGAGGACCGCGGCGTCCTGTTCAAGGGCAGCCTCAGCTACCGGATGAGCGACCGGACGAATCTCTACTTCACCCGGTCCGAGGGGTACCGCATCGGCGGGGGCAACAACTTCCGCGTCTGCACCGACGAAGAGATCGCCCTGCTCACGGACGACGACCCGGGTAACGACCCTTATTCGACCCCCCCTTCCGGATCCAGCCCGACAAGGCTAGGATTCCGCTCCATGATCGACACGCTCGCCACCGCCCGCAACCTCGAGCACGCCGGCATGGACGCCGGCCAGGCCGAGGCCGTCGCCGACGCGCTCCGCGCGGCCGTAACGGAAGGCGGCGTAACCCGCGCCGACCTGGCCGACCTCGAGCTCCGCCTCACCCGGCGAATGTACGCGCTCGCCATCGCCCAAGCCGGCGCAACCGTCGCGCTGACGGTGACCCTTCTGCGTCTGCTCGCCGGGTAGCCCCGCCTCCGCGATCCGCCCGCGACCCCTGAACCCCGGCTGGCGCTCCGCGCAGCCGCGGCCGCTCTTCGAGCCGCACAGACCGCGCTCGAGTCCGGCGGCAACCGCCAGGCCCGGATCAGGGCCGCCGTAGTGACTCCGACTGGATCATCGTCGCGCTCACCGTTCTGAAACCGCTGACCCGACGACTTGACCGGATGCGTTCTGCGCGTCCGCGAACCCCGGACGAACCCACAGCCGGTAACGCCAGGCGTCGGAGTAGCCGAACTCGGCGACGAGCTCGTAACCGAACGGGAAGCCCTCCCCATCCTCCCCGCCGTGGCGCACCGGAGCGTCGGCGTGCAACAGCATGACGTCCGGCGCGTGACGCCTTACCGTTTCCTCCCGCGTCATGTCGTAGCGCAGGCCCGGAGTCACCAGGCCCGCCTGATCGACGATCCGCAGGTCTCGCGCGATCCAGCCGATGAAGCCGATTTCGTCGACCAGGACCGAAGTCCCCGGCTCGAACCGTGACGCCAGCTCGCGGCTCACCGAGACAAGCGCATGATGCCTCGGATTCTCCGCGGCCGTCAGCCTGACGAACGAGTTCCGCCTGCGCGGCTCCTGGTCGTTCGCCCGCGCGGAGCTGAGCAAGGACTCGCCGGGCATTCTCGACGACGGCGCCGACGCCTTCGAGGGCGACCGCCTCTCGGGCGCCCCCGAGCACCAGGGCGGCCTGCTCGCCGCCTGGTCGAAGCCGATCGGTGACGAGCACCTGCTCGAACTGCTGTACGGCTACAGCTACGTCGGCAACGTGCTCACGCGGATCCTCAGAACGAGAAGGTGACCGTCATCGAGACGGACCGCGACGCCCCGAGCCAGGCCGCGTTCTCGGTGATCGCGGAGAGGTAGGCCTCGTCGAGGAGGTTGTTCGCCACCAGCGAGAACTCCGTGGAACGAAGGAGTTCGCTCAGCACCTCGCCCGAGAAGGTGAGGTAGGCGTCCACCATCCAGTACTCGTCGGTGTACCAGTCGGCGACCAGACTGACCCGCCGCGGCGAGGTGTACTTGGCGCTGATGCCGGCGTTCAGGGGACCGGCCCGGTCGAGCGAGATGACCCAGAGACGATCCGGCACGCCAGTGACGTCCGTCCCGGGCATGACGTTCTGGTTCGCGTCGACCAGCGTGTCCCCGCTGCCGAGGTACTCGGAGTTGTTCAACGTGAAAGCGGTGTAGAGGGAGAGCTGGTGGGGCATCTGCACCGTCGCCGAGAGTTCGACGCCGTCCGTCTCGATGCCGCCGGCGTTGAAGTAGGCGCCGCCTCCCGGAATGAGGTAGTTGGGTCCGGCCGGCGTTTGCGGTCCGAGGTAGAAGATTCGGTTGTCGAAGTCGATGACGTAGCCGGTGGCGCTCAGCGCGACCCGTTCGGCCGAGTACCGCAGCCCGACGTCGATGTTCGAGGCGGTTTCGGGCTCGAGCGCGGCGAGGCTGCGCCCCGGCACCTCGAGCAGCGTGCTGCCGATCGCCCGGAAGTTCTCCGCGTAGCCGGCGAAGAGATCCAGGCCCTCGACCGGCGTTTCGTACGTGACGCCGCCCGAGAAAAGCACGCTCGAGTCCGAATCGACGGTCAGATCCGGATCGAGGTGGAACAGGTCCTCGCGTTCGACGTCGACGAGGTACTGCTTGGCGCCGCCGGTCAGGGTGAAGCGCCCGACGAAGAGCGTCTCCTCCGCGTACAGCATCATGATGCTCTGCGGGAACTCCCACTCGTACTGGTGCCAGTACGGCTTCGAGTTCCACTGGAAGTTGATCACCGGATCGAGGATCTGGTGCCAGTCCCGGCCCAGGCCCCGGTTCGAGTCCTCGTACCAGATGCCGGCGCGCAGCTTGCTCCCGGCGTTGCCGATCGTGGTGAGCCACTCCTCGTCGAGCGTGATGCCGACGCGGTCCTTCGAGTAGTGACTGTGCCGGTAGGACTGCACCGCCGTTGCGCCCGGATGGCAGGCGGGATCGACCTCCGGGCCGCCCGAACCGTAGTAGTTGAAGAGGAAGGACGACGTGCAACCGGGCACGGGCCCCACCGCGGCGCCGTCGGGGCCGATGAAACGGATCAGCCCGAGCTGCGACCCGCCCCGCACGGTGGAGCCGCCGAACAGCTCCGATTCGGCCCCGCCCCCGTCGTCGGTGATGTCGACGATGTAGGGCGGCAGCCAGTCCCCTCGGCCCCGGTTGCGGTGGAAGTAGCCGGCCAGGCTCAGCGAAAACTCCTCGCCGAACGACCAGTCCGCCTTCAGGTAGCCGAAGGTGTTGCTGCGCCGCGTCTGCCAGCCGCGCCGGTAGAACTGGTTCAGATACGGCACGCCGGGCCAGTCGCCGATCAGCCGGTCCCAGCCGGGGTTCGCACGGAAGTCGCTGTCGCTGTAGAGCCGCTGGTAGACGTCCTCGTGGATGTTGTCGTACGAGACGTAGCTGGTCAGATCGACGCGGCCGTGCGACGAGACCAGCTTCATCGCGAGGTGCTCGCGCGAGTTCAGGGCGGAACCCTCCATCCAGTCGGTCGCTTCCTGGCGGGTCGCCGCGAACCAGGCGCGGGTGTTGCCGCCGAAGATCGGCCCGGTGTCGACCCGCATGAAGAAGCGCTGGCCCTGGTTCTGGCCCAGCGTCATCGACGCCGTGTAGGCCCGCTCCTCCGCCGGATCGTCGGTCAGGTAGTTGAACGTGCCCCCCAGCGCCTCGACGGAACGCGAGCTGATGTCCGCGGTCCCCTGGGACACCTCGACGCCGCCGAGGTTCATCGGGTCGAGGAAGCGGTTCGCCTTGGCGCCGCTCCAGTAGTCCGAGGTGCCGTTCGGGAAGCCGTCGATCGTGGTGCCGATCTGCACGTCGTTGATCGTCACCTGGAAGCCGCGCATGGCGACGTTGCTCGACCAGTCGTCGAAACCGTAGGAGTCGCCCTCCTGGACGGATACGCCGGGAAGGTTGTCCACGACGGATGTCACCGCGGTGATGTTGGACTGCTGGCGGATCATCGGCTGGGAGACGAGGTTTCTCGCGAAGGTCCGGGGCTCCTCGGCCACGACCGTGACGGTCTCCAGGAGGCTCGCGACCTGCAGGACCAGCCGGACGTTCTCGGTGGCGCCCGCCTCGAGCGAGACCGGCGTCTCGGCTGTCTCGAAGCCGAGCAGAGACGCCGTGACGACGTAGTCGCCGGCCACGAGACCCGCACTTGCGTAGGCGCCGTCGCCCTGCGTGATCCGCTCCTGGCGCACGCCCGGGCCGGCAACCGTCACGGTTACACCGGGCAGAGGACTACCGTCCGCGTCGATGACGACGCCCTCGATGGATCCTGTTGTCTGGGCCGCTGCCGCCGCGGCGGCCGACAGCAGCAGGGCGGCGAGGGCCAGACGTCGTGGACTGCGATGTGGGGCATCCATCAGAACAACACCTCCCAAGCGAGTGGATCGTGTCTCAGTTTGACGCAGCACTCAGCTACCGGTCAAACCCAGGACCCGCGGAATCCCGGCCAGGTCGGCGACCACCCACTCCTCCTCGAAGCCGCCCTGTTCGGCCAGTTCCCGGGCCGCGTCGAGCTGCCCCTTGCCGATCTCGACCAGCAGCCGCTGGCCGGCGTGGAGGAAGCTGCCGGCGGCGAACAGACGGCGGTAGAAGTCCAGGCCGTCGCCGGCGAACAGGGCCTCGGGCGGTTCGTGGTCGCGGATCTCGGGCATCAGGGACGGCCACTCGCCCACATCGACGTAGGGTGGGTTGGAGACGACGACGTCGAAGACCCCCGGGCGAAGCGCGGCCAGGAGGTCGGCGCGAACCAGGCGCACCCGGTCGCCGACGCCGTGTTCGCGGCAGTTCGCGGCCGCCACGGCCAGAGCGCCGGGGGAGAGATCAGTCGCCACGATTCGGCTGTCGGGCCGCTCCAGCGCGAGGGTGACCGCGATGCAGCCGGATCCGGTGCCCACGTCGAGCACCCGCGCGCCGTCGCCGATGCAGTTCAGTGCCGATTCCACCAGGTGCTCCGTCTCCGGCCGCGGGATCAGCACTCGCGGATCGACGGCGAAGCTCCGGCCGTAGAACTCGCGCCGACCCAGCAGGTAGGCCATCGGAACGCGGTCCGCCCGGCGCCGGACCAACTGGCCGTAGCTGACCGCCGCCTGTTCGGGCACGTCGTCGTCGGCGCGGGCGTAGAGTTGCGCCTCGGCGAGCCCCAGCACCTCACCCAGAAGCAGCGCCGCCTCCCTGCGCGGCTGCTCGACCGAGCCGGCGAGGTGCTCCTGCCCGGCGTCGAGAAGATCGACGATACGCGCCGCCCCCGGCGGAGGCTTCGGGCCGTCCGGCATCGTGGCGCTATGGACTGAGCCGAAGCGGCACTCAGACCGGGTCGGCTTCGCCCGTCTGCCGCAGCCGCTCCGCCTC
Organism: Acidobacteriota bacterium; assembly: GCA_026707325.1. Taxonomy (GTDB): domain Bacteria; phylum Acidobacteriota; class Thermoanaerobaculia; order Multivoradales; family Multivoraceae; genus Multivorans. The sequence goes on along the minus strand of JAPOXA010000037.1, from coordinate 108,385 downwards.
GAAGTGCTGCTGCAGCGGCACGATCAACGGTTCGAGGTCACCCTCGAGAACCTGTGGCAGCTTGTGCACGGACAACCCGACCCGGTGGTCCGTGACCCGGTTCTGCGGGAAGTTGTAGGTGCGGATCTTCTCCGAGCGGTCGCCGCTGCCGACCATCCGCCGGCGCTCCTCGCCCATCTCGGCGTTCGCCTTCGCCTCCTCGATCTCGAGCAGGCGGCTCTTGAGCACCCGCATCGCCTTCGCCTTGTTCTTGATCTGGCTGCGCTCGTCCTGGCAGGTGACGACCAGGCCGGTCGGCTGGTGGGTCAACCGGACCGCCGAGTACGTCGTGTTGACGCCCTGGCCGCCCGGGCCGGACGCGCAGTACGTGTCCACGCGCAGGTCGGAGGGCTCGATCTCGATCTCGATGTCTTCGGCCTCGGGCAGCACCGCGACCGTCACCGCCGAGGTGTGGATGCGGCCGGACGCCTCCGTCTCGGGCACCCGCTGCACGCGGTGTACGCCGGCCTCGTAGCGCAGCGTGGCGAAGGCGCCGCGGCCCTCGACGATCGCCGACACCTCCTTGACGCCCCGGATGCCGGACTCGGACATGTCGAGGATTTCGACCTTCCAGCCGTGGTCGTCGGCGTAGCGGCTGTACATCCGGAACAGCTCGGCCGCGAACAGGGTCGCCTCGTCGCCGCCGGTGCCGGCGCGGATCTCGAGCACCGCGTTGCGTTTCTCGTTCGGATCCTTCGGCGCCAGTTCCTCCTTCATCGTCGCTTCGATGGACGCGAGAGTCTCTTCCAGCAGACCCTTCTCCTCGGCCGCCATCTCGTACATGTCGTCCTCGCGCTCGAGTTCGCCCAGCAGCTCCGCCGTCTGGTCGAGCTCGTCCCTCGTCTTCTTGTACCGCTGGTAGAGCTCGACGACCGGGTTCAGCTCCGCCAGCGCCCGGCTCGTGTCGCGAAAGAGACCGGGGTTGGCGAGCACGTCCGGATCGGCGAGTCTGGCTGCCAGCTCGTCGTACGTCTGCTCAATCTGTTCGAGTTTTTCGAGCATGGCCCGAGATCCTCCAAGCCGTATCCTGCCACGGACCCGCAGGCGGAATGCCGGATTCCGCCTGCCGGGTTATCGTTTCGTATGGCCGCGTCAATCGTGACCGCCTGGACGCTGCCGCTCCTGGCCCTGGCCGTCGCCCAGGATCCGCGCATCCAGCTCGTCGAACTCCAGGCCGCGGGTCAGGCCGAAGCCGCGCTCGAGGAGACGAAACGGCTTCGAGCCGAAGAACCGGACCTCGCGGCAAGCCACGGCCTCTGCTACCTGGAGGGACACCTGCTGGAAGAGCTCGAGCAGGTCGAGACGGCGTCGGAGGCCTTCGCCACCTGCCTGACCGAAACGCCCGCGCTGGAACCCTGGGCGCGCTACCGGCTAGCCGCGGGCCAGACGCGGCTCGGCTACCCGGAGATCGCCGCCGGCGTCGCCGCCACCCTGCTCGGCGACGAGCCGCCACGCGTCCTGGTGCAGCCGGCCGCCGAGCTGCTCGCCACCAGCCTCGACCGCGGCGGCGACTGCCGGCTCCTGCGGGGCATCGCGATGTCGCGCCTGCCGGCGCCGGAACGCCGCCTCCTGACCCTCAGCCAGGCCAAGTGCCGTCTCGCGGCCGGTGAACCGGAGGAAGCAGCCGGCGTCCTGATCGGCCTGATCCGGGAACGGGCCAACGACCTGGTCGCGTTCGAGGCCGCCGACCGCCTGCACCGGCTGCGCCCCGCCCTGGACAACCGCCAGGAAGTGCTGCTGCTCGGCAACACCTTCCACGAACACGGCGTCTTCGACCGCTCGAACGAGCTCCTCGGCCAGATCGTGGTCGACCTGGAGGTGCAGTCGACCTCCGACTTCGAGATCCACTACCGGTGGGCGCGCAGCCACTTCCGGCAGGGTCGCCTGGAAGACGCCGCCCGACACTACGAGCTGCTGGCGACCAACGTGTCCTCGCCCCGTCAGACCGGGCAGGCGCTCTACCAGAAGGCGCGGTCGGAGGAGCTCTCCGGCGACTGGGTCGCCGCGGCCGCCGACTACCGCCGCGCCTACGTGGCCGACCCCCAGGGCAACTTCTCGGTTGCCGCGTTGCTCGGCGCGATGCGCCTGGAGTGGCGGCGCGGCCTCGAGGCCGAAGCGCTCGATCTCTACTCGGTGCTGCTCCAGCTCCGGCACGATCGCGCGGTGTCGGCGCGCGCCAGCCTCTTCCTCGCCGCTTCCGACATCGTCCAGGGCCGCACGGACCGCGCCGGCGACTGGCTCGCCGACGCCAGCCGCGCCAGCCGCAGCGTCGACTTCGAGGTCCGCTACTGGCGGGCCCGGCTCGACGAGGCCCGCGGGGCGCTCGACCGCGCCATCACGGGCTACGCCGACCTGTTGGCCGCCAATCTCTTCCACCCGCTGGCCCGCGAGGCCGAGATGCGCCTCGCAGGCGAGCCCCTGCAGGGCTATGCCCGCTCCATCGCCCGCGAGTTCGCCCGGTCGGAGGACCCGGCACGGCTCTATCGGGCCTGGCTGCTCTACGGCCGCCAGGGCGACGAGGCCGAGGCCGCGCGGCAGATCCTCCAGGGCCGGCTGGTTGCCGATCCGGCGGTGCGTTCCTTCTTCGGTCTCCGGGGCGTGCCACCCGGCGAGTGGCCGCTGTGGGACCGGTCCGTTTCGAGCCCGCAGGAACTGCTGCTCGCTCTCGGCCTGTGGGGCGACGCGGCCGAGGTCGTGGACCGGCACTTCCCGGTGGCGAACCCGCGCCTCGCCCTGACCGCGGCGGAGGGGCTGGCGGAGACCCGGCCCCGGCGCGCCCTCCTGATCGCCGAGATCCTGGCTCAGAGGGCGCCGCGCCGCGTGCCGGAGCCCCTCTACCCGCTGACCATGCGTCGGGCGCTCTACCCCGGCGCGTACGGCGACCTGATCGCGGCCGCCGCCGCCCGCCGCGGCCTCGACCCCTTCCTCATCGCCGGGATCATGCGCCAGGAGAGCCGCTTCGACCACCAGGCGGTGTCGGCGGCCTCGGCGCGGGGCCTGATGCAGTTCGTCTACCCCACCGCCGCGCGGCTCGCGGCGAACGCCGGACGGTCGCTCTCGACGCCGCGCGAACTGGAGAACCCGGCGCTGGCGGTCGAGCTGGGCGCCTCTTACCTGGCCGAGCTCCGCGCGCTGTTCGGCGACGAGCAGCACGTCATCCTGGCCGCCTACAACGCCGGCGAAGCCCAGGCCGCGCTCTGGCAGCGCCACTGCTACACCACAGGCGCCGACGAGTACTTCACCAAGGTCGGTTTCCGCGAGACCCGGAACTACATCGCGCGCGTCCTGTACAACGTCGCGCAGTACCACGACCTCTACGGCCGGGGCCCGGACGGCGGCCCGTGAGCGGGGACGAGCCGGCGACGGCCGCCGGCCGGCTACGCATCGTCGCCACGCCGATCGGAAACCTCGCGGATCTTTCACCGCGCGCCAGCGAAGCGCTGCTCTCCGCCGACCTGATCGCCTGCGAGGACACCCGCCGGACCGGCCGGCTGTTCCAGAGCGTCGGCGCCGGCCGCGGCGGTTCGGCCAAGCGTCCGCCCCTGCTGCCGCTCCACGACCACAACGAAGACCGGCAGATCGGCCGCGTGCTCGAGCGGCTCGAGCAGGGCTGTGCCGTGGCCCTGGTCTCGGATGCCGGCACCCCGCTGGTCTCCGACCCGGGCTACCGGCTGGTGCGGGCCGCCGTGGCGAAGAACATCCCCGTGGAGGCGCTGCCCGGACCGTCGGCGATCCTGGCCGCCCTCGTCGTCTCCGGCCTGCCGCCCTATCCGTTCACCTTCCTCGGGTTTCCGCCGCCGAAGCAGGGAAAGCGCCGGCGCTTCTTCGAGACGCACGCCGGGTACGGCCACACCGTGGTGTTCTTCGAGTCGCCCCAGCGCGCCGCCGCCTCGCTGGCCGACGCGGCAGCCGTCTTCGGCGAGGCGCGCCGGGCCGCCCTGGCCCGCGAACTGACGAAGCTGCACGAAGAGGTCCTGCGCGGCTCGCTCGAGGAGATTGCCGCCCAGGTCGCGGAGCGCGGCAAGCTGCGCGGCGAGGTGACCGTCGTGGTCGCCGGCTGTGGCCGGCGCCCGTGACGGCGAACAGCTCTAGCGCTCAGCGTCGACTTCGGCGTCCGGCGCCGCCGGGCCGGAACTGGCGGACGGACATTGGGAATCGGGCCGCCCTCCGAAGGTGGCAACCTGCGGTTGCCCCAGGGTGACCAGGCTCTCGAACAGCCCCTGACACTTCGTGTAGGGCTCGAAGTACCCGACCGGGATGTTCCCCTCCAGGTCCCATGCGTCCTTGAGCAGCAGCGCCGTTCCCCAGTAACAGCGCCAGGCGCTGCGAGGCGCTCCACGCGGGATCATGCAGGTCACCGTGTGCTCGGGGTAGTCCCCCTCGTAGCGGGGAACGACATCCTGGGCCAGACCGGTTCGGACGGCCCAAAGCGCCTCCGTTTCGTTGTGCACGATGTACAGGATCCCCTGGCGGTCCGTCGTCACTCCCAGCTCCAGCCTCCAGAAGCCGTCCTGCTCGCGGACCTTGACCAGGACATCGGGCTCCTCCTGGTCTTCAACGAAGTACAGGATTCCCTTGTCCGACGACCAGGCGGCCGGCATCCCGAGTCGATCCAGCGACTCGTCCTTCCACACGAGCCGGAACTGCGCGTTCTGCAGGTAATCCTGGGCAGAGATAGCGGGCGCGATAAACGTCAGTGCGAGCGCGAACGGGGCCACCAGGGGGAGTCGCTTCATGGGAACTTTCCTTATCCGGTCAAAGAGGGTGCTGAACGCTTCAAGGCGCGAGTGTAGTGCAAGCTGCGGGCAGACGGGAAGGCGGGTCAGGCTGCGCCGAGCGCACCCTCGATCCAGCAGCCGCCGAGTACCTGCGTGCCGCGGTAGAACACCGCCGCCTGGCCGGGGGCCACGCCGGGCTGGGGCCCGCTGAAGCGGACGCGGCAGGCGCCGGTGCTGCCGTTCGCGACGCCGGTCTCTACCGTCGCGTCGACGCCGGGATGGCGCGAGCGAATGCGGACCTGGAGCTCGACGCCGTCGGCAGGTGGCTCGCCGGCGATCCAGTGCAGGCCGCGGCCGACCAGGCCCGGGACCAGCAGCTCGTCGCGATCGCCGACAACGACGCGGTTCGCCTCCGGCTGCACGTCGAGCACGTAGAGCCGGCGGCCGGCGGCGACGCCAAGGCCGCGACGCTGCCCGACGGTGTAGCGGTAGGTCGGCGCACCTTCGCCCAGCTCCTCGCCGGCGGTCGTCGTCACCCGAGCGGGCACCCGCGGCAGCTCGGGGCGCTCGCTCTCGACGAACTCCTGCACGCCCCGGTCGACGAAACAGATCTCCATGCTCTCGCCCTTCTCGGCCACAGCCAGACCGGCCTCGCGGGCCAGCTCGCGCACCTCGACCTTCGTCAGCTCGCCGAGCGGGAAGACGGCCCGCGAAAGCTGTTCCTGGGTCAGCTCGAACAGGAAGTAGCTCTGATCCTTCGACTCGTCGACGGCCGTGTGGAGTTCGTACCGCCCGTCCTCGCCGCGGCGGATGCGGGCGTAGTGGCCGGTGGCGATGCGCCCGGCGCCCAGCCGCCGCGCCCGCTCCCGGAAGGCCTCGAACTTGATCTCGGTGTTGCAGGAGATGCACGGGCTCGGGGTGCGTCCGCCGACGTAGCTGTCCACGAACGGGTCGACCACGTGCCGGCGGAATTCGCCGTCCATGCGAAGCGTGTAGTGCGGCAGGCCGATCTGCTCGGCGACCCGGCGGGCGTCGCCGAGGTCGAGCGAGCCGCAACAGCGGCCGTGGCGGACCTGCTGCGAGCGATCCCAGAGCAGCATGGACAGACCGACGACCGGCACGCCCTGCCGTTCAAGGAGGAGCGCCGCGACCGACGAGTCGAGGCCGCCGCTCATCGCGACGGCCGTGAGCGGCGGCTCGCCGCTGCGCGGCGACGCCCGGAGCGGGTCAGAGGACCCGCCCACCCAGAGCACTCCCATTCCCGCGACGGGGCTGGCGGGCCGTGCGGCGCGCTCCCGGCCCCGAGTCATCGTGCCGCCACCGGTTCGGCCGAGAGTGCCCGTAGCGCCTCGACCTCGCGCGCCAGGACCGGCAGAAAGCGGTCGATCTCGGCCTCGTCGTTCGACATGCCCAGGCTGATGCGGATGGATGCGATTGCCTCCTCAGGCGCCACTCCCATCGCCAGCAGGGTCCGGCTGGGCTCGACCACGCCCGAAGCGCACGCGGCCCCGGTCGACACCGCGAAGCCCGCCAGATCGAGGCGGACGACGAGTTCCTCCCCGACCAGTCCCGGGAACGCGACGTGGGTCGTGTGCGGCAGCCGCGGCGACGAGGCGCAGTGGAGGCGGGCGTCGGGGCTGCCGGCCAGGCCGGCCTCCAGGCCGTCACGCAGGCTCCCCAGACGCTCGATGCGATGGTCAAGCTCGCTTGACGCCACGGCGGCACACGCGCCGAATCCGACCAGCGCCGCCACGTTCTCCGTGCCGGCGCGCCGCTGCCTCTCCTGGCCGCCGCCGAGGATCAGCGGCGCGAAGCCGGCGCCCTCGCGGACCCAGAGCGCAGCGGCCCCGACCGGGCCGTTGAACTTGTGCGCCGCCACCACCAGGTAGTCGGCGCCGAGCGAGCCGACGTCGATCGGGTGCTTGCCCGCCGCCTGCACCGCGTCGCAGAGCAGCGGCACGCCCCGCTCCCGGCAGGCGGCTGCCGCGTCGGCGACCGGCTGCAGCGTGCCGAGTTCGTTGTTCGCCAGCATCAGGCACGCGAGCCGCGTGTCCGGGCGCAGGACCTCCGCCACGGCGGCGGCGCCGACGACGCCGTCCGCAGCCGGCCGGAGCCGGGTCACCTCGACGTTCGCGGTCTCGAGTCGATCCGCCGCGCGCTGGATCGAGGGATGCTCCAGTTCCGAGATGACCAGGTGCCCGCCGGCGCCGTCGGCGAAGGTGGACATCAGCACCGCGTTGTTCGCCTCGGTGCCCGAGGCCATGAACGCGACCTCGGGCGGGCTGCCGCCGACCAGGTCGGCGACCTGTTGCCGCGCCTGCTCCACCGCCGCCCGCGCCGCCCGCCCGAAGGAATGGACCGAGGACGGGTTGCCGTGCAGACCGCCCAGCCAGGGCAGCATCGCCTCCGCGACCCGCGGATCGAGCGGGGTCGTCGCGTTGTGGTCGAGGTAGACGGGCGCAACGCTCATGGCCGGCCGATTCTACGGTCCCGATCCGCTGGGTGCGCGGGTCTTCTGACCCGCCCCGGGCGCAGCCGCGAAGCGGCGTAGACCGGAACAAAGCCGCCGCCGGCCAACGGCCGGCGACGACTTCTTCACCGCCTGCGGCGGCAGCGGGTCAGAAGATCCGCGCACCCAGAGATAATCTTGAGGATCACGTTACGCCGTCCGCGTTGAGGAAACGCCGTTGCCAAACCGACCCGTACGCCGAGCCCTGGCTCTTGCCCTGGCGGCGGGACTGCTTCTCCCGGCCATCGCAGCCGCCCAGGAGGAACGCAGGGAAACCCGCAAGGAACGCCGCGAACGCCGTGCCGCGCTCGCCGAGGCCGAGGAAGCGCTGCCGCTCGAGTTCAAGGAGTTCCTCTCGAACGTCCACTTCCTGATCTCCGACGAGGAGCGCGAGGCGTTCCTCAAGGTCACGCAGGACTACCAGCGGCGGGCCTGGATCGAGCGCTTCTGGCGGATCCGCGACCCGTATCCCGACAGTGCGCGCAACGAATTCCGGGCGCGCTGGGAGGAACGGCTGCTCTACGTCGACCAGGAGTTCGAGGGTCCGCGCTCCGACCGGGCTCGGATGTTCCTGTTCAACGGCGAACCGTCCGGGCGCATCCAGTTCCAGTGCACGATGGTCACCTGGCCGATCGAGATCTGGTTCTACAGCCACAGCGACCGCGTGGGCCACGAGTTCTTCCTGCTCTTCTACCGGCGCGGCAACCAGCAGCACTACGAACTCTGGCACCCCTCGGACGGCATCGAGCGCCTGCTCGACTTCGGCGTCAACGCGCAGGCCGCGGCCGGCGACATCCAGAGCTGCAAGGACGGCGACGTCGCCGCCGCGGCGATCAACTGGCTCCTGCGCAGCAACGGGCTCGAATTCGCGACCCTGATGGCGCACCTCGACGAGCGGCCCGAGGCGCCGTCGGCGGAATGGACGTTGACCTTCGAGGCCTACACCACGGACGTGCCGGAGGACGCCGAGCCGCTCGAGGCGACGCTCGAACTGCGCTACCCGGCCCGCTACCAGGCGCGAACGGTGGTCGAGGCCCTGGTAGAGATCGACCCGGCGTCGGCCGGCCGCGACACGCTGGGCGGCCAGTCGAGCTACAACTTCTTCCTCACCGGCGAGGTGCTGCGCGGCGAGGACCTGTTCGAGAACTTCCGCTACAAGTTCGACCTGCCACTCGGCGCCGGCGACGCCCCGGCCGGCGGCGGCGAACAGCCCATCCTGCTCTCCTTCGAGCGCCGTCTGCGACCGGGCGACTACCTGCTCGTGCTGAAGATCGAGGACCTGAACGGCGGCCGCTTCGCCCGCCTGGAGCAGCCGCTCGAAGTGCCGACCCTCGAAGCGCCCGCCGCGCGCCAGCTCGACCCGGCGGTGCAGAAGATCATCGACCAGGCCGAAGCGGTACTCACGAGCGACGTGCCGACGGTGCAGCTCCTGGAGCCGCCGGGCGAGCTTCAGACGGGCCTGGTCCGCTTCGACACCCTGGCCACCGGCGACATCGCCGAGATGCGCTTCTGGCTCGACGGCGGCGAAGTCGCCCGCAAGCGCCGGCCGCCGTTCTCCGTCGAGCTGGACCTCGGCTCGACGCCCCGGGTCCACGTCCTGCGCGCCACCGCCCACAACGCCGGGGGCGCGGAGATCGCCTCCGACGAGATCTCGCTCAACGCCGGCCGCAACCGCTTCGCCGTGCGCTTCGCGGAACCGCGCGAGGGCGTCCGCTACGACGGCGAGGTCCAAGTCCAGGTCGACCTCCAGGTGCCGGACGGCAGCCTGGTCGAGCGCCTCGAGCTCCACCTGAACGACGAACCGGTCGCCATCCTGTACCAGGAGCCCTGGAGTCAACTCGTCGAACTGCCGCCGGGCGACGCGATCACCTACCTTCGGGCCGCCGCCTACCTCGTCGACGGCAACACGACCGACGCCGTCGTCTACGTGAACGCCCCCGACTACCTGGAGATCGTCGACATCCAGTACGTCGAGCTCTACGCCACCGCGCTCGACCGCTCGGGCCGACCGTACGAGGAGCTGCGCGCCGATCAGGTGCGGATCCTCGAGGACGGCGCGCCGCAGGAGATCCTGCGCTTCCAGCGGGTGACCGACCTGCCCGTCCACCTCCAGGTCATGCTCGATGTCTCCGCCTCCATGGTCGACCGGCTCGGCGTCGCCCGCGAGGCCGCGCTCAACCTGTTCCAGTCCGAGATCACGGCCCGCGACCGCGCCGCGCTCGTCACCTTCAACGACCACCCGTACCTGGCCTCGGACTTCACGAACGATCTCGGCAAGCTGGCCGGCTCGCTGGCCGGGCTCAAGGCCGAGCGCGGCACCGCGCTGTACGACGCGATCGTCTTCGGCCTCTACTACCTGAACGGCATCAAGGGCCAGCGCGCCCTGCTGCTGCTCTCCGACGGCAAGGACGAAAGCAGCCGCTTCAGCTTCGACCAGGCGCTCGAGTACGCCCAGCGCTCCGGCGTCGCCGTCTACGCCATCGGCCTCGGCAAGCAGCCCGGGCCGGCCAGGCGCGCCCTCTCCCGGCTCGCCGAGCGGACCGGCGGCCGCGCCTTCTTCATCGGCCAGGTCGCCGAACTTGCCGGCGTCTACGGCCAAATCCTCGGCGAGCTGCGCTCCCGCTACCTGATCACCTACCAGTCGACGAACACGAGCGGCAACCGCCGCTTCCGGGAGATCGAAGCCGACGCCACCGTGGCGGGCGTGTCGATCCGGACGCTGAAGGGGTACTACCCGTGAGGCATTCCGCTGGGCGCTTCCTTGCCGTTGGCGTTGCGATCTTGCTGCTCACCACGGCAGCCGCAGCCCAGGACCCCACGCTCGACCGCCGCCACGCCGACTTCCTCGACACCGTCGACCCGATCCTCTCCGACACCGAGCGCCGGGTGTTCCGCGAACTCCGGCACGCCTACCAGCGCGACGCCTTCGTGCAGCGCTTCTGGGCCGTCCGCGACCCCTACCCCGAGACGCCGCAGAACGAGTTCCGCGAGCGTTTCGAACGGGCCGTCGAAACCGCCGTGGAGCGCTTCGGCGATGCCCGGGACGACCGCTTCGAGTCGCTCCTGCTGCACGGCGAGCCGCTGCGCACCTTCCGCACGACCTGCGAACTGCTGCGCACGCTCGAGGTCTGGCACTACCCGCACAGCCCGGCCGTGCGCGGCGAGTTCTACCTCATCTTCCTCCGCCAGGGCGGCGGCTTCCGCCTGTGGAACGCCGCCGACGGCTTCTCCAGCCTGCTGGCCTTCGCCACTGTTTCGACGGACCGCGACGCCCAGCTCCGCGAGATCAACCGCCGCTGCCCGCGCGGCGGCGACCTGCTCAGCGCGTTCGGCCTGGCGCTCGACTGGCAGGCGATGGGCGCGGAGGCGCCCCAACCCGGCCGGGCCAACGACGAGTGGGCGCTCGCCTTCCTCGACCGCAGCACGGAAACGCCCGACGGCGCGGAAGCGCTGCCGGCCGAGATCACGCTTCGCTACCCCGGCCGCCGCGGCAACCGCACCGTGGTGCAGGCGATCATAGGCATCGACCCGGCCCACCTGCCGGAACCGGACGGCGAAGCGCGTCGCTTCGTGCTCGACGGCGAGGTGCTCCGCCGGGGCGAGCTCTTCGAGAGCTTCCGCTACCGCTTCGAGCCGCGCGCGCGGACCGGCGGCGAGGCCGCGGCGATCCCGCTTGTCACGGAGCGCTACCTGCGGCCCGGCCCGTACCGGCTGGTGGTGAAGGTGCGCAACCTGGAGGCCGACCGGTTCTTCGGGGGTAGCGCCGAGATCGAAGTGCCGCTGGTGCGGCGGGGTGACGACCCTGATAACGGCGAGAAGGCCGGCGCACCGACACGCGTCGCCGCGATTCCCGACTGGCTCGCCGAGGCGAACGCGGTCGGCCCCCGGTTCGTCGATTCGCGCGGCGAGCACACCGTTCGGATCCACGCCCTGCCGGAGCGCCTGATCACCGGCCGGGTCCGGGTCGGCGCCGACGCCGAGGGGCCGGACATCCACCACGTCGCCTTCTCGCTCGACGGCCGCGAGCTGATCAGCAAGCGGCGGTCGCCCTACCAGGTCGAGATCGACGTCGGCAGCACGCCCCGGGCCCACTCCCTGCGCGTCGACGCCTACGATGCCGCGGGCACCATCCTGGCGACCGACGAGGTGCCGATCAACTCGGGGCCGCACCGGTTCGCGGTCCGCCTCACCTCGCCCCAGCGCGGCGCCACCCACACCGGCAGCGTCCGCGCGATCGCCGAGGTGGAAGCGCCACGCCACGAGCGGCTCGACCGGGTCGAGTTCTTCCTGAACGACACCCGCACCGCGACGCTCTACCAGCCGCCGTTCGAGCAGCCGATCCGGATCGATCCGGCCGAGCCCCTCTCCTACGTTCGCGCGGTCGCGCACCTCGAAACGGGGGCCTGGGCCGAGGACCTGGTCTTCGTCAACTCGCGCAACCTGGTCGAGGAGGTCGAAGTCGCCCTGGTCGAACTCTACACGTCCGTCACCGACCGCTCGGGCACTCCCGTAACGGGCCTGGTCGAGGCCGACTTCGAGGTCTTCGTCGACGGCGAGCGCCAGCAGCTCCAGCGGTTCGACAATGCCGCCAACCAGCCGGTCCACGCCGGCATCCTGTTCGACACCTCGATGTCGATGGACCAGCGGCTGGACGCGGCCGAGGAGGCGGCGCTTCACTTCTTTGAACTCGTCCTCGGGCCGCACGACCGCGCCTGCCTGATCACCTTCAACGACCGGCCCGAGTTGGCCGTCGGCTTCACCGGTTCGAAAGAGGCGCTGGCCGGCGGCCTCGCCGACCTCGTGGCCGAGGGCGAAACCGCGCTCTACGACAGCATCCTCTACTCCCTCTACTACTTCGGCGGACTGCGCGGGAAGCGGGCGCTGATCCTGCTCACCGACGGCGGCGACTCCAGCAGCGAGTACCGCTTCGACGACGTGCTGGAGTTCGCCCGCCGCTCCCAGGTGGCGATCTACAGCATCGGCATCGACATCGGCCAGCGCGAACTGCTGTTCCGCGGCCGGCTGCAGCAGCTCTGCAACGAAACCGGCGGCCGCTGCTTCTTCATCACCGGGGCGTCCGAGCTGCCGCGCGTCTACGAGCGGATCGAGACCGAGGTCCGCTCGCAGTACGTGCTCGTGTTCGAGTCGCCCGAAGGCGAGGGCAACACCTTCCGCAAGGTCGAAGTCAAGCTGAAGGACCCGCGCGCCCGCGGTCGGCGCGGCCTGAAGGTCCAGACGATTCCCGGGTACTTCCAGTGAGTGGACGCGACCCACTGGGCGCGCCGCCCGACCCACTGGGTGCGCCGGCGCCCCCGCCGGCATCCGCCGAAGGCGGAATCCGCCCAGCAGCAGCCTCGTCCGGCCCCCTCGTCCTGGCCTCCGCCTCGCCGCGGCGCCGCGAGCTCCTCGATTCCCTGGACATCGACTTCACCGTCCGCCCGGCGACGATCGACGAAACCCCCGGCCCCGGCGAACGGCCCCGCGACCTCGTCCGTCGGCTCGCCCGGGAGAAGGCCGAAGCCGCTGCTCGCGACGGCGAGTGGGTGCTCGCCGCCGACACGATCGTCGTGGAAGACGGCGCCATTCTCGGCAAGCCGGCCGACCGGGACGAGGCCCGGAAGATGCTCGCACGCCTCCAGGGCCGCTGGCATCTCGTGCTGACCGGCACCGCGCTCCGCCCGCCCGCGAGCGACACCCTCCACGCGGTCGAGAGCACCCGCGTCCTGTTCGCCGAACTCACCCCCGAGCAGATCGAGTGGTACGCCGCCACCGGCGAGCCCGACGACAAGGCCGGCGCCTACGCCGTCCAGGGCCTCGGCAGCCTGTTCATCCTCGAGATCGACGGCAACTACAGCAACGTCGTCGGCCTGCCCCTGCCGACCGTACGGCAACTGTTCGAGGGCGCCGGAAGCGACGTCAGGGAGTTCCGCCGGCAGTAGCCGTGCCGGTACGGTGCCGGTGCGCCGGCCTGTCAGCCGTGCGCCCGATGACGTCGGGACCATGCTGACGGGCCATGCGGGTGCCCACAGCCCTGCGCAGCCAGGTTGTCGTGCTGTCGCTGGCGCTGTCGTGGGGTGTCGCGGCAGAAGCCCAGGTGATCGTGGACGAGCTGCCCCCGATTCTGGGCCACCTCTGGGTTACTCGACATGGCAACACCGACAGCGAGGGATTCTCGATACCCGACGGCGCTGTTCTCCGCCCCCAGAACGGCGGTCGACTGAAATGGTGCGACTGACTACGCGCCGAACTTGGCCAGCTTTCCCGCGTTCGCCAGCAGCAGTCCCATCATGTCGCTCGACGGGATCGTGCCGAGCGCGCCGCGGATCGCCTCGACCTCGGTGAACCGCGAACACTCGTCGACGAAGCAGGTCTCCGAGCGCAGGAGCAGCGGCACCGGGTGCCAACTGTGGCCCTCCATCGGCGCCGGGGTGGAGTGGTCGCCGGTGACCGCCAGCACGTCCGGGCCCAGGTCGAGGAGCCGGGGCAGCAGGGCATCGACGGACTCGAGCGTGCCGACCTTCGCCGCGAAGTCGCCGTCCTCGCCGGCCATGTCCGTGCCCTTGACGTGGAGGAAGAAGTAGTCGAAGTCGGACCAGCGCTCCTCGAGCCGGTCGAGCGTCTCGCCGAAGCTCTTGCCGCAGTCGACGATCTCCATGCCGCAGACCTTCGCGACGCCGCGGTAGAGCGGGTAGCCGGCCAGCGCCGCCGCCCGCAGGCGGTAGAGCTCGCCGACGCCGGGCAGCGCCGGCAGCTTCGAGAAGCCGCGGAGCAGGAAGGTGTTCGCCCGGTCCTCGTCCCGGAGCTCCGCCTGGAGCGCCGCCACCGCGGGGGCGATGCGGGCCGCGGTCCGCCCCGCCGCTTCGCCGGCGCCGGCCGCCGCCCGCACAGGCAGCGCTGCCACGCCGAGCCGCTGCGGATCCGTGTCGGCAAGCTCCGCGTCGAGCGCCGGTGTCCCCGCCCGGGGCCGGAACAGGAGCACGAAGCGGTAGGCCTCGCCGGGATGGATCTCGACTTCGACGCCATCGCCGGCCGCCTCGGTCCGCCTCGCCAGCCGGGCGCAAATCCGCCGGCCCTCGGCCCCGGGGAGGCGTCCGGCACGCCGGTCCGTCAACAGACCTTCCCCGTCGACCGTGGCGAAGTTTCCCCTCGCCACGACCGCGTCGGGCGAGATGTCGAGACCGAGGCCCAGCGCCTCGAGCACCCCCCGGCCGATGTCCGCATCCGGCGAAGTCGGCTCGTAGCCGAACAGGGCGAGGTGGCCCGGTCCGCTGCCCGGCGTGATGCCGGTACCGGCCGGAACCAGCCGGCCCAGCGAAGACCGGGCCGCCAGCCGGTCGAGGTTGGGCGTCCGCGCTTCGTCCAGGGCGGTCCGCGGCTGAGCGTCCGTTCGCAGGTCGCCGACGCCGTCGAGCACAAGCAGCACGATCCGGCGCTCGTTCGGCTGCGCCAGCCGGCTCAGAAGTGCCATCCGCCGCCCCATGGCAGCCCCGGTCACGCGACGAAGTACGCGGAAGCGCGGACCTGCAGCCGCGCCCGCGGCTGGAAGCCGCCGCCGTGCAGCCGGAACGCCGAGTCCCCCGACAGCACCGGCAGGACGATCCAGCCGTCGAAGCTCTCGCCCCGGTTGTAGGGCGAAACCACGGGCTCGAGCTCGGCCAGCCGCGTCCAGTGGCCGTTCTCCGAGAAGTTCGCCCGCAGCTCCAGGTAGGCCTTGTCGAGATCGATGTTCTTCCCATCCCGCGGGTGCCACACCGAGACGACGAAGCGCATCTCGTCGTAGCGGCGCGTGTCCACGCGCTCGCCGTCCAGGTGCTTGAGCGCATAGACGAACGCGCCCTTGCTGTCCGTGGCGAAGATCTCCGGCGTGGCCTCGAAGGTCACGTGGAGCGGCTGGACGTTCTGGCTCAATCAGCGGAAGCCGCGGCGCAGCTCGTTGCGGAACGTCTGGAAGTTCTTCTCGCCGTGGAGGCAAACGACGACGCGCTCCAGCTTCGTGCCGCCCTGCAGGTACCGGTGCACCTCGGTCAGCAGAATGCGGGCGCAACGGTCGACCGGATAGCCGAAGATGCCGGTGGAGATCGCGGGGATCGCGATCGTGCGCTGACCGTTGCGGTCGGCCAGGGCCAGCGACGCGCGCACGGCGGCGGCGAGCTTGCGGTCTTCGTCGCCCTCGCCCATCCGCGGGCCGACCGCGTGGATCACCTGCCTGGCCTTCAGCGTGCCGGCACCCGTCATCACCGCGGTGCCGACCGGCGTGCCGCCGATCCGGTTGCATTCGTCCTGGATCGACGTGCCGCCCTTCTCGCGCACGGCGCCGGCCACGCCTCCGCCGAGTTGCAGCTCCTCGTTCGCCGGATTGACGATCGCGTCGACTTCCAGCTCCGTGATGTCGCCCTCGATCAGCTCGAGCAGCGTGTCGTTCATCCTGACGGCCACTACCTACTCCCCAACAGCCAAAGCTCGGACAAGTCGCGGGATTCTATCGCAGTCGTACGGAGCGCGTGTAGCGTCGGGGCGTGGGGCCAGTAGTGGAGACCGCCTGGCATCGTTCCCTGGACCGCCTGCGCGCCGGCGGGGCGCCCGAGGACGATCTCGATCGGGCAATCGCCGGCGTCCTGCCGCGGGGCGACATCTCCGCCGTGCCGGAGGACGCCGCGCGCCTCGTCCTCGGTTCGCAATCGATCGGCGACGCGGAGGCCCTGCCGGACGAGGCGCTCATCGGCTGGGCGGCCGGCGGCGATGGCGACGCCGACGCGCCCGGCGGCGGAGTCCGCGGCTACGACCGGCTGATCCTCGACCTGCTCGAGGCGGGGTTCCGGATCGTCCGGGAGCGGGCCCGCGGCGAGTCGGCCCCGTTGCGCGTCCTGCGCGCCCGGCGGGACGGCTATCGCATTCGCGGCTTCCGGCCGGGCGACGAACTCGCGATCCTCGAGTTGTTCCGGGACAGCTTCGGCGAGGACCTGCGCCTGGACCGCTGGCGGTGGAGGTACCTCGACAACCCGCGCGGCGGCCCGCGCATCTCGCTCGCGTTCGCGCCCGACGGCCAGCTCGTCGGCCAGTACTGCGCGTACCCCGTACGCTGGCGCGGGCTTCCCCCGTCGGCTCCTGCCGAAGGCCACCAGGTCGGCGACACGATGACCCGCCGCAGCGCCCGCGGCGTGGGCCGCGGGCCGACCAGCATCCTCGCGCGCACTTCGCGGCACTTCTACCTGGTCCATTGCAACGGCCGGGTCGCGTTCAACTACGGCTTCAACACGGGCAACATCACGAAGTTCTCCACCCGCTACGTGGGCGCCCACGTCGTGGAGGACGCTCCCAATCGCGTGTTGCCGAAGGAAGCGCCACTCGGCGGCCGGCCGCGATTCGGGCGCGGCTACGAGTTGCGCCGCATCACCGAACGCTTCGGGATCGGTCCGGAGTTCGACGCCCTGTTCGACCGGGTCGCCGACCGCTACGGCCTGCTGGTGGAGCGATCCGCCGAGTACCTGCGCTGGCGCTACCTGGACCGCCCCGATGACGGCCTGGAGCTGGTCGCCGCCTACCGCCGCGGCCGCCTGGCGGGCTGGGTGGCGGCCAGGCGCCTGCCGGACGGGGTGGAGTTGGGCGATGCCCTGATCGACCCCCGCGAGCGACCGGCGCTGCGATCCCTCGTGGCCGAGGTCCGGGAGGCCGGCCTGCCGCTCGCCGGCTGGTTCAGCGAGAGACCGTCGTGGTGGTCAAGAGAGATCGACAGGCTCGGCTTCGTCCGGCGGCCCGAACCCCAGGGCCTGGTGACCATCATGGTGCCCTTCGTCTGTGGCGACGCGGTCGAACGGCTGCGGGCGACGGGGTACTACACGAAGGCCGACGGGGACCTGTTCTAGCTCACCAGCCACCCCCCCAGGTCGCGGCAGTTCCCATCCGTCACGCGCACCCAGAGGTCCGACCGCGCCCCGCCCAGCACGTCCGCCGGAATGTCGAAGTCGGCCGCCGCGCCGGCCGAGATGCGACAGCCGGTGGCCGGAGCGCCCAGCGGCAGCGGCGTCACCTCGACCCAGACCTCGTCGCCGGTCCCCCCGCCGGCGAGCGGGGCCACGTCCTCGAACCGCCGCGGCACCCGCTCCAGGCGGCGCAACAGCGCCGCGAACCACGCCCCGTAGCGGCGTCGCCGGAAGCGTTCCGCCGACTCCTCGAACCACAACTGGGCCCGCGGTTCCCGCTTCGCGCTCTGGTCGTAGGCGTGGACGCAGCGCGCCGCGGGCGCCAGCACCGCGCGAACGCCGGCGCTCCGCGCCCGCAGCAGCCACTCCGTCTCCTCGAAGTAGAGCCGAAAGCCCTCGTCGAACCGCCCCACCCGCCGCCAGCCGTCCCGGGTAACCGCCAGGCAGGCGCCGGTCAGTTCGTAGCAGGTCACGGGCGCGTCGGCCCCCCAGAAGGCGCGGGCGCGGCGCCGCCACCGGCCCCGGAAGAAGCGGCCCCAGGCCGGAGAGCGCTCCGCCCACGCCGCGTCCAGCTCCGCCCGCCGCGTCCGAAGCGCCTGCGGCGGCAGCATCAGCCGGCAGCCCTCGTCCCAGAACAGGCGCGGCCCCGCGATGTCGGCGCCGCCCAGCGCGTCGCGCAGGGCGCGCAGGCAGCCGGGCTCCACCGCCACGTCGGCGTTCATCAGCAGCAGCACGTCCCCCGTCGCGCGCTCGGCGCCGAGGTTGATGCCGGCTGCGTAGCCCAGGTTCTCGCCCGGGCGGAGCACCTGAGCTTCCAGACCGTCCGGCGCCCCCTCCCCGGTCGCCGACGCGCCCGCGGCGCCGTTGTCGACGACGATCACCTCGAGCGAAATCGCCGACATCCGCGCGTCCTCGTGGAGCGCCGCCACCGCGGCTTCGAGCAGCCAGGGTGTTCGATAGTGGACGACGACCGCGGAGATCACTCAGATCTCGTCGGCGAGGCCATGCTTCAGGCGGGCGAACAACGCGCCGCCGAAGACCACCGCGGCGATCGTGGCCGCGAGCAGCGGCGCCAGGCTCACTGGCACCCCACCGCCGAGGAAGGCGGCGCGGTAGAGGTAGACCAGGCCGGTCAGGGGGTTCCACTCCAGGAACCTCAAGTATTGCGCGGGGATGGCATTCACCGAGTAGATGATCGGCGTCACGAAGAACCAGGCGTTCAGAACCAGGCCGGCGGCTTGGGCGGTGTCGCGGAAGTAAGCGTTTGCCGCCGCCAGCCCCAGGCCGAGGCCGAACGTCAGCGCCGCCTGCAGCGGCACCGCGACCAGCAGCAGCGGCAGACTCGCCACGGAGAGTTCACCGATCACGGCCAGGATGACGACGAACGCCACGACGCCGACCGAGGCGTGCAGCAGCGCGCCGATCACCAGCGACGCCACGAGCAACTCCGCCGGCAACCGCATCTTCTTGACCAGGTCCGCGTTGTCCGTGATCGCCGACGCCGACCGGCTCACCCCTTCGTGGATCGCCATCCACGGCAGCAGGCCGCAGAACAGGAAGACGGCGAAGTTCTGCGTCCGCTCGCCGTCGAGCGGGAACCGTAGCAGGAACGAGAACACGTAGGTGAACAGCAGAAGCTGCCACAGCGGATTCAGCAGCGACCAAGCCAGCCCCAGCGCCGAACCCGCGTACCGCGACCGCACGTTGCGGACGACGAGCTCGCGCAGCAGGAACAGGTGCTGCCTGCGCCGGCTGACACTGGATGCGATCGTCACCGGCCGATTATCCCCGACAGCGGGCCCCTAGCCGGTCAGGGGTTCCCAGGGACTGACGACATCGACGCCCAGACTTCGGAAGTGGGAGACGTTCCTGGTCGCAACCGTCAGGTGGTGCACAGCCGCGGTTCCCGCGATGAGCGCATCCGCAAGACTTGTCGTTCGGCCCGCGTGGCGCGCCTGGGCGCGCAGCGTCGCCGCGTGCTGCGCCACGCGGCGCCCGACACCGAGAAGGCGGTCGTCGTGCTCCGCAACGATGGCGGACAGCACCTTCCGGAGTTCGCGCTGGCGGCGCCCCGTGGGAAGCAGCCGCAGCCCGAAGTGGAGTTCGTGAATCACGATGGTCGAAAGCCAAAGGTCGTCCCTGGAGTTCAGGAACGCCACGACCTGGAGGTCCGGCGCCGACTTCACCAACTCCGAGACGACGTTCGTATCGAGCAGGAACCCCCTCAATCCCAATCCCACTCGTCGCCCTGGAAGGGGATCTCGCGCTCAGGATCATCCTTCCGGTCGGGGAGTTCGAGTTCAAGCCCCCTGGGCACGTTCTGGACAAGCCACCGCCCGAGCGGTTTCTTCGGCGTCGAGCGCTGATCCCACTCCCGCTTCGGCACAACGACGAACGTGTTCCGTCTACCGATCTGCTGGGGTCCCTCCTGCTCCGCGAGCCGGAGGATCTCCGACAGGCGCGCCTTCGCCTCGGCGACTGTCCAGGCTCTTGGCGAATCGGTCTGCTCGGCCTTCACGGGGGTAGGTTCCTCCTGTCGAACATGGTCCAACATAGACCATGTCCGGGCCGCAGTCAAGAGAGACGCGCCAAATCCGTCCTCGTCCATAGAGACCAGACGGCAGGTCGCCAACCTGCCGACATCCGTATGGAAGGAGAGACCATGACGAGCCCTGCTGTAGGCTATCGATGAGAAGACACCCGAAGAACGCTTGAGGAGGCAGGGTTCGATGCTGCTCAAGCTCGAGTTCTGATTGACGTGATGAGCGGAACCGAAGAGCGGCTGGCGAGAAAGGACGACGTAAGCGTCCTGAAGACCGACGTGGGCATCCTGAAGACCGACGTAGCCGAACTCAAGATCAGCTTGGCGGCGCTGAACGGCCGGATGGACGGTTTCACAGTCGCCCTGGAAGGCCTGAGACAGGAGGTCCGCGAGCGGATCGAGGGGCTGCGGCAAGAGATGCTGGCCCACATGGATGCGCTGGAAGCGCGTCTCAACGGACGCATCGATACCGTGCATGCGGAACTCAAGGGCCAGTTGGTGGCGATCAAGTGGCTGCTCGGATTCGTCCTCGCCACCGCCGTGCCAGCGGCGCTCGCCCTTGTCCGCCTGGCGTTCCTGTCGTAGGGCGCGGCACACGGGGAACGTCCCGTCGGGGGCGGCGAAGGGGAGTAGCGTTAGCGAGCGAGTTCCAGCATTCCCGCCGGCTCCGCCAGCCGAGGCAGAACGTCCGACGCGTCCGCCTCCGCACGCACCTCCGCCTCGCTGATCCGCGATCTCGTCTGAGTGCTCGGAATCTGCCACTTCGCCGGCATCAGAACGTGGCGGCGGTCGCCGATGACTGCCGCGGCCGGCACGGAGGGTTTCTGGCGGGTCGGCGACCTGCCCTCCCAGAACGTGACCACGGCCCCCGGCCGACGCTCGATCACGAACCGGACGAGCCCGCGGGGCAGCGGCACGCCGGCGCCTTCGACCGCCTTCGCGAGCTCCCGCCAGGCTTCCATGTCGCCCTGAACCGCCCTGGCGCAGAACGCGTTGAAGGGCTGCTCCTTCAACGGCGTTCCCGATCGCGCTTCCGCCTGCCGGACCGTCTCCAGGTAGGCGAACGGGTTGGGCGGCGAGCCGCTCCGCGCCCACTCCTCCTTGTCGCGCGGCGGCCGCCAGTCGCGCCAGCGGCGGGGTTGCCGCGTCCGGTGCTCCAGTCCGAGCACGTGAGCCAGGACCGGCTCGACCATCGGATTGCAGAGGGCGTTGCCGTTCGCCCGCATCCCGGTGGAGGGCATCGCGATGCCGCGGCCGGTCCGCAGGTGGCGCAGAGGCCTGGTTTCCCCGGCCCAGCGAAACGTCTCCCGCTTCCGGGGCGGGCCGACGACGGTCGCCTGGAGCGCCAGGAACCCGGTCCAGCGGTGCAGAAAGGCCCACGCCTCCCGGCCGCCTCCCAGGAGCGCCCCCAGAGCGGCCGCGACATGGACGCGGCCGGTGTAGAGCGGCGAGTTGAACTCGTTCCCGGCGCCGTGCGCCCAGTAGTGGTCCAGCGCCTCGCGCAGCCCCGGCCAGTCCCCGCGAGCGGCCCGCAGGCACGGCCCGTAGTTCCAGGAACAGTCGACGCCGGGCTCGGGCAGCGCATAGTCCGCCCGGGTGCACTGGCGGGACCAGTAGCCGGCCGCCTCGGCGTCTCCGGCGCCCCGGAAGAACATCCCCAAATCGCCCGTCGCCCTCGCTTCGAGACCGGCCATCAGGAGGGCCCCAGGACGCCGCGGGTCAGCCGAACACGCGCGGCTCGAAGTCCGGCGGATTGACGATGCTGGCGCTGCTCCCGGTCGCGCGGATGACGAAGAGTCCCTGCCTCTCCGCGTACGCGGTCACCGAAGCGTCGCTGTCGAGGTAGGCCATGGCGCCGAGAATCCGCCTGCCCCGATACTCCTTGCAGAACTCCGGAAACACCGGCAGCTTGGCGAGAAACTCCGTCACGTCCTCCGACCGCAGAGTCGTCTTCACTTCCACCACAACGACTTCCCGGCCGTTCGCTCCCGCAGCGTGGTCGGTCATACTCATCGGTTCCTTCATCGTACCGGAAGGGCAGACGGGTCAACGCGACTGCAGCCGACAAAGGCCACACCAGGCCCTCGGAGGACTCACGCCGTGGCAGTATCTCCACAACACAGCGGCTTGAAGACCTCCGAGTCTCATATGCACTGAGCCACTACAAGCGGTGGTCGCAAGCGAGCAGCGCCGAGTAGACTGCCAACCAGGAGTCGCGATGGCGCAACAGTGGCAGGACTGGTGGAATCAGGCTCGGCACGACCTGAAACATGCCGAAGGCGCGCGGCGCGACGGACGGCACGACTGGGCCTGTTTCGCGGCGCACCAGTCGGCCGAGAAGGCCGTCAAGGCGCTTCATCTGGCGCACGGGCAGGAAGCCTGGGGACACGCCATCGTCAGCCTTCTGGCCGACCTGCCGATGCCCGTGCCCGACGCGCAGGTGGAAGCGGGTATCACGCTCGACGGCTTCTACATTCCCGCGCGGTATCCGAACGGCCATGAAGAGGGGGCGCCGTTCGAGCACTACGGCCCGATTCACAGCGAACTGGGGATTCGTCTTGCCGGTCACATCCACGACTTCGTCCGTCAAGCACTGGCCGAGTTCTGAGGCGGTTCTAGACGCCCTGAACGCCTGGGGCGCGGCAGCCGCCAGACGCCGGGACGATCTTCTCGCGCTCGGCTACTTCGGCTCCTACGCCCGTGGCGACGCCGGCGTCGGCAGCGACCTGGACCTGATTCTGATCGTCACGTCCGACCGCCGCCCGTCAATGGAGCGGGCGGTCGACTGGCGAACGGACTCGCTCCCGGTTCCGACCGACCTGATCGTCTACACAAAGGACGAGTGGCGACGCCTTCAGGCAGGCGGCGGCCGCTTTGCACGCACGCTGCGGGAAGAGGCGCGGTGGCTCTGGAACAACGTCCCGTCCCGGGCGGCGAAGGTAACGTGAGTCGTCCGTGAGCGCAGTCAGTTGAGGAAGAGCCGGTCGAGCTTCGTGGATGGCCGCTTGGCGCGCCTCGCGCGTCAGTTGATCGGGAACGGGTTCTCCGGCACGAGCTCGACCGCCTCGGACGCCGCCGAGTCCCTGGGGCAGTTGACCGTGAACGTCGTCTTCACCGTACCGTCCGGCGGATCGGGAACGACCCCGTCCATCTGCGCGATCGTGAACGTGATCGTCTGAGGCGAGAGGCGATCCGGGTCGTTGTTCGCCGGCAGGCAGCGGTCGTCGTCGGGCGTAACCTCCAAGCGCCAACCGAGAACGCCCGGCTCGCCCTGGGGAGGCGCTCCACCCACGTCCCGCGCAAGCAGAATCCCCGATACGCTCTCGTGGTGTTCGATCTCCGCCCTCGCCGCCACGTCGCCCGTCTCGATGAAACTGGCGCCATGCAGCGTCACGATCACTTCTTTCCGCTGTTGCCCGCCGGTCGGCCGAACGACCGAGGAGGGGTTCGCGCTCACACGCCAGTCTTCCGGCGATCCCAGGTGGCAATCCGAGGCGGACTCCGTACCCGCCCGGCCGCTGCAAGGCTTGACCAGCTTCCCGGGCACCACGTGCGGGATGACGCCAACCCGGCCCGACGCCGGTTCCTTGACGAGCGTGGCGAGACCATCCTCGAGGCTGTTGAGGACGACGCCTCCCGGATCCGTCGGCTCGACCTGTTCGTTGCCCGCCGCCTCCTTCGGAATCAGAGCGGACACGGCCGAGTTCCGCGCGTCGTTGATCCAGTACCAGCCGCCGGGTTGCAGGTTGTCGATCTCGATCCTCCCGGCGCCGCCGTCGCGGCAGTTCAAGCCGTTCGCCGACGTCAGAGCCTGACGCACGATGCCGTCCGCATCCGGCGTGACGGTGGTCACGACCGTCGTGCTCCCGCAGATCACGTGGACCGTGAGATCGCTTTCGCCGCCGTTGTTCGCCGACTTGCCCACGAAGCCGCCGTCGCCCGCGAAGTAGGGAGCGACCTGGCAGGTCTCCTCGGGACAAGCGGCGCCCTGGCCAAGGACAAGGGAGGGCGACACGCCCAGGAGCGCGGCAAGGATGATCGGCTTCACGGGGGTTCCTCCTGGGGGCTCGGCGGCCTGAGCCGAGGGCGTAATCGAGAGTTCGACGGCCCCAGAGCACGCCGATGCCGCCCGGGCCGTTCGTTGTGTATCACATCGGGCCCGCCACCCGAGCCCGCCGCCGCGGACACCGCGGCCAGCCGCGAGATCGGCTTGTTCCCTACTCGTCGACGGGGAACGGGTTCTCCGGAACCAGCTCCTGGCCCATGTTGGCCGACGACGACCGTGGCGGGCAGACGATCCTGAGCTGCGCGATAGCGGCGAAACCCTGCACGGCCCTAGAGCTGCCCAAGCCAGCTCTACGTCCCCTAACCACCCCCGGATGAATCATGTTCGCGCCGTCTATGGCGGCGACGTTGAGCACCGCGGTGTTGTTGTTGGTCTTGGAGCAGTAGGAGCTGTTCGGCCCAATGGTGAAGACCGCCTGGCCCACCGGATTTGGAGTCGTCGCATCCGGATTGGTCGGAGTGCTCCCGTTGTTCGCAAGGGTGACGCCCGCGACCGGGTCGGCGCCCGCCGCGACGACGATGGGAGCGCCTACGGCGGCGGCGATGGAAGCGCCGAACGTGGCGGTGAGCCAGTTGGTGCCGCTGCCCGGACCGAGAGCCGAGGCCGTCTTGCCGGCCCAGCCCTTTCGGACGGCCGCGAGATAGTTCGCCGTCTGCTCGGGCGTAGGATCGTCAGCACCGGCGAACACGGTGAGAGCCTCGTCCGTCGAGTAGCTGCCGCTCTCGTCGACCCAGAGATCCGCGGTGACCGTGACGGTCCCGGCGTTGGGCCGATACACCATGCCGTTGGTGATCGTCGCCGAGCTTCCGAAGGAGCCCGGGCCAGTCAGCCGGATCTTCGTCCGGCCGCCGCCGAGCATGCAACTGCTCGACGCCTGCGAGTCGTACCCATAGGGCCAATCGTCGTTTGTGCGCGGCCCGCAGACCGCGGCGGGGTCCATCGGAGGCTCCGGCAGGAGGGTCGGCAGGATGCCGACGCGACCGGTCGCCGCCTCCTTGAGGAAGACCGCGCCCCGGCCGGCCATCATCGTCACGCCGGCGCCGGCGCTCGTGATCTTGGCCGCTTCGCCCTTCGGCGCGCCCTTGTCGTCGAAGAGGTCGAGGGCAACCAGATTGCCAACGGCCGAACTCGACTCGTCCGTGACCCAGAACCAACCGCCGTCCTCGAGGCCGGCGATCTCGAGGGCGCCGTCATCCCGGTCGCAGGCCAGACCGTTTCGGTAAGTGAACAACTGGGCGACCGCGCCGCCTCCGGGTTCGACCTTCCCGGTGATGGTCACGTTGCCGCACGAGGCCACGAACGTAACGGCTTCCGCGTCGTCGGCAACGGTCCCGATGAAGCCGCCTTCGCCCCTGAACCAGGGAGCGATGTGGTCGCAGTCGCGACAACTGAGATCATTCTGGGCCAGGACTGTCGCCGGGGTCGCGAAGAGACCGAACGCGACGGCGGCCGCGGTGAGCTTCATTTGCTCGCTACCCTCGGGCGGCTGCCCCGGCGGCGCATTCGAAACGAGAGCCCAGCAAACGGGCGGGGCCAACGCCGGCAGCCAGAAGAAGAAACAGAAAGGAGAAACGGCAACCTCCCGCGCCGAAACCCAGTCGACGCGGGAGGCGCCGTTTGAAGTCGTCCTCCGACCCGAGGGGCTCGAGCCCCTCGGGTCAAGAGATCGGCTTGTTCCCTACTCGTCGACGGGGAACGGGTTCTCCGGAACCAGCTCCTGGCCCATGTTGGCCGACGACGACCGTGGCGGGCAGACGATCCTGAGCTGCGCGATAGCGGCGAAACCCTGCACGGCCCTAGAGCTGCCCAAGCCAGCTCTACGTCCCCTAACCACCCCCGGATGAATCATGTTCGCGCCGTCTATGGCGGCGACGTTGAGCACCGCGGTGTTGTTGTTGGTCTTGGAGCAGTAGGAGCTGTTCGGCCCAATGGTGAAGACCGCCTGGCCCACCGGATTTGGAGTCGTCGCATCCGGATTGGTCGGAGTGCTCCCGTTGTTCGCAAGGGTGACGCCCGCGACCGGGTCGGCGCCCGCCGCGACGACGATGGGAGCGCCTACGGCGGCGGCGATGGAAGCGCCGAACGTGGCGGTGAGCCAGTTGGTGCCGCTGCCCGGACCGAGAGCCGAGGCCGTCTTGCCGGCCCAGCCCTTTCGGACGGCCGCGAGATAGTTCGCCGTCTGCTCGGGCGTAGGATCGTCAGCACCGGCGAACACGGTGAGAGCCTCGTCCGTCGAGTAGCTGCCGCTCTCGTCGACCCAGAGATCCGCGGTGACCGTGACGGTCCCGGCGTTGGGCCGATACACCATGCCGTTGGTGATCGTCGCCGAGCTTCCGAAGGAGCCCGGGCCAGTCAGCCGGATCTTCGTCCGGCCGCCGCCGAGCATGCAACTGCTCGACGCCTGCGAGTCGTACCCATAGGGCCAATCGTCGTTTGTGCGCGGCCCGCAGACCGCGGCGGGGTCCATCGGAGGCTCCGGCAGGAGGGTCGGCAGGATGCCGACGCGACCGGTCGCCGCCTCCTTGAGGAAGACCGCGCCCCGGCCGGCCATCATCGTCACGCCGGCGCCGGCGCTCGTGATCTTGGCCGCTTCGCCCTTCGGCGCGCCCTTGTCGTCGAAGAGGTCGAGGGCAACCAGATTGCCAACGGCCGAACTCGACTCGTCCGTGACCCAGAACCAACCGCCGTCCATGACGGGGCCGACCTCGAAGGTGCCGCCACCCTTGGCCATGCAGGCGAGGTCGCCCGTGAAGAGCGCCGCAACCATGCCGTCATCGTCGGGCTCAAGAGTGCCGTCCCGGGTGACGCCGCCGCACGAGGCGACCCAAACCACTTCCTCGACATCGTCGTCGGCGGTGGCGACGAACCCGCCCTCGCCCATGTAGACCGACGCCGCGTGGGTGCAGCCCTTGCAGTCGACGGTGGTCTGACCGACCGTCACCGCTGGAATCGCGCAGAGAACCAGCGCGATCGTGATGTGCTTCATCAGCTTCATCAGTTTGTTTTCTCCTTGGGCGGCTCTTGCCGCCGTTCGTTTCGGCCCGGCTGTCCAAGCCGGACCAAGGTTGTTTGATCCGAAGATCAGGCCGTGGCGGTGCGGACTACCCGCGTTGCCACGGCCGCTGACGTTTCTCTCTGGACGGTCGCTCTACGGCTCAATCAAGCCACCGACCGTCACTCAGCTGATGCTGCGCATCACCTCCCGCTAAAAGACTTCAAGGCCGTCTGTCCAAAGACGTGTTGGAACCTTAGCGGAAACGGCCGGGCAGATCCAGTGTTGCTGGCCTGACGGTCCGTTCCTGTGGTGAGGTTCCTCTACGGCTGGGCACTATAGGGGGTTTGAGGGGATTCGTCAAGGGGTTGGTGTGTGGAAGTAAGTTGTTGAGTCCATTAGGGGTTAGAGGGATCGGCCCAGTCCAGGGTGGTCGGGCTGATCTCGCCGGGAGCGGGGAGCGCCTCGTGGACGCGCTTCTCCTCCAGGGCCGGCAGGAGGGTGCGGCGGGCGACGCCGTGGCGGTAGGCGGCGGATTCCGGGTTCTCCAGGCGGCGGATGGCCGAGAAGTGGACCGCCTCGCCGGTCACCGCGGGGCGGCCGTTCTCGTCCGCTTCGCCGACCGGCCGGTCGTGGCGGCCCCAGATCCGGTAGACGGCGGACATCTTCCCCTGCGGGCCGAACGGGTCCGGCGCGATCTCCCCGGAGACCGCCCAGGGCTCGAAGGCGAGGCCGGCGCCGTAGGCCTTCGCCCACATCCAGAGCAGGGCGCCGTCCGAGAGGCCCGTGTGCGGCCGGCCGCCGCCGACGTCGCCGTGCACCCCCGGGAACCAGAGCTGCTCCACCTGCTGGTCCCGGGCCGGCGGACTCACCCACAGGGTGGGTGCGAAGGGGCGTCGGCCCTCGTCCACCGACACCGCGTGACAGGCGTGGCGGATGTGGCGGTCGAGCCGCACGTCGTGGAAGCGGTGGCGGCGGGCGCCGACCCAGTTCAGCCAGGTGATCGGCACGCCGAGCGCGCCGACGGTGTCCCAGACGCCGACGAAGTGAACGACGCTCGATGGCCGGAGGACGTCGACGCCGCGAATGTCCGGGGCGGTCGGCGCACGGCAGAACGTGTCCCGGTGGCGGGCCGCGCGTTCTTCGCGGGCTTCCCCGGTACGCATGCGGTAGATCGCCATCGCCTGCTTCGCCGCGTCCGCCGGCCGGCAGCCGGCGAGGCCGCAGAGCCCCGCGTCCGGGATGCCGCAGAGGCCGACCAGCCCCGCCAGGCTGCGCGCGGTGTAGGCGCCGCGGCTGTAGCCGAACAGGAACAGCCGGTCGCGCGGGAGGTAGTGGGCGGTCAGCCACTGGTAGGCGAGCTCGACGTTCCGGGCCAACCCGAGGCCGAGCACGCCGCCCCGGAAGCGATCGAAGCGGCCGGTGCCGACGCCGCGGTCGTAGTAGCTGAGCTGCCGCACGCCCTCCGACGTCACCGGGCGGATCGCCTGGTACGTCTTGACGACGTTCGTCGGCGACGAGGCATCGTCGCTGTTCCAGGTGCCGTCGAAGCAGAGAGCGATATTGCTCGGGATGCGCAGAGCCATGAGGAGCGGGGGCGCACGGAGGCTAGCGCGAGGAAGCGGCGGAGGAAACGGCAAGTTCGCTTGACGTTGCGGGGCGGGCGCCGGCCAGCCGGATAGGCTCGGCAGTCCGATGAAGCTCACACGACTCACGGCGCGCCGCTATCGGAGCGTGCGCAACGAGACGATCGACGTGGGGCCTCTGAACCTACTGATCGGCGCCAACGCTGCGGGCAAGAGCAACGTCCTGGATGCGCTGCGGTTTCTCCACGAGGGCGCCGTGGCCGGTGACTTCGGCGCGCCGATGCACGCCCGGGGAGGGATCGTCCACCTGGCCTGGTCTTTCATGCCGAGGCTCCTCGTTGGCGGGGCGGTCCGGATCCTATCCGGCCCTTCGAGGATCGTCGCCCCCAATGTTCCGGGAACCGCGGTGGCCCGGCCGGATAGGCTCGGCGCCTCAACCCGAAGGCCCGAGGAGACAGCCCATGACCGATACCGCCGCCGCCATCAACGACATCTTCACCCGGATGCCCGGTCGCCTGGACCCGCAGGCCGCGGCCGGCCTCGACGCGGTTATACAGTTCAACCTTTCGGGCGAGGGCGGCGGCGTCTGGCACTGCGCGATCAAGGACGGCACCTGCACGGTCAGCGAAGGCGCCCATGAGGCGCCGACGATGACCCTGTCGATGGAGGCCGCCGACTATGTCGGGCTTACGTCAGGGGATCTGGACGGGACCGTTGCCTTCATGAGCGGGAAGCTCAGGATCGACGGGGATATGGGGCTGGCGATGCGGATGCAGAACCTGTTTCGGCTGGGGTGACCGAGACGGCTACGGCCTCGGCAAGGACGTTGCTCTGGGTGCGCGGGTCTTCTGACCCGCTTGCCGCCGAAGGCGGCCGACAACCACGCCGCCGGCGAAGCCGGCGACCGTCCAGACGAGGAATCGTCAGGTGGTCGAAACCGCGGAACCCGGTGATCTTCAGGCTCGGAAGTTGCAGGGATGAGGGGGTTTCGGTAGCCATCTGCGTCTCGGTGTCCGTCGGCGTCGGTCGAGAACGCTGCCGTCTCGTGTGACTGGAACTGAGCCGCAGCGAGTCTAGCGAAGGCCCCCACGGCCGACAGTATTGGTCGCCGGCTTTGCCGGCGGTGATTTCAACGCCGCCTTCGGCGGCAGCGGGTCAGAAGACCCGCGCACCCAGAGCAACGCCGAGGACTTCGCGACAGTATTGGTCGCCGGCTTTGCCGGCGGTGTGGTTGTCGGCCGCCTTCGGCGGCAAGCGGGTCAGAAGACCCGCGCACCCAGAGCAACGCCGAGGACTTCGCGGTAGAAGTGGAGTTCCGCTTCCAGGGCGCGGACGATGTTCTCGGCGCGGCGGAAGCCGTGCTGCTCGCCTTCGAACAGGTGGTAGTCGACGCGGACGCCCTTGGCGCGTAGCGCCTCGACCATCGCTTCGGCCTGGCTGGGCGGCACGATGCGGTCTTCGTCACCCTGGAAGAAGATGACCGGGCAGGAGAAGCGGTCGCGGGCTTCGAGCGGCGAGCGCTCGCGGTAGAGGTCGGCGCGTTCCGGGTAGGGGCCGACCAGACGGTCGAGGTAGCGCGACTCGAACTTGTGGGTGTCGCGGGCGAGGGCGGCCAGGTCGGCGACGCCGTAGTGGCTGGCGCCGGCGGCGAAGGTGTCCCTGAAGGCGAGCGCGGCCAGGGTCGTGTAGCCGCCGGCGCTGCCGCCGCGGATGAGCAGCTTGCCCGGGTCGGCCTCGCCGCGGGCGGCGAGCGCCTCGGCGGCGGCGGCGCAGTCCTCGACGTCGACGATGCCCCAGCGGTCACGCAGCGACTCGCGATAGGCGCGGCCGTAGCCGGTGCTGCCGCCGTAGTTCACGTCGACGACGGCGAAGCCGCGCGAGGTCCAGAACTGGACGCCCGGGTCGTAGACGTGCTCGGCGGCCGAGGTGGGGCCGCCGTGGCTCTTGACGATGAGCGGTGGCCGGGCGTTCTCCGGCGCCTGCGCGTCGTCGTTCTTCGGCGGGTAGAAGAAGGCGAAGGCGCGGCGGCCTTCGGCGGACGGGAAGTCGATGGGCCGGCCGGTGGAGAGGTAGCGGGGGTCCGGCGTTGGGCCGGTGGTGGTGAGGACGTCGAGTTGGGGTTCGGGGACGGGTTCGGTGGCGTCGGAGCGGGAGAGACGGAGGCGGACGACTTCGGCTGGCCGGTCCGGCGCGGCACCGAGGAAGACGACGGTGGAGGGCTCCGCCGAAGCCCACGGCCGTGCTCTGGGTGCGCGGGTCTTCTGACCCGCATCCGGGGCCGCGGCAGAGCGCAGCCAGGTGATCGAGGTGTAAGGCGTCGGTATCGGGATCGGCTCCGCGGCAGGTTCATCGGGAAGAAGGACGAGCCCCCACACCCCCTGCTCGCAGCAGGCCGCGACGATGCCTCCCGGCACCTGCGCGCAGGTGGACATGCCGAAGAGCCACGGCGGAACGCCGAACTCCGCATCGCGAGGGCAGAGGCTCTGGGTGCGCGGGTCTTCCGACCCGCCTCGGGCGGAGCCGCGGAGCGACGGAGCCCGAAGCAAAGTGGCCGCCGGCTTCGCCGGCGACGATTTCGAAGCCGCCTTCGGCGGCAGCGGGTCAGAAGACCCGCGCACCCAGCGGTAGGGGTTCCACCAGCCGCTGCGGTCGGAGATGAAGACGAGGCGTCCTTGCGCGTCGAAGCTCGGTTGCTGGACGGCTTCGGGGCGCTCCGGGTCGCCGCCGGCGACGAGGCGCGTGGCTTGCGGCAGGCCGTTCTCGTCCAGGTCGGCGAGCCGTAGCGCGGTCGCGTCCCAGGGCATGTCGGGGTGGTTCCAGCTCAGCCAGGCGAGGCGGCTGCCGTCGGGGGACAGGCGCGGCGAGCTGAAGAAGTCGGCGCCGGACACGAGTTCGGTTGGCTGCGGCGGCTCGGTGGCCGCGGGTGCGGACGCGCCGAACAGGTCCGCGGGTAGCGGAATCGCCACCAGGGCCGCGGTCTCGTCGCCGCCGGAGGACGCGGGGCGTTCCTGGACCGCGAGGAGTCGGTGGCGGT
This sequence comes from Acidobacteriota bacterium, assembly GCA_026707325.1. Classification (GTDB taxonomy): domain Bacteria; phylum Acidobacteriota; class Thermoanaerobaculia; order Multivoradales; family Multivoraceae; genus Multivorans. The sequence goes on along the minus strand of JAPOXA010000037.1, from coordinate 76,979 downwards.
GGGGGTCCAAGACGAGGTCGGCGTAGCGGGCGCCGTCGGCGGGCGTGAGGGGGACGGTGCCGGCGGCGGTGGCGAGGTACACGCGCTGGTCGGAGAAGTTGACGAAGGCGTGGGGGGGCAGTTCGGGCGCGCCGGCAATCAGCAGGAAGGCGCCGCCGCCGTACTCGTGGACGCGGCTGCGGACGTCGAAGCCGTCGGGGGTGAGGGTGCGGGTGCCGCCGTCCGGGTTGCGGCAGACGAGCACGTTGCGGCCGCCCTCCTCGGGCCGGCGCTCCAGCCAGCAGACGAAGTCGCCGGCGGCGGCCAGGTCGTCGATGCGACGGGCGCCTTCCGCGACGGACCGGGCAGAAATCGGCGATGGCCAGGCGCCGTAGGGGGTGGTGGTGGGCGGCGGGTCGGCGGGCATCGGTGGAGCGTAACGCGACCTCTGGGTGCCCGTTCCACCCGAAGCAAAGCCTGCGGCATGGTTGTTGCTACCTTCTAAAGGGCCGGTAGTCTTCTCTACCGGCAGTACGAGCAGCGCGAAGAGGAAACAACGATGAAGAACGCAACGTGGATCGTCCTCGCCGGCATGGTGCTCCTGGGCGCCGCCGGCCTGGCGCAGCAACAGGGCCAGAACCTGCCGGCGGTGTTCTCGGAGGTGATCGATGTCCGGGTCGTGAACATCGAGGTCGTCGTCACCGACCGGGACGGCAATCGGGTCCACGGGCTCACGGCGTCCGACTTCGAGCTGCTCGTGGACGGCGAGCCGACCCCGATCGACTACTTCACGGAGATCGAGGAGGGTCGGGCCCTGGCCACGGCGGACGGCGAAGCGGTGGCGGGGGTGCCGAACCTCGAGCCGGACGCGCCGGTGGGAACCAGCTTCCTGCTGTTCATCGACGACTTCTTCTCGATCAAGCGGGACCGGGACCGGGTGATCGACCGACTCGAGGAGGACCTCACGCAGCTCGGGCCGGCCGACCGCGTGGCCGCCGTCTCCTTCGACGGCAAGACGGTCGACATGCTGACCAGCTGGACGAACTCGCCGTCCCAGTTGTCGGACGCGCTGCGCGAGGCGCGGCGGCGCAAGGCGCACGGCCTCATGAGGATCGGCGAGCTGCGCACGAACGACCTCGAACGAAGCGAGCAGTCGGAACTGCGCGCGATCGCCAACCGGTTCATCGAGGAAGGCGGCATCGAACCGCCCGAGGAGACGCTGCGAAACAGCCTGCGCGGCACCGAGCTGCGCTACGCGACGACCCTCGAGAACCAGGTGGAACGGTCCGTGCTGGCGGCCGTGGCGACGCTGCGCAGCTTCGCCAACCGCCCGGGCCGCAAGGTGATGCTCCTGCTCGCGGGCGGTTGGCCGCAATCGCCGGCTCTCTACACGATCGCCTCGGGCAACCTGACCGCGATCGGCCTCGGCGCCGCGTCCGACACCCGGCTGATGAGCCAGGACGACCTCTACGGCCCGCTCGCGTCGGCCGCGAACTTGATCGGCTACACCCTCTACCCCGTCGACGTGCCGGGATTCCGCCCGGAGTTCCACCTGGATGCATCGGTGGGGCTCGACAGCAACGCGGCGATCGACCCGTCCGCGAACGCCGGAGCGTTCCAGGAGCGGGAGCTGCTGCACCACACCACCCTGCAATCGCTGGCCAGTTCGACCGGCGGCCTGCCGTTGATCAACGCCCGGCGCGACACGGCGTTTGCCGACGTGGTGGCGGACACGCGCTCGTACTACTGGCTCGGGTTCCAGCCGCAGCGGCGCGAGGACGACGAGATCCACGACATCGAGGTGCGGCTCGTCGGCCACGACGACCTGCGGGTGCGCTCCCGCGAGGGCTACGTCGACATGTCGCGCGCCGCGGAGGTCACGATGATGGTCGAGGGCTCGCTGCTGTTCGGGAATCCGCCCTCCGCGAAACCGCTCGGCGTGCGCTTCGGGAAACCGGAAAGGCGCGGCTTCGGCAAGATGGTCGTCCCGGTCGAAGTGGCGATCCCGCTCGACGAGGTCCAGCTATTGCCCGTCGCCGGCGTGTGGCAGAACGAGCTGGAGTTCCGGGTCACGGTGATGGACAAGCACGGCAACCGCTCCGAGACGCCGGTCGAGAAGGTCCGGATCGCCGGTTCCCGGGAGCCGCAGCCCGGGCAGTTCTTCACCTACTCGACCGGGCTGGAACTGCGGCGGCGGGAACACACCTTCGTCATCGCCGTCTACGACCCGCTGACCGGCGCGATCCTGTCGTCCAGCGGCGAGATCGGCGTGCGGTAGGCGGGCGGAGCCGCGGAGCGGCGGAGGCCGGAGAGAAGGACGCCGGCCAAGGCCGGCGACCGCCAAGCGGCTTATCGCAGCAGGAACACCGCCGCCACCGCGCCGGCCAGCAGCAGCACCGCGAGCGGTAGCAGCAGGACCCGCCACAGGGGCGGCGCGGGCCGTTCCCGGGCGAGGCGTCGCCTGCGGTCGTTCAGCGACTCGATCGCGGACTGCCACTCTCCCTTCCGTGGACTCGCGACCGAACGGTCGCTGGCAACTGCGGACTTGCGGGCGCGTACCCGGGAAACGCTGTCCTCGGTGGGGCGCAACCGGGGCCGGAGCTCATCCCGGATCCCGCGCAACCGGCCGATCACGTCGTCCAGCGCGGCACGGCGCCGGTCCAGGTCGCGGTCGAGCGCGGCAGCGAACACCGGCTCGAACGCTTCGGGCGCGCTGCCGGGGAGCGTGCCGGTCAGGTCGACCGCCTGGATGCCGATCGCCCGGCGCATGGCCGCGTACGTGTTCGCGATGAAGGGCAGCTCGCCGGTCACGAGTTCATAGAGCACGACGCCGAGAGTCCAGACATCGGCGGCGGTCGTGAACGGCACGGGGTCGCCCGTGACCGCGGCGGCCGCGCCTTCGATCTGCTCCGGCGAGAGGTAGGCCGCGCTCCACAGGCCAGGCGACTCGACGGCCTCACCGGCGATCGCCAGCGTGACCGGGCCCAGGCTCGACGGCGCCAGCAGCTTCACGTCGCCGCCTTCCAGCAATTGGACGTTGGCCGGCCGCAGGCTGCCGTGGACCGCGCCGGACCGGTGCAGCGTGCGCAGCGCCCTGGCGATCGCGAGGCCCAGCTCGGCGGCCTGCTCCGGGCCGAGCGGCGAGCGCTGGAGTCGCTGGCGCAGCGTCTCCCCGCCGCCAAGCGGCCATGCCAGGTGCGCCGGCGGCTCGAATGCCCAGTCCACCAGCGGCGCGGGACCCTCGTCGCCGTCGGCCCCTTCCCTGACCATCGCCTCGTTGTCGTCGACTGCCGCCTCGACTTCAGCCCGCGGCGCGTCTTCCGGGTAGCGCTGCAGCAACACCCAGAACCGGGCGGCGATGTCCTGTGCGCGGTACAGCGGCAGCGGCAACTCCCCCGGAAGGCAATGGAGCGGGTTCTGGACGCGGAAGCGCGAGATGATGTCGCCGGGTTTCATCGAGTTGATGTTGGCACGACTGGGCGGTCGGCCTTCGGCCGGCGTCTCGATGCCGCCTTCGGCGGCGGCGGGTCAGAAGACCCGCGCACCCAGAGCACGGCCTGTTCCCGCTGCGAGATTCCCTACCCTCTGGGTGCGCGGGTCTTCTGAGCCGCTCCGGGCGTCGCCGCGGAGCGGCGAAGCCCGATTTGACCCGCCGCCGGCCGAAGAGCGGCGACGACTGTGTTAGCCTGCGGGCTGTTTCGTCTTTTCTCCCCCGAACCGCTCCCACGATGGAGGACTCAGCATGAAGAAGGCACTGTTCGCGGCACTGGCCCTTTCGTTGATGCTTGGCGCCCCGGCGCTCGCCGGCGATTCCTGGACCGGCGAGGTCCTCGACATGGTCTGCTTTGGCAACGGCCAGAAGGGCGCCGGTCACGCCGGTTGCGCTGCCAAGTGTCTGGGCGACGGCAACGAGATGGGCCTGCTCGTCGGCGACGACGTGGTCAAGATTGACCGCGCTGCCTCCGATGCCGGCGCGATCAAGACCCTCGAGGGTCTCGGCGGCAAGAACGCCAAGGTCACCGGCACGGCGATGAAGGCCGACGACGGCACCGTCACCGTTACCGTCACCGCAGCCGAAGCCGCCTGAACCGCCTCACAGCGGCAGATTCCTGAAAGCGGGCCGAAAGGCCCGCTTTCGTCGTTTGGGCCGGCTGCAGCAGGAGTCACAGCACAACGACGGCACCCTCTCCGGGTGCGCGGGTCCTCTGACCCGCCCACCGGCCGGAGCCGCAGAGCGGCGCAGGCCGGAGAAAGTGGCCGCCGGCCGGAGGCCGGCGACGATGTTGATGGCCGCCTGCGGCGGCAAGCGGGTCAGAAGACCCGCGCACCCAGAGAGCAGTCTTTCGGCTAGACGTTCCAGCGCCACGGCTCGTACCTCCCTTCAGCGGTAGGGACGAACAAAATGAGTGACGCGAACTATCTGGCGGAGGAACGAAAGCCGCTCGGCTGGCATTGGCGGGGCTACCACCCACACCTCGACGATCCAGGCCGGCTCCAGAACGTCGGATTCCGACTGGCGGACAGCGTCCCGCAGCACCTCTTGAAGCGCTGGCGCGCGGAAGTCGAGCGGTCCAGCGACGAAGTTCGCGCCGCAAAGCTCCACCGCCTGGTCAGCCGCTTCGAGGACACCGGCTACGGCGCCTGCCACCTACGCCAGCCGGCTGTCGCCTCGATGGTTCAGGAAGTGCTCCTCTTCGGCGACGACGACGCCTATCGACTCATCGACTGGTGCGTCATGCCGAACCACGTCCATGTCTTGTTGCAGCCGCAGCGGCCACTGCCCGGCATCGTGCGAGCGTGGAAGGCCGTCACCGCTCGGCGCGCCAACCGGATTCTCCGCCGTAGCGGCAGCTTCTGGATGGCCGACTACTACGACCGCTTCATCCGCGACTATCGCCACCTCGAAGCCGTGCAGCGCTACATCCGGCAGAACCCCGTGGCAGCCGGCCTCTGCCGGGAACCGCATCAGTGGCCCTGGTCCTCGGCGCGGTATCGTCACTTCGGGTAGAGCACGCAGACTCCGCCTCTGCCGACGCCGCCTCTCTGGGTGCGCGGGTCTTCTGACCCGCGTGTGGCCGGAGCCGCGGAGCGGCGGAGGCCGGGGAAAGTGGCCGCCGGCCGGAGGCCGGCGACGATTTCGACGCCGCCCAGGGCGGCAGCGGGTCGGAAGACCCGCGCACCCAGAGCTACGTCGTCGGCTGTGCGTGGCCGCCGACGTTGCTGTAACGCGGTCTCAGCCGTCGGTCACGCACCCCGTCGACGCGGAGCTGACGGTCTTGACGTACCGGTACAGGGTCCCTCGTGTCGCCTTGAGGGGCGGCGGTTCCCAGGCGTTTCTGCGCGCCTCCAGCTCGGCGTCGCTGAGCGCCACGTCGATCGTGTTGCGCACCGCGTCGATCTCGATCCGGTCGCCGTCGCGGACCAGGGCCAGGGCGCCGCCTTCCTGGGCTTCGGGCGCTACGTGACCGATGAGGAAGCCGTGCGAGCCGCCGGAGAAGCGGCCGTCCGTGACCAGCGCCACGCTGTCGCCAAGGCCGACGCCCATGAGCGCCGAGGTCGGCTTCAGCATCTCGGGCATGCCCGGACCGCCCTTGGGTCCCTCGTAGCGGATGACGATGACCGAGCCGCCCCGGATCTCGCCGCGCTCGAGCGCCTCGACCATCGCTTCCTCCGAGTCGTACACCTGCGCCGGGCCGGCGAAACGCTCGCCTTCCTTTCCGGTGATCTTCGCCACCGAACCCTCGGTCGCCAGGTTGCCGCGAAGGATCTGAAGGTGGCCGGTGGCCTTGATCGGGGAGTCGAAAGGCAGCACGACGTCCTGGCCCGGCGCGAGGTCCGGCAGCGGCGCCAGGTTCTCGGCCAGCGTCCTGCCGGTGACCGTCAAGCAGTCGCCGTCGACCAGTCCGCGTTCGAGCAGCATCCGCATCACGGCGGGCGTGCCGCCGACGTCGTGCAGGTCCTCCATCAGGTACTGCCCCGAGGGCTTGAGATCGGCCAGGAAGGGAACCCTGTCGCTGACCTTCTGGAAGTCGTCGATCGAGAGGTCGACGCCGGCCGACTGCGCGATTGCGAGCAGATGGAGGACCGCGTTCGTCGAGCCGCCGAGCACCGTGATCAGCACCATCGCGTTCTCGAAGGCGGCCCGCGTCATGATCGCGCTCGGCCGGAGGTCCTGTTCGAGCAGGGACTTGACGGCGGCGCCAGCGCGCCGGCACTCCTCCAGCTTTTCCGGCGCCGTCGCGGGAGTCGACGAGCTGTAGGGCAGGGACATGCCAAGGGCCTCGATCGCGGCCGCCATCGTGTTCGCCGTGTACATGCCGCCGCAGGCGCCGGCGCCCGGGCAGGCGCGGCGGACGATCGTCTCCCGTTCGTCGTCGGTCAGGGCTCCGCTGATCGCCTCGCCGTAGCTCTGAAAGGCAGAGATGATGTCGATCTTGCCGCCCCGCCACTCGCCCGAGCGGATCGTGCCGCCGTAGATCACGATCGCCGGCCGGTCCACGCGGGCGATCGCCATCAGGCAGCCCGGCATGTTCTTGTCGCAACCGGGGATCGACACGTTCGCGTCGTACCACTGCGCCGCCATCACCGTTTCGATCGAGTCCGCGATGAGGTCCCGGGACTGGAGCGAGTAGCTCATCCCGTCCGTCCCCATCGAGATGCCGTCCGAGACGCCGACGGTGTTGAAGCGCAGGCCGATGCAGTCGACTCCGTCCACGCCCTCCTTGGCCGCGGCGGCGAGGTCGAGCAGGTGCATGTTGCACGTGTTGCCCTCGTACCAGACGCTGGCGATCCCCACCTGGGGCTTGCCCATGTCGTCGGGGGTGAGGCCGGCGCCGTAGAGCATCGCCTGCGAGGCGCCCTGCGACTTGTCCTGGGTGATGCGGGCGGAGTAGCGGTTGAGGCGGATCATGGCGGCGGACTATGGCATAGGCGGTAGAGCTTCCCGGAGTGGTCGCCGGCTTTGCCGGCGGCGATTTCGACGCCGCCTGCGGCGGCAGCGGGTCAGAAGACCCGCGCACCCAGAGAAACGCCCCTCACACACCTACACACCACCCCCACACCTACGCGCGGCCGACGAGGCGTTTGATGGGGCGCTTGATGGGGCCGGGGAGGCGGCGGCCGATGCGGATGGCCTGGCGTTCGAGGCGCTTGGCCAGGCTCTCGCGGGCCATGGAGAGGGGCCGGCGGCCGCCGTTCTGTAGCCACTTCTCTTCTTCCTCGGTCAGGGTCAGGGCCGCGGCGGCGGCCAGGTCCTCGACTTCCTGCTCGGTGGCGGCGCCGACGATGGCGTGGAGGGGAAGGTCCTGGGCGAGCACCCAGGCGAGCGCGATCTGGGGCACCGAAGCGCCGCCGGCCTCGGCGAACTCGGTCACCCGGTCAAGGCGCGCGAGGTTCACGTCGTGGACATAGGCGGTGCGGCAGGCCTCGTCGACCTGGCTCGGGTCGGTCGCGAGTGAGCGCCGGGTGACGCGGCCGGAGAACAGGCCGCGCGCCAGGGACGACCAGGCGAAGATCGCCATGCCGGTGCTCCGGTGCCAGTCGCGGTCGTCGGCGGCCGCCGCGCCGGTCAGGGTGGCGCAGCCCCCGCCCCACGGGTCCCGGACCTGGTCGGCGAGCGAGAAGTTGGGGCTCGACGCGGCGGGCAGCGGACGGTCGTTGGCTTCCGCGTAGTCGCAGGCCTCTTCGATCCGCGCGCGCGTCCAGTTGGAGAATCCGTAGGCGCGCAGCCGGCCCGCCGCGACGTGTTCGGCGAAGGCGTCGACCATCTCGCCCACCGGCACCGCCGGATCGTCGCGGTGGAGCATGTAGAGGTCGACGGCCGGCAGCCGCAGCCGGTCGAGCGACTCGGCGAGGTCCTGGGCCAGAGCCTCCGGGTTGACGCGCGGCCCCGCAGCGTCCGGGTGGCAGCCCTTGGACAGGATGAAGACGTCGTCCGCGAGACCGCGGCGCTCCAGCCAGTCGCCGATGGCGCGTTCGGAGGCGCCGTTGCCGTAGACGTGGCCGGTGTCGAGGGCGGAGAGTCCATTCTCGAAGGCGGCGTCGAGGAGATTGTCGGCTTCGGTTTGGGCGGCTTGCGTTTCGTTGGTGAGGGGCATTGTGCCGAGGATGAGGCGGGGTAGTGCGTCGGCAGAGTGGTGCCGGCCTTCGGCCGGCGCGTTCTCCTGGCCGCCTTCGGCGGCAGCGGGTCGGAAGACCCGCGCACCCAGAGCAACGTTGTCTACAGGGCGGTAGGTCATTGCTCTGTGGGTTCCGGCGGTGACGCCGATGCTTGGCTCGAAGGGGTAGTGGTGCCGGCCTTCGGCCGGCGCGTTCTCCTGGCCGCCTTCGGCGGCCGCGGGTCGGAAGACCCGCGCACCCAGAGCAACGTTGTCGACAGGGCGGTAGGTCATGGCCCTGTGGGTTCCGGCGGTGACGCCGATGCTTGGCTCGAAGGGGTACTGGACGCCCATGCGGCGGCGCAGGTCGTCCATCAGTTCGATCAGTCCGATGGACTCCGCGTGCGGCAGGAGAGGGCTCTCGATGTCGCCGTCGCGGAGCATTCGCGCGAGTTCGAGCGCCTGGTACTCGTAGCCGTTGCAGAGGAAGGGGCACTCCAGTGTGGCGACGTCCTGCGTCTCGCACTCCAGCTTGAGCGTCTGGGCGCGCCAGAAGTCCGGAATCACGATCCTCCCGCGGTCGCCCTGGATGACGCCGGTGGCGGAAACGGCCCGGCTGATCGAGGACTCCAGGTACGCCTCGGCGCCGTCCCCGAAGCGCAGAACCATCTTGCAGTGCTCGTCGACGCCGGACGGAGCGAGATCGGCGCGGACCTCGATCTGCGGGATGTTGCCGCCGGTCACCCGCTCCCCGAAGACGAGCGACGCCAGCGACAGCGTGTAGCAGCCGATATCGAGCAGGCTGCCGCCGCCCAGTTCGGGATCGTAGAGCCGGCTCTCCGGATCGAACGCCGCGCGGAAGCCGAAGGAACAGACCACCCGGCTCGGCTCTCCGATCGTGCCGTTGGCGATCCAGTCCGCGGCCCGCTGCGTCGCCGGCAGGAATCGGGTCCACATCGCCTCGAGCAGCGGCCGGCCCCGCTCGCGGGCGATGGCGCACAGCCGGCGGGCCTCCGAGGCGTTGACGCAGAGCGGCTTCTCGCAGAGCACCGCCTTGCAGTGCCGGAGCGCCAGCGCCGCGTGCTCCAGGTGACCGGGATGGGGACTGGCGACGTAGACGGCGTCGACCGACTCGCTGCGCACCAGATCCCGGTACGTGCCGGCCTCGGCGTCCCTGTAGCCGCGCTCGGCGTTGAAGTTGACCGCCCGCTGCGGGTCGCGGCTACCGACGGCCACGATCTCGTGACCGTCCAGCCCGTCGATCGCGGTGGCGAAGACGCGGGCGATGGCGCCCGGGCCGAGGATTCCCCAACGAAGGTTGGCAACCATGATCTAGACCTTTCCGCGCAGCGCCTGGAATGCCAGGTCGCGAGCGCGCCGGGGCTCGTAAATGAAAACACGACGGACCTTGGGGCCAATGCGGTAGCGCATCCCGGCCAACCGCCGTTGCCAACCGGCGCGGGGACGGGCCACCGTCAGGGCGTAGTGACCACCGGCGCCGGAGCCCTCCACGAGGCGCTGGAGGTCGGCCTCCGGCAGCCGGCTCCAGTCGACGGAGGCGGCGAGCGGCGCGACCAGGTCGCCGCCGTAGGGGCGCACGGACTCGGCCCGGAAACCGGTGCGGATCAGGCGGGCCACGTCGCCGGAGCGGGTGGCCCGCGCGCAGTCGCCCTCCACGGGCGGCATGGGCAGTCGCTCGAACCGCCGCGCCGCGGCCGGCAGCCGGCGGTAGGCGGCCGAGGCCGCGGCGCCGACGCGGTCGTTCCACTGGTGACGGGCCGGGCCAATGTAGTCGTCCACGAACAACCGGCCGCCGGGTTCCAGCGCGTCGAGCACGGCGTCGAGGAGCCGCTCCAGCCGAAGGTGGGAGGAGAGGCCGCCGATGCAGCAGGCGGCCTGGTAGGCGGCGGCGGGGAGGACGGGGTTGCGGGGGTGGATGGGGAGACGGCGGATGCCGGCCTCGTCGCGGCCGGCCGCCAGGGGCGACGTGACGATGTCGACGCTGCTGGCGAAGCCGGTGCTGAGGAGGTGGTGGGCCCAGGCTTCGTCGCCTACGAGGAGGACGCGGTCATAGGGCGCGACGGGCGTGTGCTCCGTGATCCAGGCGGTTGGACTGGGAAGCCCTGGGGCCGTAGATGCGGGTCGGAAGACCCGCGCACCCAGAGCATCGGCGTTGCCGTCGTCGGGACGTCCTACTGCAGCCGGTGCTCTGGGTGCGCGGGTCTTCTGACCCGCTGCCGCCGCAGGCGGCGACAGATCGCCGGCCGAAGGCCGACCACTCTCCTCTTCCACCTCAGCCACACCACCACTCCCCGGTCCCGCGCCCAACTGCTCCAGCCGCTCCCCCGCCTGCTGCCGCCACTGCAACCGGAAGTACAGCGCATGCTTCCGCTCAGTGCAGGTATTGCAAGTCCCGCACGGATTCCCACTCTTCAGCCCATCGACGATCTCCGCCAGCAACGGCGAGCGTTCGACCTCGCCCAGCGAGGTCTCCGGATACAGGCCGATCGGCTGCTCTTCCCAGAAGATGCACGGCGAGACCGCGCCGTTGGGCCGGACCACCACCGTGTGGCCGGGCCAGGCGCAGCCGGCGACAGCAGTCCGGAAGCGGCCGCGCAGCCGCTGCCGGTCGTAGAGGCCCGCCCGCCAGCGCATCAGGTGGCCGCGCAGGTCAACCCGCTGGCCGTCGTCGAAGTCCGGGTAGGAAACGAGACGCAGCCCGCGGGCGGCCGCGTCCTCGGCCGTGGCGGCGAGTTCCGCGCGCAGCGCGCCGGGGTCCTCGTCGTCGAGCAGTTCGTCCTCGGCGCTCACATGAGCGGTCGGCGCCACGAAGCGGACGTCGAGCTCACTGGCGCCGACTTCCTCGGCGAAGCGCGGCAGGTCGGCGAGATCGCCGCGGTTGGTCCGCATCCACACGAAGATCAGCCGCAGCCCGGTGGCTGCGCCGCGCCGGACCTCGTTCAGCAGGTCGAGCGAACGCATCAGCCGGTCGAACTTGCCGCCGACCCGGATCGCCTCGTAGGTCTCCGCGCTCGTGCCGTCCATCGACACGCCGACCGTCTTCACGCCGGCCTCGCAGATCGCCTCGGCCTTGGCGGGCGTGAGCGGCAGCAGGTTGGTCGGGAACCACAGGTCGGGAACGGCGTAGCTGCCGGCTTCGCGAACGATGTCGATGAACTTCGGATGCACCAGGGGCTCGGCCGCGCAGCCCAGGGCGACCCGGCGGGCACGGGGGAAGAGGTCGGCCGCGACCCGGGAGAAGGTCTCCAGCGGCATCATGCCGTTTCGGGACAACTGCCGGTCGAAGGGCAGGAACTGCAGCCGGTCGACCGCCGAGAAGTAGCACATCTTGCACTTCAGGTTGCAGCGCTCGGTGGTGTCGAGGATGACCTCCAGCGGCCGGCGTTGGAACGACTTCATTGGGCCAGGGCCTCGAGCATCGTCTGGCAGACGCCGCGGCCGGAGCTCCGCTGGCGCCATACCGCGGCGATGCTAGCCGGGTGGCGTTCGCCGCGGCGCCATGCCGCCTGTTCCTCCGCCATCGCCGCGGCCAGCGGCCCGGCGCGGTGCGCGGAGGCGACGCGGCCGTAGGCGCCGCCCTCGGACCAGCTCCGCAGGCTCGGGATCGGCGTGCCCACCACGGTCGCTCCCATCGACAGCGCCTCGCAGCCGGCGTGCGGCGCGCCTTCCCACCGCGACGAGAAGACGATGAAGCGGCTGCCGGCCAGCGCGGCGGCGAGGACTTCCGGGTACTGCGGCCCATGGTGCTCGACGTTCGGGAAGCGCCGGTTGAGCTCGCCGAAGAGACTCTCGGCGCCCGGGCCGAAGATGCTGACCGGCTCGCCGCGCGCCTCGCTGCCGGCTCGACCGAAGTAGCGCGCAAGCGCCCGCGCCAGCAGCGGTGCGTTCTTCTGGGGATCGTCCCAGCGGCCGATCGCCACCATGCCTCGCCGTTCCCGGCCGAGGTCGGGCGAATCGACGTAGACCCGGTGGATGGCGAGTGGCGAGACGTGAACCCGGCCTTGGAGATCCGCCGCGCCGGCCGTGCGGAGAAAGCGGCGGAAATGGGCCTTCGCTTCCTCGCAACCGAGGATGAGCACGTCGGACTCCCCCGCGCTGCGGACGAACTCGGCGTCCTGCGGGTCGGTGCGGCGGAAGGAGAGCAGGTAGCGCCGGGCGAGGAAGCGGAGCTGCCGGACCTGGTGGCCGCGGTCCGGCGAGCCGGAGAAGACCTTCCGGCGCAGCGTGGCCAGAGGAAACGCGCGCAGACCCATCTGGCCGTCCGAGTCGCCCATCGCGATCGTGCGGACGCCGGCGCCGCGGATCAGCTCCAGGAGATCCGACATCTGGTGGAAGGACGGCACGATCGCCACGTCTGCCCCGAGGCCGCGCCAGAAGCCGGCGTCTTCCAGGCCGCCGCCGCCCGGCGGCGAGACGATCGGCACGGGAAAGCCGTCGTTCGAGGATTCGGGACACGCGACGAACGCCTCGTGGCCGAGCGCCTCGAGCCCGTGGATGTACTCCTCGAACCGGAAGCTGCACTGCCGGAGCGGCGTACCGTAGTTCCAGACGACTGCGACCCGCATGATCCAACACGCTACCGGACGGGGGGCTGACCGCGGTCTGCCGCGGAGCTAACGAGTTGCCGACCGCTGCCGGTCAGTTGCACGGGAAGGCGAAGTTGTCGCTCCTGCTCGCCGCGGTCTCGCCGAGCCGGTTGTGGTGGCTCCAGTTCCTCCCGTCGGCGCCCTGAACGTAGAGGTTGAAGGCGAGGTCGGTGACCGGAGCCGCGTACACCCAGCGGTGGCCGGTCAGATGGCAGCCGTTCAGGACCTTGACCAGGACTTCCGCGTTGTCGCGATTGAAGAACCAGAGCAGGCCCGATTCGCCCGACGCCCAGATGCCGGCCTTGCCTTCGCCGACTTCCCCGCTCGCCGTCTCGTAGCACACGGCGACCTTGAAGCCTCCGTCGAACACCAGGGACGCCATCTCCGGACGGCAGTCGGTGTAGCCGGGCCCCTGAGGAGGATCCGGCAGCGGACCGAGAGTCCGGTCGGGCTCGGGCGGCGGTTCGGGCTCCGGCTCGGGCTCGGGCTCGGGCTCAGGCTCGGGAACCGGGTACAGGAACCGTACCGCGGCCCGATCGTCGCTGTTGAGCCGCGCCCCGCGGCCGTCGCCGTGGGCCCTCGCCCGCATCAGCGCCTCGCCGGTGACCTCGTCGCACGGCCCGCTGGCGATGTCGCCGCAGGGATGGCCGATTCCGATCGCGTGGCCCAGCTCGTGAGCCATGATCTCCTCGTGGCTCTCGCGAGGATGCGGCGAGCGCGCCAGCCAGTCCTCGAACCCGTCCTGGGTGGTGATGTTCGACTCGATCAGCTCGAGCGCCTCGACCGAGCGGTTGCCCGGGATCGGGTGAGGGACCTGCGAGGCGTCGCAGTAGAAGAAGCTGTGGGTGACGGCGAGGACGCCACCCGCACTCGGCCGGAACGTCCCCTCGATCTCATCGAACGGATCCTCGTAGGAGATCGAGTTCACGCCGTCGACAGTGTCGCTGTAGAAGTCCCGGTTCGAGGTGCCGTGAAGGACCAGGTTGGCACGGCTGGCGGAGACGTTGTTCCAGGCCCGCATTGCGGTGCGGACCTGGGACAGGCCGCCTCCCCGGACCCCGGGCTGACCGCCGGCCTGGACGGTGAAGCCAGCGCTCCCGCCGCTGTCGAACTCCCGCCAGCGAAGCGGCAGGCCGTCGTGGAAGCAGTCGTCCGGACTTCGCGTCGCCGTGAACGGCGACCTGACCGCGATGGGGCCTTCCGGCGGATCGACCAGGAAGTAGTCGGCGGAGCGCTCGACGCCCGTCGCGCGGGCCGCGATCCAGCGCCGGAAGGCGGAGGAATCGCGCGGCAGCCGGGCGCGAGCGCGGTCCGCGGCCGCGGGGTCGCCGGGCAGGGTCACCTCACCGTCAAGCGACGGTTCCCGGATCAGCAACGGGCCCCGGGCGGTCCGGACCTCGAAGAAGACGCCGAGGGCGAGCTCGACCGGGCGGTAGGCGTCGGCCAGAGGGTCGAGGAAGAGCAGCACCCGGTCCCCCTCGGCCAGCATCGGGAGGCCCTGGACCCGCATTGCGATGCCGCCGGGAAGCCGGCCGCCGGGCTGCCGCACGATGATCGTGCCGCCCGGGACGAAGCCCTTGAGGACTTCTTCGACTTCGAACGTGTACTCCGTGAACGCCGAGCCGTCACGGAAGCCAGTGGACGCGGAGAGGACCTCGCCGAAGACGATCGTCCCGGAGCGCTCGACCATGGAGTCGTCGGTGGGGAGGACGTAGACGATCGCTGCGGCCGGGGCGGTTAGGAGGGCGGCGGCCAACAAGGAGCCGGCCTGGCGGCCGGCGCGCCTCGTCAGCCGCCTACGGCGGCAGCGGGTCAGAAGACCCGCGCACCGACCGGCGCACCGGAACGCAGTGGCGGCCTGGCGGCCGCCTAGTTGCTGCAACGAAAGGCCTCGTTGTCACTCCTGGTGGACGCGGTGTCTCCCTGCCGGTTGTGGTGGGACCAGGCGTTTCGCTGGCTGTCGACGACGTAGAGGTTGAAGGCGAGGTCGGTCACCGGCGCCACGTACACCCAGCGGTGATTGTTGAAGTCGCAGCCGTCCAGCACCTTGATCAGCACTTCGGCGTTGTCCCGGGTGAAGAACCAGAGCAGACCCGACTGGCCGGAGGCCCAGATGCCGGCCTTGCCCTCGCCGATGGTGCCCTCGCTCGTCTCGTAGCACATGCGGACGTTGTAGCCGCCATCGAAGACGAGCGGCGTCGTTTGCGGGACGCAGTCGGTGTAGCCCTCGCCGGTCGGCGGGCCGGCGTCGGGGTCCGGATCGGGGCCTGGATCGGGCGTGGGGTCCGGGTCGGGTTGCGGATCGGGGGTCGGGTCGGGATGGGGGTGGTTGACAGCGAGGCGGATGCCGTAGACGCCAGAGTCCGTGTCGGCCTGCCAGGAGTTCCATTCGGCAGTTTCGTTCGGGCGAGCCCGGAACGCCCGCCGTCCGCCCGAGCCGTCCTCGTCAGCCGCCAGGAGCTTCGTGTTCGAAGACGGCGTACCGCGGAGCCACGAAACGGCAACCCATACATCTCCGCTGTTCAACTCGAGGTCCTCCACGTCGCCGCCGATCTCGAAGCAGATGTACGTTGCCGCATCCGGAATCCGCGCGTTCGCCACGTTGAAGCTCTCAACCTCGGTCCGGGGAGTGGTCCCGGCGCCGCGGTAGAACGTCAGGGAGAAGCCGGCATCGCTGCTCGTGTCGTCCCCCGACCGCGCGATGCAGGCCTGCACGTACTCGACGGTCCCCGCCTCCGGCAACCGAAACCGCTGAGCGAACTCCATCTCGTACGCGAAGTCGCCCGTGCTCTGCTGCTCGAGGCGGAAGAAGTTCTCGAAGCTGTCGTCGTCGTACCGGTAGACCTCTCTGGCCGGCTGGCGTACGCCGGTGGCTGCCTGGTCGACGGACGCTCCGCCGCGGCCGCGGGCCGTGACGCGTACGACGTCCGAGTACTCAACGAGGCTCAGACGCTCGGCCTTGATCTCCGCCCTCGGCTCGGGCAGCAACAGGTCACGGCCCGCTTGGGCGGCGATCGGCGGAGCGAAGATGAAGGTCGCGGCCAGGGAAGCGAGGCAACCGGAAACAAGAGTCCGAGACCGCATGGGCGATTCCTCCTTTGATCGTCTGTGAACGAGCACCCCTGCGGCAGGGAATCATCCGCAAGAGACGTGCCAGACGACCCCGCGTATCGTAGCGGGCGGACGGGGAGGAGAAGATAAGGTCGGCCTGCGGCCGGCGACTCGAAGCCGCCTACGGCGGCGGGTCAGAAGACCCGCGCACCCAGCGGAAGCAGAGACGGCAGGTCGGAAGAGCCACTACCGCAGCAGGTCTGCTGGGTGCGCGGGTCCTCTGACCCGCTCCGGGAATCGCCGCGGAGCGGCGAGACCCGGCTTGAGTCGCCGCCGGCCGAAGGACGGCGACGATTTGGCGGAGGCCGCCTACGCCCCTACGGGCTGCACCTCAGAGCCATGTTGTCGGTCTGAGTCAAGGCCTTCTGGCCCTGTTGGTTGTGGTACGACCAGGTCTGGTTCTTGCCGTCCGTGACGTAGAGGTTGAAGGCCACGTCGGTCGCAGCCGCCATGAACGCCCAGCGGTGGCCGTTGGTCATGCAACCGTCGAGCACCTTGATCAAAACCTCGGCGTTGTTCGAATCGAAGAACCAAAGCAGACCCGACTGGCTGGACTTGTAGATGCCGGCGCGTGCTTCGCCCTTGGTGCCGTCAGCCGTCTCGTAGCAGAGGCTGACCCGGTAGTCGCCGTCGAAGACGAGGCGGGAAACCGTCGGAATGCAGTTCGAGTAGCCGGCGCCCGGCGGCGGCGCGGTCAGCGGTCCAGGACGGACATCGTCTTCTGGTTCGGGATCGGGCTCGGGATCGGGCTCGGGATCGGGGGTCGGGTCGGGGGTCGGGTCAGGCTCGGCTGCGTGCGTCCTCTCGACCAACAGGCGAATGCCGACCGCCTTGAGGCCGCTCGCGGTCTGGGTGCGGTCGCCACTGCGGGGATCCAGCCATCCTTCGTATTGGGCCTCCGGTTCGGGCGGAACCTGGCGATACCTCACTTCCGTCGCATGGTCGACCTGCTTGGTCCTGTCGTTGAACACCGCTTCGTCGTCGGACGTGTAGTGGTCTTCGCCGAGACTCTTCCGCAACTGCGTGTCCCAATCGACCGCGACCCAATGCACCCCTTTGTCGAGCGGCTTGCCGACGAGGTGTCCTCTCAAGAGCATGCACCTGACAGCCCCGGCGGTCGTGATGTCCTCCTTCACGACGTAGGTCAGCCCCCGCCGACGCCCCGGGTTCTTGACGCCGTCGTCGTCCTCGTCGGCGTAGAAATGCAGCAAGAAGTCCGCAGCCCTGTTCGGGTCGTCCGCACGCCGCTTGAAGCACACTTGGGCGGAGACCACGGCGCTGTCCGCAGACACCACGAAGCGCTGAGCCACCTCCACCCTGCCGCTCCCCAGATTCAGTTGCGAGAAGCCGCCCTGTGCAAAATTCTCGAACTCTCCATCGTCGTACCTGAGGCGGTCCCTGACGTGGGTCGCCTGGATGACGCTGTCGGGGCCCTGGTCCAGCATGGCGCGGACGGTCACCGTCCGCTCCGGCCCGCCAGGCGACTCGATGGCTCGCCGGATCTGGTCCGCGTCCAGCAGGTCGATGCCCGTCTGGGCCAGGAGCGGCGTCGAAACGAAGGCCAGCAGGCTCGCCAGGCAGATGAGATGTCGTGTGGGACGGCGGCTCAGTCTCATGATGTTCCCCTTTCGGTGAGGCAACCCGGTGTAACCTGGAGAATCCATACGTTCCAGTAGGTTACGCCCAACGCATAGACGAATGCAAATCAGAGCAGTCGCCGGGTGGCGTTGCCGAAGGCAGAAGCCGGTAAGAGGCCGGCCACCGACAGTTGGCGCACCGACAAGTTGGCTAAGGCGCTGAGCAGGAGAACGCCTTCTTGTCCTGCACGGGCACGAAGTGTGTGCCCGCGGGGTTCTCGTAGGCCCGCTCCTCGCCCGTCTCGGTGTCGGCGACGGTCATCGTCACGCCGACATCCGTCAGGCCGCCCGCGAACACCCAGCGGTGGCCGTTCAAGGCGCAGCCGTCGAGGACCTTGAGCACCATCTCGACGTTGCTCGGAGCGAAAAACCAGTAGAGGCCCGTGTCTCCGGTCAACGGCCAGGCGACGGCGTCGCCGGTTTCGCCGTCCGGCTTCTCCCAAGCGGCGCGGACCGCGTAGCGGCCGTTCTCGAGGCAAAGGGTCCGTTCGTCGGGCACGCAACCGCCGCCGCCGTCCTGGGCCTGCGCCACCTGGAACGGCAACGGCAGTTCGAAGCCGGGTCCGGCAGGGACGGCGGCCGCCGCGAGGTCCATGCCGCCGCGCAACGCCTCCATCTCCTCTTCCCCGAGCAGGTACCGGCTCTCGCCGTAGAGGTTGGCGCCCTGCCGACAGACGGCGAAGGTCTCCTGGTCCTGGACCGGCTGGAAGGCCGTGCCCGGCGGGTTGTAGTAGGTGGCCGCCACGCCGGTCTGCGAGTCGATCACCTTCATGACGGCCTTGACGTCGGTCAGCCCGCCGGCGAACACCCAGTAGCGCTGGTTGAGGGCGCAACCGTCGAGCACCTTGACCACGACCTCGACGTTGTCCGCGTTGAAGAACCAGAGGTAGCCGGTGTCGTTGGTCAGCGACACGGCGGCGCCCGCGCCATGTTCGTCCGCCGACTCCCATTCGAGCTCGACGCGGAAGCGGCCCTGGTTCAGGCAGACCGTGTCGGCGTCGTCCATGCACTCCTCGACCTCGGCGAGCGTGGTGGCGCCCTCTTCGGAAGTGGGGCTCGACTTGCCGCGGTTGTTCGTGGCGATGATCTGGTAGGCGCGGAAGGTGGCGGGCGGGATGTTCTCGATGACGACCGACGTGGTGTTCGGCGGCAGGGTCCTTATGCGCATGAAGTCGGTGTCGACCATCCGCTCGTGGATCTCGAAGCCGGTCTCGTTGCCGGAGCGGTCCTGCCAGCGGAGCGTCAGTTCCGTCTGCTTGATGTCCGTGATTGTCAGGCCGGTTGGCGCGGCCGGCCCCACCGGACCCACGGGGCCGGTCAGGGGGTAGAGAAAACGCACCGCGTTCCGGTCGTCGCGGTTGAGCGCCCCGCCCCGGCCGTCGCCGTGGGCGAGCGCGCGCATGATCGCCTCACCGGTCAGGTCGTTGCAGGGGCCGCTGTCATCGTCGGCGCAGGAGTGGCCGATGCCCAGGGCGTGACCGAGCTCGTGGGTCATGATCTCGTCGTGAGCCCGCCGCGGGTTCGCGTTCAGGGCAAGCCACTCGCGGTAGCCGTCCTGCGTGGCGATGTTCGCCTCGACGATCTCATAGGCCTCCGCGCGACCGCCTCGCGGCACCGCGTGGGGCGGGTCTGACGGGCCGCAGTAGAAGTACGCGGCGGTGATCGCGAGGATGCCGCCCACCTGCGGATCGTACGAGCCCAGAATCTGGTCCTGCGGGTCCTCGAAGCCGATCGAGTTCTCGCCGTTCGGCGCCAGCGTGAACTCTTCGTTCGTGAAGCCGCTCTGGACCAGATGCGCCCGGCTCCTGGGATCCCCGTTCCAGGCGCGCATGCCGGCCAGCACCGAGGATCGGCCCCCGCCCGGGGCGCCCGGCTGACCGCTCGCCTGAACCACCATGCCGACGCTTTCGCCCCGGTCGAAGCTGCGCCAGCGCAACCGGGTCCCGGGCCGCTCGCAACTGGCCGGGGCGCGCGTCAGGTTGTAGGGAGACGCGACCGCCACCGGGCCCTGGCCCAGGTCGGCCGCGAAGTAGTCCGCCGGCTGCTCCCGGCCGGCCGCGTGGTCAGCGATCCACCGCCGGAAGGGTTCCGCGTGGCGCGGCAGGCTCGCCCGAACGCGCTCGCTCGACCGGGCGTCGCCCGATACCGGCCCCACTCCATGTAGCGACGAGTCGCGCATCAGCAGCGTCCGGCCGCCGGCCTGGACCTCGAAGAACATGCCGAGCGCGAGTTCGACGGTGCGATAGACGCCCTCGACCGGGTCGAGGAACAGCAGCATGCGGTCCCCCTCGACGAGACCGGGGAGGCCCATGACCCGCGCCGCCAGACCGCCGGCGCCGATGCCACCCGGCTGGCGCACGACGATCGTGCCGCCGGGAACGAAGCCCTTCAGCACGTCCTCGACCTGGAACATGAAGTCGGTCGACGGGATGCCTTCCACCGGCGCCGGTTCGGCGGCGATGATCTCGCCGAAGACGATGACGGGCGAACGGTCGACCATCGCCTCGTCGGTGGGCATGACGTAGACGAGGGCGTGTGCGGCGGGGGCGATGAGGAGCGCGATGGCGGCCAGAATTGACGGGCTTCGCCCGGCGAGTTGACGCCGCCTGCGGCGGCAGCGGGTCAGAGGACCCGCGCACCCAGAGGTAGAGAGAAACTTGTCGATGAGACGATGGGCAGGCATAGGCCAAGCCTCCACCCGTGACGTGCGGGCGAGGGAAAAGCGCGGGGATTCTAGCATTCTCGCGGGTTTCGCGGGGTTTCCATCTGGGACGAACACGGGGAGGAACACTGGCTTCAACCGGTTCCGGCGCCGGTGGATTCCCGCTCAGGAGAGCAGTTGGCGGGCCCTCGCCGTCAACTCGTCGAGCCGGGCGCCGAGTTCGAGCCGCGCTTCCTCGCGCTCCGCGGGCGTCGCGCTGCGCTCGAGCGCCATCGGTTCGCCGACCGCGACCGCCACGCGGGTGAACGGAGCGCCGATCGCCATGCGGTCCCAGCTTCGCAGTCTGAAGCCGCGGGCGGCGACGAGGCCGGCGGGAACGATCGGGGCGCCGGACGTCGCCGCCAGCACGATGCCGCCGGGCTTGGCCTCGCGGGCCGGCCCGCGCGGACCGTCGGGCATGAGCAGCAGGGTCGACCGGTGCCTGCGGAGCTCGCCGTAGAGGTGGAGGGCCGCATCGCGGCCGCCGCGAGAGGTGGAGCCGCGCGTGACGCGGATGCCCCAGGCCCGGCCGATCCGCGCCGAGAGCTCACCGTCGGCGGAGTGGCTGGCAAGGATGGACACCGGTCCGCCGGCGGGCAGCAGGTACCTGCGCACCAGCAGCAGGGAAAGCGCCGTCTGCTCGTGCCAGCAGGCGAGTAGCGCCGGCGGCTCGAGCGCGCGCTCCAGGTGCTCGCGGCCCTCGAGGCGGTGGAGGCGCCAGGTCGCGGTGACGGCCTGCGAGAGAAACCGCAACGCCACGGCGGCGGGCGCCAGGGCGGCGCCACGGACCTTCATGGGCCGTACCGGCAGGCAGACCGGAAGCCGGCCAGCACCCTGGTGGCGCGTCCCCGCGCCACCAGCGTCGCAGTCTGTGCGCCCCTCATCGGGGCGCACAGATGCCAGGCCGGCGCACCGACACCTGGATCAGCCATGGAACTGCAGGTCGTAGAGGCGCTTGTAGGCGCCGCCCAGTTCCAGCAGTTGTTCGTGGGTGCCTTCCTCGACGATCGAGCCGCGGTCCAGGACGACGATCCGGTCGGCGCGCACGACCGTCGACAGCCGGTGGGCGATGACCAGGGCGGTGCGGCCCTCCATCAGGTTGTAGATCGCCCGCTGCACGACGACCTCGGACTCCGTGTCGAGATGGGACGTCGCCTCGTCGAGGATCAGGATGGGAGCGTTCTTGAGCAGCGCCCGGGCGATCGCGAGCCGCTGGCGCTGGCCGCCGGAGAGGTTCTGGCCGCCCTCGCCGATCACCGTGTCGTAGCCCTCGGGCATCGCCATGACGAAGTCGTCGGCGTAGGCGGCGGCCGCCGCCATCCGCACCTCCTCGATTGGCAGATCGTCGCGGCCGTAGGCGATGTTGTTCCGCACCGAGTCGTTGAACAGCACCGTCTCCTGGGTGACGATGCCGATCAGGGAGCGGAGGTTCTGGAGAGGCAGGGCGCGAATGTCCGTGCCGTCGACCAGGACCTGGCCCGAGACCGGGTCGAAGAAGCGCGGCAGCAGGTTGACGAGGGTCGACTTGCCGGCGCCCGAAGCGCCGACGAGCGCCACGACCTCGCCGCGATGGAGTTCGAGACGGATGCCGGAGAGCACACCCTTGCCGTGACCGGTGTCCTCGTAGTCGAAGGAGACGTCTTCGAAGCGGACGCCTTGCTCGAGGCCGGAGATTGGGGGAGCTGTCGGGCGGTCGACGATGTCGCTCTTGATCTGCATCAGGCTGTGAACCCGCTTGCCGCAGGCGACCGCTTCCTGCAGCACGAGGTTCACCTTGTTCAGCTTCCTGATCGGGTCGTACATCAGAAAGAGAACGACGAGGAACTGGAAGAACAGCGTGAACGTCAGGCGCCCGTCGCGGATCATCAGGCCCGCGGAGATGACCAGCATCGCGCCGCCGACCGCCGCCAGCGACTCGATGACCGGGCTCGAGAGCGTCGACAGGAACTGGGCACGCAGGTTGGCGAGGAGGTGGCCGCGGGTCGCGGTCTCGAAGCGCCGGCACTCGAACTCCTCCATGCCGAACGCCTTGACCACCCGGTTGCCCCGGATGCCCTCGGACAGGAACCCCGAGAGATCCGCCATCCGCTCCTGGCTGCGGTGGGTCACCTTCCGCATCCCCTTGCCGAAGCGGGCCAGCAGATAGCCGAAGACCGGCACCGCGAACAGCGACACGATCGCCATCGTGAGGTGGAGCGTCAGGAGATATCCCGAGTAGACCAGCAGCAGGGCGACGGACATGAAGATGTCGAAGAGCCGGGCCGCCACCGCGTTCTGGAGCTTCGCCACGTCGCTGACCACCCGGCTGTAGAGCTCGCCCGATGTGTGCTGCTGGTGGAAGCGGCTGGACTGGTGGATGATGTGGCGGTAGAGGTCGTTGCGAATGTCCGTCGTGAGCCCCAGGCCGGCGCGCTGGAAGGAGTAGCCGGAAACGAAGGCCATCAAGCTGCGAAAGAGCAGAACCAGGACGAGCAGGAGAGGCGAGAAGAAGACCTCGCGCCGGCCTTCGATGCCGGCCCATTCCTTCACGTCGGCGTAGAAGTCCGCGGCTGCGGCCCTGAGGCTCTCCGTGCGCCGCTCGATGGAATCCCGTATCCGCCCCAGGGGGCCGGCATCTCCGCCCTCGGCGGGTACACCCACCGTGCCGACGCGGCTGAGCTCGGCCCTCACCTCCTCCTCGGAGGCGCCCAGGACCTCCTGGAACATCGGATTGATCAACCCGACGAAGGCCACTGTGGCGATGCTGAAGCAGAGGATCCCGACGAGAGCGAGCAGCCCCCAGTGCACATAGCGGCGCGCGTATCGGAGAAAGAACGCGAGGAGTTCCATGCGCGGGGCAGCATACTTTGTGCCGGGGGCGCGGCTGCAGTAGAGAGCCGCTGCACGCCGGGTGCGTTGCTCTGGGTGCGCGGGTCTTCCGACCCGCCCGACGGGCGGCGCCGCAGAGCGGCGCAGCCCGGACGACAAGGCCGCCGGCCGATGGCCGGCGACGATTTCAACGCCGCCTACGGCGGCAGCGGGTCGGAAGACCCGCGCACCCAGCGGAGCTACGGCAGAATGTCGCCGATGGCGGAGTCACCCCAGGACCGGGCCGCGTGGCTGCGGGAGGAACTCCAGCGGCACGAGCGGCTCTACTACCAGGACGCGAAACCCGAGATCACCGACCGGGAGTTCGACCGCCTGATGGCGGAGCTTGCGGCGATCGAGGACGAGCACCCGGAACTGCGGACCGCGGACAGTCCGACGCAACGGGTGGGCGGCGAGCCGACCGAGGGCTTCGAGCAGGTCGAGCACCAGCCGCCGATGCTCTCGCTGGAGAATACCTACGACCACGACGAACTCCAGGAATGGGTCGAGCGGCTCAAGCGGCTGGTCCCGGACACCGGGATCGCCTTCGTCTGCGAACTGAAGGTCGACGGCGTGTCGCTATCCCTGCTCTACGAGGACGCTGTCCTGACCCAGGCCGCAACGCGAGGCAACGGTCGGGTCGGCGACCTGGTGACCGCGAACGCGCGGACGATCCGGACGCTGCCGCTGAGGTTGCCCGCGCCGGCGCCCGCCCGGTTGCTCGTGCGGGCCGAGACCTACATGCGCCGGAGTGCGTTCGCCGCCCTGAACCAGCAGCGCGCCGCGGCCGGCCAGGAGCTGTACGCGAACCCCCGCAACACGACCGCCGGCACGGTCCGCCAGCTCGACAGCCGGGACGTCGCGCGAAGGCGGCTGGACCTCGCCTGCTACGAGTGGGTGCAGCCCGCCGGCGGCGGCGACGGCAACGAGGAGCGCCGATCGCACGGCGACTGTCTCGCCGCTCTGGCGGATCTGGGTCTGCCGGTCGACGGCTCGTGGCGGCGCTGCGCGAGTCTCGAGGAGGTCGTCGCCTTCTGCGACGAGTGGCAGGAGAAGCGCGGCGAGCTCGACTTCGAGACGGACGGCGTGGTCGTCAAGGTGGACGACCCGGAGCTGAGGGACCGCCTCGGCGCCACGGCCAAGGCGCCGCGCTGGGCGGTCGCGTTCAAGTTCGAAGCCGAGCAGGCTGAAACGGTGGTGCGGGCGATCAACGCCCAGGTCGGCCGCACCGGCGCCGTGACGCCGGTCGCCGAGCTCGAACCGGTGCCGGTCGCCGGCACCACGGTCAAGCGCGCGACGCTGCACAACTACGAGGACCTGGCGCGGAAGGACGTCCGCGTCGGCGACGCGGTCGTGATCGAGAAGGGCGGCGACATCATCCCCAAGGTGGTGTCGGTGTTCGAGGAGCGGCGGGGCGCGGAGTCGCAGCCGTTCGCGCCGCCCACCGAGTGCCCGGTCTGCGGCGAGACGCTTTACCAGCCGGAGGAGGAGGCGCTGCTCCGCTGCGTCAACGCCGCCTGCCCGGCGGTCGTCCGCGAGGCGATCCGCCACTTCGCCTCGCGCAACGCGATGGACATCGAGGGCATGGGCGACTGGCTGGTCGGCGAACTCGTCGGCGGCGGCCTGGTCGGCGATCCCGCGAATCTCTACGGCCTGACGGTGGAGCAGCTCGCCGATCTCAGGAAGACGAACGACGCCCGGCTGGGCGAGAAGGCGGCGGCGCGAACCATCGCCAGCCTGCAGGAATCGAAGGAGCGTTCCCTCAGCCGCCTGATCTACGCGCTCGGCATCCGCTTCGTCGGCGACAGCACGGCGGCTCTGCTCGCCCGCCGTTTCGGCAGCATCGAGGCGCTCGCCGCGGCGTCCGCCGAAGAGCTGGAGGAAGTCGAAGACATCGGCAGCCGCATCGCCGAGTCCGTGCGCGCCTTCTTCGACTCCGAGCGGAACCAGGACCTGCTCCGCCGCCTGGAGGACGCGGGCCTCCAGTTCGAGGAGGAACAGACCGAAGCGGAGGCGGCGGACGGCCCGCTCGAGGGCAAGACGTTCGTCCTCACCGGAACGCTGAGCGGGATGACCCGCAACGAGGCGGCGGCCCGCATCACGGCGCTGGGCGGAAAGGTCACAGGTTCGGTCAGCGCCCGGACCGATTTCCTGGTCGCCGGGGAGAAGGCGGGCTCGAAGCTCCGCAAGGCAGAGCAACTGGGGGTCGAGGTGCTGGACGAGGCGGGGTTCGCTGACCTCCTCTCCGGCGGGCGCTAGCTAGCTCAGATAGCGGACGGCAGCCAGCAGCGTCTCGTCCGGCCGCCCCTCGAACACCGCCCGCCACCCGGTCAGGTCCGGCCTTCCGCCGAACAGGACAATCGTCTGACCGTCGCGTTCAGCGCCCGGTCGCAGGCCCGCGTCGACGCGCCATCCTCCGGCGGTGCCCGGCAACAGCGCGGCTGATCGCGCCGTGAGACCGGAAGACCCTGCCGACCGCAAGCGGCGGGCCTCTTCCCTGCACGCGGAGTAAGACCCGGCGTCGCCGGTCTGGGTCTCCGCGGGCAATTCGGCGCGGGCCAGATGTTCCGAGCCGATGTCGACAGCCCATAACGACCGGCGTACGCAGGACAGCTCTTCGGGATCGCGGAGATCCTCGTGTCGCAGGAACTCGGCCCACGCACCGTCGGGCGTATCGCTGAGGTACTGCACCGGTCCTTCACCTCCAGCGTGCCACCGGGCAGCCGGCTGCGAGCCGCCCTCCTCCCAGAGGAACGGGAAGCGGGGGTCCGCGTTGCGCCAGGCGATCACGTGGCAGGAGACCAGACCAGGGCCCTGGCCAAGTCGCGAACCCGCCGTGGACCCGGATCCTCCGGCTGCCACTCCGCTTCCAGCAGTTCCGCCGGCCTCCGGCCGTCCAGCAGCGACCGCGGTCGATCGAACCAGCGCCGCACGCCGATGTCGTTGTAGGCCCCCGCAAGGTCGCCAGCGACCAGTGCGAGGAAATGCAAGCGCGCCGCAACCGCGTCAGGCACCGCTCTCTCGCCCGCCAGGTAGCGTCGCAGGCTAACGGCTGACACCCGCAGCAACCTGGCAAGGAGCTCACGCCCCAGCAGCTTGTCGAGCCGAGGTCCCTCTGCGGCCGGAACCGGCGACTCCTCCAGTGCGTCACTCAGTTGCTGGAGTTGACGGACGAATCCCTCACGTTCGTCCCCGCCTTGCGGGACGATTGCCGGCAGGTGGCGTCCCACGCCAGCATTCCGTATCCGGGCCAGTACGTCCTTCCAGACCGACGCATCCAGCGTGTCGATGGCGCCCTTGCCCAGAATCCCCATCGCTTCCGCGCGGGTCAGTACTTGAATCCCCAGGGGCAAGGACTGGCGGTCATCGAACGGATCGCTAACGGATCGAATACGAATATCACTCATGGATCCGAACGGTATCCGAGTCGGCGCCAAGCCGTCAACCGCGACTCACGTAGCGTTCTACGGCGCAAGCCCCTAGGATCCCTGCCATGGCAGCAGCCCCCTGGGTCATCGTCATCGACGACGAGGCCGGTTCCCGCCAGTCCATGGCGATCGCCTTGGAGCGGGCCGGGCTGCGGGTGCGCGTCTTCGACGACGCCGAACCGGCGCTCGCGTTCGTCGAGCGGGAACCGAAGGTGCGCCTGGCGGTCTGCGATCTGCGCATGCCGGGGATGGACGGCCTGGCGTTCCTGAACCGGGTGCGCGCCCAGGAGCTCGACCTGGCGGTGATCCTGGTGACCGGCTTCGGCACGATCGAGTCGGCGGTCGAGGCGATGCGGGTCGGCGCCGACGACTACCTGACCAAGCCGGTCGACCTCTACGAGTTGCGGAGCCGCGTCCTCAAGCTGATCGAGAACTGGCAGTTGCGGGACGAGGTGACGAACCTGCGCGAGATGCTCGACGAGCGTTTCGGCTTCGACGCCATCGTGGGCCAGTCGGCGGCGATGGAGCAGTTGTTCCAGCAGATGCGCCAGGTCGCCCCGAGCCGGGCCTCGGTGCTGATCCTGGGCGAGAGCGGCACCGGCAAGGAACTCGTGGCGAAGGCGTTGCACCAAGCGAGCGACCGGCAGCAGGAACGGTTCCTGGCGCTCAACTGCGGCGCCATCCCGAACGAGATCCTTGAGAGCGAACTGTTCGGACACGAGAAAGGGTCCTTCACGGGAGCGGTCGGTCGCAAGATCGGCAAGTTCGAGCTCGCCGCCCACGGGACGCTGTTCCTGGACGAGATCAGCGAACTGATCCCGGAGCTCCAGGTCAAGCTGCTGCGGGTGCTCGAGGAGCGGCAGATCATGCGCGTCGGCGGCAGCAGGATGCTCGACGTCGACTTCCGCCTGCTGGCGGCCACCAACCGCAACCTGGAGGAAGCCGTCCAGCAGGGCGCCTTCCGGGAGGATCTCTACTACCGGCTGAAGGTCGTGACACTGCGCATTCCGCCGCTGCGGGACCGCCTCGACGACCTGCCGCTGCTCGCCGACCACTTCCTGAGAGAGTTCGCGGCCCGCGAAGGCAAGCCGGAGATGCAGCTTTCGGGCAGGGCCCTTTCGTGCCTCGCCCAGAACCGCTGGCAGGGGAACGTCCGGGAACTGCGGAACGTGCTGGAGACGGTCGCGGTCTTCCACGGCGGCGGCCGGATCGAGGTCGGCGATCTGCCCGAGGAGATTCGCCAGGCCGCCGAGGCGCCCGCCGAAGCCGCCGTCCAGACCGTCTTCGGCGAACCGCGGACGATGGCCGAGATCGAGCGCCACGCGATCCTGCAGACGCTGGACCGCACCGGCGGCAAGCGGGCCGAGGCGGCCCGGCTGCTGGGCATCGGCGTGCGGACGCTCCAGCGGAAGCTGAAGGACTACCGCGAGCAGGGGTTGGTCGAGGGCTGAAGGTCTCTGCTTCTGCTGGTCAGGCGGGGCGCATTGCTTCGAGCATCTCCGCGACGGCGGCGGGCATGCCGATGAGCACTGCGCGGGACACGATGGAGTGACCGATGTTCAGTTCGCTGACGCCGGCGAGGGCCGCCACGCGGCCGACGTTGGCGACGGTCAGGCCGTGCCCGGCGTATGCCTCGCGTCCCGCGGCGAGGCCGCGTTCGGCTGCTTTCTCGATCTTCGCGAACTCCGCTTCCGCTTTGGCGCCAGAGACGCGGGTGTAGGCGTCCGTGTTCAGTTCGAAGCCGGTGACGTCGTCCTGGTCGTCGAGCGCCGCGAGCTGTGCCAGGTCCGGATCGACGAAGACGGCGACGCGGATGCCGGCCTCGGCCAGACGGCTGGCAGCGCGCCGCACCTGGTCGCCGCGAGCGATCAGGTCGAGCCCGCCTTCGGTGGTCACCTCGTCGGGCCGTTCGGGAACCAGCGTCACCTGATCGGGCTTCACGCGCTCCGCGAACTGGAGCATCGGCTCCTCGGCGGCGATCTCGAGATTGAGCCGGCCGTTGACCGCGCTCCGGAGGTCGATGACGTCCTGGTCCTGGATGTGGCGGCGGTCCTGGCGCAGATGCACGGTGATGCCAAAAGCGCCGGCTGCCTCGGCGAGACGGGCCGCCTCCAGAGGGCTCGGGTAGCCGGCGAGTCTGGCCTGCCGCAGGGTCGCGACGTGGTCGACGTTGACGGAGAGATGGGTCATGGCTTGATCCTAGTGGTCGCCGGCTTCGCCGGCGGCGATTTCGACGCCGCCTGCGGCGGCAGCGGGTCAGCACCCTGGTGGCGCGTCCCCGCGCCACCAGCGTCACAGTCCGAGCGCCCGTCTTCGGGCGGTCGGATGTCAGACCCGCGCACCGACAGGTCACGGGCCCAGTTCGGCCTCCAACACTCCGACGATGTCCCCGCAGAGTTCCTCGATGCGCTTCTGGTCGGGGCCTTCGATCATCACTCGGGCGAGCGGTTCGGTGCCGCTGTAGCGGAGCAGGACGCGGCCCGAGGTTCCGAGTTCGCGTTCGACGGACGCGAGGGCTTCGCTGAGGCCGGGGACGCTCTCGAGCGGCTGCTTCTCGCGGACCTTGACGTTGCGCAGGGTCTGCGGGAAGCGGCGGAAGCCGGCGGCCAGGTCGGCGAGCGTGCGGCCGGACGCGGCGACGATCGCGGCCACGGCGGCGGCGGTGAGCAGGCCGTCGCCGGTGGTGCCGAGTTCCAGGTCGACCAGGTGGCCGGACTGTTCGCCGCCGAGGCGGACACCCTCTCGGCGCATGACCTCGACCACCTCGCGGTCGCCGACGCCGCAGCGAACCACGTCCACCTTGGCGGCTTCGAGCGCCTTCTCCAGGCCCATGTTCGACATCGTCGTGGCGACGATGCGGCGGCCGGGGAGTTCGCCGCGGGCCGCGAGGTGGGTGGCCCAGATGTAGAGCAGGATGTCGCCGTCGCAGATGCGGCCGAGGTGATCGCAGAGCAGGGCGCGGTCGGCGTCGCCGTCGAGGGCGACGCCGAGGTCGCTGCCCGTGGCGCGGGTGAAGGCGGCGATGCGCTCGGTGCAGGTCGAGCCGCAGTCGAGGTTGATGTTCCGGCCGTCCGGCTGGTCGCAGGTCACGGCGCAGTCGACGCCAAGGCCGGCGAAGAGCCGCCCGGCGTACGGAGCACCGGCGCCGTTCGCGGCGTCGACGGCGATCCGCAGGCCGGCCAGGGGTTGGTCCGGCGGCAGCGAGGCCGCCAGGTGGTCGAGGTAGCGATCGGCGAGTTCGGGCTCTTCCTCAAGGGCGCCGCCCGAAGACCAACCGTCCCCTGGTACGCGGGTCTTCTGACCCGCTGCCGCCGGAGGCGGCCGGAGAGCGCCGGCCGAAGGCCGACCTTCTGACCCGCGCACCCAGCCGATCCGGTCTTCGATCGCCTGCTCGATGGA
Organism: Acidobacteriota bacterium; assembly: GCA_026707325.1. GTDB lineage: Bacteria > Acidobacteriota > Thermoanaerobaculia > Multivoradales > Multivoraceae > Multivorans. The sequence goes on along the minus strand of JAPOXA010000037.1, from coordinate 47,174 downwards.
CGGATCGACCTTGAAGCCGTCCGCTCCGATCAGCTTGACCCCGTTGTCGGTGTACGGGTTGTGGCTGGCCGAGACGACGACGCCCCCGGCGGCGCCCAGCTCGGTGACGAGCCAGGCCACTGCCGGCGTGGGCACGACACCGGCCGAACGCACGTCGCGGCCCGCGGCGCGGATGGCCGCGGCGAGCCAGCCGGCGATCTCGGTGCGGCTGCCGCGGGTGTCGCCGCCGAGGATGATCGGTCGGGCCCCATCGCCGCTCAGCCTCGCGAACCAGTAGCCGACTGCCTGGACGGTCGGCCGGTCGAGCGGCGGCGTGCCGAAGACCGCGCGCATGCCGTCCGTGCCGAACAGTCTTCGCGTCAATTGCCCAGTGCCGAAGGGTCAGTTGCCCGCGCCGGAAGTCTGGGGCCTTCTTTCGATCATCGGCACGAACACGTCGACGATGGTCGGGAACTCGACCCGGACGTGTTCGCTGGCGAACCGCACCCGCACCTGCCGGGCCGTGAAATCGAGGCCCCGGCCGGTGAGGTCGATGGGCCCGGCCAGCGCGAACTCCAGCTTGTTGATCTCGGAGCGCGCCCCCTGCACGGTGACCCTCTCCGGCGTGATCAGGACGTTGTCGTCGTCGACGCTGATGCCGCCGATCGGCTCGCCGATCCACTCGACCGCCACCGGCACCGCGACCGAGATCTCCTCGTCGACGCTCAGGACGAGACGATCCGGCGTCACCGACACGACCTCGACCTGGTCGTCGGGCAGCACGACGTCCTCGCCGGCCAGCACGACCTCGACTTCCCACGGGCCGCTGTACGGGCCGCCGGCGAGCGCGTCCCCGGGCAAGGGAACCTGGACGCGGACCTGGTCGAGTTCCAGCGAGTCGATCAGCTCGTCGTTGCCGCGAATGCGGACCTGAACCCCCTCGGGTTCGATGCTCAACACCGTCAGGCGCTCGTGATCGGGGATCGTCAGCCGCCCTGCGACGTTCGCCTCGATCGGCGGCGTCGTCATCTCGCGCAGGCGCGGGCAGAACGAGGCGGGCAGCCAGATGCCGATCGCGATCACGACCGCGAGCGCGCGGAACGTCCAGCGATTGCCGCTCTCCCTCATTCCGAAGACCTCACGGCGCCGGGCGCCAGCAACAGCTCGGAGAGCTGGTCGCGCAGCTCCTGCGGTGTGCGGTCGGGGGTCAGGCGACCCTCGTGCGCGATCGAGATCCGCCCGGTCTCCTCCGAGACGACGACAACCACCGCGTCCTTCTCCTCGGTGGCGCCGATCGCGGCGCGGTGCCGGGTGCCGAGTTCGAACTTCGCGGTTGGTCTGGCCTCGGGGCGGTTCCCGACACCCTGTTCGATGGAGACGCCGGCCCTGGTGGTCAGCGGCAGAAAGCAGGCCGCCGCCGCGATGCGGTCCTTCTGGACGATCACGGCGCCGTCGTGGAGCGGCGTGCCGTGGGCGAAGATCGTCAGCAGCAGGTCATGGGAAACCACCGCGTCGAGGGCGATGCCGTTCTCCGCGTAGTCGCGCAGACCGTCGATCCGCTCGATCACGATCAGCGCTCCCAGCCGCCGGACGGACAGCGCCTGCGCCGCGACCACGATCTCCTCGATCCAGGACTCTCCCGCCTGCTCGGCCGTCAGGCGCAGCAGCGGGTTGCGGCCGACGCGTGCGAGCACTCGGCGGATCTGGTTCTGGAACAGCACGACGATGACGACCGGCAGCGCCGGCAACAGGTAGTTCAGCGACGCCTGCAGGGTGTCCAGGCGAAGCAGCGCCGCGATCCACGCCGCCGCGGCCAGCACCAGGATGCCGACCAGGATGCGAACGCCCCCGGTGCCGCGGATCAGGAGCAGAAGGTTGTAGACGATGAGGCCGACCACCAGCAGGTCGACCAGATCCCTCCAGCCTAGAAGACCGAGCGGCTGCGCCAAGTCCATCGCGTTCCGATCACGACCTCCGGCCCGAGCCTACTCCCGAACCGGCGCTAACGCTCCGGCTTCGGCAACGGCAGGGGAACCGGGTCGGGTTCCTGCCGCTCGGAGATCGTTGCGGGCTCGGGGGTACCGGCCACGTCGGGCGCCGGCGCGTCGTCCGCGGCGGGGGCCTCCTGACCCTCGTCCGGCGGCTCCAGGTCGGGGATGCGGGTCGTCGGACGCGCCGGCGTCAGGTCCTGGCCCGTGGCGTCGAGGATCAACTGGTAGACCCGGTCGCCCTCGATCGACTCCAGTTCGAGCAGTTCCCTGGCCAGCGACTCCAGCAAGTTCCGGTGCTCGGAGAGGATGTCGCGGGCCTTGTCGTAGCCGCGCTGGACGATGGCCTGGATCTCGGTGTCGATCGACTGGGCGGTGCTGTCCGAGTAGTCGGACCGCTGGCTGAAGTCGCGGCCAAGGAACACCGGCTCGCTCTTCTCGCCGAAGTTGAGCGGCCCAAGGTCCGACATGCCCCACTCGCAGACCATCTGCCGCGCCATGTCCGTGGCGCGCTCGATGTCGTTGCCGGCGCCGGTGGTGATGTCGTCCTGCGTCAGTTCCTCGGCGACCCGCCCGCCCATGAGAATCGCGATCTGGGCATCGACGTACTTGCGGCGGTAGGTGTGCTTGTCCTCGGTCGGGAGCTGCATCGTCAGCCCCAGGGCGCGGCCCCGGGGGATGATCGTGATCTTGTGCAGGGGATCGGCCTCAGGCATGAAGGCGGCGACCAGGGCGTGGCCGGCCTCGTGGTAGGCGGTGACCTCCTTCTCCTGCTCGGTGAGCATCATGGTCTTCCGCTCGGCGCCCATGATCACCTTGTCCTTGGCGAATTCGAAGGAGGCCATGTCGACCTTCTTGTGGTTGCGCCGCGCCGCGATCAGCGCCGCCTCGTTGACGAGGTTGGCGAGATCGGCGCCGGAGAAGCCGGGCGTGCCGCGCGCCAGCACCTGGAGATCGACGTCCGGGTCGAGCGGGATGTTCCGGCTGTGGACCTGCAGGATGCCGAGGCGGCCGGCGATGTCGGGGCGGTCCACGACGACCCGGCGGTCGAAGCGGCCCGGCCGCAGCAGCGCCGGGTCGAGCACGTCCGGCCGGTTGGTGGCCGCGATCAGGATCACGCCCTCGTTCGTCTCGAAGCCGTCCATCTCGACCAGCAACTGGTTCAGGGTCTGCTCGCGCTCGTCGTGACCGCCGCCGAGACCGGCGCCGCGATGGCGGCCGACGGCGTCGATCTCGTCGATGAAGATGATGCAGGGGGCGTTCTTCTTGCCCTGCTCGAACAGGTCGCGGACCCGGCTGGCGCCGACGCCGACGAACATTTCGACGAAGTCGGAGCCCGAGATGGAGAAGAAGGGAACGCTGGCCTCGCCGGCGATGGCCCGCGCCAGCAACGTCTTGCCGGTGCCGGGCGGACCCATCAGCAGAACGCCCTTGGGAATCCGGCCGCCGAGCTTCTGGAACTTCTGCGGCTCCTTCAGGAACTCGACGATCTCGGAGAGTTCCTCCTTCGCCTCCTCGACTCCGGCCACGTCCTTGAAGGTGACCTTCTTGCCGCTCGCGTTGAGCAGCTTCGCCTTGCTCTTGCCGAAGGAGAGGGCGCGGTTGCCGCCGCTCTGCATCTGGCGCATGAAGAAGATCCAGAGCCCGACGATCAGCAGCAGCGGACCCCAGGTCATCAGGACCATCGTCAGCGTGTTTTCCTTGACCTCCTCGACCTCGATCCGCACGCCCTGTTCGCGAAGCAGGGCCATGAGAATCGCGGAATCCTCCGGCAGCACCTGCGTCGTGAAGCTGCCGTCGCCCATGCCGTCGCGCGGCCGGGTCTTGTAGGTGCCGCTCACCCTGCCGTCCGTGTCGATCTTGACCTCTTCCACGCGGCCCTTCCCGACATCGTCGAAGAAGTCGCTGTAGATGACCGCTCCACGGCGCGCCGCGCCCTGGTTGAACAGGTTGAAGATGAGGATCACCATCACGAAGATGGCGGCCCACAGGAGGAGGTTCTTGAGCGTTGCGTTCATCTTGCTGACCGGGGCCTCACCCGCGAGGGACAACGGTCCCGAAGCCCGCACGATTCCATGACCACTGTACGAGCGGGTAGCCGGAAGGTTGTCACTCCAGCCCCCCGACTTCAAGGGATCCAATCCCTTGATTCTCCCGCGGACGTGGGCGAAGCACCCTGAGCCGCTCGCGGCGCTGTTCCCAGCGCCAGCCTCCGCCGCAGTCGCAGCCGACGCGCCGCCCGGCCGGTGTCCGCCGTCCGAGCTGCCGCGCCAGCTCCCGCCGGGCGTTCCGCGTGGGCGGGTAGGGCGCGCCCGCCAGCCGGTGCAGGCGGGCCAGCGCCGCCGGCCACAGCGATGCCGGCAACCGCGCGAGCGCCTCGACCTCGACCTCGCAGGACTGCTCGCCCGGACGCGGCGCCAGCGCGTCGTCGAGCAACCGGCGTACGGTGGATTCGGCCCTCCGGGCGGCCCCGGCAAGACGAACGAGCCGATCGTCGACGTCCGGGGCCTCCGCCGCGAGAGCGGGCAACAGGCGGCGGCGGACGAAGTTGCGTCGCGGTCCGGAGGCGCGGTTGGTCGGATCGTCGACGGGCTCGATGCCGCCGTGAGCCGCGTAGTCGCGCAGACTGCCGGGCTCAACGTCCAGCAGCGGCCGGAGCAGCGGCAGCCCGAGCCGGTTCGAGACCGGCCGCATCGCTCCGAGACCGGCGGTGCCGCTGCCGAAGAGGATGCGGAGAAGCACCGTCTCGGCCTGGTCTAGGCGATGGTGAGCGGTCAGGATCGCCGCCGCCCGAAGCGAGCGGGCGGCGGCGGCGAGCAGCCGGTAGCGTTCGGCGCGGGCCCAGTCCTCCAGGCTCCGGCCCGGCGGCAGGGGGCGGGCCGCGTGGGCCTGGAAGGGGACTCCCAGGCGCTCGGCGATCCCGGCCGCCGTCCGGGCTCGCCGAGCGGAACCGTCGTCCAGCCGGTGGTCGACGTGGACGGCCACGGGCCTCCAGGCGAACCGGGGCGCGCAGAGCCGCATGGCGCGCAACAGCGCCGTCGAGTCGGGGCCGCCCGAGAACGCGACGGCCAACGGAGCGTCGCGAACCGTTCGGGCGAGTTCCGGACGCCGGGAGAAGAAGCCCGTCACCGCGGCCTCGACCGGCTGAACGATCATCGTCGAACCTCGGCAACCCCCGGAAGCGTGAAGTGGTGGCGGTGGAGGGACTCGAACCCCCGACACAGCGGATATGAGCCGCTTGCTCTAACCGGCTGAGCTACACCGCCGGATCGACGCGGAACCCTAACGCGAAAGGAGCCGGCCTGGCGGCCGGCGCGTCTTCCGGCCGCCTTCGGCGGCAGCGGGTCAGAAGACCCGCGCACCGACAGGCGCCCCGGCCCCACGAGCAAGACCCTGTCAGGGGCCGGGCTTGCGCAGCGAGTCCTGACAGCTCCGGAACTGCCCGAAGAAGCTGCGCATCGACTCGGACAGCGCCTCGTCGTTCAAACGGTAGATCACGTTCTGGCCGCGCCTCTGGTCGATCACCAGGTCGGCTTCCTTGAGCACGGACAGATGGCGCGAGATGGTCGGCTGGGAGAGATCGAACTCGCCGACGATGTCGCCGACGCAACGCTGCTCGTCTTCCAACAGCCGGAGTATGTTCTGCCGGGTCGAGTCGGACAGCGCCTTGAAGACCTTCGTCATGTGACGGGAGCGCCGGTCGCGAGGCTCGAGGCCGCTCAGGGAGCCGCCGAGGCGTACAGGCCGATGTTCTGTCTTCTGGTCCACGATCAAGGGTCTCCAAGGAATGAAGAGAGTTAGACATTATGCCATAACTTCCTGCCGAAGTGGGACTTCAGGCACTCGAACCGAGCCGGCCGGGCACGACGAGGCCCCGGCGGCGGAGCTCCCGGCGCATGCGGCTGAGCACCGTCGCCACGGTGGCCGGCGCCAGTTGGACCACACAGGCCGCCTCGCGGGAGTTCCACCCGTCGACCACCATGCGCTCGGTGATCCAGATGTCGCGCGGGGCGGTGCCGCCGGGCCTGGCGACGCACCAGCACTCGCGACGGAAGCGGCGGCGGAGTTCCTGCAGGTAGATGGCGTCGAGCGGGCTGGAGGCCCGGCTGGGCACGTCGAAACCGTCGACGTACTCGGCGAGCCCGTCCAGGGCGTCGATGCTGAGCTCGACGGCGGGGCCCCGCTTGAGTGCCCGGCGGGCCCGCAGCCAGTCGATCAGGGTGCTTCGGGCGACCCGGCGCAGGTAGGACAGGATCGTCGTCCCGGATCGCCCGCGGCAGCCGCGCAACACCCTGCGATCGTTCTGCAGCAGGCGCACGTAGGTCTCCTGGATCACCTCGTCGAGGAGATCCCGGTTCAGGTACACGCCGTAGCTCCGGCCCAAGCCGGAGAGGGTGCTCCGCAACATCGGGTCGACGCGCTGAACGAGGGATGCCCAATCCGCATCCCGGGCGACGCACTGGCGCCAGAGCGCGGGCAAGTCGTGCCACTCCTCGCTCTGCCGGTGGTGAGTGTGTGAGTTCATCTTCCGCTCCATGCAAGTGGAGCGGAGGCGCCCGGGCCGGCCTACTCAGGGTTGGGCAAGGGCGCGAGAGCGTAGCACTCTCCAGGCCGCCGTGGGGGCCTGCTAACGCATCTTCTCTTCGACGAACTCGACGTGGCGGCGGATCTTCGGGTCGTACTTCTTGAGCTTCAGCTTCTCCTGGCTGAGCTTCTTGTTCTTCGTCGTCGTGTAGAAGTACCCGGTACCGGCGCTCGATACGAGCTTGATCTTCTCTCTCACGTCGTCAACCTCCGTTTGCGAGCCGGCAACTTTCGAGGGCTGAGGAGCGGAGTGGCGGGGCCGACGGGACTCGAACCCGCGACCTCCGGCGTGACAGGCCGGCATTCTAACCAGCTGAACTACGACCCCGTGCGTCCGTCCTCGTCGTCTCTCCCTCGTCTTGCCTGGTGCTGCTCCCGCCGCCATGCGGCATTCACTGACGGTTTCCTGGTCGCGCGTACTCCGAAACCTCCGTGGTGGGAGGTGGGGGATTCGAACCCGCGACCCCCTGCGTGTAAAGCAGGTGCTCTACCCCTGAGCTAACCTCCCCGGCGGCGACCCTACGGCCGTCCGGCGGACATCGCAGGCCGCGAAATCTTAGGGCAGGCGGAGATCATCGTCAACGGAGCACCGGGCGGCCTCACTCCATGGCAGAATCGCGGCGGCAGAACCACCTTCCCCCGAGGAGTACCCACTCATGCACGAAGTTCCCGATCTGGCCTACCCGTTCGACGCCCTCGAGCCCCACATCGACGCGCGGACGATGGAGATACACCACGACAAGCACCACGCGGCCTACGTCGCGAACCTGAACTCCGCTCTCGAGGGCCGCGACGAACTCGCGGCGATGAGCGTCGAGAACCTGCTCCGCAACTTCGACGACGTGCCCGACCCCATCAAGGGCGCCGTGCGCAACCACGGCGGCGGCCACGCCAACCACTCACTGTTCTGGTCGGTCATGAGCCCGAACGGCGGCGGTGCGCCCAGCGGCGACCTGGCCACCGCCATCGACATCCGGTTCGGCAGCTTCGACCAGTTGAAGGAGCGTTTCGTCAGCGCCGCGATGGGTCAGTTCGGCAGCGGCTGGGGCTGGCTGGTGAGCGGCGACGACGGCCTGGCCGTGATCGCGCGGCCGAACCAGGACTCGCCGCTGATGGAGGGCCTGACGCCCCTGCTCGGAGTGGACGTGTGGGAGCACGCCTACTACCTGAACTACCAGAACCGGCGTCTGGACTACCTGAGCGCCTTCTGGAACGTCGTCGACTGGGAGGCGGTCGCGGCGCGGTTCAGAGGGTAGGGCTGGGTGCGCGGGTCTTCTGACCCGCCGCCGCCGAAGGCGGCCGACAGCATCGTCGCCGGCCTCTGGCCGGCGGCCCTATTGTCCGGGCTACGCCGCTCTGCGGCTTCGCCCGGAGGGCGGGTCGGAAGACCCGCGCACCCAGTGGCTATGGGGCGACCAGGCCGGTGCTGCGGCTGCGGCCGCGGGTCTGGCGGTCCTGCTCCATGCGGCGCTCCAGCAACTCCTCCGCTTCGTCGAGGAGTTCGAGCGCCCGTACGAGCTGGTTGTCGAGCTGCCGCTCGGCCTTGAAGCCCTCGGTCAGGCCGAACGCGGTGTTGAAGATCTCGTAGCGGAGCCGCACGCGGGCGTGGCGCTCGACGGCGGGGTTCTCCAGCGCCTCTTCCAGTTCTTCGGCGGAGACGAGGTCTTCCTCGACGATCCAGTCCCAGAACCGTTCCAGGTAGTCGTCCGGCACCTGCCAGTCGGTTGAGTCGACCCCTTCGGGCACCCCCTCCTCGAAGGGGAAGCGGTGGAAGCCGCTCCGCGTCCGCAGGCGGAGAATGACGAGCGGATCCTCGTCCAGTTCGACCACGTAGTCGGGCGTCACGCCGCCGCCGCCGTAGACCTCGCGGCCGAGATCGGTGCGGAAGACAGGCCGATCTTCGCTCTCAGGCCGATCGACCGGCGGCGGCTCGTCCTCGTCGCCGTTGTCGCCGTTCGCGTCGTACCCGGTGTAGTAGTCCCAGTACGAGGAGTAGTCGCGCTGGATCAGCCGCCCCGCCGGCGTGTAGTAGCGCGCCGTCGTCAGGGCCAGGCCGGCGCCGTAGGACAGCTCGTAGACCGTCTGCACCAGGCCCTTGCCCCAGGTCGACTCCCCGACGACGAGGCCGACGTCGTGATCCTGGATGGCCCCCGAGACGATCTCGGAGGCGGAAGCGGAGCCGCCGTTCACGAGCACGACGACCGGCAGGCCGAGCGGCTCGTGGCGGCCGGTGGAGCGGTACGACTGATGGGAACTGTCGATCCGGCCCCTGGTCTCGACGATCGTCGTGCCCGGAGGCACGAACTGGTCGGAGACGGCGATCGCCTGGTCGAGCAGGCCGCCGCCGTTGAACCGGAGATCGAGAATCAGCCGCTGCATGCCCTGTTCCCTGAGTTCGGCCAGGGCGCGGGCGACCTCTCCGCCGGTCGAGCGGGAGAAGTCCGTGATCCAGAGGAAGCCGGTGTCCGGCGTCAACATGTGGGCGTGGCGGACGGTCTCCTGCGGGATCTCGGCCCGCGTCACCGTGACCTCCAGCGGTTCGTCCAGGCCGGGACGAAGCAGCGTCACCGTGACGTCCGTGCCCTTCGGCCCCTTGAGCTTCCGGATCGCCTCGTTCGGGTTCATCTCCTCGGTCGGCTCGCCGTTGATCAGGTGGATGATGTCGCCGGCCCGGATGCCCTTCTCGTAGCCCGGCGTGCCCTCGATCGGCGAGATGACGGTAAGGCGGTTGTTGCGCGTGCCGACGTAGATGCCCAGGCCGTAGAAGGAACTCTGCTGGCGCTCGCGCATCGTGTCGTAGGCCACGGGAGGCAGGAAGCTCGTGTGCGGATCGAGGTTGCGCAGCATGCCCCCGATCGAGGCGTAGACGAGATCCCGGTAGGTGACGTCGTCGACCGCGTAGTTCGCGTGAGCCGTCTCGACCAGTTCCGTGTAGAGGCGGACCTGGGCCATCTGGTCCGCGTTGATCGCGACCAGGTTGCCGCCCGCAAGGCCGCCGACGACCACGGCCGCGGCGAAGAGAAGGAGTGCCAGATTGCGCCAGGGTTGCTTCACGACTTCACCGGGGCCGGGATTGTACCAGCCGCAAACCGGTTGGCGTATCATGCCGGGCCATGTTCGGCCCGATCGGCATGCAGGAGATGCTCTTCATCCTGGCGGCGGCCCTGCTCATCTTCGGTCCCAGGAAGCTGCCCGAGCTCGGCCGCACGCTCGGTCGCGGGATGGCCGAGTTCCGGCGCGCCACGACGGACCTGAAGCGCTCCATCGACGTCGAGCTCGACGACGAGAAGCGGCCCGCGCCGGCTCGGCGCATCGACACTCCCGCCTGGAGCGCGAGCGCGTCGAACCCGGCCAGTTCGAAGAAACCGCGCGAATCGGGCGCCGGGGCTCCGAGTGACCCCGCAGTCTGAGGACGACGCTCCGGTCCAGCCGCCCGAAGCGCCGGAACCGGAGCGGTTGCCCGAGACGAGGCTGGGCAAGAAGAAGCCCGACGAGGAGGAAGAAGAAGAACTTCCGCGGATGACGCTGCTCGAGCACCTCGACGAGCTGCGCCGCCGCATCCTGCGCACGCTGATCGTCGTGGTGGTCGCCTTCTTCGGCTGCTTCGCCTTCGCCGAGGAGATCTACACCTTCCTGGCGAAACCGATCGAGCCCCACGTCGACCAGCTCGTCTTCGACGGCGTCGCGGATCCGTTCATCGTGCACGTGAAGGTGGCTCTGCTGGCCGCCGTCTTCGTCACGTCGCCCTATCTCGTCGCCCAGCTCTGGGGCTTCGTCTCGCCGGGCCTCTACCGCCGCGAGAAGCGCTACGCGATCCCCTTCATCTTCTTCGGCTCCTTCTTCTTCATCGGCGGCGGCGCCTTCGGCTACTTCGTCGCCCTGCCCTTCGCGGTCGAGTTCCTGGTCAACATGGGCGTGAGCAGCGGCTGGGACGCGGACATCCGGATCGAGCGCTACTTCAGCTTCGCGGTCAACGTCCTGCTCGGGCTGGCGGTCATGTTCCAGCTCCCCATCGTGATCTTCATGCTCTCGCAGCTCGGGGTCGTCACGCCGCGGTTCCTGATGCGGCACTTCCGCTGGGCCGTGCTCCTCATCATCGTCCTCTCCGCCGTCATCACGCCGACGCCGGATGTCGTGAACATGACGATCGTGGCCGGGCCGACGTTGTTGCTGTATCTGGTCGGGGTCGGGGCTTCGGCGCTCGTGCAGCGGCGCCGCAGGCGGATCGAAGAAGAGCCCGACTAGCAGGTGTCGGTGCGCGGGTCTTCTGACCCGCCCTCCGGGCGGAGCCGCGGAGCGGCGCAGCCCGGACAGCAGGGCCGCCGGCCAGAGGCCGGCGACGATACTGTCGGCCGCCTTCGGCGGCAGCGGGTCAGAAGACCCGCGCACCCAGTGTTTACGAGACGGGGCCCAGGGCTTCGATGATGCGATCGACGAGTTCGCGGGCGGCGCCGCGGCCGCCGCGGGCGTCGAGCACGAGGTCGACGTTGTCGCGCACTTCCTGCACGGCGTCGGCCGGGGCCGCGGACAGGCCCGCGGCGCGCAGCACCGGCAGGTCGACCAGGTCGTCGCCGACGTAGGCGACCTCGGACGCGTCGAGCCCCTGGCGCTCCAGCAGGTCGGCGAAGGCCGCGGCCTTGTCGCGGCAACCCAGGAGGACCTCGTCGAAGCCCAGGTCGGCGGCGCGGCGCTCGACGGCCGGAGAGTCTCTCCTGGCGCTGAGCAGGCCCATCCCGAGGCCCGCCTCGCGCGCGCGGCGCACGGCCAGGCCGTCCCGGGTGTCGAACGCCACGGCCACCTCGTCGCCGACGTAGTAGAGCCGGCCGTCGGTGAGGACGCCGTCGACGTCGAAGAGCAGGAAGCGGAGCCGCAGAACGACGGAGGAGAGCATGGAAGGCATCGGGCTCGCGAAAGCTAGCGGCGCAGGCCCCAGAGGTCGTGAATGTGCACCAGGCCTTCGAGCCGGCCGTCGGCGTGGCAGGTGAACAGGGACGTGATGCGGTGCCGCTCCATCGCCTCCTGGGCGACGGTGACCAGGGCGTCGGCGGGGATCGTCTTCGGCTCGGGCGTCATGTAGTGGCGAACCGAGCGGTCGAGGAAAGCGCCGCCGGCGGCGCCCGGTGCCGGCTCGGTGTTCAGCAGCCGCCGCAGGTCGCCGTCGGAGATCACGCCGCAGAGGCGGCCGGCGTCGTCGAGGACCGCCGTGATGCCGAACGACTTCTCGGTCATCTCGAACAGCGCCTCGCGCAGGGACGCTTCGAGCCTCACGCGCGGCAGGGCGTCGCCGCGGTGCATGACCTGCTCCACGGTCATCAGGCGGCGTCCGAGCGAGCCGCCCGGATGAAGCGTCGCGAAATCCTCCAGCGTGAAGCCGCGGGCTTCGAGCAGCGCCATCGCGAGGGCGTCGCCCAGGGCCAGGGTCGCGGTCGTCGACGCGGTGGGGGCCAGGTTCAGGGGGCAGGCCTCCTGGTCGATCGCGGCCGAAAGGTGCAGATCGGCCCGCTCGGCGATCGTGCTCCGGACGGCGCCGGTGATCGCGATCAGGGGAACGCCGCGACGATGCAGCACGTCGATCATCTTGAGGAGTTCTTCCGTGCCGCCGGACGACGACGCGGCCAGGACGACGTCGCCCGGCACGATCATGCCGAGGTCGCCGTGGATCGCCTCGGCCGGGTGAATGAAGAGCGCCGGCGTCCCGGTCGAGGACAGGGTTGCCGCCACCTTCTTCATCACGTGACCGCTCTTGCCCATGCCGGTACAGACGACGCGGCCCCGGCAGTCGCGCATCCGCCGCACCGCCTCCGCGAAGTCGTCGCCGAGCTGGCCGACCAACCCCTGAATGGCGGCAGCCTCGATCTCCAGCACCTTGCGGGCGATCTCCAGGCTGCGGTCCGCACAGGCCGCCGCCCCGACCTGCCCGGCCACCCTGGAAGCGGTCACACCCAGGGTCCCTCGGCGGTGCGCGAACGGTGGATCTCGAGCGCGGAGAGGAGCAGGTTCTCGGCCCGCTGGAGCGGCAACTGCGTCTCCCGGTCGCACTGCGCGCTGTCCGGGTCGGGGTGCACCTCCAGGTAGAGGCCCGCAGCGCCGGCGGCCATGGCGGCCCGCGTCAGGGGTTCAGCGAAGCGGCGGTCGCCGCCGCTTTCCTTCTCCCGCGCTCCGGGAAGCTGCAGGGAGTGGGTCACGTCGTAGAGGACGGCGATCCCGTGCTCGTCCAGGATCCGGAAGCTCCGCATGTCGACGACCAGGTTGTGGTAGCCGAACGAGCTGCCGCGCTCTGTGACGGCGACGCGGGCGTTGCCGGTCGCCCGCGCCTTGTCGACGGTCCTCGCCATGTCGGCGGGCGCCATGAACTGGCCCTTCTTGATCAGGAGGGCTCTGCCGGTGGCCGCGGCCTCGATCACCAGGTCGGTCTGCCGGCAGAGGAAGGCCGGGATCTGGAGCACTTCGCAGACTTCGGCGGCGGCGCCGCACTGGTTCGCCTCGTGGACGTCGGTCAGGACCGGGAGGCCGGTCGCCTCCTTGACCTCCCGCAGCGCGGCCAGGCCGTCGGCCAGGCCGGGACCCCGGAAGCTATCGCCGGAACTGCGGTTCGCCTTGTCGAAGGAGGACTTGAAGATCAGCGGCAGGCCCAGGCGATGGCTCATCGCTTGCAGTTCCTGGCCGAAGCCGACCAGCCAGTCGCGGCCCTCGATCACGCAGGGGCCGGCGATCACCGGCAGCGCGCCGCCGCCGAGCGCGACCCCCGGCGCGAGCTCGAAGCGGTCCGCCAAGACGTCCTCAGTTCGCCTCGGCGCTGCCGGCCGGCAACTCGTCGCCGGCGCTCGCCGAGGCGGCCGCGTTCCGCTCCTTCTGTTCCACCGCGGCGCGGATGTAGGACACGAAGAGCGGGTGCGGGTCGGTCGGCCGCGAGCGGTACTCGGGGTGGAACTGGCAGCCGAGGAACCAGGGATGGTCCGGCAGCTCGACGATCTCGACGAACTTGCCGTCCGGGCTCCGGCCGGAGACGACGAGCCCGGCGCTCTGGAGCGCGGCGAGGTACTTCTGGTTGACCTCGTAGCGGTGGCGGTGGCGCTCCTGGATCAGCATCCGGCCCTCCCCCTCTTCGGGCGATCCGGCCTCGGCGGCGCCGGCGAAGACGTCGGCCGCCAAGGTGCCCTCCTGGACCAGGCAGGGATAGGCGCCGAGCCGCATCGTGCCGCCCATCTCCTCGACCCCGAGCAGATCGCGGAGCTTGTAGATCACCGGATCGGCGGCCGCTTCGTCGAACTCCGTCGAGTGGGCGCCGGCGAGGCCGCAGGCGTTCCGCGCCATCTCGATCACCATGCACTGCATCCCCAGGCAGATGCCGAACATCGGCACGTGCTTCTCGCGGGCGTAGCGGATCGCGCGGATCTTGCCCTCCACGCCGCGGGGACCGAAGCCGATCGGGACCAGCACGCCGTCGACCTCGAACAGTTCCTGCGGCCAGGACTCGGCCTCCAGGTCCTCCGCGTTGATGTAGACGAGCTGCACTTCGACGTCGTTGGCGATGCCGCCGTGCATCAGCGCCTCGTTCAGACTCTTGTAGGCGTCGGGCAGTTCGACGTACTTGCCCACGATGCCGATCCGCACCCGGCTCCGGGGGTTCCGGATGCGGTCGACCATCCGTTCCCAGCCGGCCAGGTTGCGCGGCGAACCCGGGAGGTTCAGCAGGTCGAGGAGCGACTCGTCCAGGCCCTCGCGGCAGAACATCAGGGGCACTTCGTAGATCGTGTCGACGTCGCGGGCGGCGACCACGTTGCGCGCGTCGACGTTGCAGAACAGGGCGATTTTGGCCTTCGTCTCCGCCGGCAGGTCCCGGTCCACGCGGCAGAGCAGGATGTCGGGCGAGATGCCGATCGCCCGCAGTTCACGCACCGAGTGCTGGGTGGGCTTCGTCTTCTGCTCGTCGGAGGCGGCGATGTAGGGCACCAGGGTGAGATGGAGATTGACCGCGTTGTTGCGTCCGAGTTCCTGGCGGAACTGGCGGATCGCCTCCAGGAAGGGCAGGGACTCGATGTCGCCCACCGTGCCGCCGATCTCGACCAGGACGACGTCGGCGTCGCCGGCCACCCTCCGCATTCCCGCCTTGATCTCGTCCGTCACGTGGGGAATCACCTGGACGGTGTTGCCCAGATAGTCCCCGCGCCGCTCCTTGTTGATCACGGCCTCGTAGATCTTGCCCGTCGTGTAGTTGTGCTTCTTGCTCGTGTTGCACGTGGTGAAGCGCTCGTAGTGCCCGAGGTCGAGATCCGCCTCGGCGCCGTCGTCGGTCACGAAGACCTCGCCGTGCTGGTAGGGCGACATCGTTCCCGGATCCACGTTGACGTACGGGTCGAGCTTCATCATCTCGACCGAGAAGCCGCGCGCCTCGAGGATCGCTCCGACCGACGACGCGGCGACGCCCTTCCCCAGAGAAGAAACGACGCCGCCGGTGATGAAGATGTACTTGGCCATGGCCTTGAACCTCGTCTTGTCTGTCAGCCACTCGTTTCGGCGAGCATCCGGCGCTCGGCTACCGCCAGGTCCGCCGGCGTGTCGACCCCCAGCGGCGCCTCGTCGACCGGCAGCACCCGGATGCGGATGCCGTTCTCCAGCGCGCGAAGCTGCTCCAGGCCTTCACGGCGCTCGAGCGGCGTCTGCTCCAGGCCGGCGAGCCGCAGGAGAACGCTGCGCCGGTAGCCGTAGACGCCCACATGCAACCGGACCGGCGCGGCCGGTTCCCCTTCGTCCGGAAGCTGCCGGCGGAAGGGAATCCCCGCGCGGCTGAAGTACAGCGCATAGCCGTCGCTCCCGCAGACGACCTTGACCTGGTTCGGATCCTCGAGCGCATCCTCGTCGACTTCGGCGGCCAGCGTCGCCATGTCCTCCCCGGGATGCGCGCGAAGGTGCGAAGCCAGCCCGGTGATCGCCGCGGGATCGAGCAGCGGTTCGTCGCCCTGTACGTTGATCACGGCATCGGCCCGCCAGCCGCGAGCCGCCCAGGCGATCCGGTCGGTGCCGCTCCTGCAGTCCTCCGGCGTCATCTCGCAGTGGCCGCCGAAGCCTTCCACCGTGCGGCGGATCTCCTCGTGGTCCGTCAACACGACGACGGCGTCAAGCCCCGAGGCCTCGCTCGCCCGCCGGTAGACGTGCTCGACCATCGGTCGGCCGCAGATCGGTAGCAGTGCCTTCCTGGGCAGTCGGATCGAGTCATAGCGAGCAGGAATGGCACAGACGACGCCGACCGCGTCTGCTACCTGTTCGGACACGGCCCACACTACCCGCGCGCCGCGCCGGGGGTCAAACCGCGACGGCGTTAGGCTCGCAGCGTGAAGAGAACGCGTTCAGGCGCACTCGCCGTCTCGCTGCTTGTCGTCGGATTCGCGCAGCCGGCCTGCGTCAGCGCCCCGGCGCCGACCGGCGCGGCCGAGTGGATCTGGACCGACGACGCCTCTGCCAAGCCGGGACAGCCGGCGGTCTACGTGTTGTTGCGCGACTTCGAGTTGCCGGCGGCGCCCACTGAGGCGGCGCGGCTGTTCGTCGCCGCCGACCGCGAGTACGCGGTGCACCTGAACGGACACCAGATCGCCCGCGGCGCGTACCGGCGGGGCGAACCGATCGACGAGTTCCAGGTCGCCCACCTGTTGCGCGAGGGTTCGAACCGCCTGACGATCGAGGCACGGACGCCCCATGGCGACGGCGGCGTGCTCGCCGGCATCGAGCTCGCGGATGGCTCGATGCCGGTGGTGACGGACGGCGACTGGCTGGTCCTCACTGACTGGGATCCCCGGCTGGTCAAGGGTGAGACCCCGCTCGCGGAAGCCAGTCCGATGCTCGGACCGGTTCGCGTCTGGGGACGGCCGCCGGTCGGCCGCTGGGGCCGCGTGAGCCGCGGCGAGCTGCAGAAACCCGATCAGATCTGGCGCTCGGCCCGCGCCTGGCGCATCGTCCACGTGACCGCGTCGCCAGGCCTCGAGATTGAGCCCGGATGGCGGTCGTCTCATCGGGTCGACTTCGGCCGGGAGGTGGCCGGCGTGCTCGAACTCGACTTTCGACCGGCGGCGGCCGAGATCCCCCGGGAACTGCGCGTCTGCCTGGCCGGCGACTGCGACCGACGGCCGCTGCTGCTGACTCCCGGCAGGCCGGCGTGGCGCGATTCGGCCCGGCGCGGCTTCGACACGGTGATGGTTGCCGGCGTGCCCGGGTTGCGGGCTGTCCGGGCTCGGCGGTAGAAGGTCGCCGCTATGCGGCGCAGGCCTTCCCCGGGTCAGAAGACCCGGGGTCACACGCCTGCGGCGGCAGCGGGTCAGAAGACCCGCGCACCCAGTGTTTACGGTTCTTCCCAGTCGATGCCCGCGGGCGGTTCGAAGCGGCCGGGCGGCGCGCCGGAGCGGTAGTCGCCGACCACGAACCGGTTCTCGTTGCGCTGGGCGTCGTGGTACGTCAGTTCCCGCAGCCGCTGGTCTTCGTCGATCACCACTTGCACGAGGGCGACGTCTTCGCTCGGTTCGAGCGGCCGCAGGACGAGGCGCAGGCGGTTCCCTTCCGCCGTGTCCAGCTCCGCCTCGTAACGGTCCCGGAGGTCGCTGGTGGTCAGCAGAAAGAAGTCGAGGCCGGGCGCGGGCTGTTCAGAGAGGTCGTAGCGCTGGCCGACCGTCTCGGCCGGATTCCAGTGATGGACCGTGCGCCCGCAGAGCAGGAACGCCTTCTCGAACGGCGGGTCGTAGTCCCAGCGCAGGCAGCCCGGGAGGTCGATGGCGAGGCTGCCGCGCTCGGTTTCCCCGTCCTCGGGCGCGAAGCCGAAGGGCACGAAGGTCTGCACGAAGCCGGCCGACAGGGGGCCCGAACTGTCAAGCGCCCGGCGGAAGTCGTCCACGACCTGCCAGGGGTCGTCGACGGCCGGCGCCGGTGGGGCGGCGATGAGCGCGGCGGCCACGACGGCCGCCAGCGCCTCAGCCCGGACGGGTGACATCAGTGCTTGAAGTGACGCCGGCCGGTGAGCACCATCGCGATGCCGTGCTCGTCGGCGGCGGCGACGATCTCGTCGTCGCGCACCGAGCCGCCCGGCTGGGCGATCGCGGTCACGCCGGCGGCTGCCAGGGTGTCGACGCCGTCGCGGAAGGGAAAGAAGGCGTCGGACGCCGCCACCGTTCCGGCGATCTCCAGTTGGGCCTTGTCCAGCGCGATCCGGCAGGAGTCGACGCGGCTCATCTGGCCGGCGCCGATGCCCACCGTCTGGTGCTCGTTGGTGACGACGATCGCGTTCGACTTCGTTGCCCGGCAGACCTTCCACGCGAAGTCGAGTGCGCGAAGCTGGGCCGCGTCCGGCTGAGCGCGCGTCGGGCAGTTCCAGCCGGCCGGATCCTCCGGCGCGGCGTCGACCTGCTGGCCGAGGAAGCCGCCCTCGATGGCTCGCAGTTCCCACTGGCCGGGGACGGGCGAGAAGGCGGGACATTCGAGCAGGCGCAGGTTCTTCTTCCTGCCCAGCCGCTCCAGCGCGGCCGGCTCGTAGGAAGGCGCCGTCACCACCTCGACGAAGAGCTTCGCCATCGCTTCCGCGAGAGCGCCGTCGAACGGCCGGTTGACGGCGATGATCGAACCGAACGCGGACACCGGATCGCAGGCCAGCGCGCGTTCGTAGGCAGAGACGAGCGTGCCGCCGCGACCGACGCCGCAGGGATTGTTGTGCTTGACGATGACGACGGTGGGGTCTTCCTCCGGACCGTCGAACAGCGCCGACAGCTTGCGCGCCGCGTCGGCGTCCAGGAGGTTGTTCCACGAGAGTTCCTTGCCCTGGAGCTGGCGGAAGCCGCCGAACACGCCGCCGCTGCCCACCTGCCGGTAGACCGCGGCCGCCTGGTGCGGGTTCTCGCCATAGCGCGGCTGGAGCACCTGCTCGAGTTCGAGCCGCGCCGTACCCGGAAGCGCGTCGGGCTCGTCGACGGCGGCAGAAAGGTCGGCCTTCGGCCGGCGAGTCGAAGCCGCCTTCGGCGGCAGCGGGTCCGAAGACCCGCGCACCCCGTTGGTCAGCCAGTCGGCGATCGCCGCGTCGTAGCTCCGCGTGTGACGGAAGGCCTTGAGCGCCAGCCCGCGGCGGACGTCTTCGGAGAGGCCGCCTTCGCTCTCGAGTGCCGCGAGCACGACCGGGTAGTCGGACGGGTCGACCACGACGGCGACGTTGGCGAAGTTCTTGGCCGCCGCCCGGACCATGCTGGGTCCGCCGATGTCGATCATCTCCACCGTGCCGTCCACCGTCGCGTCCGGGGCCGCGGCGGCGTCCTCGAACGGATAGAGGTTGACCGCCACCAGATCGATCGGCGGAATCTCGTGCTGCTCGAGTTCGTCGCGGTGTTCCGAGCGCCGGCGGTCGGCGAGGATGCCACCGAAGATGCGGGGGTGCAGGCTCTTGACCCGGCCGTGGAGGATCTCCGGGTGGCGGGTGATCTCGGACACCGCGGTCACCGGCACGCCGCCTTCCGCGAGCTGCCGCGCCGTGCCGCCGGTCGAGATGATCTCGACGCCCAGCTTCGCCAGACCCGATCCAAGATCCTCGAGGCCCGTCTTGTCGAAGACCGAAACCAGTGCGCGGCGAACGGGGAGCATCGGCGTCGGCGCAGCGTAGCACGCAGGATCCGCTGCCTTGCCCATTGCGCTTCCAGGTGCCAAGCTGTTAGAAACCTGCTCCATCGTGCGGCCCGCGTGCGGCCCGCGCGACGCTGCCCAGGTAGCTCAGTTGGTAGAGCACCTGACTGAAAATCAGGGTGTCGGTGGTTCGAATCCGCCCCTGGGCACCATGTCCGCGACCCGGTCAGGGCCCCCATTCCGGACCCGCCGGCGCCGAGGATTCGGAGAATCCGCAGGTATTCCGCAGTGGCTTCCGGAGCACCTCAACCGGCTTTCGGGGGCGGCAAGTGACGGCAAAGAAAACACTTACGGCCGGGACGATCCGCTTGCCACGCCGCCGGCCGGAAATGCCGTCTTGACATACCCTTCACACGGCCTGTACGTTGTTTCGCGGATAGGGACTGTGACCAAGAATCGCATCCTGATCCACCGGTCCTGAGACGCGACCTTCGGATCGGAGCCTGAGAAGGGCGAAAGTCACGTTCGCGTGGTGGGCGCTCATCGAAGGTGAAGGTAGGAGGGTCAAGACTCGGACGCCGGGCTCGGCGGCAGGAGCCGCTGGGAGTTGGGGGACTCGGAGGCGCAAGCCAAGGGGAAACCGGATTCCGAAAAGCTCCAGTCATCGAGTGGCTCCCGTGGCCGACAGTCTTCCCGGGAGCGGCGCCGAAGGGCGAAAGCCCGACGGAGACGTCACTGGGAAGGCGGCTTCAGGGAAGCGGACGGCCGGAAAGTTGCCCGGCAGCAACGGAATGGCCGACCGGTAACTGAAGCGCCTCGTCGGCAGGCCCTACGGGGGCTTCGTCGTGAGACCCGACCAGTCGAGCGACGGAGTGCCCCGCAGGCGTCAGGTCGGCAGAGGCCAGGCTTCGGTGAGTCCCCGCGGCGGCGAGCCGCAGGGCGGCAGGCTCGGAGGCGCAAGCCAAGGAGTCGGTTGCCTGAGGCAAGACGCAGCGGACCGTTCGGCCGTCAGAGCCGAAGGGGCGATCGCAAGGGCGCAAGCTTGAGCGGAAGACCCGGAGGGGAAGACGAGCGAAGGGAAAGCCCGGCTGGTGGCGCGCTCGCGCTCCAAGACCCATGCCCGCCAAGCTGTAGAGGTCCGAGAGATGCGAACGGTGGGGTGAGAGGCTGAGGTCGATTCGGGCGAAACTCCTGAAGCGGTCCCTATCCTCTTTTTTTGGCCCGGCGGAAACCTAGCACGGTTCGCCCGTAAGTGCAACTCTGCCAGTAACTTACAGGGTATCGCCCCGGCCGGATCGAGGGCGGCGGTCGACATGAACCGCCCTCCGGCGGTCAGACACTGGTCAGCCAAGCGTCACGCATCGGACGGAATGGTCCGAACGTAGAGTCCTTTAGAGTTATCGAAAACTCGGGTCCGGTCCCGCGCTCGCGGCGGCCGGCCTCCCGGCGCAGGGAACGTTTCGCCCCACGTAGAAGTCGAGAAGCCAGCCCATGCAGCGCGGTAAAGGCACGTCGCGAAAGGCAGCGCCCAAGCGCGGCAAGCGCCGGGTCAACGCCCGCGGCCAGCCGCGCCGCCTGCGTTTCGGGAACTTCGAGTTCGATCCCGAGACGCTCGAACTGCACGGCGACAGGGAGACGATTCGACTCCAGCCCCAGCCCGCCAGGCTGCTTCACCTGCTGATCGCCAGCCGCGGCGCCGTCGTGTCGCGCGAGGCGGTTCGGCGCCATCTCTGGCCGGACGAGATCCACGTCGAGTTCGACCAGAGCATGAACTCCTGCGTCAAGCGCATTCGGGTGGCGCTCGGGGATAGCGCGGAGGCTCCCCGCTACATCGAAACGCTCCCCCGCATCGGCTATCGATTCCTGCAGCCCGTGATGGAAGTCCGGGAAGGCGATCCGCCGCTCCCGCCCGTGCGGACCGCCCCGACCGTCCCGGCTCCCCGTCCACGGTCGCGGTCCCGACGGATCGCGGCCGCGGTGCTCGCCGCGGTGGGAACAACCGCCGGCATCACCCTCACGGTTCTGGCCTGGCCCGCCCTGAACTCCGGGCCGCGCACCGCCGACGAGCCGCCGCGCCAGGTACTGGCAGTCCTTCCCTTCGCCGCCCTCGAGAACTGGGCCGGCGCCGAGCTCTTCCGCCAGGCCCTGGCCCAGGAGCTCATCACGTCGCTCGCCCGCCAGGGCTCGCCGAACCTCGCTGTCGTGGCCCAGGACGACGAAGCCGACGTGGATACCGGCGGGGCGGCGCCCGGCATCCATGCCGACTTCCTCCTCGACGGCCGCGTTCAGCGCGAAGGGAGCACCCTGCGGGTATGGGCGCGCCTGCTGCTCGCGAAGGACGGCACCGTGCTGTGGACCGAGGCGTACGACGGCGCGGAGGACGAGATGCTCGTCTTCCAGACCGAAGTGAGCGCCCGGATCGGCGACGCCGTCCTCGGGCGGTTGGCGCAGCTCTAGTTCCGCCAGGAGCCGGGGCGGCCGGGTAGTTCGACGGCCGCCGCCAGTTCTCTCAGGAATCGCGTTCGCGCGACCTCCCCGGCTCCGAAGCGCAGGAGATGCTCGGTGACCTGCTGGCAATCGATGAAGGCGAAACCCCAGCTCCGCAACCGGTCGACGAGGTAAACGAGGGCCACCTTGGACGCGTTCGACTGCCGCGCGAACATCGACTCGCCGAAGAACGCGCCACCTACCGCGACCCCGTAGAGGCCGCCGGCCAGTTCGCCGTCCGCGAGACACTCGACCGAGTGAGCGAATCCTCCGCGGTGCAGGCGATCGAACGCTTCGATCAGAGGCTGGGTGATCCAGGTGCCCGGCCGGCCCGGACGGTCGCCGGCGCAGGCGGTCATGACCTCACGGAAGCGCGTGTCGACCGTGACCTCGAAGCGACCGCGCCCCAGCTCCTTGCGGAGGCTCCGCGACACCCGGAACCGCTCCGGATAGAGCACCAGCCGCGGGTCGGGCGAGAACCAGAGCATGGGTCCGTCGGGGCCCAGGAGCGGCCAGGGGAAGATGCCCGCCCGGTACGCGGCCAGCACGCGCTCCGGTTCGAGGTCGCCGCCGACCGCCAGCAAGCCGCTGGGATCCGCCAGCTCCGGAGGCGGGAAGTCCAGGCTCCGTTCGTCGAGCTGGAAGGGGCCCCGCCGGTTCATCGCCGGCAGCTCACACATTGAACCGGAAGTGCACGACCTCGCCGTCCCGCACCGGGTAGCCGCGGCCCTCCAGACGCAGCGTTCCGCGGTCCCGGCAGGCGGCCATCGAGCCGGCGTCGACCAGTTCCCGCCAGTCGACGACTTCGGCGCGGATGAAGCCGCGCTCGATGTCCGAGTGAACGGCCCCCGCCGCGGTTCCGGCCGTGTCGCCGCGGCGAATGGTCCAGGCGCGCACCTCGTCCTCGCCAACGGTGAAGAAGGAGATCAGACCCAGGAGGCGGTAGCCCGCCCTCACCACGCGCACGGCGCTGGGCTCCTCCAGGCCCGCTTCGGCCAGGAAGGCGCCGCGGTCCTCCGGCTCGAGGCGTGAGATCTCCTCTTCGAGGCCGGCGCTCACGGTCAGCAGGGCGGCCCCGGGCGGGGCCTCGAAGCCACCGGCCGCGTCCGGCTCGGCGGCCGCCGCCTCGTCGACGTTCAGCACGACCAGCATCGGTTTCAGGGACAGCAGCCCGTAGCCCCGTAGCTGCTTCTCTTCCCCGTCGCCGAACTCCATCGACCGCAGCGACGTCTCCGCTTCGAGCGCGGGAAGAACACGCTCCGACAGCAGGGCCTGCTCGCGTTTCTCCTGGTCGGTGAGGCCCCGCTTCCGGGCCTGGACCAGGCGCTCGAGCCGGCGCTCGACCAGCTCGTAGTCCGCGAGGATCAGTTCCAGGTCGACCGCGGCGACGTCGCGCGCCGGGTCGACGCCACCGGCCGGATGGACGAGTTCTGGATCCTCGAACGCGCGCACGACGTGAACGAGGGCGTCCATCATCCGCAACTCGGCCAGGTCGAGGGTCTCGCCGCGGCCGCGGTCGATGCCCGGGACGTCCACGAACCGCACCTGCGCCGGCACGTAGCGCCGCGGGTCGTAGAGTTCGCGGAGCCGCTCCAGGCGCGGATCGTCGACGTGCGCGACGCCGACGTTCGTCGTCCTGGACGCCTTGAACTTCGCGGTCTCCTGGCGCGAGGCCGTCAGCGAGTTGAAGAGCGCCGTCTTGCCCGCCTTCGGCAGGCCGAGGATGCCGAGCTGCATCTGCCGCGCCTTTCAGACGCCAGCGCCGAAGTTGGCGGCGAGGACAGCCAGGTCCTCGCCGTCGACCTGGCCGCTGCGGTCGAGGTCGGCGTCGGCGTCGTAGCGCCGCGACCTGGCGCCGGCGCCGAACGCCAGGCCGAGACGGACCAGATCCGAGCCGGTGACCCGTCCGTCCCGGTCCACGTCGCCCCGCGGAATGACCGCACCGTCGACCTGGAAGCGGCCGAGCAGGCGGTTGTAGACGTTACCGCTCCGGTCCCACGCGCGCAGGGTCATCGTGACCACGCCGCTCAAGGGGACGGGCGGTTCGTAACTCCAGTGCAGGCGCCGTCCACGGTCGTCCACGACGGGGGCCGGCGCGGGTGCGCCGCCGACCACAAGAATTGCCGACCCTTCCACGATCTCGCTGCCGAAGTCCGTCATCTCCACTTCCACCGTGGCGTCGGCCGGGACCTGACTCGCGCCGTGCGCCGGCTCGACTCGGGTCGGCACGGGCGGCACGGTATCCGTCCCAAGGAGTACGTCCGCGAAGACCGCCGCCAGCAGGTCGTAACCCGGTCCGTTCGGGTGTCCCACGGGGTCCTCCTCGCCCGCGTAGTAGTACTCCCGGAACAGTCGCGACCGGGTACTGAACACCTCGAACGGATCGACCAGGCCGCGGCCGCGCTCCGCGGCCAGCCGCCGGATCGCCTGAACGAGGTCCTGGTTCTCCACGTTGTTCGGATCGAAACGGGCATTCAGCAGGCGGGGAATCAACGTCGCGTGGTACGGCGTCCGGCCGGCCTCGGCCGCCCGCGAGGCCATCCGGTCCAGGTTGAACAGGGTGGTCTCCGGCGAGATTCCGCGGCTGATGTCGTTCGTGCCTTCCATCAGCAGCAGGCAGTCGCCGGGCTCGGCGAGCACTTCGTCGATGCGCGCGAGCCCCTCCGGCGTCCGCTCGGCGCCCACGCCGCGGTTGTCGACGGCGAGCCCGGGAACCAGTTCTTCCAGGCGCGGCGGGTAGCCGGGCGCCTCCCGCTCCGGATCGTCGCCCACGCCGGCCGTGATGCTGTCGCCGAACGCCTTGCAGTGGTCAGGGGTCTGCGCCGTTGCCCCCACGTCGCAAACGACCACGGCCACAGTGGTCGCGACGGCGAGCCGGAGCGCCCGCGGGTGGATTCCACAGATCCCGAGGAAGGTGTTACCGGCCAAGGGTCGCCATCCTACAAAGCGCCGCCTCCGGACCGTTGTCCGGACCGTCCTACGGGTTCCTTCCTTCTCCTTTATGTGCTATTGTGCATGTTTGCACATCCTGTCAGTCTTCCTTGGACTCGGGCCCAGCGCGCCCTTGAGGAGAAGAACGGAATGATGAGGCAAACCTGCGGTCTGGTTCTGGCGGCCCTGCTCGGAGTTCCCGCCGCTCTTTCGGCACAGGGGACGTCCTACGTCCTGATCGGCGACAGCGACGACGCCAGGGAAGTTCTGCTCAGCGTTCACAACCCGACCGGCCAAGATCAGAGCTTCGAAGTTCTCCCGATCGCCGCGGGAACCAACGGCGTCCATCGCTCGACCTCCCCGACCCGCATCGACGTTCCGGCCGGACGCACGACGGTCTACTCGGACCTCGCCGACGGCGGTCCCTCGATGGTCGAGCTGACGGCCCACGGCGAACTCACGTTCCAGGCGTATCTGATGCCCCTGAACTCGAGCGGCAGCCGGGTCGGTCTGCGCCAGCAGGTCCCGATCGTCGACTCGGAGAGCCTCATCCGCGGCGGCAACTGGGCCTATGTGACCGGACTGCGCCGCGACTCCAACGATCGTTCCGACTACGCGATCCTGAACCTCTCCCACTCGACCAACACCTGCGAGCACCGGGTCCGCAGCCGCGAAGGCTACTGGGCCCGGGAGTCGAGCGTCCTGAGACACCCGCCCCTGTCCCTGACCTACGTGGCCGACGTGCTCGCGGTGGTTGGCGTGGAGCTTGGCGACCGGTACACCATCTCGACCAACTGCGGCGACAGCTTCTACGTGGCGGCGCTCGTCTCGGACGACAGGAACGACAGGCTGACCGTGCTGGAACCGTCGCAGAGCGGCGTGTCGAGCCTGGCGCCGCCCGGATACGGCGAGCCACCGCCGACACCGGACCCGGAAACGCCGGACCCGCCGCCGCCTGCCGGCTGTCCCAGTGGCTGGACCTGTCTGAATCCGGACCGAACGAGCCACACGGTGAGGAGGCAGGACCTCCAGTACATCTTCCGCGCCGGCCTGGAGGCCGGCAGCTACCGCTCCGTCGAGCTGGAGTTCAACCTGCGCACGACCAGCATCGACCCGGCAGGAGCCCAGATCTTCTGGCTCGGGATCAACCGCCACAGAGACCTGCTCGGATTCACCGTTCAGCGTCGAAGCGACCTGTTCGTCCGCCACGGCCTGGGTGTCACCCACACCAACAAGGCCCGCCTCGTCCTGCCGCGGGCGTTGACGCCGAATCAGACGTACAGGCTGAGCTACAGCTACAACGCCGGCGGGGAGGTTTCCCTCTGCGTGACGGACAGTCAGGAGAGGCGGTTCTGCTCCCGGGGCACGGCAAACGTCGACTCGCTCACGTTTACCGCCTCCGATCGACTGGTACTGGTCATGGGCAGCGATGGCACCGAGGAAATCGAGCCGCCGCAGTGGGGCTGGACCTACAGCGACATCCGACTGCGCGCTCGAAAGAACTGAGGCAACCCGCACGCCGCGCCCCGCTGTGCCCGGCGCGGGATCCCCGCCTCCCGCACACGGCCATAATGTAACCGCATGAGGCCGCGCCGAGCCGGAATCCACCTGTCGCTGGCGCTTGGCGCGACAGCCCTGTGGACGGGCTGCGCCGCCGAGGCGCCGCCGGTCCACCGCGGACCCATCGTGCTGATCACGATCGACGCGCTGCGCGCCGACCTGGTCGGCACCGGCCTGCTGCCGAACCTGGATGCTCTCGCGGAGGAGGCGGACTGGGCCGGCACGGCGATCACGACCTCGAGCTGGACGGTGCCGTCCATGGCGTCCCTGTTCACGGGCCAGCAGCCCTGGCGTCACGGCAGTTGGCACAGCGCCCGCGCCCACCTGCGCGACGACGTGCCGACCCTGCCCGAGATCCTCCGCGAACTCGGCTACGAGAACGCGGCCTTCCGCTCGAACAGTTGGCTCACCCAGACCTTCGGCTACGTCCGCGGCTTCGACCGCTTCGGCCCGGTGAGCCGGATGGAACGGGTCACGGAGGTCCTGGCGTCGCTCGACGGCGGACAGCAATTCGTGTGGATGCACCTGCTGCCGCCGCACGCTCCCTACCGCCGCCACGCCGGCTATCTCGACCGCCTGGACGCCCCGCGCGACGACCTGCCGGAGCGGATCACTCCACTCGACCTGCGGCCGTTCGCCGATCCGGAGAGGCCGCTGGACGCAGATCAGCGGGAAAGGGCATGGCAGCTCTACCAACTGACCGCCGCCCACGCGGACAGTCAGGTCGGCCGGATGCTGGACGCGCTGCGCGAGAGCGGACACTTCGACGAAGCGCTGATCGCCGTGACCTCCGACCACGGCGAGGAGTTCGGCGAGAACGGCCAGGTCCTGCACGGCAACAACCTGCACCGGGTGCTGATCGAGGTGCCGCTGATCGTCAAGCTGCCGGCGGACTGGCCCCGTGCGATCGATCCCGGCGCGACCGTGGCCAACCACCGCCTGTTCTCCACGCTGATCGAAGCGGCCGGCGGGACGCCGCCGGCCGGGAGCCCGCCCAGCCTGTTCGAGCCGAGCCGGGACGGCGCCCTGTCCGAGCTCTACCTGGGCAACGGCGTGAACCGGATGTCCCTGGTCGAGGGCGGCCGCCAGCTCATCTGGACCAGCCGCTTCGCGCCCGCCGAGGAGCGCTACTACGACGCGATGCTGGCGCTCGCAGGGGCTGAGCCGCCGTCGCCGCTGCCGGAAGCGCCGGAGGAGCTGACGGCTCGCCTCGAACGGGAGTTCGAGAACGCGCCGCCGCTGATGGGGGCGCCCGGAACGCGTCCCGGGCTCCAGGCCTTCGACTGGGGCGCCGACGGCACGGTCGAGCCGGGCGCCGCGGAAGACGACTTCGCGCGCCGATTGCAGGAGCGTTGGCAGGCGGAGAACGGTTCCGACCTGGCCGCCCGGCTCGCCGAGCGCGGCGAGCCCGAGATCAGCCCGGAAGAGATGGAACGGCTCCGCGCGCTGGGCTACGTCGTGACGTCTCGCAAGCCGGCGGCGGACGGCGAGTAGCCGACCGGGTCGCGCGCTACAGCCGCGGCTTGCTCGCGGGCCGCAGCCGCAGGTCGTAGACCTCGGCCGACGGCGGCAGCGCGGCGGCGTCGACGATCGCGGCCGCCACGTCCACGGGGTCGAGAAAGCGCTCGGCGTCGTAGCGCTGGCCGAGACTCCGGCAGACCTCCTGCTGCATCCGGCTGCGGGTCCTGCCGGGGTAGACGCTCAGCACCCGGACGCCGTCGGCGTTGACTTCGGCGCGCAGGCCGTCCGCGACCGCCCGCAGCGCATGCTTGCTCGCGGCGTAGGCGGCGCTGCCGGCGCCCGCCCCCAGACCTGCCGTCGAGTTGACGAACACGACCAGGCCCCGGCGGGTGCGAAGCACCGGCAACAGTCGCCGGGTCAGAAGGTAAGGAGCGCGGACGTTGACGGCGAACTGGAGATCGAGATCCTCGGCCGGCGCCGACTCGACCGGACCCGCGCGGAAAGCGCCCGCGGCGTGGACGAGGAGGTCGACGCCGTCGCCCAGCGACTCCACGGCCGCGCCGGCCGCCTCGACCGCCCGCTGCCCGGTGAGGTCCCCCGCGACGGTCCGAACGGCCGCGGCGCCTTCGTCGAGCTCCGCCTCGACCTCCCGCAGCCGCGCTTCGTCCCGGCCCAGGAGCAGCAGGGACGCCCCTTCCCCGGCGAGCGACCGGGCGACCGCTCCGCCGATCGCGCCGGTGGCCCCGGCGACGACCGCGACCCGATCGGCAAACCTCGACACGCGCGGAGCTTACCGGCCGGTAAGCTGCGGTTGATGCCGAGGTCGCTTCGCCTGACGCTGACGATCCTCGCCTTGGCCGGCGCGTTCCCCGCAGGAATCGCCGCCGACGGGCTCACCGCCTACCGCGGATCGGCCTGGGCGCACCTGCAGGCGACCGCCGAACCCCCCGTCCTGTGGCTGGGGACCGAGCGTTCCGTGGAGTTGCCCGAGGCCGGAGCGATGGGCGCCGCTCGCTACGACGACCTCGTTCTGATCGACCCGCAACCTGACGGCCCACAACCTGAGGGAAGGGCGGAGTGGGCGGTCGCCGGCGTCGCCCGCGGCGCGGACGGGCCGCGCTTCCTGCTCTACGCCGGTCGCGGCGGGGAAGTGACCGCGCTGCCGGCGCCGGAACGGGCGCGACCGGGGAACCGGCTCGCCTCGGCCCGGTGGCTCGCGTCGGACGGCCCCGAGCCCCTGCACGGCCTTGCCTGGCTGGAAGCGAGCCGTCCGCGCGCTCAGGAAGTCTGGCTGGCGCCTTGGCGCGAGGGCGCGTTCGCGCCTTCGGTCCGGCTGGTCGCGGACGGTCCCGGTTCCCAGACCGCTCTGGACGCCGCGGTGCTCGCCGACGGTTCCTGGCTGCTCGTCTGGTGCGCCTTCGACGGCGAGGACGACGAACTCGTCTGGCGGCAACGGCAATCGGACGGGAACTGGGTCGGCGGCCGCGTCTCGACCGACAACGGCGTGCCTGACATCACGCCCCGGCTCGTCGTCACCCCGGACGGCGCCGCCGTCGCCTGGAGCCGCTACGACGGCCGCGTCTACCGGGTGCGGACGGCGCGCTTCGAGGACGGGCGCTGGAGCGACGAGGACTGGGCGGGTCCCCCCGATTCGCTCTACCCCGAGTGGGCCGGCGACGACGACACGCTGCTCTACCTCGAAGGCGCGACCCGGACCTGGACCGCGGCCGGGCCGGCGTCCACGCTGCGCTTCGAGGCGGCGACGGCGACCTCCGCGACGCCCGTTCTCGACCGCGACACCACGTCGGGTCTACTGCGCGCGCTCTGGCCCGGGGCGTCCGGCTGGCGCGCCGAACCCGGACGGCCTGCCGGAGCACGACCGTGAGAAGCGCGATCCGGGCGCTGTCCGCACGCTTCCAGGCCCGGCTCCAGGATCGCGAAGGACTGTTCGCGAGCCGTACCGCGACTGTGACGCTGGCGGCCCTGAGCCTCTTCCTGCTGGCGGTGCCGCTGACGATCGGCAAACCCGGTCAACCGGCGACGCTCAAGGCCGATGAGCCCGCCTACTACCTGATGGCGCTCAGCCTGGCGCGCGACTTCGACCTGAGCTACGAGCCGGCGGACGGCGACAGACTGCTCGAGGAGTTTCCGTTCGCGTCGACCGGCAACCTGATCCTGATGACCTCGGACGGATGGCAGACCGTCCACTACGGCAAGCCGCTTGCCTACTCGCTGTTCGGAGCGCCCTTCGCCGCCCTCTGGGGCGCGAACGGACTGCTCTTCTTCAACATGGCGCTCTTCGTCGCCATGCTGTGGCTGGCCGCGCTGTTCCTGGCGCGCCGCGCTTCGCCCGCGGTCGCCGCCGCCTTCGCCTGCGGCCTGCTGCTGCTCTCGGCCTGCTCGCGCTACGTGTTCTGGCTCCAGCCGGAGGTGTTCAACATGTTCGGCGTCTTCGGCGCCCTCTACTGGGGCTTCGAGAACCGCCGGCGCGCCTGGTGGCTGACCGTTCTCTCCGGCGTGCTGCTGGCGCTGCCGGTCTACAACAAGCCGATGTTCGCCACGATCGCGCTGCCGTTGGCCGGCGCCTTCCTCCTGCGGCGGCAGTGGCGGACGGCCGCGCTCTGGATCGCCGGCTTCGCGGCCACGCTGGCGCTGTTCTCGGCGATGTCGCTCGGCTGGACCGGCCAGTTGCTGCCCTACCTGGGCTCCGACGTGCGGGCGGCGGTGCGCGTGTGCGAGCCGGGCGGCTGGCCGCCGGAGATCGTCGAGGCGCGGCGGGTCGCCGAAGGCCAGGCCCCGACCACCGGCGAAGCGGCCACCGCGGTCACCATCCCCGAGTCGCCGACCGGCAACACGTTCTCCTGGCTCTTCCGCATTCCCCGCCAGTCGTTCGGCGAGATCATCGAGAACGCCGGCTACTTCCTGGTCGGCCGCCATGCCGGCCTGCTGCCCTACCACCCGTTCGCGGCCCTCGCCTTCGGCCTGTTCCTGTTCAGCGGCCGCCGGGACCGGGACCGCTGGCTGCTGGTCCTGGCGCTGGCCGTGATCGCCGGCTACTTCCTGCTCTTCATCGGCTGGAACTGGCAGGGCGGCGGCGGCTTCATCGGCAACCGCTACTTCGTCAGCGTGATGCCGGCCTTCCTGTTTCTCGTGCCGGGCAGGATCCCGCCCTGGACGCTGCCGGCCGGGGGGCTCGCCGCCGGCCTGTTCACCGGCGCGATGGTGCTTGCGCCCTTCGGCGTCACCGTGCCCGCGCCGACGCTGCAGGCGCACACCCGCAACGCGCCGCTCCGGTATCTGCCGTTCGAGTTCTCGCTGCGCAACGTGCCCGGCTACGAGCGGAGGAGCATCGCGGGCATGCGGATCCTGGGCCGGGCCGACCGGGTGCTGGAACGCGGCGGTTCCTGGTGGGTCGCCGCCCGCGGTCCGAGCGAGATCTTCATCGAGTCCCGGCACCGCTTCGACAGCCTCACGCTCTTCGTCACTTCGCCCGTGGCGCCGAATCGCGTGCGGCTGAAGCTCGACGGCGGTCCGGCGGCCGACGTGGAGTTCGCCGAAGCCGGCCGGCGCCAGCGGGTGACCCTGCGCTCCCGGAAGCCGCACAAGACGAGGAGGCGCGACGGCCACCGGAGCTTCGTCCACCGCCTGCGCGTCGAGAGCAGCCGCGGCGCGCCGACCACCTGGACCAGGGTGCGGCCGCCGGCCCCGTGCGCCGCCTACGCCTGGAACCGTGAGACCGAAGAGACCTTCTACCTCGGCGCCGAACTCCGGTTCCTCGCCAGCGAGGAGCACATGAACGCGGAGGTCTTCGCGGCCCGGATCGGCACCGTCGGCCTGATGCCGGCCACGCTACCCGCCGGGGCGGAGGTCGAACTGCCGGTCGGCGTGACGAACGAGTCGCAGGTCACCTGGCGACGCCAGGGCTACGTGGGAGTGAACCTCGCGTCCCGCTGGCGACAGGGGATCGCGACCGCCGAAGGCGAGGCGCCCGGCCCCCGAATCGCCCCGGAAGGCCGGCGCAGCCTGCTGCCGGACCTGGAACCCGGCGCCTTCGAGACGGTGATGCTGCGGGTCCGCGCACCGAACGAGCCGGGCGAGTACACGCTGGAGATCGACCTCGTGTACGAACACGTCGCCTGGTTCGAGCAACGCGGGGTCGTACCGCTGCGGCTGCCGATCCGGGTGGAGGCGTCAGGCTCGCCAGGGTCACGCGCTACGCTGAACTGATGATGCGGAACCCTGGACGGCCGGCGCGGCTCCCGGTCAGGATGACCAGCCTCGGCCACGCAGTTGCGGCGGTTGGGGGTGCGGGACGCTTCTTGCCGGCGCCGCGGCCGCACAGCGCGACGATGCGGTAGTCGCTTTCGCCGATGTGATCGACGTGCGGGTCGTGAACGTCGAGGTCGTGGTCACCGACGAGCAGGGCCGCCGCGTCCACGGCCTGACCGCGGCGGACTTCGAGTTGCTCGTTGACGGCCGACCGGTCCCGCTCGACTACTTCAGCGAGATCCGGGAGGGTCGCGCCGTGGCGTCGCCGGCTGGCGACGTACCGACGGTGCCGGCCCTGCGGCCGAACGCTCCCGTCGGCAGGAGCTTCCTGGTCTTCATCGACGATTTCTTCTCGATCAAGCAGGACCGCGACCGGGTTGGCGGCGGCGCCGGGCCTCGACCCGGACTCCCCGGCCGGCACCAACTTCCTCGTCTTCATCGACGACTTCTTCTCCGTTCAGCGCGACCGTGACCGGGTGCTGAGCGGCCTGGGAGACGGCCTCTGGGACCATCTCCTTCCGGCGGACCGTGTGGCCGCCGTCGCCTTCGACGGGCGGAGCGCCGAGACGCTGACGCCCTGGACGAACGAGCCGGAGGTCTGGGAAGAAGCCCTGGAGCGCGCCCGGGCACGTCCCGCCTACGGCATCCATCGGCTGAGCGAACTGAGCCAGAGCGAGGACGATCGGCAGCTCCAGACGCAACTGGAGGCGGTGACGGATCAGGATCCGGCGCGGGAGCAGATCGAGGAACTGAAGCAGTTGAGAGCACTGCGGGAGGCAGGCACCAGCGCGGATCTGGAGGCAGCCATGGCGGTCGAGGCCGCCCTGCTGTTTCCGGAACCGCCCGAGGCACGGACGCTCGCGGCGAGTTTGTCCACACCGGTACGAGCCGGCCGCGGACGCATGTCCGTGCACGCCGAGGTGGCGATCTCCGATCCCCTGACGGGGACGATCCTGACCTCGTCGGGGGAGATCCGCCCCCCATAGCCGCTACCCGTTCGGTTCGTTCAACGAGTCCGCCCGGAGGCGTGCTCGCATGGCCAGGAACCGGCCCGGGTTCGACGACGCCACTTCCTCGAAGACCTCGCGAGCCCGCTGCCGGAAGTCATCCGGCGAGAAACAGGAACAAGACCGACACCACGAGGGGCGTAGTCGACCGAAGAAGCATCGTAAGGGGCGAACGTGTAGGGCGCACGCTATCAACCCGCGGCTCAGACCACCTCTTCCAGCAGCCCGGCCTGGCAAAGGGCGTCCGCCGCCTCGCCGACGACGTTCGGCGGCAGCCCCGAACGCTCCGCGATGTCCTCCAGTGTGTGCTCGCCGTCGCTCTGGTTGAGCACCCACAGTATGGCGATTTCGAAGTCCCTGCGGCCGGCGCCGCCGAGGCCGCCGTACAGGCCGCGGCGGCCGAGCTGGGGTTCGCCGAAGGGCTCGATGTTGCGGTAGCGGCGGCCGGCGACGGGGCGTTGGGACCGCGCCTGGGCTGAACGACTGTCCGGGCCGGCACGGACGGCGCCCTTCGGGCCGTCTTCGGCGGCGGCCGGCGGAGAGGCCCGCGCACCGGGTCCTTCCTCCAGCGCGGCGGCGGTGGCCAGGTAGGCCGCGAGCGAGCCGGCGAGGGCTTCCGCGCCGATGAACGAGAGGTCGTCCGCGGAGGTGTGGTACTCGGGGTAGCGACCCCAGGGCGTGCGGGTCAGGACGCCGACCGGCAGGTCGAAGCCGGGGGAGCAGTACTGGCGTTCGTCGTAGCCGAAGGGGAAGAAGTCCTGGGTGACGAGATCCTCGCCGAGGTCGGCCAGGGCGGCGGCCACGGCGCGGTCGATCTCGCGGTCGCCGCGGCGGCTCCTCTTGTAGTGGAAGGAGCCGTCGTCGCCGAGGTTGGCGGCGATCAGGCCGTGGCGGAAGGTGTCCAGGCGCTCCCGGTTCCGGGCTAGCCAGGCGATGGCGCCGATGCCGCCCGGGGCGAACAGGAAGCGGTAGCTGTAGCGGCGCTCGGGAACCTGGGCGAGGGCTTCGGCCAGATGGACCGTGACCGCGATTCCCGAGAGGTTGTCGTTGGCGAGCTGCGGGTGGCAGACGTGGCTGGAGATGAGCACCTCTTCGGCGCTCGACCCGGGAAGCAGGCACTCGCCCCAGGTCATCGAGCCGTCCTCGAGCGAAGCGTCGATGAGCACTTCGTACTCGCCCTGAGGCAGCGACTCAAGGAGCCGGTCGGGCAGGCAGAAGCCCCAGTTCTCCTCGTAGTAGGAGGTGCGGTAGGGGATCAGGTCCGGCTGTTCCGGCAGGCTGTGCAGGTGCGGCCGCAGTTCGTCGAGCGTCATCCGGCGGTGGACGGGCGTGCTGTAGCCGACCAGGTGGAGGTTGTGGTCGGCGAAGTCGACGACGCGGCGGCCCGTGGGATCCTGGATCCACGCTTCGCGGGGGTTCCACTCCCGCGGCACGGTCCAGTCGAGAGTCGGCGTGCCGGTGGGAAGTTCGTGGATCTCCAGGGGTAGGCGACGCCCGATCCGTTCGAGCGTCTCGCGAACCCCGTCGCCGGTGAGGCTGCGGGGAATGGAGTAGAACTCCGTCGCGAGGTCCATCATCGACCGGCCGGCGGCGTCGCGGTCGAGGGCGGCGAGCGCCTGCCGGACGGTGGACATGGGCCTATTCTGCGCGAAGCCAGTATCGTCGCCGGCTTCGCCGGCGGCTGCCGCCGAAGGCGGCGGGCAATCGCGCCGGCCGTGAGGCCGGCGACCTGGCGGAGCGGCCGGGTCCCTGCCCGCACTCCGCCATCGCTGCCGTATCATCCCGGCCCGTGGCCGAACGTGCTGGCGCCGCTGCCTTCGTTCGCGGGTCGCTGGCCGCCTGCGGCCGCGACCTGAGGGCCGGACTGCTGTTCGGCGCGCTGCTGTTCGGCGGCCCGATCTCGCTGGCGCACCTGGTGCACAACCGGGCGGACAGCGCTGTTGCAGGCATCGCCGCACTCCTGCTCTTCGGGCTGCTCTACGGGGTCTGGGCCGGCGCCGCTTTCGGTGGCCTGGGGCTGCTGTGGCGGACGCTCGCGCACCTGCGCCGCCGGCCCGCGGGCAATCCGGTCCTGCTTGCAGCGTGCCTGTTCAACCTGATCTTCTTCCAACTCGTCCTGTTCTACGGCCTGACCTACGGGCAGGTCCCCTGGTTCACGCCGGCCGGCGTCCGGGGCATGGCGCTGTTTCTTGCCGTGGCCTGCACCCTGTCAGGCGCCACCATCTGGATCGTCACCCGGGTGCTGGCGGCCTGGGTCGCCCGTCTCGCCGCCGCCGGTCGGCTGCCGCGGCTCGTGGCCGCGCTCGCCGTGGCCCTGGTCGCGGCTCACGTCGCGCTGCCGATCGCGTTCCGGCTCGTCCCGGACCAAGAGGCGGCGTCCTTCGACCCGACGGCGCTGGTCGCCGGCGAAGGGCCGCCGGTGGCCCTGCTGGGCTTTGACGGGGTGGACCCCGGCATGCTCGACAAACTGATCGGCGCCGGCGAGTTGCCGAACCTGGCGGAGTTCGTCCGCGACGGTACGTCGAGCCGCCTCGGGACGATCAGCGACGCGAACTCCGCCGTGATCTGGGCGTCGATCTACACTGGCGAGACGCCCCGCCGGCACGGCATCCACGACTTCTACCGGATCCGCTTTCCCGGCGGGGGCGCCGGCCTGTTTCCGGTTCACCGGACGAGTTTCAAGGAACTGATCGACCTGGTGGCCCGGGCACCGGGGATCTCGCGGCGCTTCGTCAACCGGCTCGACCTGGCGTCGCCGCCGATCTGGGAGATCGCGGACCGGGCCGGCCTGCCGACCGTCGTCGTCGACGGTTACTTCTACTCGTTCCCGGCGCAGGAGATGCTTGAGCCGTCGAGCCGGCTTCTCGGCTACGGCCTGAACGACGCGCTGGCGGACTCCGGCGGCGCGGACGCGACGCTCGAGTGGTTCGCCCAGCCGCCCGACGTGCCTCAGGAGGTCCTGGACGCCGCCGCCGGCCGGCCGGACCTCGACTGGCAGCACCAGGCCGTGATTGCCCTGCTGGAGCACCGCTCCCGGCAGGGCCTGCCGCCGCCGCGCTTCCTCAACCTCAACACCCATGAACCGGACACCGTCTCGCACCAGCGCTGGCGCTGGGCCGAGCCGGAGCTGTTCCCGTTCGTCTCCCGGGCGGGCATCGAGGAGCACGGGGAGGCCGT
The DNA here is from genome assembly GCA_026707325.1 of Acidobacteriota bacterium. GTDB lineage: Bacteria > Acidobacteriota > Thermoanaerobaculia > Multivoradales > Multivoraceae > Multivorans. Next base: position 11,146 of record JAPOXA010000037.1, on the reverse strand, counting down.
GGCCGACGTCTACCGGCAGATCGACGGCCTCGTCGGCGAACTGCGCCGGGCCCTGGGCCCGGAGACCGTCTTCGTCGTCGCCTCGGACCACGGCCAGTCGCCGACCTTCGTCCACCGGCTCTACACCCAGCACCGGCACGGTCCGCCCGGAGTCCTGCTGCTGTACGGCCCGGGCATCCGACGCGGCCACCGTCTGGAAAGCAGCCACGTGTTCGACGTCTTTCCGACCGTGCTGGCGTTGCTCGGGTTGCCTGTTCCGGAGGACACCGAGGGCAGAGTTCTGAAGGGAGCGTTCGAAACACCGCCGGACCCGGGCTCGGCTCGCCGGGTTGCGACCTACCGCAACGCTTGGCAGCCCATCGACACCGTGGGCGGCACGGACGTGGAACGGACGCGACAGGAGATCGAACGGCTGAAGGCGATGGGGTACCTGTAGTTGCCGTTGCGAGAGGCTTTGCTGCAAACCAGGCATTCGCCGTCACGTCGTTGCGGTTGCAGAACAGTGGCGGCCGGGTCCCTGCCCGCCCTCGACCATCGCTGCTAGGGTCGCGCTCCCCGTGTCGGCGCGATGCGGGCCGAACCGCGAGTTGCTCTAGGGAACCGGACATGGCGAACGTAGTCGTCGTCGGCATGCAGTGGGGCGACGAGGGCAAGGGGAAGATCATCGATCTCCTGTGCCCCGCCTTCGATGCCGTGGTTCGCTTCCAGGGCGGCAACAACGCCGGCCATACGGTGAAGTTCGGCAGCGGCGAGGGCGACGAGCACTTCGCCCTGCACCTGATTCCCTCGGGCATCCTGCACGAGGGGGTGGCCTGCTACCTGGGCAATGGCATGGTGATCGACCCGGACGCCTTCCTGGGCGAGGTCGATCAACTGGAGCAGCGCGGGATCCGTACCGCCGGGCGGCTCAGGCTCTCCGACCGCGCCCATGCCCTGACGCCGGTCCACGTCGCCCTCGACCGCGTGCGCGAAGAGGCGCGCGGCGCGGACCGCATCGGCACGACGGCCAAGGGCATCGGCCCGGCGTACGAGAGCAAGATCGGCCGCACCGGCATCCGCCTGGCCGAACTGGTCGCCGGCGGCGAGGCGATGATGAGCCGGCAGATCGTGCGGGTGGCGGACTTCGAGCGCCCGGCCGCCGAGGGCGCCGAACTGGATCCCGAAGCCGCCGCCGCAGACTTCACTCGCTGGGCCGAGCGCCTCGCTCCCTACCTCTGCGACCTTTCGGTCGAGCTGGACGGTCTGATCCGTGCCGGCGGCGCGGTGCTCTTCGAAGGCGCCCAGGGCGCGCTGCTCGACGTCGACCACGGGACCTACCCCTACGTGACGAGCTCGAACTCGACGACCGGCGGCGCGGCGACCGGCAGCGGCGTCCCGCCGACGGCGATCGACGGCGCGATCGGCGTGGTCAAGGCCTACACCACCCGGGTCGGCGAGGGGCCGATGCCCACCGAGCTGGTGGACGGCGTCGGCCTCCACCTGCGGGACCGCGGACACGAGTTCGGCACGACGACCGGCCGGCCGCGGCGCTGCGGCTGGCTCGACCTGGTCGTCCTGCGGCACGCTTCCAGGGTCAACGGGGCCCGCAGTCTGGCGCTGACGAAGATCGACGTGCTCGACGAACTGGAAGAACTCCAGGTCTGCGTCGCCTACCGCATCGGCGGCGAAGTGGTGCGCAACCTGCCGGCGGTGACGGACCGCCTGGAAACCGCCGAGCCGATCTACCGCACCTTCCCCGGCTGGAAGCAGGACACGCGCGGCGTCCTCGACCGGCGCGACCTGCCGCGGGAGGCTCTCGACTACATCGACTTCCTGGAACAGGAGCTCGACGCCGGCGCCGATCTGATCTCCTCGGGCCCGAGGCGTGAGGAGACGGTGGTGAGCGGCGGCTCGAGGCTCGAGGAGTGGCTGGGGGAACGGTTGCCGGCGGTGCGAGCGGCCGTCAACGAGTAGAGCCGTATACTGCGCCGGGCCGTTAGCTCAGTTGGTAGAGCAGTGGACTTTTAATCCAAGGGTCGGGGGTTCGATCCCCTCACGGCCCACCAGACGGTTCGCCGGGTGGGGCCAGCAGGCTTGTTCCCGACGCGGCCAGGCGCCGCCCCGGAAGTGGACCGCCGGCCGGTTCGCGGCGCTGGCCGTTCCGTTCGCGCTGCCGGGCCCGGCGCCGCACGCCCAGCGCCCAGATGACGACGCCGGTGACGGACAGCACCGCCGTGACGATGCCGGCCAGGAAGACGATGATGCGTCCCGGCAGGCCGAGAATCTGGCCGCTGTGGATGGGGAACTGAAGCCGGTAGATCACGTCCGCGGCGCTGCCCTCGAGCGGCACGCTGTCGCCGATCAAGGAGCCGTCGTGGCCGTCGACGTAGAGAATCGGCGGCCCCAGGCCGGACCGCATGCCCTCGAAGGACTCGAAGTAGCCGATGTAGTACGCCTGCGCGGGTACGACGCCCACCCGGCTCAACCCGGCCGGCCAGTGACGCGGATGCGGTCGTCCCAGGCCTCGATGCGCGAGACGAGTTCGGACGCCGACAGCGCCGGACGCCCCGGCGGCACGTGCATCAGATCGGAATTCAGCCAGGCGTCGAGCTCCTCGTAGAACGCGAGCGCGCTCCCGGTCAGACCGACGATCACGAGAAAGAGCGCCAGAGTGAGTCCGGCGTAGCGATGCAACTTGCGAGCGAACCGGCGCATCGGAGGGCCGATAGTGGATCGAATCGGTCCTCTTTTGTCAATGTCGACTCGGCCCCCGTCTCAGGTCGGGCGCAGGGAACCTGCGCCGGCGCTACCGCGGTGCGTGGTACCAGATCGGCGATGACCAGGCGCGTTCCTGGATCGTCAGCGGCACCCCGCCCCTGGGTGCCACGCCCGCCCGCAGCGCGTCCCAGGTGGTCCAGCGGCAGGTCGGGTTCTCGAGCACCCGCACGTAGTACACGGCGTCGTTGCCCGGGTCGAAGTCCGGGTCCTCCCAGACCGTCGCCAGTTCGCCGGCGCCCAGGTCGTCGCTGAAGGAGCAGTCCGAGAGATCGACGGTCGCCCCGTTGTCCGGACAGCGGCGGGTCTCCGGATCGACCGCTCCGCCATCGGCGCAGGCCACGTCGTAGACCTGCTCGCGGATCTCCTTGCGGTAGCCGCTGTCGTACCAGCCCTTGACGACCTGGAGACGCTGGAGCGGCGCGCTGAGCCTGTCCCGCTGGGCCCAGACCAGGAAGCGGGGGCGGGGGGCCGCGTCGCTGTCGGCGACCAGGTCGCCGCCCATCGGCACGCCGCCGGCGTAGGCCTGTGGGATCAGGTCCGGACTCGCCGGATCGAGGACGTCGTAGTCGAAGCCGCCGAAGAAGCGCAACCGGATGCGGGTACCGGACGTGGCGTAGGTCTCCTTTCGGCGCAGCGACTGGAAGATGGCGTCCCGGGTGTTCTCCTCGGCCCAGACGGCGGCGAGGCCGGAGGCCGAGAACTGCGCTCGCCGCATGCCGAAGTACGGTCCCAGCATGTCGTCGACCACGTCGCCGAACGCCTGCTCGGCGGGTGGCAGGTCGGCGATGTAGTCCAGCCGCTCCCGGGAGACCGGCACGGAGCCGCGGTTCTCGGCAGTGCCCGAGACCGGCGACGACCCGAAGGTGTTCGACTCGTCGAAGGAGGGCGCCCCGTTGTGGGTGTCGCTCGAGCCGATGAAACCGATCTTGAACGGGTTGCCGCGACCCTCCTGCTCCAGCGCGAGGCCGCTGACCAGGGCCTGCCGGGCATAGCTGCCGCTCGGGTCGCTGTGGGCGGAGATCTTGCCCTTGCGAGTGTTCAGTATCTCGAAGTCGGCCCACTCGTCGTCCGGAGAGAGCCGGGGGTGAGTCTCCGACGTGCCCTTGACCTGGGTCAGTTCGACGAGCGGCTCGTTGCGCATCCGCTGCTCGGCGAAGGCGTTGTCGACCGCGCGGCCGTCCGAGTACTTGAGCCGGAACACCTGGCCGTGGGACTGGTTCGAGTTGTGCGGGATCGCCAGGCTGTCGACGCCCTGCTCCCGCAGCCGGTCCATCCAGCTCCAGAGTTGCTCGGGCTCGTGCGAGTCGATCCGCGTGAACGGCCGGGCCGGCGCCTCCGACCCGGCGAAGATGACGTTGCGATGGTACGCCGCCGACTCGGGCGCCGGCGTCGAGGAGGTCCATTCGTAGGCGATGAACGTCGTGAAGTTGCCCGGGTCGTTGTGGCGTTCCGCGGCGAGGATCGAATCCTCCCAGGCCGTGCGGTGGCCCTCGTCGTCGAAGGAGGCGTACTGCACCTGCGGGTGGTTGGCCATCCGCGCCCGCTGCCGCCTCAGGAAGCCGCCGTCGGTGCGCATCTGGCTTCCGAAGCGCTGCCGGAACAGGACCGAGCGCATCTGCACCGAGTACGGATGCCGGTTGTCCCCCTCGTTCACGCCGTGGAACGCCTCCGCGCCGGGTACCTGTCCCACGCGCGTCGACGGATCGGCCCACAGCGGCACCACTCCCAGGAAGAACCCGTGGTCCGAGACGGCAAGGAAGTCCAGCGGCTCGCGGAGCTTCATCTCGTCGCCGAAGGTGTTCTCGATCGCCTCGCCCTTGGCGAAGCGGTAGCTCCCATCGGGCGAGACCTCGGCGCCGAGCAGGTAGGCGTCGAAGGAGTACCGGGTGTGAACGTGGACATCGCCGAAGTAGACGTTGCGCTGCTCGTTGTAGCCCTCCGTGCGCGACGCCGGCGCGGCGGCCTCGGCGTAGTCGTTGACCGACAACGACGTATCGGTACAGCCGAGGACGGTGAGGCTCAGGATCGCGGCGGCGGCCGAGAACTCCGGCGACATCGTTGGACGCATCGACATGGGCACCTCCCCGAGTCCGGGCGACTGAGGCCGGGCCGGCGATTCCGGCCGCGGCCCCGCCGCCACCGAACCACTCTAACGCCGTTCGGACAGCGGGCGCCTCAGATGTGCCACTCGATCGTGTCGCCGTTGTAGTCCGTCGTCGCGCGCCGCGACGGCGGTGAGACGCGGCCGTCCTCCATCTCTTCGCTCCAGCGCGCGAAGGCCTCCTTCATCTTCGCGATGACGTCCGGGTTGGCCGCCGAGAGGTCCTCGGACTCGCCGGGATCCTCATCGACGTCATACAGGCGATCCCGGTCGCCCGCCATCAGCAGCTTCCAGGAGCCGTGGCGGACCGCGGCGTTGGGACCCGAGCGCCAGAACAGGTACTCGTGGGGAGCGCCCTCCGTCTCGCCCGACAGGTAGGGAATGAGGTCGACGCCATCGAGACGGTAGCTCTCCACGTCCGGCACCCCCGCCAGGCTCGCCGAGGTGGCGAAGAGGTCGAGCGAGCTGACCGGGTGCTCGTAGACGGTGCCCTCCGGGATGCGGCCGGGGAAGCGCATGAGAAACGGCACGCGGATGCCGCCCTCGTAGAGGTTCCGCTTGTGGCCGATCAGCGGACTGTTGTGGATGCGCTCGGTGTCCTGGGTGCTCATCGCGCCGTTGTCGGAAGTGAAGATGACCAGGGTGTTGTCGGCGAGACCGTGCTCCTCGAGCTTGGCGAGGACCATGCCGACGGCGTCGTCGAGCGCGCTGACCATCCCGGCGTAGACGCGCCGGTACGGGTCGTCGAAGTCGGGAAAGCGCTGGTAGTGCTCGTCCATCACCTGCATCGGGGCGTGGACCGCGTAGAAGGCGAGGTAGAGGAAGAAGGGCTTGTCCCTGTTGCGGTCGATGAAGTCCGTTCCTTCGCGGGCGAGCTGGGTCGTCTGGTACTCCTTCAGTTCGTCTTCCTCACGGCCCCTGAACATGGCGACGATGCGGTCAGGGTTCCCCCGGGTGACCGGCTTCATCTCCAGCGCGTGCGCGCCCGGCCAGCTCGGGTCGACGAAGTTCATGCCGGAGGGCATGCCGTAGAAGTAGTCGAAGCCGCGGTCGAGCGGATGCAGCAGCCGCCGCATCCCGAGTTGCCACTTGCCGATCGCCGCGTTCGCGTAGCCGGCCGTCTTCAGCGCGTCGGCGATCGTGCGGTGGTGAATGCCGAGAGTCCCGCGGGCGGCGCCGACCGGCGGCACGGTCTGGGAATTCAACTCCTTGCCCCAACGCTGCTGGTAGCGGCCGGTGATCAGACCGTTGCGGGACGGGTTGCAGACCGGCGCGGTCATGTAGCCGGAGACGAAGCGCACGCCGTCCTCGCCGAGCGAGTCGATGTGCGGAGTCGGGATGCCAGCGCCGCCGTAGGCCGAGATCGCGCCGTAGCCGAGGTCGTCGGCGAAGAGGAGGACGATGTTGGGCGGGTCCTCGGCGGCGGCGGCCGTCGCCAGCAGGAAGGTCCAGAAGACGAGGTTCAGTCTCTTCATCGCGCATCCCTCCTTCGAACTGCGTTCGGGTTTCTTCCGCTCAGGATACACGCGCTCCGGACAAGGATGGGCCTTCCGCGAGCAAGTACGATTGCTCGCCATGCGATCCGCCAGCGCCTCGAACCTGACCGCCGCCGTCGCGGCGGTGTTTCTCCTGACCGCCTGCGGCCCGACCGACGAGGACTGGCCCGTCTACCTCGGCGACTCCGGACGCCGGCACTACAGCCCGCTGACCGAGATCGATCGAGACAACGTGAGCCAGCTCGAAGTCGCGTGGGTCTACGACGCGGGCGAACCGCGGGGCCCAGGCGCCACGATGTACACGAGCCCCCTGGTCATCGACGGGGTGCTCTACGCCCTCTCGCCCCATCTCGACGCCTTCGCGCTCGATGCCGCCACCGGCGAGGAGATCTGGCGGAGCGAACTGGAGCTTTCCGGCAACGCCCAGCGCGGCCTCATGTGGTGGGAGAACGGCTGCGACCGGCGGCTCTTCTACACCCACGGCAAGAACCTGATCGCGGTCGACGGCGCGGACGGCAGCCTGGTCGAGGGTTTCGGCGACGGCGGCGTTCTCGACCTGACCCCGGACGTGGACCGGGCCGGCGTCATCTTCGTCACCGTGCCCGGGGTCGTCTTCGAGGACAAGCTGATCCTCGGCTTCTCGACGAACGAGGACGCGAACGCGTTCCCGGGTTCGATCCGGGCCTTCAGCGCGGTCGACGGCAGCCTAGTCTGGCAGTTCGACACGATTCCGAAGCCCGGCGACACCGGCTCCGAGACCTGGGCCGAAGGCTCGCTCGAGCGAGCCGGCGGCGCCAACGTCTGGACCGGCATGGCGCTCGACGAGGAACGCGGCATCGTGTTCGCGCCGACCGGGTCGGCGACTCCCGACTTCTACGGCGCGAGCCGCCTCGGCGACAACCTCTTCTCCGACGCCCTGGTGGCGGTGGACGCGCGAACCGGAGAACTGAAGTGGCACTTCCAGGTCGTCCGCCACGATCTCTGGGACAAGGACAACCCGTCGCCGCCGACCCTGGTCCAGCTCGAGCGGGGCGGTCGGGTGATCGACGCGGTCGCGATCACGACGAAGACGGGGCAGCTCTACGTCTTCGAGCGGGAGACCGGCGAGTCGATGTACCCGATCCACGAGATCGAGACGCCGATTCCGAGCACCCTGCCGGGCGAGGTGACGGCGCCGACCCAGCCGATGTCGGCCGTGGTCATCAGCCGGCAGGACTTCGAGATCACGAACCGGACGCCGGAAGCGCGGGCGTTCGTCGAGGAGAGGATCAAGGGCTGGGATCTGCGGCCCTGGGCGCCGCCGAAGGTCGGCACCGTGCTCTTCATGCCGTGGTACGACGGCGGCGGCGAGTGGGGCGGCTCGGCGTTCGACCCGAGCACGAACCACCTGATCGTCAATGCCAACGACGTCGCCGGCATTCTCAACCTCACCGAAGTTCCCGTCGGCTTCAGCCGCTACGGCACCTACGCGCTCCACTGCGGACGTTGCCACGGGCTGAAGCTCGAGGGCACCGACATGGGCGGCCCCCTGCTCGGCGTCGGCGACCGCCTGTCGCGCGGCGAGATGCGCCGGATCATCCGCGAAGGCAGTGGCCGGATGGAGGGTTTCGCTCACCTCAACCGGATCGAGCTGGGCGCGATCGAGGCCTACATCCTGTCGCCGGAGCCCGAAGAGGACGAGCCAAGGGGGGAGCTCGCCTACGCGCTCGGCGGCTACGTCTACCTCCGCGACCACGAGAACCTGCCCGGCAACTCGCCACCCTGGGGGACGTTGAACTCGATCGACCTCGCGACCGGCGAGATCGCCTGGAAGGTGCCGTTCGGGGACTACCCCACGCATCCCGGCCTCGGCTTCGGCGCGGTGAACTACGGCGGGCCGGTAGTGACGGCCTCGGGCCTCATCTTCATCGGGGCGACGCCGGACGAGATGTTCCGCGCCTACGACACGAGGAACGGCGAGATCCTCTGGGAAGCGAAGCTGTCGGCCGCCGGCTACTCGACGCCGGCCGTTTACAGCGTCAACGGCAAGCAGTACGTCGTGATCGCCGCCGGCGGCGGCCGGACGGGCGGGCCCTCGGGGGGCGAGTACATCGCGTTCAGCCTGCCGGAGTGAGGGCCGCCAACTGGGTACGCCGGCACCCTCGCCGGCTGCCGCCGCAGGCGGCTTCAAGACGCGCCGGCCGCTGGGCCGGAACGACCTGGACGGTCAAACTCTCGGCAGAAATCTGTTGCATGCGGGTAAAAATGCGGTTACTTTACCCGCGTGTACGAACGATTGCTGACTCCGGTCCTCCGCTCCTCGCAGCGCAGCGCTCTTGTTCTCGGTCCCCGTCAGGTCGGCAAGTCGACCCTGCTGGCGAGCCTTGAGCCGGACCGGTCCGTCAACCTGGCGGACCCGGGAGCATTCCGGGACTACGTGGCCCAGCCCGAGCGCCTGGCCCGGGAACTGACCTCCGCGCCTGAGGACGCGACGACCGTCTTCCTGGACGAGGTTCAACGAGTCCCGGCCCTGCTCGATGTCGTCCAGGTGCTGCTCGACCAACGGCCGCCGCGCTTCCGCTTCCTTCTATCCGGATCGAGCGCCCGGAAGCTGCGGCGGGGACAGGCCAACCTGCTGCCGGGCCGGATCCACGTTCACTACATGCATCCGCTGCTCGCCTGTGAGCTCGGTTCCGACTTCGACCTCGACCGGGTGCTAGCCCACGGCAGCCTGCCCGGCATCTACGCCGAAGCCGACGAGGCGACCCGCTCGCTCGATCTGAGGAGCTACGTCGACACCTACCTGCGCGCCGAGATCCAGGCCGAGGCCCTGGTCCGCAATGTCGGCGGCTTCGCCCGGCTGCTCGACCTGGCGGCTGCGGCATCGGGGCGCATCCTCAACCTGAACTCCCTCTGCAAGGACGCCGGCATCGCGCACGAGACCGCACGGAGATATCTGGACGTCCTCGAAGACACCCTGGTCGTCTTTCGTGTCCCCGCCTGGAGCGGCTCGGACCGTTCCTCCCTGGTCCGCCACGGCAAGCTCTTCCTGTTCGACCTGGGCGTCCGCAACGCCCTTCTGCGCCGGCCGCTGGATCGTCCGCTGGACGACGAGCGTGGCCTACTGCTCGAGCACCTCGTCGCCTATGAGCTGCACCGCCGCCTCGGCACCTTTTGGCCCGAGGCGGCGCTCTACCACTACCGAACCCGCCACGGCGCCGAGGTCGACTTCGTGCTGGAGGTGGGCCTGGAGCTGTGGGGGATCGAGGTCAAGGCGAGCCGCCGGGCCGGCCGCGGCATTCTCCGCGGTTTCCGCTCTCTCGCCAGCCGGACGGATCGCCTGAAGCGCCGGATCGTCGTCTATCTGGGAGACCGGCCGCAGCGGGTCGATGGTGTGGAGGTGTTGCCGTTCGAGGAGTTCGCGGGGCTGCTGCCGGCCTAGCGTGCCGACTATGGCGCCATGCCGTGGCGGCGAAGAAAGTCGAGCAGCAGCTCCACTGTCGTATCGCCTTCCTTCGACATGTTCGGCCGGATCGAGTTGTGGGTGCGGTCGACGAGCCACTCGAACTCGACTTCGGCGCCCGCGACCTCCATCGCCTCGAACATCTCGACGTTCTGCTGCCGGCGGTTCTCGGTGTCGCCGTCGGCGACGGTGATCAGCATCGGCGGCAGGCCGGACGCGACGTAGCGGATCGGCGAGGCCTCGCGGATCAGTTCCCGGTCGGCACGCCAGGTCAGCAGGTGGCGTTCGCGGCCGGCGCGCTCGGCGTTCATCAGGCCGGTGATCGGCAGCGACGCGCGGATGTTGCCGAGATCCAGATCCTGGGCGCGGAGGTAGCGCCCGTCAACGGAAAGCAGCGCCGCGATGTGGCCGCCGGCGGAGCCTCCCGATACGGCCATGCGGTCCCGGTCGCCACCGTAGTTCCCGATGTGGTCCCAGACCCAGCGGAACGCCACGGCCGCGTCCTCGATGTAGGCGGGGTAGGCGTACTCGGGCGACAGCCGGTAGTTCGGCGCCGCGACGAGATAGCCGAGCGACGCGAACTGCGGTCCCAGGTCAACGAGGCTGTGCTTGTCTCCGTTGTAGAGCCCGCCGCCGTGGAAGAAGACGATGACGGGATGCGGACCGTCGCCGGGCGGAATGTAGAGGTCGAGCTTGCCGCGGCCGCCCGCGTACCCGGCGCCGGTGGCGTACTCGAGGTTGCGGACGATGCGGATTCCGTTCCCGGTCTCTTCGGCGAAGTTCCAGTTCTCGGGACCGCGCCGGGTCTTGCGGCCGCGGCCGGCGCCGCCGCGGCCGATCGTGTCGAGTTCCTCGGCTGAGAGGACGCCGTTGTCGTCGGCGTCGAGCGCGAAGAGGAGGACGCGTCGAGCCTGGGAGGGGAGTTCGGACGACGCCAGGGTGCCGTCGCCGTCGGTGTCCAGAGCGGCGACGAGTGGCGCCGGGCTGTCGGTCTGAGCCGGTGCCTGAAGGGCTACCGAGACGAGAACGAGGGCAACGGACGATTGAAGCATCTTGGGCTTGCATGGTACTGCGACTGAAGTGGAACCTGCCTCCTCCTAGCGCAGCCGGCCTCACGGCCGGCGCGTCCACCCGGCAGCTGTTCGGAGGACCCACGCGGACCGGGGCTACTGGCACTAGAGCTGCCTGTTGCCCTGCCGCGGCTCCTGCTGCTTGCTGATAGCAGACGCTCCAGGACGTTCAAACTGGCCAGGCTCACCTCGAAGAACGAGGTGTCCACGAAACGGGTAAGTTCCCTAGGGGCTTGCTGAAAAAGGGAGTTGCGGCGGCATAGGATTTGACTTGAGGAGG